>NZ_JBTYIP020000004.1:0-548271 GCF_054877945.1 Singulisphaera rosea | reverse complement strand
GGAGGTGGTCCTGCAATGCGCCAGGCGGATGACCTGGAAGGGGCGACATCCGAAGGTGGAGAGTCTCGAGGGTTCGTATCCCGATGGGGTTCGAGTGGGCGCGAAGGAAATGAAGAGTTATGAGGCCTGACTACAGCGATCGGTGACTCTCCCCAAGTACGACATCACTATCACTCCAAAAACGAGGGATCGGCAGGTGAAATAATTCCTGCCGAACGCCTAAATAGATTCTCACAAAACGGAAAGGAACTTGACGGCCTCGGCAACCCTGATCCATAACGCACTTTCCGCGTTGTGGGGAACCATTTAGTAATCGTCATGCTTTGGATTGGCGGAATGAAATTTCGTCCTATGAGGCCGAGGGAATCCGGCCGCTGGTGGCGAACAATCCTTTGATGGGCTGGATGTACAAGGTCATGAGCGTGGGCGCCTTCTCCGCCATGCTCGGCGTCGTCGAGCTGCTCATCGGCCTGCTCATCGCCCTCCGCCCGGTCTGGCCTTTGGGCTCGGCCATCGGGAGCGGGCTTGCGATCGGGACGTTCTTGACGACGCTCACGTTCCTCTTCACGACGCCCGGCTGGGAACCGAGGCTCGCTGGTTTCCCGGCCTTGTCGGCCATGCCAGGTCAGTTCTTGCTCAAGGACCTCGTCCTTTTGGGCGTGGCGGTCTTCACCGCGGGTGAAGCTCTCGAGGCCGTGAGACCCCGTGATGCCATCGCCCCTCACGCCTAGAGCGATTGACGCTTGATCGGACTCTCTTCGATACAAGCCCGAAGCGCAAGCGAGTGAATCTTCTTCGATTGCTCGCGATGAGATTCACTCGCTTGCGCTTCGGGCTTGTAAAGAATTGTTCCGCCGGATCTATCGGGTGTATGCAATCCGAGCGTGATCCGATCCGGGCTCCGTACATGGCGAGAGCTAGGTTTTGGAGAGAGGCTCACACCATCTTGGAGATCTTCTCCGCGAGGCGTTCGAGCGCAGGGCTTCGGTCGTAAGGGTCGAGGTGGACGTTCAGGAGGCTGAAGCTGCTCGTGTTGGCGACTGCGGCCCTGAGCGCGTCGTCGAGCTCGGCTTCGGTCCGGACCTCGAGCCCGAGCCCGATGCCGAAGACCTCGGGGATCTTGTGGAATGCCCATTCCTGGATGTCGTTGAACGAGCCTTCGAGCAGGAAACGCTCGGTGGTGTACCCGTGATTGTTGAGCACGACGACGATCGGGTTGAACTTGTGCCGGGCGATTGTCGACAGCTCCATGCCGGTCATGTGGAAGGCACCGTCGCCGACGATGACCAGCACTCGGGAGTCGGGGTTGGCCATGCCGGCCCCCAAGGCCGCCGGGACTGCGAAGCCCATCGAGGTGTAATAGGCCGGACTGACGAACTCCGTCCGACGGCTCATGGACAGGTCGACGGCGCCGAAGAGCGAGTCGCCGATGTCGGCGATCACGGTCATCTTGTCGTCGATCATCCGGTTCAGGCGGTCGAAGAGGCGACGCGAAGAGAGCGGGGTGTCCGCTTGCGCGACCCAGGGTGACGCCAGGGGGTCGGGCCTGGGCGGAGGACTTGTCTTCACCACCGACAGGTTCCGAGCCGTCAACCCTCGGATGAAGTCGTCGAGGCGAACGTCGCTGTAGTGGTGGTATCGGATCCTCAGATTCTCGCTGGTCGCGTCGATGCAGCGCGATAGGTCGAGCTTCGCCGTGAAGATGCCGAGGTTGATGTCCGTCAGGAAGCATCCCAGCATCAAGAGGCAGTCGGCCGACTCGACGAACTCGGTGACCTCGGCCCGTCCCATCGCCCCTTCGTAGACGCCGGCAAACAGCGGGTGCCCCTCGGAGATCACGCTCTTGCCGAGGATCGTCGTCGCGATCGGCATCCCGGTCTGCTCGGCCAGGGCGAGGAGGTCGTCCTGGAGCCCGAAGCGGTGGATCTCCACGTCGGCCAGGATCATCGGCCGCCAGGCGGCCCGGAGCATCGCCGAGGTCTCGTCGATCGCCTCGCGGAGGGCGTCCGGGTCGCTCGGCGGCAAGCCGGCCCGGGGGCGATGTGGGGTGACCTGCTTCGCCTGGACCTGGTCGCGGGGGATCTCGAGATAGACCGGCCGCTTGTATCGGACCGCCGCCTCGAGGACGCGGTCGATTTCGTGGAACGCGGTCAACGGGTCGTCGAGCACCGCCGAGGCGACCGTGATCTTCTCGAAGACCTCGAACTGCGTCTCGAACCCCTTGACCTTGTGGTGCAGGAGCGGGTTCCTGTCCCGTTCCGAAAGGCCCGGCGAGCCGCTCAGGACGATCACGGGAGACTTCTCGGCATACGCCCCCGCGATGCTGTTGCAGAGGCTCAGGCCCCCGGCGCAGTAGGTGACGCAGACGCATCCCAGGCCATGGAGCCGCGCGTATGCGTCGGCGGCGAACCCCGCGTTGTCTTCGCGAGTGACCCCCACCAGTGTGATCGGACTGGCTTCGAGCATCTTGTACAGCGTCAGGACGTAGTCGCCGGGGATGCCGAAGACGTGCCCGACTCCGAGCTCGTGGAGTCGGTCGATCAGGTACTGGCCGACGGTCGGCGCTTCCGTTTCGACCTCGCCGTTGTGAACGGGGACCCGAGCGGGAGAGGTGGCCATGACGTCGTCTCCTGAAAGAAACGTGGTCAATCGGAATCGAGGCTGTTGGGGCCGCTCCAGGGCGCGTAAAGTTGCCGTGCCTCCGCGGGGAGAGGCCGCGCGTACTCGTAGACCCAGACGCGATGTCCCGAGCGGGTTGCCGTCTCGACCCGCCGGTATAAGCCGTGCTCTACGCCTTCATACGGGTCGAGGCGTCCGAGCAGTTCGTCGAGATCGGTGGGCCGGAGGTATCCCAGGACCCAGTCGGCGGCCGGATCGCCGCAGTCGACGAGGGCGGGGTAGGGGCCGAGGTCGAAGAGCCGGCCCCTGACGGAATCGGCCCGCCATCCCTCGGCCTCCGCCGCCTTCGGTCCTTTGGGGCCAAGCGTCCCGTACGCAAACAAGAACATGCGCACGACTCCCGGTCTTCCCTGACGGCGACGGGGCCTCACCCGCCGCCGCGAATGCACGTCCCTTGGACATTGTAGGGCGTCGCCCGGAAAACGGGAGGGCAACGACCGGGACCGAGGGAAAGATGTGGGCCGAGGCCGATGCCGAGGTCAGGCCAGGAGCGGTTTGACGACCTTGCCGTGGACGTCCGTCAGGCGGAAGTCACGCCCCTGGAACTTGAACGTTAGGCGGGTGTGGTCGATCCCCATCATGTGCATGATCGTCGCGTTCAGGTCGTAGATCTCGACCGGGTCGCGGACGATGTTGTAGGAATAGTCGTCGGTCTCGCCGTGCACGATCCCCGGCTTGATCCCGCCACCGGCCATCCAGATCGTGAAGCAGCGCGGGTGGTGGTCTCGGCCGTAGTTGTCGGCGGTGAGCTGCCCTTGGGAGTAGACCGTCCGGCCGAACTCGCCTCCCCAGATCACGAGCGTGTCGTCGAGCAATCCGCGCTGCTTGAGGTCCCGGATCAATGCCGCAGAGGCCTGGTCGGTGTCGCGACACTGGCTGCGGATCTGCTCGGGCAGGTTGCTGTGTTGGTCCCAGCCCATGTGATAGAGCTGGATGAACCGAACCCCGCGCTCGGCCAAGCGTCGGGCAAGCAGGCAGTTCGCCGCGTAACTGCCGGGCTTCTGGACGTCGGGCCCATACATCTCGAGGACCGACTTCGGCTCGCCTGACATGTCGGTCAATTCGGGGACCGAGCTCTGCATCCGGTACGCCAACTCGTACTGCGCGACTCGAGTCAGGATCTCGGGGTCGCCCGTCTCGGCGTGCCGGAGGTTGTCGAGCTCGCCGATGTCGTCGAGCATCTGGCGGCGGGTCTGGGGGGTGCAGCCGGCCGGGTTGGCGAGGTAGAGGACTGGTTCCTTGCCCCCCCGGAGCTTGACCCCCTGATACTGGGTCGGCAGGAAGCCGCTGCCCCAGAGCCGGTCGTACAGCGGCTGGTCGGTCCGGCCTCTCGAGAGCAGGACGACGAACGCAGGGAGGTCCTGGTTCATGCTCCCGAGGCCGTAGGCGACCCATGCCCCCATGCTCGGCCGTCCCGCGAGCTGCGACCCGGTCTGCACGAAGGTGATGGCCGGGTCGTGATTGATCGCCTCGGTCTCCATCGATCGGATGAAGCAGACGTCGTCGACGATCGAGGCGGTGTGGGGGAGCAGTTCGCTCAACCAGGCGCCACTCTGGCCGTGCTGGGCGAACTTGAAAATCGAAGGGGCGACCGGGAAGTTCTTCTGACCCGAGGTCATCCCGGTTAGCCGCTGGCCCATCCGGATCGAGTCGGGGAGTTCCGACCCACTCCGATCCTTCAGCGCCGGTTTGTAGTCGAAGAGGTCCATCTGCGACGGCGCGCCCGACTGGAACAGGTAGATGACTCGCTTGGCCTTGGGGGGGAAGTGCGGCAAGCCCGCCAGCCCTCCGGGCGAATCGGCCGAAGCGGCGCGGGCCCGATCCTGGCCGAGGAGCGATCCGAGAGCCAGTGATCCGAGCCCGACCCCGGAGCGTTGGAGGAAGTGCCGACGGTTGAGCTGCTGCGTGATCTTGAGTTCGTCCACGGAGGGCCTCAACGTAGGAGAGCGTGGAGGAGGGAAAGAGGACGGCCGCTTTGCGGTCGGTCACTCCAGGGTAATCGTCTCGTCGAGGTTCAAGATGACGGCGGCGGTCGCCGTATAGGCGGCCAGCTCCGAGGGCTCGAGGCCGGCGGGGATCGGGCTGTCGCCGTGGTGGACGAAGCTCTCGGCGGCGGCTCGATCCGTCGCGAACGTCTGGCGATAGCGGTCCAGGCCGCGGCGGAGGACTTGCAACTCGGCCGGCAGCGGCTTCCTCGCCGTCGCGCGCCGGAACGCGAACGTGATCCGATCGTCGGGGTCGGTCCCTCCCGAGGCCAGCATGAGCTCGGCGAGATGCCGAGCGGCTTCCACATACGTCACGTCGTTCAGGAGCTCGAGGGCCTGGAGCGGGGTGTTCGTCCTCGCCCGCTTCACCTGGCAGATCTCGCGGCTGGGGGCGTCGAACGTGGCCATGATCGGGTGCGGCACGGTCCGCTTGCGATAGATGTAGAGGCTCCGACGATAGAGCTCGGTCCCCTTGTCCTGCACGTAGGGGGCCTCGCCCGCCCCTCCGGCGAGCTCTTCCCAGAGGCCGGCCGGCTGATATGGCTTGACGGACGGGCCTCCCACTTTCGGCGAGAGGAGTCCGGCGACGGCCAGGGCATTGTCGCGCACGACTTCAGCCACAAGGCGGAAACGAGGCCCTCGGGCCAGCATTCGATTCTCGGGGTCGCGTCGGACCAGGTCCGCCGACGCCTTCGACGACTGCCGATAGGTGGCGCTCGTGACAATCAGGCGGTGCATCGCCTTCATGTCCCATCCGACGCGCACGAACTCGGAGGCGAGCCAGTCGAGCAGGTCGGAGTGCGACGGCGGCTCGCTCTGGAGGCCGAAGTTCTCGGACGTCTTCACCAGCCCGGTGCCGAAGTGGTGCTGCCAGATCCGATTCACCATCACGCGGGCCGTCAGCGGGTTGTCGGGCGAGACGAGCCAGCGGGCGAGCCCAAGGCGGTTGTGTGGCGTCCCTTCGGGGAGCGGAGGGAGGGATGCCGGGATCCCGGGCTCGAGTTTCCGGCTCGTATCCGGCATGTCATAGCGGCCCCGCTTCAAAAGGAACGTCTCGCGGGGCGTGGCCGTATCCTCCATGACCATGACCGTCGGGACCTGTCCCTGTGCCTCCGACTTCTCCTGAAGGAGTTTCGCCAGGGCCTTCCGCGCCTCGTCGACCTCGGGGGCGTAGGTCGCTTTGTACCAACGCGTGAGCAACTCCTTCTGGGCCTTCGACCGCCGGTCCTCGGGCGTCTGGGCGAGCTTTCGCATCGCTTCGTGGACGATCGCGCGGACTTCCGCGGCGTCGAGAGTGCGTCGATAGACCCGGACGTCGGCCAGTTCTCCCTTGATCGGCCATTCGGTCGCCCGGCGACCGAGCCTCAAAGGTTCCGCCGTCGCGATCGTGTCGCGGAGCCCGTCGCTCTGGACCTCGATCGGGACGGGTCGGCCGTTGACGTAGACCGTCACCCCCGAGGCCTTGCCCGAACCGTCATACGTGACGAAGACGTGGGTCCACGCATCGGCGGGGAGGGCCTCCTTGGTTGTCACCTTGATCGCGTTGCCCGGCCACGTGTTCACGAGGTGGGCGACGACCTTGCGGTCGAGGACGAGGAGGTCGAAGCCTCGGTAATCGGCGGGGTCGTCCATCTTGCTGAGCAGGGCCCCGTTCGCCTTGGGGAGGGCCCAGGTGCCGTAGGAGATCCGGTTGTTTTCCCCCGGCTTGACCACGTCCCCCGCATCGACGAACGACTTGTCCTGACCGTCGAGACTCAGCGCCTTGCCCCAAGGGCCCTCGGACCAACTCGGCGGCCCTTCCCCGCGATAGATCGAATCTCCCGACGTCCCTTCGGATCGAGAGACGTTCAATTGACCATCGAGCGGCCAGCGCACGGCCCAGTCGGCCGGTGTCGCCGGTTCGGTCTCGGCCGGGGCGGTCTTTTCCCAGGAGCGTTGTCGATCGGGGAGCCCCGACTCCCGATCACGGACGAGTTTCTCCGCGGCCGCGACCTCCGCCTCGAGGCGTCGGAGCTTCGCCTGATCGTCGAGGCTCGGCACGGAGACCAACGGCGGGACGTTGCCACGCTGCTCGGTGTAGACGCCCTTCTCGTTGACGCTGTTGAAGAACCCGAGGAACTCGTAGAACTCTTTCTGCGAGATCGGATCATATTTATGATCGTGGCAGCGGGCGCACCCCATCGTGAGGCCGAGGAAGACGGTGGCGGTGGTCTCGACGCGGTCGACCGCGTTCTCGATCCGCCATTCCTCGTCGATCGACCCGGCCTCGGTGACGGTGCGGTTGTTCCGGTTGAAGCCGGTGGCGATCCGCTGCGAGAGGGTCGCGCCCGTTCGAAGGTCTCCCGCGACCTGGTCGAGCACGAAGTCGTCGAACGGCTGGTTGCGGTTGAACGCCTCGATCACCCAGTCTCGCCAGGGCCACATTGTCCGAGCAAAGTCGTTTTGATATCCATTCGTGTCGGCGAAGCGGGCTTCGTCGAGCCATTCCATGGCCATGCGTTCGCCGTACTGCGGCGAGGCCAGGAGCCGATCCACCAGCTCTTCGTACGCCGTTGGCGACGGGTCGGCGAGGAAACGGTCGACCTCTCTGGGTGTCGGAGGGAGGCCCGTCAGGTCGAGCGTCGCGCGGCGGATCAGGGTCGGCTTGTCGGCCTCGGGCGAGGGGCGGAGCCCTTCCGCCTCAAGCTTTCGGCGCACGAAAGGGTCGATCGAATTTTTCGCCCAGCCCGTGTCGGCGATCTTGGGGACTTCGGGACGCCTCGGCGCTTCGAAGGCCCAGTGTTTGCCCCACTTGGCGCCGCCGTTTACCCAACGTTTCAACAGGTCGACCTGGCTCGAAGTGAGCGCACGGCCCGACTTCGCGGGGGGCATCACGTCTTCGGGGTCGGTGCTGGTAATTCGCCGGATGAGCTCGCTCTCATCGCCCCGTCCCGGCACGATCACGGGGTCATTTCCGCGGAGCGCCCCCTCTTTGATGTCGAGCCGCAGGTCGGCCTTCCGCGTCTTCGGGTCGGGCCCGTGACAGAGGAAGCATTGGTCGGAGAGGATCGGCAGGATGTCTCGGCTGAAGTCGACATCCCCCGACCCGGCCGCCGACGCGAAAGCGGGAGACATCGCCAGGGCAAGGGCCCACGCCAAGGCGTAGCAGGCAGGCCGAGGTCGGGCCTCGCCTTCGCCCGGACGACGGCGATGGACGGATGAGAGTTCCAGTCGCATGTCTTTGCTCGGCTCGCTCGAGGGGCAGGGGTCTTTGGCAGGAGGATCCGAATGGCGGATCATGCACGCGTTGCTTCCACCCGATGGCTCCGGCGGAATGACTCTTGACTAGCCCGAAGCGACAGCGAGTGAATCCCTTCGCGAGAAATCGAGGAGGATTCACTCGCTGGCGCTTCAGACTTGTCTCGAAGAGATGCCACCCGAACGCGAATCGCTCTGAAGTCCATTATCTCCCCCGGAGCCGATCCAAGACAACCGGAAAGCGACCCCCTCCGCCGACGTGCTTCGGGTTCATCGGTCGACATCCTCGGCGCTTGTTCCGAGGTTGGACCCGCTTTACACTCGCCGCAACGAGTGCGATCGATCCTTCTCCCATCCTCCCAAGACGAGAGTTTCCATGGGTCCTTGGTTTCCCCTCTGCCTCGTCGCCCTCGGGCTGGCGAGTGACGCCGTCGCCGCGCCCTTTTTCCGGAGCGAGGCGCTCTTCCCCGCCGAGAAGAAGCACAATCACGCCTCCTGCGTGATCGAGCGCCCCAATGGCGACTTACTCGCGACCTGGTATCGCGGGAGCGGCGAACGGACTGCCGACGATGTCGAGATCCTGGGGTCCAGACTCGAGGCGGGCAAGACGGCCTGGAGCCCTCGTTTCACCCTGGCCGATACGCCGGGTTATCCCGACTGCAACCCGGCGCTCTTCGCCGCCCCCGACCGGACGATCTGGCTCTTCTGGCCGACGATCCTGGACCACCACTGGGAAGGGGCACTCCTGAAATTCGCCGTGGCGAAGGACCCGGGAGATCACTCGGGCCCGCTTCCCTGGACCCGCGAGGGGGTCCTGCACATCACCCCGAAGGACTTTGCACCGGCGATGGAGCGGGCCATCCGCGACCTCGACGACCCGGCCAAGGAGGGCGCCAAGGCCCACCTCGACCGGCTCGCGTCGCGGTCGAAGGAAGAGATCTATCAGCGACTCGGGTGGATGCCGCGCGTCCATCCCATCGTGTTGCCCTCGGGGCGCTGGTTGCTCCCGCTCTACTCCGACACGTTCGACGCGTCTCTGGTCGAAATCACCGACGACCAGGGCAAGTCATGGTCGACGAGCGGCCCCATGCTCGGCTTCGGGAGCATCCAGCCGAGCCTCGTCCGGAAGGACGACGGATCGATCGTCGCGTTCATGCGCGACAATGGCCCTCATCACAAGATCCGCCTGAGCACGTCCAAGGACGACGGCCAGACCTGGGCACCGGTCACCGACGCGACGCTCCCGAATCCGGGCGCGGGGATCGACGCGATCCGACTGGCCAACGGCCACTGGGCACTCGTCTACAACGACGCGGCGAAGGGACGACACTCGTTGGCCTTGTCGATCTCCGAGGACGAGGGCGCGACATGGTCGAAAACACGACACATCGAGATCGCGCCCGAGGGCAAGGGGCAGTTCCACTACCCCTCGCTGATCCAGGGCCGCGACGGTCTGATGCACGTCACGTACACGCGCCGGATCGAGCCCGAGGGGAGCACGATCCAGCACGCCGTCTTCAACGAGGAGTGGGTCCTCGAGGGCGACCACTCGTCGACTCGTTGACGTCGGGACGCAGGACTCAGGAACTTGCCGAGTTCGAATCCTCGGTGTCCGAGTAGAGGGCGATGGTTCGGATGATGTCGTCGAGGTCGTTGGGGACGATGACGGGCCGGTTGGCAAAGCCGGCGCGTCGGACGCCCCGGCTGCCCAACACCTTCTCGAAGTTGTCCTGGTCGGTCCCGTGATAGGCGACGGTGGCGGTCGGATCTTTGAGCTGGTGTCCCGTCAGGATGCAAACGACGCGGTCCGACGGGGCGATGATCCCTTCCTCGCGGAGCAACTTGGCCCCGGCGACGCTCGCCGCGCTGGCGGGCTCGCACCCGAGGCCCCCGGCGCCGACCCTGGCCTTGGCGTCCATGATTTCCTGGTCGCCCACCTGCCGGACCACCCCCTGGCAGAAGTCGAGCGCACGCAGGCACTTCTTCAGGTTGACCGGACGGTTGATCTCGATGGCCGAGGCGATCGTCGAGGCCTTCTTCTGTTCGGCATCGAGCCGGTCGTAGTAGGCCTGCGTGGCGTCCATGTCCGGGAGGCCCTGGTTCCAGGTCAGCCCGTGCTCACTGACGAGGTAGTCGAGCGTCTTGGCCCCCGCCGCGTTGATGACGGCGAGGCGAGGGACCCGGTCGATCAGCCCGAGGTGCTTGAGCTCGATGAAGGCTTTGCCGAAGGCGCTCGAGTTGCCCAGATTGCCCCCGGGCACGACGATCCAGTCGGGGGGCTCCCAGGCCAGGGCCTCGAGCACCCGGAACATGATGGTCTTCTGCCCCTCGAGCCGGAAGGGGTTGACCGAGTTCATGACGTAGATGTTGAGGCGGTCGGCCACCTGCCGCACGCGCTGCATGGCGTCGTCGAAGTCGCCGACGATCTGGATCGTCAACGCCCCGTGGTCGAGCGCCTGGGCGAGCTTGCCGTAGGCGATCTTGCCCGAGCCGATGAAGATGAGCGCCTTGAAGCCGAAGTCGGTCGCCGAGCAATAGACGGCGAGGGCGGCCGAGGTGTTGCCGGTGCTGGCGCAAGCGACACGCTGGGCCCCGACCATTCTCGCGTGGGTGAACGCGGCGGTCATCCCGTTATCCTTGAAGCTGCCGGAGGGGTTCATCCCTTCATACTGGAGCTTCAAGTTGCCCGGCGCGAGGCCGACATACTGGCCCACCTTGTCGGCGGTTTGCAGCAGCGTCTGGCCCTCGCCGACCGTGACCACCTTCTCTCGAGGGGCGAACGGCAGGAGTTCCCGGAATCGCCAAACCCCCGAGAAGTTCAAAGGGTCGAGCCGATCCGACCATTTGGCCTCGAACTCGGCCAGCCGGCGCGGGACCGGGAGGCGGTCCCAGTCGTACACGACGTCGAGCAGGTCGCCGCACTGGGGGCAGGCGAAGCACGTCTGCTCGACCGCGAAGGTGGCCCGGCACGCCGGGTTGATGCACTGCTGGTAAGCCAGGTCGGTCATCGTGGTGGTGAGCGCTGACATCAGTCACGGCTCTCGGCGCAAGACAACGCCGCCCCTCGGCGAAACGCCCGGCGGCGGCGACCGTTCTTCGAGGCCCGGGACGAATCCCGAGCGCCCACAATCCGACCCACTCTACCGGCACGCTCGCCCCGCCGACAAGCGGAAATCTGGGGCCTTTGGCACCTTCGCCTACCGGTTCAATGGCACCATCGAAGCACCTCCGGCGGAAGAGGCGAGTCGAACGGCTCGCGCGAGCTTCGCGAATCTCGTCAATTCACCCGTCCTTGACTGAGGAATGGAGGTTTTGACCGGCTCCCGCTCGGAGGATCGAGACGCAGGCCGCACCACAACGAATTCTCACGGACATCATGCTCACGGGGGGTTGACGCCACGAAGCATAATCCTATTATACGAGAAAGCGAACCCTCCCCCTAATCACATAGTGTTTCACGGTTCGTTCACACCTTGTCTGATTGGTATCTGGGATAGTTAATTTTGTTTGAGGGGTTTCATGGCCAATACGACTACCCGGTCGAGCGTCTCGGCGAAATCTGCGAAGGCTGCCCAGGCCCAGCGTCCTTCGCCCGAGATTCGTCGCGTCGCGGATCTGCTCAAGCAAGTGTCGGATCCGACACGTCTTCAGGTTCTGATGCTCTTGAATGAAAAAGAGCGAAACGTTTCGGAACTGTGCGCCGACCTCGGGACGCAGAGCCAGCCCGCCGTCAGCCATCACCTGGCCTTGCTCCGCCACGGCCGATTGATCGAGCCGCGCCGTTCGGGCAAGCACAACTTCTACGGCCTCACCGACGCAGGCCGCGAGCTCGCCCGGGTGGTGAATACGGTCGTGGGTTGACGATAGAGTCCACGGCGATCCTCCTTGAGGGTGGGCTGACCCGGGTTTGCATGAGATCTGGAGAAACGCGAATCGGGCCGTCCCTTCCACGGAAAGGATGGCCCGACGTCGTTTCGAACGCAGCATTTTCGGACGAAGGGGATGGACGCGAGACTCAGGGCGTCTTGCTCGACGAGGTGGAGTCGACCGGGGTGGGCGTCGGGGCAACCGTCAGGCGGTCGACGACTTCGCTCACACCCACGGTGTCGCGGGTCAGGTCCACGGCCTTGGCCTTGGCTTTCAGGTCGGGGACGGTCCCGGACAGCGTGGTCATCCCATCCTTCCGGACGTCGATGTCGATCTTGGCGTCGGCGAGGGCTTTGTCCCAATGCAGTCGGCCGTAGATCCGGGCCGAGACGTTCATGTCGTGGACCGATGTTCGCATCTTGTTGTACTGGTCGCGGACGGCGTCGCCCGCGTCGCGAGCCCCTTTCTTGAGGCTCTGCACGGCGTTGTCGACTTTCTCCCCGACGCTCGAGCCGGTGCCCTTGGGTTCCTGCGCGAGACTCACTCCGGCCAGGATGGCGAGCCCGCAGACGGCTCCGGCGATGGTTCCGTACTTCCGGATCATAATCCGACTCCCTCGAAGATCGACCTTGGCGCGGAAGCGATATCCGCGTGCCTCGAGGGACTTCAGGGAGCAAATCCCAGGCCAGAGACGACCAAGCCGACATCGACTGGCTGCTCGACAGTGGGCCCGGATGGGCCCATCGTCGGGTTCTCGTCCGGATCAGTCGGCGAGGCATTCCCGGAGGAAGGCCAGGCCGTGCGCGACGTCTCGGAGACGCCCGGCCTTGTCGCCGACCTCGCGCTCGACGACCAATGGTCCGGTGAAACCCACCTGTTTGAGCGTCTTGACGAACTTGCGGATGTCGACTTCTCCTTCGCCAAGCGGGACTTCCTGGCCCCACTGGCCTGGGGTGGTCGGCCGTTTGGCGTCCTTGAGGTGGACGCTCCGGATGTCCGGCGCGAGGATCTCGATCGCCTTGATCGGGTCGCCCATGTCATAGAGGAGCATGTTCGCCGGGTCGAAGTTGACCTTGAGGTTCGGCGCCTTGAGGTCGTCGAGGGTCCGGCGGAGCAGGGTGGCGGTCTCCTGACCGGTCTCGAAAGCGAGGGTGATCCCCTTCTCGGCCGCGAGTTGCCCGGCCTGGGCGAGCGTGTCGAGCAGGGGGCCGCGGTCGGGGTCGTCGACCTGGGGCAAGAAGCCGGCGTGGAGCATCAGGTCGGATAAGCCCAGGGCAATCGTCCGGTCGAGTGCCCAGCGCAGGCGGTTGAGGCGCTCGGGGCGATCGGCCGGGTTGCCGAAGCCTCCCGTCGCCTGGATCGTCGCCGGGGTCGTGTAATCCTCGCCGGGGAACCCGAGCATCGTGCCCGTGAAGGCGATACCGGAAGCGAGTGCGACCTCGGGCATCGCGTCCCCTTCTTCCCAACTGGCGTGGTGGGGGTCGCCGCACGCGACCTGGGCCACGTTCACACCCAATTCGCCGAGCAACGCCTTCAATTCGGCGACGCTGCCGACCTGGAGACTCCAGCTGCAAACACCCAGCGCCAGCGGCGGTAACGTCGGATTCGAGGATGACGGCACGGCTACACCTTCGCCCTTCGGGATGAGTTCACGCCCGACCCGACCGGGCCTCGGCCGGGATCGTGGTCGGCCCGATCATAGCCCGCATGCCCGTCCCTTGGCGAAACAAATCCAGCAATCCTCGCCTCGAGACTGTCCCCGAGCTTCGCGTTCAATCCCATCCGCGGTTCTCCTACAATGAATCCGAAGACCTTTCCCGTGGTCTGACCCTCGGACGCCCTCGAAGCCAAAGCCCGAGAACTCGCGTGTCCGAGTGATTCGAGATTTCCTGATATTTGATTTCGGGATGATGTCACGGGGAGTTGCCCGAGCGATGACGACCGCCGAGAAGCTCGCGCACGCGGCGCTCACCGACCGGACGTTCGCGAGGCAGGGGCCGAATTGGGTGGGTAAGTGCCTGATCTGCAACGGTCCGATCGCCTTCGACGCCAAGACGGGCGAAGGCGCGACGCTGGAACATATCCGGGCGCGAGGCCGAGGGGGGACGGACGACCCCGACAACCTCGCGGCCGTTCACGGCCGATGCAACTGGGAGAAGGGTCGGCGTTGGGACCCGCGACGGCGTCGGCCTTCGTCGGAATATGACGCATTCGTCGAGCGGCTGATCGAGCGTCGTCGGGAGCGTTGGCGCGAGGCGGGGCCCGACATACGGGGCCGTCCCGATGGGCAATGATTGCTCTCGCCGAACTTTGCCGAACGCTCGCCAATTGGTGCGCGAGGATCGGAACATAGGATATGATGACCGGGTCGCTGTTTCCCCTCGACGACACGACCCCGGAGATCCCCGATGCCACCCCAGCCCCCTCCCAAAGGGCCGAAGAACCCCGAGCCGAGGCCGAAGCCGGCCGCCAGGCAGGCCGCCGTCTCGCTGCCCGCCGCGCCGCCGATCACAACGACGGCATCGACTTCGGGCGACGTCGGGCTTGGCGTGGCGGTCGAGGCGGGAGCCGGGGGGACCGTCACCGCCCGAAAGGCGGGGGGGCTCCGCGACATGGCGCTCGCCGTCGACCCCGACGTCATCGGCGTGATCGGGGCGCTCCAGCACCTCGCGAAGGCGGTCAATATCGCCTTCCAGACCGACTACGGCGAAAACTACCTCGAGGCCGTCTATCAGGCCGCGATCGTTCGCAGTGGCGAGGTCCAGATCGTCCACAAGGAGTATTTCGGGTTCGGCGATACCTGGTTCAGCCAGTTCGGCCGACTCATCCGCTCGATGCAGCTCACGCTCGAAGGGCCCGACCCCGGATCCCCCGAAGGCCAGCGCCGGATCGCCGAGAAGGGGCCGGCCACGATTCGGGGGATCTTCAACCTGTTGGGCCGCAAGCTCGACCTCGTGGCCGAGTACGAAGATCGCGTCCCCGCGTACGTGGAGCAGATGTTCGACAGGCTCGAGGCCTCGGGGATCATCGTCGGCTGGGACCGGAACGACTGGGACATCTGGACCACGAAGATCGGCCTCGACATCCGGATCGCCCCCAAGCCGAAAGAACCCGAAAGCGCTTGACCCTCGCGAGATGGTCGGACTCCCGCCGAGGCGTTTTGGCGGGGATGTTCGTCGCGCGCGACGTTTCAATGAATCGAGATCATTCCTTCTCGAGCACCTTGAGCCGGGCGGCGGCGGTCTTGGCCTGCGGGGTCGTGGGGAAGTCCTTCACGACCTGTCGGTAGTAACGGAGGGCAGCCTCAGTCTTGCCGGACTTCTCGAGCCCCTGGCCGAGTCGAAGGGCCTGGGCCGCCGCCTTGGCCGGGTCCTTCGCGGCGGTCGCCGACTTGGAAGCCGGCGGAGTTTCGTCCTTGGGGGCCTTCTTCGGTCGGGAGGCGGAGGTGCTCGACGGTTCTCGTCCCTTGGGCTTCTCCCCTTCGTCCAGGCCTTCGAAGGAGCCGTCGTCCTTGCCGACGTTCGCCGAAGGGGGCTTGCTCGAAGCCTTGCCTTCGGTCGTGGTCATCAAGGCGGCGATCTTCACGTACTTCTCGGGGTTCTCGTTGAATTCGTCGCGGCAACCTGAGCAGCAGATCGGGTACGACTTGCCTTGATAGCTCACCGACATCGTGGCCGCGCCGCCGGTCAGGATGCACTTGGGGAGATTGGCCGCCGCCGCCCCCGCGGCAAAGGACTCTCCCTCCTTCGTCAGTCCGACATCGACGACTCGCTTGAATTGGGGGGCTCCTGGTTCCTGCCGGTCGAATTCCATCGTGTAGCGGATCAGGTTGCTGTTGGGACGGATCGTGACTCGATCCTTGCCGGTCCCTTCGGGGGCTCCCGACCGGTTGAGCACCAACGCCTTGCCAGCCTTGTCCATCGCTCCTGAGTACGTCACGGGCTTACCGGCCGCGTCCGTCCCTTCCAGGAGGTAATGCTTCGCCTCGGCGTCGTACGAGAGCTGCGCCTGGGTGAGGACCTTGTCGCCCTTGAACTCCAAGGTCATCCCGACCGGCTTGCCTTTGAGGAACTTCCAGGCCCAGACATGGGTCTCCGCCCATCCTTTGAGGCGGTTGGCGGTCGGAACTCCGGTCCCTTTCCAACTGCCGATCATCGGCTCGAACCGCGCGAACGGTTCGGGGATCTCGCGATCGCCCTCGCCCGCGACGATCGCCGAGCTCGTGACGAGCAACGCACCGAAAAGCCCGACCCACATGGTGCCTCGTCTCATGACCAACCCCCGAGCCAAGAACGATCGTGGTGTATTTGGTCGACCGACCTTATCGTCATTGTAGCCGTGCCGTACCATGCCGACAGCCCTGCCGATCGGGGAACGGATCCACGACCGGGTACGGTCGCTCGGGCGATTCCACCGAACCTCTCGACCAAAAGGAACGGCCCGTCCCCGGGTGGGAACGGGCCGTTTCGTCGGGATTCGTACGATCACCGACGTCAGTTCTTGGGAGCCGAGCCGGCGCGACTGAGGGCCTGGAGGACTCGAGTCAGCTTGGACGCCGGCGGCTTGGGGGCTTCGATCGGAGGCGCGGAGGCCTTCGAGGTTTCGGTGATCGGCCCGTCGTCGACATAGTCGATGTAGCCGATCATCATCTCCTGGAAGGTCTGGTCGCCCCACGAGATCGACTTGGTCGGGTCGGGGTTGGCGGGGTTGCCCGTCGAGTTATCGAAGTGGGCCCGGCAGTCGATCCGAGTCCCCTTGGGCATCGCCTTGGGCTCGGCCAGGACGTAGGAGCTTTGCCAGCCGAAGTCGTAGGCGGGCACGGAGAGCAGCGTCTCGACCCGGCCGTCGGGATACGTCGCCTTGTACTCGAAGCTCTTGCCCCGGAGGTGCATGTGGGGCATGTAGCTGAGCAGGTGGATGTCCCTCGTCAGCGTCAGCGAGGAGTCGACGGGATAGTTGTCGGAACCGGGGGGGATGACGAAGCGATCCTGGGCGATCGGCCGGGTGTGAGCCAGATGCTCCACGGGCTTTTTGGCGAACGTCAGGCCCACCTTGGAGCGGTCGCTCGCGACCTTGCCGTTCGGCGTGTAGTGGATCTGGAAGACCAGGTCCGACCCGGCCGGGATTCGCTTGGCCGTCCCGGGAGAATACACCGAGGGCATGTCGCCGGGGGCGAAGCCGCAGAGGTGTCCTTCGCTCCGGCGAGTCTTCCCCGGCTTGTGGTCGTCGACGTAGACGATGATGTGGTGGACGACGCCTCGGTCGCCGGGCTGGGCCTCGGCGGCCTGGATCCACTTGTCCTCGGCGAATTTGGTCGGGACTCGGATGTTCACATAATCGAGGACCCCTTGCGCGGCGACGACATAAGGCTCGGGGATCTCGAAGACGACGTCGGGCGTGCCGACCGTCCAGCCTTCGGGGAACGACTTGGCCTCGGGAAGTTTCGTGGGGTCGCCGAGCGGAGTCCCTTGGTCGACCCAGGCCAGGAGCGTCGCACGCTCCTTCGGGCTCAGGCTCCGGTCGTTCGCGAAGTGGCCGTAGCGCGGGTCGGCGTGCCAGGGGGGCATCCGGCGGTCGTCGATGACCTCGCGGATCATCGCGGAGTGGCCTCGGGCGTCGTCATAGGTAAGGAGGGAGAAGGGCCCGACCTGTCCCGGCCGGTGGCAGGACTGGCACTTCTCCTGGACGATCGCCGCGACTTCGCCCGCGTAGGTGACCTTCGCGGTAATGGCGGGCGCGTCCTTGTCGAGTTCCTTGTGGGCGGCGACGATGGACTCGGCGGCCGGCCGGACCCTCGGCAGCGAGGCCAGCTTGGCGGGCTTCGGCTCGACCCGGTCGAGCAGGCAGCCGATGACCGGCGTGGCGGAGGTCGTCACCGGCTTGTCGGCCAGGACGGCGTCGAGCGCGTCGCGAAGGTATTCGCGGGTCGCCGAGGGCTTGCGGGTCCCCTGGCCATACTGGTCGTCGATTGCCCCTCGATAGCGGAGCATCGCGCGGCCGTCGAGGACCAGGACCTCGCACGTCCGCTCGGCCATCAAGGCGTCGGCGACGAGGTTGTCCGTATCTTTCAGGACGGGAAAGTCGATTCCCCGCTCTTTGGCGTGCTCGGCGACCTGGGGGGCGGTCTCGCTCGCGTTCGCGTTGATCGCCACGAAGGCGACGCCCTTGTCCCGATATTCCTTGTTCAACTCGACGAGTCGGGGAATGTACAGATTCCCGACCGGGCAATCGGTCCCGGTGAAGGTCAGGACGACGGCTTTCTTGCCTCGAAAACCATACAGGCTCACGGGTTGGCCCGTGTTGTCATTCAAGCTGAAGTTACTGACGCGCTGTCCCACCCCTCGGCCTATCGGGAGGGCGTCGGCCGCGGTCGCCTCGGCGGCGGCCGCCAAGAGGACCAAGACCCCCGAGAACCCTCGAACGAGTCGACTCGTCATGCGATGACCTCAGCTCCAGAGACTCGTAGCGGGACGATGCCGGACTCGGCCTACGTCCCCCTCTCGTTACGGCCCGCGTCGGCCGCTATACACCTTCTCGAGAAAGTACCCCGAAATCCGTCGGAAGTTTCGAGAAAACCCATAACATTCGCCGGTCGGGGCATGAGGTGATCGGATTTGTCCACCCTCTCCCCCGTGTTCTACGGGGTTCGACCTCTGCCTCAAGGGCGGATCCATCGAACCACGAAGCCTCGACGGAACCGAACCTTACCCCAAGTCGTCGAAAGTTGATGTGGTTCGGATGAATAGGTGGTTCCTCACTCTCCCCTGGACGGTCGACGTTGAGGACGAATGGGGTCGAGAGTGCTCTGGCCAAGCCTGGGTTTCGGAGATAAGCTTAAACTCTATGCGATCGGCGGGTGCCTGCGGGCGACTCTGCCGTATCGGGTCAGACGGTTAGAAAATAACAAGTCAGACGAGACGGGGTTCGCCATGCGTTTGGAGGCAGTGATCCTGCCCGACCTGGGGACCGGTCCGGACGTTCCGATTGTCGTGAGCCACTGGTTCGTCGCTCGGGGAGACGAGGTTTGGGAGGGAGACCGGCTCGTCGAGGTGCTGGTCGGGCCCGCGACCTTCGATGTCCCCGCCCCCACGACGGGTCGGTTGGCTGAGATTCGAGGGTGGGAAGATGATCGGATTTTGCCCGGGGCCGTGCTCGGCCTCGTGGCGGCGTCCGAGGACGGCGACGGCTTGGACTTGCCGTCAGGCCGCCGCCCCACATGACCACGATCCACGAGCGTTCCGCCGGCGTGATTCCCTACCGAGTCGATGGAGATCGGGAACCCGAGTTCCTGGTCCTCCACTCGGCGACGGTGCGCAACCCCCGCGCGAAGTGGGAATTCCCCAAAGGGGGCATGGAAGCGGGCGAAACGCCCAAGGAAACCGCCGCCCGCGAGTTCCAGGAAGAGACCGGCCTCTTCACGTGGTCGTTCCGTGAAGGTTTCGAAAAGAGCCTCTCGTACACTTACATCCGACGTGGCCGGAAGGTAGTGAAGACCGTCACCTACTACCTCGCCGAGGTCCACGACATCGCGACGTTGACCCGGTCCGCCGAGCACGTCAACGACCCCTTCGGCCACTGGCACCACTGGGGCACGTTCGAGCAGATCACCCGGCTCCTCTACCACGCCAAGATCCGGCAGGTCTTCTCCGAAGCCAACGCCTGGCTCAAGGACTGAGGCCCTCTTCCCCCCGAGGACCTCAGACCAGACCGCGTTATTCATCAGGCTCCGTCTACCCATGGCGGATTACGCCCGACCGATCGCTCCCCTTTAAGTCCGACATTTGTACTGTGACGACTGTCACAGTATTGATGCCCCCTCCGTAAAAGCCATACACGTCGCGGTTCTTGTCGGCATATCCATCGCGGTCCCATCCTTTCGAGGCACCCATGAACGAACGTCCCATGGACGATCCGCGCCGCGCGGCGCCGGAGGTTCCGACTCGTCGGCGTCGGGGCCTGGTCCGCTGGCTCTACACGAGCAACCCGTTCTATGTCCTGAGCGCGGAGTTGTTCTTCGTCGGCTTGCGAGTCTCGTTCAACACCCAAAGGGCGACCTTCGAGACCTGGGCGTTGATGCTCGGACTGGCCGGCTACACGCTGCTCTTGGCATCGACGGCGTGCGCCTTGATCCGGCTTGGCCGCGTTTGGGACGACATGCGAAGCCTGCTGCTCCTGGTCGTCCTGATGTTCCTGGCGATGTCGGTGACGTTCGACGACACCCTGGCGGCGCACCCGGCGCTCGGGGTGGTTTGCTGTGTCGGCGGCCTGGGCTTCGCCGTGGCGGTGAGCGAAGGCGTGTTGCGGGGGATCGGGCTGGCGTTGCCGTGCCGGTTCCGGGTCCCTTACTATGCGATCCTCGCGCTCTTCTTCCTCTATCCGGCCGCGCTTCTCCCCTTGCTTCATCAACCGGACACACCCGCACTCCAGTGGACCCTGTTCGGGTTCTCTCCTGCGGCCGGACTTGTCTTCCTCACGCTGCTGCCGGCGATCCGGCGCGGGCCCAATTATGTCGCCGAGAATGGGAGCCCCTGGGTCTGGCCGCTCTATCCCTGGGTGCTCTTCGGCTTGCTCGGCCTCGCGGCCTGTGCCCGGTCGTTTTACCTCTGCCTCTCGATGCACTTCGTCGAGCGTTCGGCCCTGAACGCCTCGCGGTCGAGCACGATCTTCGGCCCCTACTTCCTGGTGCCGATCCTGCTGGCGGCCGGATTGCTCCTCCTCGAACTCGGATTGGAGAGGCGGAACCGAGTCGTACTGCGGGTCGCGTTGGCCGTCCCGATCGGGATGCTGGCGCTTGCCCTGACTGGTCGGCCGACGGATTTCCTGACCCAGCAGTTCCTGTCGCACTTCCGGGCGGGGCTGGGGGGGACTCCCTTCTTCGTCACGCTTCTCGCGACAATCGCCTTCTACGCCTTCGCGGCGCACCGGAGAGTTCCTTCGGCGTGGGGAGCCCTGAGTATCGCCTCGCTCGCCCTCTCCGTGATCGGCGTCGACACGTGGGGACTCGACCGTCTCGATTCACCTCGTCCCTGGCCGATCGTGGTGGTCGCGCTCCTCCAACTGATCCTCGCCGTGGCCAGGCGAGAGTCCTCGCGAGGTCTGTTCGCGGCGGCTTGCCTCGTGGTCGCGGCCACGATCAGCCTGCCGGAACGATGGTCGAGGTTCGACCAGGTGGTGGTCGGGTATCACCTGACCCTTTTCGCCTTGCTCCTGATCGGCGCGGTCTTCGACGACCCGCAAGGGTGCTGGTCGCGACGAACCGCGGCGTTGTTGATGTTCATCTCGAGTCTGGTCACGCTGTCGGCCGGGCCCGAAGCGTTCCCCCGAATCACCGCCGAGGTCGTGTGGGGCTACCCGCTCGGCGTGATTGCGGTCGCGCTGGCCTACGGGACGATCGTACGCGAGCCTTGGCTCCAGGCGACGGCCAAGGCGATTGCCGGGTTCTGGCTCGCGATCGTGGGTTGGCGCGCTTACCTCGTCCTCCGGCAACTCGTGGCCGGACTGGACCTGATCGTCTGGGGACTGCTCTCGTTCCTCGTCGCCGCCGCAATCAGCTTGAGGAAGGCCGGGGGCCTCCCCAAGCGTCTCACGTGCAAGACACCCGAGCGAGAGGTGTAATGCCTCGCCAAGTCTTGAGTTAGGACGTGCCGAGGCTATTCTCATTCCCCGTAAGGCGCAAGTCTCCGCGCGGAAGTCCCCGGTTTCCCACGTTCACTCTACCGGGGGAATATCCTGATTTGAAGGGATCTGCGCGTGTGGCACCGTCTCTTGGCTTTGATCCAGCATGAGAGTCGGCGGGTCGGCCGGGCGGCTCCGGCCTTGGCTCAGTTCAGTCTCCGGAATGTGATGAGCTGGCCGAAGACGTTCTTGACGATCAGGGTGTCGGGCCCGACCGACTGGACCCATCCGCTGTAGACGCGCCCGATCAGCTTGAAATCCTGTGTCGACGAGACGCGAGCGTCGATGACTCCGTTCACGTAGGTCCAGCGCCCGAGCGATGTCGTGGTGTCGCCTTCGAAGAGACGCTTCAGGGCCTTGGTCCAGATCCGGGTCCCGACGAACGTCCCGTCTTTCTGGAGGACGACGGTGAGAGTTCCCTTCGAGTCGGTGTACGACCACGAACCGACGAGCGACTGGCGGACCTGGTCCTCGCGGGAAGGGGCCGGGGTCTTGAGAGCTACCGGGACTCGAGGCCGCGACGGAGCGACCATCTTCAGTCGGATCAGGCGGTTGCCCGAGCCGGCCGGAGCCTGGAACTCGGTCGGCCGTTCGCCGTCGAAGTGCTTGGCCACGCAGAGCTCTAGCCGGTCGCCATCGAACCTGTAAATGCCCTTGAGTGCCTCATCGAAGTGGGTTGTGAGGTTGATGTGGCTGGGGCTCTGCGACGGGTCGATCTGGAACGACGAGACCCGCTTTTCGTCGTTTTGGGGGGAGTAGAACGCGAGCGTGCGCTCGCCGATGTGGACCCGGCCGTCCTCGGCAAACTTGGCGCGGACGAGATCGGCCGAGAGGGTCTCTCCCTCGTCGACGATGGAAAGGACGTCCCAGGTCCCCGACAGGAGCTCATGGGCACGCCGGAGCTCGCCCTCCGTCGGCCCGACCTCGTGGATCGGTGAGCTCGTCGTCGGTGCGTCGGCGCCGAAGAGGTCATCCGAGGTTGGCTTCGGCTTCGGCTTCGGAGTCGGGTCCGGGGTCGCGGTCGGCTTGTTGTCGACGAGCGTCAGGCGGATCAGCATGCGATCCGAGCCGTTGTCCGCCGAGAAGTCGTCGGGCCGTTCCTTGTCTTCCCTCGTCTGCAAGCAGAGGACCAGCGAGTCGTCCTGGAACTGGTAGATGCCTCGAAACAGGCGGTCGTCCGGCGATGTGACGTCGATGTGCCTGGGGTTCCCCACGGGGTCGAGGCGGAAGGATGAGACGCGCTTCTCGCCCGTCTCGGGGCTTACGATCGTGATCAGGCGCTGGGAGACCTTGATTTTCCCATCCTTGGCGATCTTGCTGCGGACCAGGCCCGACCCGAGGATCTCGCCGTCATCGTTGACCGAGGTGACCTGCCAGGTGCCGGCGAGCATCTCGTGGGCGCGGCGGATCTCGGAATCGGTCGGCTGCCGGGTGTCGTCGACCCAACCCGCCGTCCCCAGTAAGAGGGGCCAAATGAGAGTGAACACGGGACCTGTCTCCCTACGGTGTCGTCGTGAGACTCAACGGAAGATGGCGACTTTAGAGGACGTTTCATAACAGTAATGTCAGGATCTGGCAAGCCTTCGAGCGCGCGGCCTTTGGTCGCCATAAATCACGAGGTGGCGACGGTCGATTGCCCATGGCCGGACGTTTGCGACCGAAATTTGCCGATGCTCGACCTGTGAAGGGTATTTCAGACTTGGTTGGAATGGGCTTTGCATCCGTTGGAGATCCCGACGGGCGGGCACGGCCCGCCGCCTTGAAGACTCGTCACGAAAGAGGTCTCCGATGCGCAAGGCGACTCTCCATGCGGCCTGGACCCTGGCCGCAGCCTCGGCTACTCCACTATTCGCGGCGGACCCGCCGCCGCCACCCTCGCCCGTGGACGCTCCCGTGGTGGTGCCCGCCGCACCCCGCCCGATCGCCCGGACTCGGGTTGCCCCTCGGGTGATCAGCACCCATCAGATCGACCGGCATGCCGCAATCGCTGACCTCCAGAGGTCATTGCAGGCCAACCCCGACTCCCTCTCGGATTGGATCATCCTCGGCGAGCTATCGAACGAAGTTGCCTCGGACCTCTCCGGCGCCGAGTCGGCCAAATATTACCGGATGTCGCGCGAAGCCTATGAACGGGCCCTCACCCTCTCGCCCGACAAGCCGGGATTGAAGGCGGCCGTCCAGTTCGCCAAGGATCACGAGCTCGGCGCCGACCAGTTCGGCCGGATCCGAGACCAGGCGACGCGGCTTTACCTCGAGGCGAGGCGACGCGACCTGGCGGCGACCGATTATGTGCCGGTCCTCCGCGTGAACGGGCTTCCGCCGCTCCCCGACCGGACGTTGCCCCGGCCCGTCCCCGGCCCGAACCCGGTCGCGACCACGACCGACCCCTCGCGTGCGGTGACCCCCGCGGAGGCGAGCGACCCTGACGCCAACACGGCGAACTACGGGGCCCGGCTCGACTACTCGGCCCCCCGCGTCTCGTACAAGCCCTACTTCGTCCCGCAGGGCGGCCCCTACACCTACCGGCAGTACACGAGTGCCTACTATCCGCCCGACTTCGTGATCGAGAAGGACACGGGGCCGCTCCCCGTGACGGCGCAGCGGTTCCTCCAGGACGACCTCCTCGAGCCTGGTACGGGGGTGACCGTCCCGACCACGGCCCCGCCCGTTATCCCCGTCGTCCCGGCCCGCCCTTGAGCTTTCACCCGGCGGCATTCTGGGCTACGATGACGCCATGCCGGCGCTCGATCCCGAACCCAACCCGATCTCCCCGCGAGGGCTGTTCCTGACACTGGACGGCCCGGACGGCGGGGGGAAGACGACCCAGGCGGTCCAACTGGCCGCCTGGCTCCGCGCGCAGGGCAGGGAGGTCGTGACCTGCAAGGACCCTGGAGGGACGGCGCTGGGCGATCGGCTCCAGTCGCTCCTGCTTGATCGAGGACCGATCGACTTCGGGATCCGCGCCGAGATGCTCCTGTTCATGGCAAGCCGGGCGCAGCTCGTGGAAGAGATCGTTCGGCCGGCCCTGGCGGCTGGGAAAGACGTCGTCTCCGACCGCTTCTTGCTGGCGAACATCGTCTACCAGGGCCATGCCGGTGGCCTGTCGCCCGAGGAGGTTGGGGCGGTCGGCCGTTCGGCGATCGGCGGCCTCCTGCCGGACCTGACCATCCTCCTCGACGTCCCCGGCCACGTTGCGATGGCGCGGATGGGGGGAGGGCGAGATCGGATCGAGGATCGCCCCGCAGCCTATCATGCAAAGGTTCGAGACGGCTTTTTGAGCGCAGCCCGCGAGGCGAAGGGGGGGACTCGTTGCCCCTATTACCCGGCCCCGATCGTCGTCGTCGACGCTTCGGTCGAGCCCGACGTCGTCTCTCTCCGAATCCGTACCGAGGTGGAGCGTGTCCTGGCATTCGGTCCGCGGTCATGACCGCGTCGTCGAGAGCCTGCGCCAAACGCTGGCGCAGGGAAGGTTCCCGCACGCCTTCCTCTTCGTCGGGCCCGAGGGCATCGGCAAGCGCACGTTCGCGCGGACGTTGGCGCAGGCGCTCCTCTGCGACCGGGCCCCCGAGTCATCCCTCGACCCGTGTGAGGTTTGCCCGAATTGCGTCCAGGTCAAGGGGGACACCCACCCCGACGTCGTGCAGGTCGGCCGCCCCGAAGATAAGAACGAGCTGCCGATCAAGGTGATCCGCGAGCTCTGCCTCGACCTTGGCCTGAAGCCGGCACGAGGGGGGCGGAAGATCGCCATCGTCGACGACGCCGACGACCTGAACGACGAGGCGGCCAACGCCTTCCTAAAGACGTTGGAAGAGCCCCCGCCCGGCTCCGTGCTGATCCTGATCGGCACGTCGGCGGATCTCCAACTCGAGACTCTCGTCTCGCGCTGCCGGGTCGTCCGATTCGACCCGCTTTCCGAGTCCGACCTCACCGACCTGCTCATCGAGCAGGAAGTCACGCACGACCCAATTGAGGCCGCCCGACTGGCTGGATTGGCCGAAGGAAGCATCGGCCGGGCCCGAGGGTTGGCCGACCCCGAGTTCGGCCGATTCCGTCGCGGGCTGATCGACGAGCTGACCGCCCCGTCCGGGTTCGACCCGCCCGCGGTCTCGCTCCGGATTGGCGCGTTCGTCAAGGAGGCGGGCAAGGAGACGATCGACCACCGAGCCCGGGCCTCGCTCCTCATCGGCGAGCTGGCCCGCTTCTTCCGAGGGGTCCTCTGGCAGTCGGCCGGGCTTGTTCCCCCGTGTCCGGACCCCGAAGACCGGCGCGCCGTCGCGACCCTCGCGACTCGCCTCGACCCCGAGGCCGTGCTCGTCCTCGCCGACCGCTGCCTCGAGGCCCACTACCAGGTCGGGCGCATGGCCTATCTACCCATCGTCCTCGACTCCCTGATGCACGACCTCGGGGCGCTCGTCAACGTCCGGGGCTGAGCCCTTGCACAGGGCCTTCGCCGCTCGAAAACGAAGGACAGGCCGGGGTCCGCAGTGGCGAGGCCAAGTCCCGGAAGCTATGATAAGGGTGGCCTCGACGTTCCCAATCGAGGGTCGGGAAGCTCATGCACATACGACCCGCTCGGATTGCGTAGGGTGGGCCTTGTCCGGCGAAACTCCCGGGGCTTGAGGTGGGCCTTTCCCATCCGACCCGGTCGACGAATCGTGCATGTGTTGCCCGCCCCTGGACTCGGGGGCCTTTCACCCCGCAGCCAGTAAGAGAGGCGGTTTTTACGTGTCGGTTAACGTCCTGAGCGTCGGCATCCACGGGGCCACCGGCCGGATGGGGCTTCGCCTCATCCAGCTTATCCAGGCTGATCCAGGGCTTCGCCTCGGGGCGGCGCTCGATCGGGCCGGACACCCGGCCTTGGGGCAGGATGCAGGCACGCTCGCCGGCGTCGGGCCGCTCGGGGTTCCGCTGGCCGCGGCCGTCGATGGCCCGCTCGACGTGATCATCGACTTCTCGCTCCCCGCCGGCACCTTGTCGCTGGTCGGTGCGTGCGTGGAACGGAATATCCCCCTGGTGGTGGGCACGACCGGGTTCGAGCCGGAGCAACGGCGGACCTTGGAGGAGGCGGCGAACCATGTCGCACTCCTCCTCTCGCCCAACTTGAGTCGGGCCGTCAACTTGCTGATGCGCCTGGCCGGAGAGGCTGCCCGCGCCCTCGGCGACTCGGCCGACATCGAGATCGTCGAGCGACACCACCACTTCAAGAAGGATGCCCCCAGCGGCACGGCGCTTCGGCTGGCGGAGATCGTCGGTGAGGCCGTCCAGTCGCATCAGTTCGTCCACGGCCGGCATGGCCTGACCGGCGAGCGACCTCGCGGCGAGATCGGCCTTCACGCCCTCCGCACGGGGGATAACCCGGGCGAGCACACCGTCGTCTTCGGCCTCATGGGCGAGTGTCTCGAGCTCTCGCATCGCGCCCTGAACCGCGACGGCTTCGTCCTCGGCGCCCTCGACGCGGCCAAGTTCCTTGCCGGAAAGGCGCCTCGGCTCTATACCATGCGCGACCTCCTGGGCTGAACGTCCCGGCCGTCGCTCATGGACGGGAGGATTCTTCCGACCATGGCCGTTTGCGATCAGGGCTATCTTTGCGACGTTTGCGGGAAAGACGTCGCCGAGATCACCGAATCGGTCCTATATCTACGGTATGTGCTCGGCGAAATCGACCCCGAGACGCTCCACGTTCAGCCCGAACGCCACCTCCTCTGCAGCCCGACGCTGGCTCAGTTCATCGTCGCGGAGGGGTTCGACCCGGTGGTCGTGGAGGGTCCGTTCGCCAAGGCCGACCTGGATCCGGAATTCGTCGCGGCGGAAGAAACGCGGGTGACGCGCGGGTATCACCGCCTCGAAGAAGTCCTGGCTTTGGGACTGCCAATCACCGAGTACCCGCTTCCCGAAGTCAGGGACCGTTGGCGGTGAGAGTCGAGAACCACTCATTGACGGCGGATCGCCAAGGAATGTAATGGGATGAGCTCTATGCCACGCTCTTCCGAGTTGCCTCCCTCCGGACCGATGGGTGCCAAGGACAAGGATCATCGGATCCTCTTCCTCGACGACGACCCCGAACGTGCCAGAGAATTCCTCGCAGGGAATCCGAAAGCCGTCTGGGTCGAGACCGTGGAGGACTGCCTGTCCCGTTTGGAAGAGACCTGGGACGAGGTCCACCTCGACCACGACCTCGGCGGCGAGAGATATGTCGACTTCGAGCGAGAAGACTGCGGTATGGCCATCGTCCGTTGGCTCTCCTTGATCCCTCGGCCGCACCTTCGGGCGACGCGGTTCTTCGTCCATAGCCACAACCCGAGCGCCGCCCGGATGATGGTCATGCAGATGAGCGCGGCGGGCTTCCGGGTCGAGGGCCGTAGCTTCGGCTCATCGAAACCCTGGTATGTCTCGCGGGGCGATATCGACATGAGGAGGCCGCAAGAGGGGCTCCTCGTCTCGCTCGTCAAGGCGATTGGTCGGCTCTTCTCCGGGGGTTCGCGCCAGCGCGAAGCGTGAGAGCGTTCTTCGCGGCCGGTGCCCGAGGCCGGGCGGGCGTGGGACTCTCTCGCGGGAGGATCATCCCGGGTCGCGGCGCCGGGGGTCCCCTCGCAGTCTTTTTAAAGCATTTCCATTGGTGTTCACCCATCGTTTCCTCGAAGCTCACGCGGTGGTCCAGATTTCGGCCGCCGGGCCGGCATATTTAGGAAGGTAGAGCCTTTGCGATGAGAACGGTCGTCACTGGCGGTGCGGGGTTCGTAGGGTCGCACCTCTGCGAGCGACTCCTGGCCGAGGGCCACGAGGTCCTCTGCGTCGATAACCTCCTGACGGGACATCGTCGCAACATCGTCCACCTGCTCAACGACGCGAGGTTCCGGTTCCTCGAGCACAACATCTCGGAACCGCTCCACATCGACGGCCCGGTGGACAACATCCTCCATTTCGCCAGCCCGGCCAGCCCGGCCGACTACCTGGCGCACCCGATCCCGACCCTCAAGGTCGGCTCGCTGGGCACCCACAACGCCCTCGGCCTCGCCAAGGCGAAGGACGCGCGGCTGCTCCTGGCGAGCACGTCGGAGATCTACGGCGACCCCGAAGTCCATCCCCAGCGCGAAGACTACTGGGGCCACGTCAACCCGATCGGTCCCCGAGGCTGCTACGACGAGGCCAAGCGGTTCGCCGAGGCCATCTGCATGGCCTACCACCGATACCACGGCGTGAAGACCCGAATCGTCCGGATCTTCAACACGTATGGACCCCGGATGCGCCTCAACGACGGCCGTGTCCTCCCCGCGTTCATGGGCCAGGTCCTCCGCGGCGAGTCGATCACCGTCTTCGGTAAGGGCGACCAAACCCGCAGCTTCTGCTACGTGACCGACCTGGTCGACGGGATCTATCGCCTGCTCCTCTCCGACACCTCCGACCCGGTCAACATCGGCAACCCCTCCGAGATCACCGTCCTCGAGCTCGCCCTCGAGATCATCGCGATGGTCCCCGAGACCAAGAGCACGATCATCTACAAGGACCTCCCCCAGGACGACCCCAAGCGGCGCCGGCCCGATATCACCCGCGCCCAGTCAATCCTCGGCTGGAACCCCACCGTCGATCGCGCCGACGGACTCCGACGGACCCTGGAATACTTCCGAACGGTGCTTTGATTCCCATCGAAGCCCGGCAACGATCTCTCACAAGCCCGAGGCGCAAGCGAGTGAATCCTCCCACGGTCGGTTTCGGGAAGATTCACTCGCTAGCGTTTCGGGCTTGTATTGTATATATGTGTTTGTATGATGAGTTTTGGCGATGTTATGTTGTTGTGACTAAAGTCTGATCGCATTTTTGTGATTTGTCGGCGACTGAGGTCAAGTCGAAGCCAGGCCGAAGACCTCGTCGGGATGCCTGAGCCCTCGCAGCCAGGGGGCGCGGCCGGCGCGTCGGGAGTCGTCGAGGGCGTCGAAAATCGACTGGGCCGGGTGGGGATGGCCCAGCCCGAACGTGGCATCGGCAAGGGCACCGCTGACGTGGAGCTGGAGAAACCCGCCCGCGACCGAGGCGGCAGAGAGCTCGGTGGTACGTCGACCTCGGAGGCGGCCGCCTAGCGTACCTAGCTTTTCGAGGGGGCCCTGGAGGCCATCCGGGATCACCAGGGACTTCCAAGGTTTGCCCGCGATCGCCGCGACGAGGGCCGCCATCTCGAGATAGCTCAGGTAGGGCCCGGCGACGACGAACCGTTTGCCGGACTCGGCCAGTTCCATCGCCCCAACATGGGCCCTGGCGACGACTTGAGCGTCGACGATCGGGATGCCTCCCCTCGGCAGCACGACCAAGGGATAGCGAGACATCTCCAGCAGGACCCGCGTCGAGGTCGGGCGGACGTCGCGAGGTCCCACGACCAGGCCCGGGCACAGGACCACGGTCCGAAAACCCGGCGCGTCCCGCTCGAGCACGATCCGTTCGGCCTCGCGCTTCGAGTCGCAGTACGGGGAGCGGATCGGGTCGAGGTTCCACGGCGAGGACTCATCCGCCGGCGCCTCGCTCGTCCCGGCGGCGACCGTCCAAAGCGTGGACGTATAAACGAATCGTTCGACACCGACTTCGATCGCCCGATCGAGGAGGGCTCGAGTGGCCTCGACGTTGACCGCGTGACCCATCCCCGAAGGGTCCGGCCCGAGGCTCACCCACCCCGCCGTGTGGATGACCCCGCGCATCCCGGCCAACGCCTGATCGCGATCCCTGGCTTCGCGCAAGTCGCCGATGACCCATTCGATCGGAGGGTCGCCCGCGGCCGTTTTGGGAGGACGACGGGTCAGTCCTCGGACTATGTAGCCCTCGGCGGCCAAGGTCCGCGCAACGTGACCCCCTACGAAGCCTCCGGCCCCCGTGACGAGGACCCGAAAGTCGCGGGGCAGGGCGTTCGAAGAACTCGGCATGGTGCGTCCGATCGGGGGTTCGGGGGAGAGGCCGCCCTGCGTCTATTTGTTTCGCCACCAGTGGATCGGGTCGAACCCCATCGCGAGGCATTCGGGCTCGATCGCCTTGCGGAACCGGGTCGCGTCGACCGGATAACCGGCCGTGGGGCGGAGACCTGGAATCTTCGCAACCCAGTAGGCGTTGAAGACGTCCATCCACGCTTCTCGGACGGCCTTGCTTACGATGGATGCGAGCGCCACCAGCCCGTCTTCGGCGTCGGCACGAGGGACCAGGCTCAGTTCGAGGCGACGGGCGCCCGCTCGGATCGTGTAGCGGCTCAGCTCGGGACCCTCGGGTCCGCGGTCGATCCAGGCGTCGGGGAAGAGGCCAAGGAGCAGGTCGAGGTAGAAATGCCGGCCGCCGTGCTTGTCGCCCCGCACGTGGGTCGTGACACCGTCCGGAGTTCCTTCCCAAAGCGGGCGGAGCAGTCGGGAGAACGCGTCGAAATGGACCGTTGCTTTCGATCCCGATCCGGCCAGCCTGGCATTGAAGGCCGACGGTCCCACCACCACCGTGCGGATCTCGGCGATCCGCCAGGGAGCCGCGTCGAATGCCCGCAACGCCTGGATCTGGGGGACAAGTTCGTGGGTCTGGGGCAGGGGCCAGGGAGTCGGCTCGTCGTCGAGCCACGGGGCGATTTCGACGTCGTCGGGCGTGCCGGCCCCCAGCGCTTCAAACAACTCGAGGAGCGTACTGGGTGATCCTTGCCCCGACGCGGCGATCGCGGCCAGGCAGGCCGCTTCCAGGCGGTCTCGGCCGCGTCGGGCCTTCAGGATGGCCTTGGAATCATCGACCCAGAGCCGGTCGGTCGCCCCGCCTGCGCGACAAACGGTCGCCTCGAGGTCGGACCAAATGTCGGGCTCCGGCCCCTCGGCGACCACGGCCGTCATGACGAGCGGGCCGAGGTTCGGCCCGTACCCCGCCTCGTCGATCCCCACCCATCGCATCAGGCGGCGCCTTCCCGGTCACCTCTCGGGCGAGGCGTTCTCGCCCCGCCCTTGGGATGGTGCCGGCCTACGATTGGCCGGACCTCGTCAGGATTGTACCACCGCTGCGGCGACTTCCTCATGGGCCGAATCCTGACGGGTATCGGCGGGGAGCCAGAGCGGGGCGGGCTCGCGGCCCTGGACTTCGCCGGCGAGCGAGGCGTAGTCTTCGGCCCCTCGGCTGCTCGGAGCATACTGGAAGATCGACTGTCCGAAGCTCGGGCACTCCGCGAGCCGAATGTTGCGCCGGATTCGGGTCCGGAACAGGAGGGCGTCGGACCAGGGCGTCGAGCCGGTCCGCTGCTTGCCGTCGAAGAACTTGTCGAGGTCTTCGATGACTTCGCCGCCGAGGCGCGTCCCGGCGTCGTACAGGCAGAGCAGGACCCCGAGGACTCGGAGGTCGCGGTTCACTCGCTTGGCCACCAGGTTGATCGTCTCGAGCAGCTTCGAGAGCCCGTGCAGGGCCAGGAAGTGGGCCTGGAGGGGGATCAGGACTTCCTTCGCCGCGCACAGGGCGTTCAGCGTCAGGATGCTGAGCGACGGGGGGCAGTCCATCAGAATGTAGTCGAACTTGACGGGGTCGGCCTCGAGCTGGTCGCGGAGGATCACCTCGCGGCCGACCGTCCCGATCAACTCGAGCTCAGCCCCGGCCAGGTCGATGTGGCTGCCGCAGATGTACAGGTTGGGCGCGACTTCGCGGCGAACCTGTTCCAGGGGCATGTTTTGCGTCAGAACCTCGTAGAGCGAGGGGCCCGACCGGCCCGGAAGCAGCCCGAGGTGGAGCGTCGCATGCGCCTGGGGGTCGAGGTCAAGGACGAGCGTCTTGTGGCCTTCGGCCGCCAGGGCGGCGGCGAGGTTGACGGTCGAGGTCGTCTTGCCCACCCCGCCTTTCTGATTCAGCACGGCGATCCGTCGCATCGTCGAAATCCTCTCTCCTTGAGGGCCGATCCCGGATGATTCTCTCCGGGAGCCGGGGTCACGCGCAGCGTGCCCCGGGATCCTCGCCGCGTCATCTACAGAGACAGGCGTGCAGGCTTTGTCAACCAACCGACCGCCTGAAGGCGACTCGGGAACTTGGCCGGGAGTCTTGGGCGTCCCGATCTCGTTCCCGAAGTATCATCGGCAAACTCGCCTTCGCCCCTCGGTCGTCCCCGGGGCGTTGGCAGCTCTTGCCCGCGTATCGTTGATGAACTTCGGTCGCGGAAGGCCGGCTCCTCAAGGGAATCTCTCCCGGATTGGCGACTCCGCGGAGGAGCTCCGGAGATGAACCCGAAGGTGGTGATCGGATCCCCTTGGACAGATGGCCACGGGCCCGGGAGGTCTTCGGCTCGCGAGGAGGTTGGCATGAATCTTGCGACTTATTCTCCATCAATTCTCAAGGTTCCGACGTCGTCCCGGACGACCTCGGCCGTGGATCTCGACATCTTTGTTGTGGAAGGAGATCGACAGATGGGGACCGTCATGGGGTTATTCGAGTCTCGAGACGTGGCGAAGCACGCCATCGATGAGTTGTGTCGCGCCGGATTCCGAGAGGCGGACATGAGCCTGTTGCTGCGCGGGCACAACGAGAGGCTGGGCGTCGAATCGCAGGACACGGGCGTGGTGGCGGAGTCGGACTCGAGTTACGGCGGAGCCCTCGGCGCCGTCAGTGGGGGGTTGGTTGGCGGTCTAGCCGGTCTCGCGCTCGCGTTCTCCGCGTTCGCGATCCCGGGGGTCGGCCCGATCCTGGTGGCCGGCCCCTTGGCGGCGATCGTCGGCGGGGGGGCCGCAGGAATGCTCACGGGAGGCGTCGTCGGCTCGCTGATCGACCTGGGGGCCTCTGAGGAAGACGCTCACACCTACCAGGCCGGGCTCGAGCGAGGCGGAGTGCTCCTCATGATCGACACCCCCGACGGCCGCGAGGCCGAGGCGAACACGATCCTCGAACGTTGCGGCATGCGGGGACTCGACAACCATCGTAGCCGTTGGGAGGCCGATCCCGACTATCGTTACGAAGACGCCAGCACTTACGTCTGATGGCCGCTGCTCGCCGCGTGCCCTGGCACGCGGCGGGGCAAGTCTGAGGGGCCGAAGTCGATCCGCAGATATTCGCAGATGGAATCAATTTGTTGTTGATAAGTTCGGCGTCATCGAATGCGTTTGGAGTGTGATTCTACTGTGCTGTTTATGGTAAATTGTATAAGTGTTTTGTTTTTGTTTGAATTCGTGGTTTGTGACTATGGTTAGTCATTAATTTCGTGCCGGGAATAGCCGCGGGCCACCGAACCGGATCCTTCGAGATCCGGACGGTGGCCCGCCGCGTTGAGGGACTTCGAGCAGGATCAGAGATTAGGAAACGGAGACGGAGACGGAGTTCGACGAGCCTCCCTGGTAATTCGAGGTCCCGATGAAGATCGCCACGATGTTGTGGACCCCGTAGGTGAGGCTCGACGTCGCGAACGTCGCCGTGCCGTTGCTGAGGGCCACCGTAGCCAGGAGGGTCGATCCGTCGAGGAAGATGATGGTGCCCGTGGGGACGGCACCGGTGGCGAGGTTGGACACCGTCGCCGAGAACTTGGCAGCCTGCCCGACGCTGATCGACGAGGACGTCAAGAGCGTGAGCACGTTCGACGTCGCCAGGGCATTGATCGTGACTGCGGTGCCGGCCGAGGTGCTGGCCCCGAAGCCCGACGAGCCGACGAACTGGGCGGTGATCGTGCCACCGCCGATCGGCAGCGAGGACGTGGAGAAGGTGGCCACGCCGTCGATCAGGGTCGCGGATCCCAGCCAGACGTTGCCGTTCAGATAGAACGCCACGCTGCCGGTCGGGGTCGCCGAAGTCGTGCTGTTCGCGACGGTGGCCGTGAAGATCACCGTCTGTCCGGACGGGGTTGGCGTCGAGGTCGACGAGGCCAGGCTCGTGGTGGTCGAAACCTGAGTCACCGACTGGGCGAAGGGTGCCGAGGTGCTCTGGGCGAACTTGGAAGTCCCCAGATATTGAGCCGTGATGTTGCTGTTGCCCACCGGCAACAAGGCGGTGGCGAAGCTCGCCACGCCGTTGATGAGGTCGCTGTAACCCAGGAACGTGGTACCGTTGAGATAGAAGCCCACGGTACCGGTGGGGATGGGGGCCCCGTCGAGGTTGTTGACCGTGGCGGTATAGGTCACCCCCTGGCCGAAGGCGACCGGGCCGGACGGAGCCGAGGTGATCGTCGTGCTCGTCGTCGCCACGCTCGAAGGAGTACCCGAACCCGGCGTCGAGGGCCCGTTGACGACCTGCGCGAAGGGCGAGGACGTGCTCGCGATGAGTCTGTTGGTCCCGAGGTACTGGGCGGTGATCAACACGGTGCCGATCGGCAGGTTGGTCGTCGTGTAGGTTGCCACCCCGTTGACCAGCGTCCCGAAGCCGAGCAGGGTCGTCGAGTTGGAGAAGAACGCAACGTAGCCCGTCGGCACGATCGAATTCGTCACGTTGGCGACGGTGGCCGTGAAGGTCACCGACTGGCCCGCGATGAATCCGGAGGGGGACGACGAGGTGATCGTCGTGCTGGTCGTCGCCGAGTTGACCGTCTTCGAGAGCGGGGCGGAGGTGCTGGCCAGCAGGTTCCCCGTCCCGAGATACTGCGCGGTGATCGCGTTGTTCCCGACCGCCAACGCCGAGGTGGTGAAGGTCGCGTCGCCTTGACTCAGGTAGGCGAAGCCGAGCGGCGTGCTGCCGCTGTAGAACAGGACGTAGCCGTTCGGCGTCGCCGCGGCGCTGGAGGACGTGACGTGGGCGGTGAAGCTCACCGTTTGACCGGCGGCGAGGACACCGGAGGGAGTTCCGGTGATCGTCGTGGTGGTCGAGACGGCGTTCACGGCCTGGGAGACCGCTGCCGAGGTGCTCGACGTGAACTGCGGGGTGTCGAGATACGTGGCGGTGATGGCGTTCGTGCCGACCGACAGCAGCGTGGTCGTGAAGCTTGCCTCCCCTCCGCTCAGGCTGCCGAAGCCGAGGAACGTGGTGCCGTTGAGGTAGAACGCCACCGAGCCGGTCGGCGTCCCGACGGACGCGGCGACGGTCGCCGTGAAGGTGACGGAGTCGCCGGCGCCGACGGCCCCGGGGGCCGACGAAGAGAGGGTCGTCGTCGTGGCCTTCGCGACGACCGGTGATCCCGAGGGTGTGCCGGTGATGAGCTGCGAGAGCGGGGACGAGTCGCTCGCCGCATAGCTACTGGTCCCGAGGTAATGCGCGGTGATCGAGGTGGTGCCGACCGGCAGCGTCGTCGTCGCGAGAGTGGCGACCCCGTTGGCCACGCCGGCGTAGCCGATCACCACGTTGGTGTTGGTGTAGGTGAAGAGGACATACCCCTTCGCCACGCCCGATCCGCCGGACAACACGGTCGCCGTGAGCTTCACCGTCTGGCCCTGGGCGACCCCACTGGGAGCCGATGTCGCGAGGGTGGTCGTCGTGGTGGCCGTATTGATCTGCTGGGCCAGCGGCGAGGAGGTGCTGGCGGCGAAGGTGCTCGACCCGAGTGAGATCGCCGTGATCGTGTTCGCCCCCGCGGGCAGGCCCGTGGTGGTGAACGTGGCCACGCCATTGACGGGGCCGGCGACGCCGAGATAGGTCGTCCCGTTGAGGTAGAAGGCGACACCCGCGGTCGGGCTCCCGAGGCCCGAGGGACCGCTGACCGTCGCCGTGAACGTCACCGCCTGGCCTGCCGCGGCCCCGCCGGGGGCGGAACTCGTGACCGTCGTGGTGGTCGGGGCGAGATTGACCGACTGGCCAACCGTCGCGGACGTGCTGGCGGCGAAGTTACCGGCCCCCAGATACTGGGCGTAGACCGTGCTGTTGCCCACCGGCAGGTTGCCGATGGTGATCGACGTCGAGCCGTTGGCCAGCTTGTTGTAGCCGAGGAGCGTCGGATTCGCCCCGCTGAGATAGAAGAGGACGACGCCCGTGGGGGTGGCGGGGCCCGCGAGGTTGCTCACGCTGGCCGAGAGGGTGACCGACTGTCCCGCGTTGACCGGAAGAAGGGCGGACGAGCTGAGGGTCGTGCTCGTCGCGACCGAGGACGTCGGATTGGTCGGGGACGAGGCGCTCGTGACCACGACCGAATTCGCGGTCGACGTGCTCGTGGCGAACTCGCTGGTCCCGAGGTACTTCGCCGTGATCGAGAGCGTCCCGACCGGAAGGCTCGAGGTCGTGAAGGAGGCCACACCGTTGACCAGGCCACCGACTCCCAGCAACGTGCTGGTGCCGAGGTAGAAGCCGACGGGGCCGATCGGATAGGACGACATGTCGAGGTTCGCGACGGTCGCGGTGAGAGTGACCGCCTGATTCGCCGCGACCGGAGCCGAGGCCGACGTCGTGAGCGTCGTGCTGGTGGCCGCCAGGGTGACCGACATGGAGAGCCCAGACGACTGGCTGGGGGCATACCCGCTGCTGCCGATGAAGTTGGCGACGACGGGGGCGGTCCCCGCCGGCAGGCTCGACGTCGAGAAGCTCGCGATCCCGTTGATGGTGACGGCCGACCCCAGATAGGTGGAGCCGCTGTAGAAGGCCACCGTGCCGCTCGGGGTCGTCGTCCCGCTGCTATTGCCGACCGTGGCGGTGAAGCTGACGGCCTGTCCCACCTTGACCGAGGTCGACCCGGTCGTCGCGATCGCCGTCGTCGTCGCCGCCTGGGTGACCTGGAGGTTCGAGGCACTCGACGTGCTGGCGGCGGAGACGTTGGCGGTCCCCAGATATTGGGCGGTGATCGAGTCGTTGCCGAGCGGCAGCGTCGAGGTGGTGTATGTGGCCACCCCGTCGACCATGGCCCCGAAGCCGATGACGGTCGAATTCAGCAGGAAGGACACGAACCCTGTCGGGGTCGTGGGGCTGCCGATCCCGGTGACGGTCGCGATCAACGTCACCGGAGTCCCGACCAGCGTGGGGTTCGCGTTGAAGGCCAGGGTCGTCGTGGTCGCCTGCAGGACCTGGACCGGCAGGTAAGTGGTGTCGCTGCCGACGTAGGAGGTGTCGCCGACGTAGACGGCCTTCACGTTGGTCGTCCCCACCGGCAGCGTGGACGTGGTGAAGGTAGCCTGGTCGTTGCCCACAGCGCCGTTGAGCGAGCCGCTACCGAGCAGGTTGTTGCTGAGGTCGTAGAAATTGACGGTGCCGGACGGGGTGCCCGAACCCATGTACTGGGCGACGGTGGCGGTGAAGGTCACCGACTGCCCGAAGACGAGCGGGTTCGCGGGCGACGCGGTCACCGACGTCGTCGAGGCCGCCTTGACGGTGAACGGGATGGAGAGCAGGGGGGCGCCGCCCAACGACGCCGTCACCACGTACGAGCCGACATTGGGGCCGGCCGTGAAGGTTGGTGCCGTCGCCAGGCCACTCGGGCCGCTGGTCCCGGTGGCCGTCGTGGCGCTGCCGGGGAATGTCCCGTTCGAGCCATCGGGGGAAGGTGCCGTGAAAGTGACCGCCACGCCCGGCTGGATCACGACGTTCCCGTAGGCATCCAGGAGCTGGACGGTGAAGTTGGTCAGCGGGTGACCCGCGAGCGCCACTTGCGAGCCGCCCTGGACGAGGGATAGGGCCGCCGCGGCGCCGGGGGAGTTCGTCAGGCTAATCGACAGGGGGCTGACGGAACCGGTGGTCACGATGATGGAGTAACCGCCGGCGATCGTGTTGGCGAGGAACGCCGGCGCCGTGGCGATCCCGCTCGCGTTGGTGACGACCGTCACGCTGCTGAGCCCGCCCGTGAACAGCCCGCTCGCCCCGGAGCCCGGGGCCGTGAAGGTGACGGAGGCCCCTTGCACGAGGAAGCCGCCCGAGTTCTTGACCGCGACCGACATGAGGGTGGCGAAGGACGTGCCCACCGTGGTCGTCTGACTGTTCCCGGTGGAGATGGTCGCCGAAGCCGGCGAATTGGTGTTGAGGATCGTGCCCGTCGCCACGCCGTTGGAGACGGAGACCGGGGTCGTGGTGTTCAGGAGGACCGAGTCGGTGTGGCTCTTCGTGTCGTAGTTCGCGGTGACGATGTCGAGCCGGCCGTCGCCGTTGAGGTCGCCGACGGCCACGCCTCGGGGGCTCCCGCCGGTGGGGAAGGTGTGGGAGGGCGTGAGCGCGAAGCTGGTCGCCGCGGTCCCCGAGCGGGCGTTGAGGACGACCGTGGCCGAGGAACTCGTGTAGTTCGACACGACGATGTCGGGAAGGCCGTCGCCGTTGACGTCGCCCAACGCCACCGAGATCGGGTTGGCGCCGGCGTTCGCACCGAGCTGAGCGGCGAGGCTGAAGGCGGTGGCCGCGGTGCCGGTCGTCGTGTTCACCAGCACCGAGACGCTATTCGTGCCGTTATTGGAGCCGTTGTTGGCGGTGACGATGTCGAGGAGCCCGTCGCCGGTGACGTCGCCGAGCGCGACGGCCTTCGGGGAGCTGCCCACGCCGAAGGTCCGCTGAGCGGCGAGGCTGAAGGCGGTGGCGGCCGTGCTCGGGCTCGAATTCAGGAGCACCGAGACCGTGTTGGTGGACGAGTTGGACGTGACAATATCGGCGAGTCCGTCGTTATTGACGTCGCCGATCGCGACGCCGCTGGGGGAGCCTCCGACGCCGAAGGTCCGCTGCGCGGCGAGGCTGAAGGCGGTGGCGGCCGTGCCGGTGCTCGTGTTCAGGAGCACCGAGGCGGTATTGCTGGACGCGTTCGAGGTGACGATGTCGACGAGTCCGTCGCCGTTGACGTCACCGATCGCAACGCCGCTGGGGGAGCCTCCGACGCCGAAGGTCCGCTGCGCGGCGAGGCTGAAGGCGGTGGCGGCCGTGCCGGTGCTGGTGTTCAAGAGCACCGAGACGGTATTCGCGCCACTGTTCGCGGTGACGATGTCGGGGAGCCCGTCACCGTTGACGTCGCCGACCTTGACCGAGCTGGGGTTGCTCCCCACGCTGAAGGTCATCTGCGAGGCCAGGCTGAAGACGGTGCCGACGCTCGTGTTGAGGAGGACCGAGACCCGGCCGCCGCTGCCGTAGCTGGCGTTGACGATGTCGGGGAGCCCGTCGCCGTTGACGTCGACCACCGTCGCCGACGTGGGGAAGCCGGAGACGGCGAAGTCCTGGTTTCCGGCGATCGTGATGTCGGGCTGGATCGCGAGGGTGAAGGTCGTGTCCGCCTTGAAGACGGTGCTCCCGATGACGGGCACCGACACCGTCGCCGAGGTCTGGTTGGCCGCGAAGTTGACCGATCCGGAGGTCGTGACGTAATCGACGCCCGCGACCGCAGTCCCGTTCTGCGTTTGATAGTGGACCGACAGCGCGGGGGCGGTGTCGCCGGACCGGCTGATCACGAAGACCATGTTGCTGGTCCCCGTGCTCCCCTCGGGAAACGGGGCGGGGTTGCTGATCGACAGGATCGGGAGGGCCGCGAGCAGAGTCCGCTCTTCGAGGTATTCCAACCGCACTCGCTTCACGGACGCCGTCCGATGAGGCCGACGGGCAGAAACTCGCGACGAATGACTTGCCCCGGAGGTGGAGAGCTTCGGGCGTGGCATGTTTCGTTGTACCTCAACAGGATGGAAGGACTCGTACCCTATGAGAAACCCGTCAGGGAGTCGGACTGTAACGAATGTTGTCCGTGATTTTCTTTCGAAGTAACGAAACGGGTCTTCGAAAAGTTTAAGTGTCCTGCATGAACAGAATTACCCATTGTTCCGGTTGAGTCTTGCCGCGACAGTAAAACCAAATCGAACAAGACAAATCAAGAAGAATTATAAAACAACAATTTCGAAGTCGCAAAAAGTTATCATTGCACTAACTTACATCAAACTCGATCGAAGTGATCCGTTTTCAAGGCGCACGATTCCACCTTGGTCACTTCGCGATTTCTCGACGCGAAATGCCGTCGCGGGTCCCCGATCGGAACGCGGAGGTATGGGGCCTCGATCGATCTATGACTCTAGCGTAGGTCGCGTGGAAATAACGGCGGCGAAGATTTTGGGCGAGGCCGATCGATGTCGACCCGATTCGGCGTCAACGGCTCATGATGATCCGTCACTCCTCCTCATCATTGGGGCGAGGATGACGGTTGGGCGAGTCGTCCAGTGGTAGCGTCTTCGATGTCGCGTTGGTCGGTGGGGCGGCAACGTCCCTAAAGGGTCGGGAGAGGTCGTCGACGACTTCTCCCTTCATCAAGAGTCAATCGGATAGCCGAGGCGGCACGACACGCCTCGACGACGCAGGATCGTCCTTGGCTCGCGTGCACCAGCTCGTGTGCCTCCGTGTGCGTCTGGGTTATCGGCTAGCGGTCTTGGTCTTCGGTGGGAGATCGAGGTCGATCGAGGTCTCGCCCGACGCCACTTTGACATCCAATTCTAGGTTGGCATAACGTCGATTCTTCGACGTTTGGAGTTCCTTGCAGCTCACTTCGACATAAATCTCACCGACGACCGTCGTGATCGAGTACGTCCCGTCTTTTTGGATTGGGGCGGAGTGCGAGGGGGCACTGGGACGGAGGATGTTCGAGCAACGGGAGAGGTCCGTCCCATTGGTGACGGCCTTGCCATTGATCCTCACCACCCCTTTGACCGTCGGCTCTTCCATCGACGAATAGACGGGAAGAGCCCCTGCGTGCTCGTCGCACCCGATGCAGGCGATTGTCACGACGACGATGGCCGATCGCGAGAGACTCGCAAGCAATCTCATGAAGCGGTTCTCAAGACTATCATGAGTGTGCAGACAAGGGTCCTTGCAATCAAGTATTCCAAACCGATCGTGTCATCGCAATCCTTTCTTTGTTCGCTCTCGGAGATTTCGTAGAAATCGTCACAGGCCGATTTCAGGGATTTGTCGACAAGCGGGTTCGGCCTCGGAGTCCGGGACGTTGCGACGGTGCGGAGTCGTGCCCGCGGCCGTCGACCGGGCGGGCACCTAACTCGCCACGATCAGGGGCGGCCGGGGGTGAACGGGGGCAGGACCCCGGAGACGTGGAGGTGGACTCGGTGGACGGAGTCGACGGCCGTGATCGCCAGGGTCTTCGCGTCGAGGCCGCACCAGGCGAGGTTCGAGGGACGCTTGGGCAGGCCGATGATGCCGAGGAGTCGTCCCCCCGGCTCGAAGACCCAGATGCCTTGGGCGACGGCGACGTAGACGCGTCCCTCTTGGTCGACCTTCATCCCGTCGGGCCCCCCGGGAAGTTCGGGGTCGACGGTGGCGAAGACCCGACCCGAGGTGGACTTCAGGGCCCCCGAGGGCTCAACCTCGAACGCGCGGACGTGATAACGCCCCGTGTCGCAGACGTAGAGCGTGCGTTCGTCGGGGGAGAGGGCCAGCCCGTTCGGTTTCTCGAAGTCGTCGAGGAGGACCCGGGGCTCGCCGAGTCCTTCGAGGAGGTAGACCCCCTGGAAGTCGATCTCCCGGTTCTCGGGGGCGACCCCGTACGGGGGGTCGGTGAAGTAGAGGTAACCGTCGGACCGGCTTACGATGTCGTTCGGACTGTTCAGTCGTTTGCCGGACCAACGCTCGGTGATCGTCTCGACGCCGGACCCATCCGGGGCCATGGCCGAGATCCTTCGGCCGTTCTGCTCGCAGAAGACGACCCGGCCGTCGGCGGTGAACGTCTGGCCGTTGGCGGCCTCGGTCCGTTCGCGGAGCGTCTCGACGGCGCCTTCGCTCGCCAGTCGATAGGTCCGCTCGGCCTTGATGTCCTGGAAGAGGAGGGAGCCGTCCGGGCACCAGAGCGGCCCTTCGGTGAACTGGAAGCCCCCGGCCAGGGTTTCGACCGTGTCGCTCGACACGATCGCCGACAGTCCCGCGTCCCGAAGCAGATTCATCATCAAAGGCCTCCCGTCCCGCCTCTCGAGTCATTCGTAGAACCGGGGACCGGCGGGCCTCTCGAGTGGCCCTGCCGTCGGCCGAGGGTTTCCCCTTGGCGTCACTCTCCCCGGGCTTTTGAGTATGATATCGGAGAAGCCTCGCGCCGATCGTCTTCGGCCCGGATCAGCCGGGCGTCGAGCGACACCGGACCTGGCCTGGGCCGCGACGGCTTTTGCGTGGCAAGGCTCGCTCCCTTTCACTAAAATCAAGTGGGTCGCTCGCCTCGCGGCATGCTTGCGGGAAACCTCGACCTCGCGCGTCGCGGTCCCTTGATCACGCCTCGTCGTTGCCCTGGAGGGTTCGCTCTGATGTCCTCGGCGTCGGAATCCAACAAGATCAAGGCCCAGAAGCTATTCCAATTCGGCAACGAGGCCGCGTTGAAGCAGAATCTCGATTACGCGATCGAGATGTACCAGCAATCCTGCAAGCTCGAGCCCGAGAACCTCCTCTACCGCCAGGCGCTCCGCGCGGTCGTGAAGAAGAAGCTCGGCAATGACCCGGCCAAGATCGGCCGCTTGGCCGCCGCCAAGAACCAGGCGATCCTGTTCCGCACCCGCTCGCCCAAGTCGAAAGGGAACTTCACCCAGGTCCTGGAGATCTGCGAGGAGGCGTTCGCCAACCACCCCTGGGACGTCTCGGTCTCTCGCGTGGCCGCCGAGGCCGCCGAGCAGCTCGGGCTCAATTCCCTGGCCCAGTGGCTCGTCGAGTCGGTCCAGAATCAGGCGAGCGAGGCCGAATTCTTCATCTTCTCGGCGCACATCCACAAGCTGAATAACAGCTTCCCCAAGGCGATCCAGTGTTGGGAGAAGGTCAAGAAGCTCGACCCCAACAACCAGATCGCGAACCGCGAGATCAACGCCCTCTCCGCCGCCGCCACGATCCATAAATCCGGCATCGGAGACGCGATCGACGAGCGTGACGCCAAGAAGGAGCAGGCCGCCAACGAGCTCGAGGACCTCAAGATCCAGGCCCTCTCCCCCGAGGAACGCTACCTCAAGGAGCTCCAGGAAGATCCCAAGCGGGTCTTCACCTACCTCCAACTCTCCGACTACTACAAGATGCGCGGGCAGTTGGACGAGGCCTACAAGACCCTGGAGAAGGGCCTGAAGTCCGTGCCGGGCAACTCGGACCTCCAGTTCGCCCTCGCCGAAGTCCAGATCGCCAGGGTCAACGGCGCGATCGACAAGTGCAAGAAGCGGCTCAAGGAGAACCCCGGGGACGAGAAGGCGAAGAGCAAGCTCGCCGAGTTCTCCAAGATGCTCGTCGACTTCGAGATCAAGGAGTTTCAGCGCCGGACCAAGGTCGACACCCAGGACATGAACCTGCAGCTCGAGCTCGGGATGCGGCTCGCCCAGGTCGGCCGCCACGACGAGGCGATCGCCGCCTTCCAGCAGGCCGGCACGAACCCCCTGATCAAGGTCAAAGCCCTGTACAACACCGGGCTCAGCTTCGAGTCGATGGGCCGGTTCAAGCTCGCCGAGCGGATGCTGCTCGACGCTCTCAAGGGGCTCGAGTCGTCGAAGGACCCGGCCCTGTCCCTCGCCATCAACTACCGCCTCGGCCGAGTCTCCGAAGAACAGGGGAATACCCAGGCCGCCGAGGAGTACTACAACGAAGTGGCCGCGAACGACTACTCCTACCTCGACGTCGCGGAACGACTCCGCGTTTTGGGAACTTGATCCCGAGACGCGGTTTGTGATACAGTAGACGTTTCGACGGAATTCGAAGCCCTCCGGCCGGGCTTTCGAGGGATCCCGGTGCGAGAGCCGGCCGTTACGACCGAGCCTTCTGGACCCAGTTATGCCGAACACGCCTTCCGCGATCAAGCGACTGAAGCAGAGCGCCAAGCGCAGGATGCACAACCGGATCGCGAAAAAGATCATCAAGACCTACATGAAGCGGACCTTGGCTTCCGTGGTCGCCAAGGAATTCGAAAAGGCCGAGGCCGATTTCCGGCTCGCCACCGCCAAGATCGACAAGGCCGGGTTGCGTCGGGTCCTCCACCCCAACACGGCCGCTCGTCGCAAGAGCAAGCTCGCCCGCGATTACAAGGTCGCCGTCGCCAAGGCCAAGGGTTGACGTCGAACTCCTCCCCTGGAGGAGCTCGTTAGTCACGGAGTGGTGGTTAGTGTCCGAACGGGACTCTCTCCTCCTCGGCTCGCATTCGCCTCATCCGGGCAGGGATGACTTCCCAGGCGGTCATTCCGTGTCCCACGACCGACCGTGACGCCGCCTTTGGAATGAGGCGGCGTTTTCGGTTCGTTCGCGTTTCGACTTTGAAAACGATCGAGGGCTCGGCGATGCCGACGTTCGACGAGTCGTTTCCCGCCATCGTCGCCGCACTCGCCGAAGGGTATGGACGCGACCTCGGCCCCAGCGATCCCGACTCGTTCGCGTCCTTGATCGCCGTCTTGCTGGGTCGTTCACTCGATCAGCGGAAGTGTCTCCGGGCCCTGGACTCCTTGCGCGACGCGGGACTTCTCGAGCCTCGCGCACTCGCTGAGGCCGAGTCGGTAGAGGTCGGCGAGGCCTTCCGCACGGCCGGGGTGACTGTCCCTTCGCGGGTCCTCAGCTCGCTCCGCAAGCTGGCCCGTTGGCTCGTCGACGACCACCGTGGATCGGCCGATCGACTCCTCGAAGAGTCGATCTCGGTCGAGCGGCTTCGTGAAGAGCTTGGTTCCGTGAACGGGATCGGTCGCGCGACGGCCGACGTCCTGCTGCTCTTCGGGCTGCGCCGGCCGGTTTATCCCGTCGATCGGGCGTCGTACCGGATTATGGTCCGCCACGGGTGGATCGATCCCACGGCCGACTATGAAGAAGCCCAGGCGGTCGTGGAGCGACAACGGACAGACACTCCCACCACATTCGCCCATCTCTCATCCGGCATGGAGCGCATCGGCCGAGACTTCTGCCGCGTCAGCTCTCCGCGCTGCGATGAATGTCCGCTCCGCCCCTGGCTTCCCGAAGGTGGGCCAGTCAATCCCGCGTTTAGCGCAGACTGACCGCTCCTGTGCGCAAACCGAACAAGCGCTGGGGCAAAGCTAAGAGTAGGGGACTCGTGCTCGAAGTCATTCGCATGCGATCTATCCCCCCGGGTAGGCGGGGCACTCCTGCCCCGCCTACCCGGGGGAGGTCTTGTGCTCATGCGAGTGAGTCTTTGTATGGTTTGACTTTGCCACAGCACGAGAAAAGGCATCTCGCCCTGCCGGACAGGCCTCCCGAGAGAAGCCTGCCCGACAGGGCGAGGAAATGAATCGCGAACAATGCTCAGCGTGCTCCGAATCCTCAGCGAGCTGCCGGGGCCGTCGGAGCTGGTGTGGGTGCGGGCGCAGGTACCGAAGGGAGTGCGCTCGGCGGGGCCGCGGATTTGGGGATATCGATCCCCTGGTTCAGGAGAGGGGTATCGCCCCCCTGGGATGCTTCGGCCTTCTTCTGCGCGGCCCGCATCGTGGCGTACTGTTCCAGGTTGTCGAGGATCGCCTTGGTGCTATCCTCGACCTGGGCGTCGGGCGGGGCCTGGAAGACGAACTCGCCGTCGGAGATCGGGGTGTTGATCTTGACGTTCTTGTAGACCAACTTGATCCGCGTCAGAAGTGGCTGCTGGATCAAGCTCTTGGATCCGATCTTCCGACCGTCGGGCCCGACCGGTCGGGTGTCGAGCAAGGTCGTGGAGGGTTGGCCCACGAGCTCGACCTGATAGGGCCAGAAGTCGTTCGCACCCAGGTAGAGCTTGACCAGGCTGGGGATGTAGGAGGGAAGCGGGGCGGTCATCGGCAAGGGCCGAGAATCGGGCCCCAGCAGGTTCTCGCGACTCTTCCAGACGCCCGCGAGACGGATCACGGGCCGGCCGTCGAGCGTCGTCTTGACGGGCCCTTGATCGAATTTGATCGTCCGGCGCAGCCCGACGAGCAAGATATCAGGGCCGGCGAATCCCATGGATTCGATGGCACCTTCCTTCATCTTGTCGTCGAGGTCGTAGGTTCGGATCTTCTTCAGGATGGAGGCCGCGTCGAGTTTGCGGTAGGCCCGGCTCTCGAAGACCTGTTGATAATCCCAAAGGGTAGTGCCGTCGCAGACCTGGCGCATCTTGCCGGACGAGTCGGGCATCCCGGAGACCGAGAGGTCGAGGAGGAGCCGGTCGCCGGGGGCTTTGAGGTAGCGACCGGTGATCTCGAACTTCTGGTTGAGCATCGAGACCGTCTGGAAGACGTCGGCTGACACCGACTTGATCTCGGCAACCTTCTTGATGGCGTCGTCGAGGAACAGCTCGGCCTCGGTCGGCGGCTCGTTGACCTCGGGAGCTTTGACGGCCGAACCGGGGCCTCCGGCGGGAGGCATCGGCGCCGAGAGTCCGTCCTGGGCCCTGGCTCGCGAGAGGACCGAGAAGACGATCACGGTCGCAATCGCGGGGATGATCCGGTATTTGGGCATGGTAGGGATGTAGGGCTTTTCCTCAAGGGTCGGAAAGGAATGCCCGATCTTATCGCTAGGCGTTATTGGACGCAAGGCCGACCTAAGGGTGAGACAAGGGGGGGCAGGCAACCGCCTGGCCGACCCCTCTCCCGAGTTCGGCCGTCATCCACGAGCGACCCGGCCTTGAGGATCGAGGCCGAGGCGGTCGCGGAGTTCCTTAACGGTGGTGCGAGTTCTCCCCGATCGGCGTACGCCCTTGCCTCAGGAAGGCCGGCATCGGTCGCGGGTGGTGGAGGATTTCCATGCATACGATCGGCGTACTCCTCTTGGCGGCGGCGACCGCCGGGGACGGTTTCGGATATAGCAAACCAGGCGTGGGGCTCAAGAAACTCCTCCGCCCACACGTCGTCGCCGATGGCCCGCCCCCTCCGGGCGGTCCGATGATGCCCGGCGGGCCGGACATGGGGGGCGGCGGCGGCCCCGGCGCGGGCCGGCGGTTCCCTAACACGAAGAGCCAGATCTACTTCCTCGACCCGGACGGGATGAAGATCGGCTGGCAGACCGGTGGCGGCGGCGGGGCTGAGCGCGTCTACCTCCCGGCCCAACTGACGGTCCCCGCCCGATTCAACTTCCTCCAGGGTTATATCTATCGGCTCAAGCTGACCGACATCCCGGGTCGGCCGAGCGTCCAGCTCTATCCGACGATCGAGGTCGCCCCCTCGGCGCCCGCGACCGACGCCTACCTGACGCACAACCCGATCCCGGTCCAGTTCACGGCCGAAGACTTCGACCAGGTCGTCGACGGCGGGAACTTCGTCACCAAGGTGATCTATCTCCCCGATCCGAAGTACCAGGAGCTGGCGATCGCGGGCGTCGAGACCCTGGTGTCGACCCGACTCGAGCCGGGCGTCGACCCGATCCTGGAAGCCGACCGACGTGGGACGATCCTGATGATCGTTCGCCTCGGTGCGATCGACCTCGAGATGCCCCCCGGAGGCGGGTCGGTCCCGGCCGCCGGTGCCGTCACCGTTCCCCCCGGAACGGTGATCAACGGGGCCCCGAGCACGGTGGTCCTGCCCCCGGGCACCCTGCCGCCGGGCGTCGTGACCCAGCCGGGCGTCGTGACCCCGCCGGCCATCGAGAGCGTGCCGGTCGATACGGCCCCGGTCTCGCCGGTCGCCCCGGTCGGTCCGGCTCCGGCTCCGGCTCCTGCCCCCGCGGCGGAAGCGGCCCCGGCCCCCCCATCGCCGGAGCCCCCGGCGGCCGAAGTCCCGGCCCCCGCTCCTCCGGCCGAGGCGCCGAAGTCCTGACCCGTCGCGAGGGATCGCCGACAGGGTACTCGTGACTCACCGACGCCCCGACGGATCCGCGCCTCGATCGCGATCCGCCGGGGCTTTTCGCGGAAGGTTCGTCGACAATCCCGGGCCGTCCTCCGGCTCGGTTCATCGCGCGTCGTGCCCGAATTCGGTCGGCACGACGCCCCCGAGGAACTTCCCCAACGGCCCTCGAGCGTTGAAGGAATCAAGACAGATGAACGATCAAGGATTGATCCGCCACGCCGGGGGGAGGGGGGGCCGCCTCGCCTTGCCTCTCGGCTTGGCGTTGGCGTTGGGCCTGCCGACGACCGGCCGGTCCCAGACGTCGACGCCCCCCGCCGGACCGGCGCCCGCACCCGCGACAGCCCCCGCACCCGTCGAGGCGCCTGCCGGAGTCGTTGTTTCCTCGCCCTCGCCTGGTTCTCCTGCACCGGTTGAGGATGTCCCGGCCCCGGCCCCGGCCGTGACCACGCCCGGCGTGGCCGTGGTCGAGACCTCGGCGCCGGAACTCCCGAACGAGATCCAGGTCGTGCGGTTCCAGGCCCCCGACGGCGTCGTGGTCGAGGTCCTCGGCCCAACTCCCGAGCCGGTGCCGTCCGCCCTGAGTGATGGCCCGCCCCCAGGGCTGGTCGGGCTGAAAGTCGGGGTCGGCTATCGACTCAAGCTTTCGAATCTTCCCGGCCGTCCCGACGCCGAGATCTATCCGGTCGTCGAGATCGTCGGCCACCTGCATCGGCCGAACGGCATGGACGTCGGCAAGTTTCCGATCCGGATCATTTTCAACGAGGACGACTTCGTCGACTCCTTCGACCACAAGCGCCTCGTGACCCAGGTCATCTACCTCGAGGATCCCGAGCAGGCCCTGCCGATCGCCACGCCCAAGGGCGAGATCCCGATCGTGACCCTGGGTCCATCCGAGGACCCGATCAAGGTCGGCGCGGCGCTGGGGCGAGTCATGGCGGTCGTTCGGACCGGGACCCGCAAACCCGACAACGACGAACTCGCCGGGATGGGGATCATCGGCGTCGTGCCCGGCGCCGAGCATTGCCCGTTCACGGCATCGGACGGCGGCCCGTGCAAGCTTCCGTGTGGACCGGTCTGCGGGACGCCCCCGCCTCGGGGACGCGTCTGGCTGCCGAAGGACGAATTCCTCTGTGACGGCGGCGACCACAAGTCGCCCGCCCATTTCGGGGGCGATGGCGGGCTTCTCGGCATCGACCCGCGCGACGCGGTGATCCAGTTCAACGACGAGCGCCGGGCCCGAATCCTGCCGACCAACCTCGTCTGCATCTACGCCCCCCGGTTCGCCGAGGTCCGCGTGAGCGTCGGTCCGAACCAGGCCCTGATCGTGCAGTCGTTGAAGCGAGCCGACAAGGTCGAGAGCCAACTCGCCTTCGACGGGAAGCAGCACCCGAACCGCTTGAACCAGAACCAGGCGGCCGAGGCGAGCCGGGAACGGCTCAGGGCGTCGGGGATGCGCGGGCGCGTCTACGCCGGCTCGCACACCGAGCTCCGCGTGCTGAGCGGTTATGATGCGCAGACCCACCTCGCCGGCCACGTCAAAGTGCAGGGACCCGATTTCTCGAGCAACCGGCAGAAGCCCGGCGACATCAAAACGAACGTCGTGGCGATGGGCATCAAGACCGGCACCGGGGCCGCGGTCACCGGAATCGTCGAAGGGGCCGGTCAGATGGTGATGGCGTGGCCCGCCCGCGAGACGGTCGGCGTCGAGACCCCTCCCAACCGGCCGGGCGTCGCTGTCATCAAACGTGTCAGCACCAACCAGGCGGAGCAGGGGGATGAAGTGACCTTCGTCATCCAGTTCCGCAACATGGGCAACACGCCGATCAGCGCGGTCTCCGTCGTCGACAGCCTCCTCCCTCGGTTCGGCTACGTCGCCGGGAGTGCCCAAGGCCCAAAGGGGGCCGTCTTCACTGCCGCAGAGAATCGCTCGGGCTCGACCGAGCTCCGTTGGGATCTCCCCGGCACGCTCACGCCTGGGGTCGAAGGGTATGTCTCCTTCAAGACCATCGTCCGCTAACGCAGGGCGATTCCTTCATTCATTGAACCGGCGAAACGGGTGGGCTTGTCCCACCCGTTTCGCGTTTCTGGTGCGGCAACGGAAATGGCTTCCCTATCTTCTGTACCCAGTTCGCTGGTCGCCGAGCCCTGGGCATCGCCGCGGGTCGTTCCGAAACGATGGGGTACGAGGGTGGCTCGGCCTCTATTTTCGGTACGGCTTTAACCGTTTGTATACCTCTCGTCGCTCTCCGACAATCGCTCCTCGCGCGAATTCCCTGCGACAACACTACCCGGTCGCAAGGTGGTGCATTCCCGAGAGGACGAATACCTCCCGGATTTCCCGTTGGTCTTTCCGACCCGTGTGCCCGTCCCGAAGTCCAGTGTTTTCTTGAAGACCGGGTTCCCGGACCGCTCAACGCCGTCTTTCCCTCGCGGGAAAGCCTCATCTTATGGCACAGAAACCCGATTTTTTAGGAGAAACCGAGTTTTCGGGACGCGGCGAGCCATGTGATTCGAGATCATCTTTTGTGTCGTTACGGTATATGTTGTTTCGATATATTGTGTTCGCGAGGCTTACTTCGACAAGGTGGGAGTTTCGGGATTATTTGTCGTTCGATTGAGTCGAATGCCTTGTGGGATGAAATCGTGTGGTAGGTTCGTAGATAGATCTCAGCCGGATCGATACGGCCTTTGGTGTGGAAGTCCGAGACGCGACCGGAACGGCCCCTTACCCACACCGTTGGCACTCCGAATCGAGGCTCGACCCCGAATTGGACAGGGAATCGGCTGCGCGGAAGCCAGGGTGGCCAGGGGCTTTGTCGTCCGTTCGCCGATCACGGGGTCGACGGCGAGGAGTATGGGACGCTCGTCTCGATTCGATTCCGCTGAGGCGGTCCTACTCGAGTAAAAAGGCCTGCCGCGATCTGCGGTTTCCGATCTCACACATTCCCGCCTGGGGGCGATTTCGATGCGGAAGAATCAGCGTTTTCAACCCACATGCGTCCAACCTCTCGAGGATCGAGTGGTCCCCTCTTCGGCGGCGGTCACGCCGACCGTGATCTACAAGGCTCAACTGGTCGACAACCTCGCCGCCACCTTCGAAAGTTTTGCAAACAAGAACGGCTTCGGCCCGAACTCCAATTCCGAGGTGCGAGGGATCCCGAGCCCCCTCTGGGTCAATTCGGTGACGAACTACTGGGATGGCTTTAACACCCAATTCGACCCCAATGCCTTCGCGACTTACCGTGCCACGGTGTCGACCGACCTCGCAGGGTTGTGGAGCGAAGTGAAGACCATGCTCGCCCCTCTGCCTCGGTCCAAGGAATTGATCGCTACCATCAGGTACGAGATGATAGGCGGCCAGGATTCCAGCATGGTATCCATCGTTACATCATCCCTTGGGCAGATACAATCACTTCTTTTGACCGGCCAGCCGGCCTCGTACGACGCCATGGGGAACGCTGCCGCCGCCAACTCCCAGCAATACCACCAATACAGCACGGTTGAGCAAGCGATTCTAGGGCAGGTGGAGCTATTCGGGAGTTCGCGGGCTCCGCACGGGGTCCGCACCTCGAATCATCGGGCTGCGAAAGTCAATGCCCAGGTGGATCAGGCCTTCGCCACCTTCTTGGCCGACGTGAATGCCCTGCCGGGCCTGCAATCCAACGGCGACCCGTCGAAGCTCGGCCCTCCCCTCCTGGCGAAGATCAACACGCTCAATGCCACTCTCGTCAGCATCTATACGGAGAACAAGATCCAGGGGAATCTCCTCGGCGCCCTCCAGACGCAAGTCTATGACTATTCGAATGGGAGTCTTCTGCAAGAGCTCACGAATATCTTGAACAACTACGAGCTTTCCTTCAACGTCCGCCAGCAAGTCGACGGGCTCACCGCCGACGCCAAAACCGGTGTGGACTCGACGCTCCACCTCTTTCTCACTTCGTCGAGATCTTGAGCCGTTTCTGGACGGTCTGAATGATCCGCTCGGAGGACGTGGCGGTTGGTTTCCAAGGCCATTTCCACTGCTCGATCGAGGCTTCTGGGTCGCGGCCGGCCGACGGCAATACCGGCCGCGACCCCACGAGGCTTTCCGTGAGGATGTCGAGGATCCTAGGCCCTACGTGCTCGCGCTCGTCTTGTCGTCAAACGATGATATTCGACGTCGATCGTGGTCAAACGCTCTCGTCCTCGGCCGTCTGGATGATGACATACTGCTTGCGGAACTCATACCCGGCCGCTGGCCAGCCTTCCGCGTATTCCTTCAGGGCCTCGGCGCCGACCGGGTAATCCTCGCCGTTCACGCGGCAATCGGCTTCGGGGACCCCGTGGTTGTCTCTCAGGGCGAAAAGGCGAACTCCGAAGAATTCGTCACCCTCCAACAGAGGCTTGAAGGCCAGGAACGAGCGTGTGAGGAGGCAGCACGGACAGAAGGGATGCTCATCCTCCGGGTCGTTCGCTGGCGGAGTCGACTGGTAATGCGCGATCGGGCCGAGGGTTGCCCGCCGGGTACGCTTCGGTCGGTCCTCCGTCTCGGGCAAAGTGAGCATCAGTTGCATGCACGCCTCGCCCTTGGGACGGGTGGCATCGACCAGCGTGATGAAATCCGTCTGCACCCACTGCTCGAATGCCCGTCGGATCGCCACTTCGGTGTTATCCCCGGTCGAGTGCTGGAATTCGAAGATCCCCCCGGGGACGACGGTTGGGTGGTGGACCTGGATTGTCGTGACGGTCTGGACTCCCCCTTCCTCGAGCGGCTGAAAGCTCACGATCAGTGGCAGGAGTCGGTAGCCGCTCGCCTCATGCTCGACCCACCTCCCTTTATGTGAGGAAGCCGACTCTCCGTTCTGCCCCAGGACCTCGACAAGCAGCGCGACGAGGTCGGCCTGCTCCTCCCATTGCCGTTCGCTATTGGCGAACGCGAGCCGGATCGGCCCTCGATAGCCTGGGTTGGCCTCAAGCGGCTGGATATCGTCTGGAATTCCCGACATTCGACTTATCCCTTTCGTCTTCGTCGGCGAAGCTCGTGTGATGTGGTTATGCGGCCGGTTTTGGTTCAGGCGCCGGAGGGACGAGCTTGGCGACCTCGCTTGCCATTCGCTTGAAGACCGGCGCCCATTCCATCAGACGCTCTTGCCGGAAGAGCCGCATCGTCGGATACCAGGGACTGTCCTCGCGGTCCAGCATCCACTGCCACTCGGGGGCGGCCGAGGTTGCCAACCAGACCGGCACTCCCAGAGCCCCCGCAAGGTGTGCCAGGGCGGTGTCAGAGGTGATGAACAGATCGAGATTTCTCAACACCGCCGCCGTATCCATGAACGGCCCGGCTTCGATGTCTAGCCGTGCTCCGAGGTCGACGACCGGGAAGGCATCGCCGAGGGCCGCGAGCTGCTCGTGGCCGACGTTCTTCTGGAGGCTAAACAGACGGACGCCCGGCACTTGCCCCAAGGGTTGGAAGTCGCATAGGGGAATCGAGCGATGGGCGTCGCCCGGAAATCCCGGGTTTCCCTGCCAGTTGATCCCGACCTTGAGCTCGGGGTACTGGGCCAGCTCGAGCCGCCAACGCTCGACCAGGGCCGGGTCGGGCTCGATGTAGGGGACGTCGAGCGGGATCGACTCGAGACTCATGCCCATCAGGCCGGGCAAACTCAGGAGCGAGACGTAGAAATCGTGCTCGGGCGGTTCCTGCCCTTGTTGGAACAGGATATCAATCCCTGGCATCTTGGCCAGGATCGTCATAAGCCCCTTGGGACACTCGTAGATCACCGTCGCACCGAGCCGCTTCAGCAGCGGGGCATAACGAATGAAGTGGATCGAGTCGCCGAGCCCCATCTCGTGGACGAGGAGTAACCGCATCCCGCGGGGCGGGTACCCGTTCCAGGCCGGCATCGTCGGCGGTTGCGACGCGACATTCGGCTGACACAGGCGCCACTCATACTCGGCCCACCCCTGGGCGAAGTTCCCTTGGACTAGCCAGGCCGAGGCCCTGTTCAAGTGGGCGTCGAGGTGCTTGGGTCGGAGCTTGATGCATCGAGTATAGCTCGCGATGGCCTCGTCATATCGCCCCAGTCTGGCCAACGCGACCCCACGGTGGTTCCACGCCCCCGCCTGATTTCCGTTCAACTCGAGGGCGCGGTCATACGCGGCGATCGCCTCATCAAAGCTCCGAAGAATACGCAGCGCGTTCCCGAGGGCGTTGTAGGCTCCGGCGTCGTCGGCACGAAGCCGGATCGCCTCGCGATAACACGCGATCGCCTCGTCGAGCTTGTTTTGGCCGGCCAGTGCGGTGCCGAGTCCCTTGTGAGCCACGGCGCCGTCAGGCCGTCGACGAATGACTTCACGATAGGCGGCGACGGCTTCCTCGTAACGTCCCAGGGCGTACAGTGCGGATGCGTGATTCCGGCGGTAGGCTGCGTTCTCCGGATCGGCGACGGTTGCCCGTGCGAATTCCTCGACGGCCCGATCCAGGTTGCCTTGCCTCCTTGCCGCCCTTCCTCGCGCGAAAGACGCATTGGCTGAACTTTTAGATTTGATAGTATTTGTAAGTGAAGTTTTCTTCGATTGATCGGCACCCTCATCGCGTGGGATACGAGGTCCGGGGCTCCCTCCGGTCGATGCGTCCGTCATCTGTCGCTCCAACTCGAATGGTCAAAAGCGGAACGGGATCGAATCGACGACACCAGGTGCGTCTCCGAACGCGGTTCCTTCATGCCCGGCGCATTCGTCGACCGTTCTTCTGCCCTCATCGCAATCGCCTTTGTGTGCAGAATTCATCCACTTTTCAAGCCGCTCCTGACGGCCGGCTTTGGCAGGGGGCCCGAGCCAGGCGACTGGTAGAGAACCGCGGGATCGTTTACCCTTGCCGGATTGGGACGCATCACCCTCGCGGGCCTCGGCGATCCCCGAAGCCGAAATCGTGGTCGCCCCGGGCTCCCAGTGCCGATCGGTGGGCCGAGGCACTCACGAGCGGAGCCTGCATTTCGGCTAACGCCAGCGTCTATCAAAAGGGCTGCATGGGATCCGACGGAGCCGGCATCTCTGGACAGTCATTGAGGCAATCCCCACGATGCAGAGAGCGAAGATCAGCATTCGTCGCCCCGACAACTTCCACGTCCATTTCCGTCAAGGCGATATCCTTCGGGCTGTCGTGCCCGACACGGCCTCGGTCTACGCTCGCGCCATGGTCATGCCCAACACGGATCCCCCGATCCTGACGGGCGAGGATGCGACGAGATATCGAGAAGACATCCTGGCAGCACTCCCGAACAGTGTGCGCGAGCAAGGTGGCTTCGAGCCTTTGATGACGATCAAGCTCACGCACGAGACGACCCCTCGGATCATTGAGGAGGCCCGCAAGGCCGGCGTGATTGCGGCGAAGCTCTACCCGAGCGGGACGACCACGGGGAGCCACGGCGGGATCTCGGACTTCCAGGCCGCGGGACTGATCGAGGTCCTGGGGGTGATGCGGGACTGCGGGATGATGCTTTCGATCCACGGCGAGCGACCCGAGTGTTCGGTGCTCGAGGCCGAGGGAGAGTTCATCGTCGAGATCGCTCGCTACGTGGAGGAGGTGCCGAACCTCCGGATCGTCGTCGAACACGTTTCGTCCGCCGCGATGGCCAACTGGGTGGCGGCCGCGCCTGCCACGGTGGCGGCCACGGTCACGCCGATGCATCTCACGACGACCATCGACGACATCCTTGGCCACGTCACCCCGGCAGGCCAGCGCGGCCTGAACCCGCACAACTTCTGCTATCCGGTCCCGAAGACGATCCGAGATCGCTCCACGATCAGCCGGCATGTTCTCGAGGGCAACTCGAAGTTCTTTGCCGGCGACGACTCGGCCCCTCACACGGTCGGCCGCAAGGAATCGCCCTGCGGGTGTGCCGGGGCCTACTGTGCGCCCGCATCCCTGCCGACCTACGCCGAAGTCTTCGCGGCGGCCGGGGTCCTCGAACGGCTTGAAGGGTTCGCCAGCCGGTTCGGCGCCGAGTTCTATGGGCTACCTCTGAATCAGGGTCAGGTCTCCCTGATCGAGACCACCCCTGGCGATGAGGTCGTGCCAGTCCTCATCGTCGCCGATAACACTCAAGGGGAGCGGATCCGTCCCTGGCGCGCCGGAGAACGGCTTGGTTGGCGGGTCGCCCCGTAGGTTCTCGAAAGGAGCCGCGAGCCGTTTTCCGAAGAGGATTCGTGGTTTTCTGTTGTTGAATAGTCGTTGGATTTGCCATAATCTCTCGACACCCGCCACCGAAGCGGCCCCGCAACCCTTGGCGAAGGCCCCGTCGGTCTCCTGCACGATGCCCGAACCCGTCATGAGGTGGTCATGATTCGCGTCCTGGGTGGTCCGAAACGGCTCTGCGACGGCCTGACGCGACGCGACTTGCTCCACGTCGGTTCTCTCGGCCTGCTGGGTCTCGGGCTCTCGGGAGGCACCCCCGCGCTGGGAACTCCGGTCGTCAACGGGTTTGGGAAGGCGAAGTCCTGCATTTTCCTCTTCCTCTACGGATCGCCGAGCCAGCTCGAGACCTTCGACCCGAAGCCCGAGGCCCCCGAACAGATCCGGGGAGAACTCAAGTCGATCCAGTCGAGCGTCTCCGGCCTCGACGTTTGCGAACTCTTGCCAAAGCTCTCGAAGGTGATGGACAAGGTCACCGTGATCCGGTCGGTCTCGCACCCGTACCCGCTGCACGGGGTCGCCTACGCGACGACCAGCATCCCCCGGATCGACGTCTCGATGGAGCTCAATCCCAGGGATCCGGCGCAGTGGCCGTACATCGGATCGGTCGTCGATTACGTCGGGCGGAGCCAGGACGGCGAGCGACTCCCGGACGTCCCGCGAAATCTCGCCCTCCCCTGGGCCTTCAGCAGCCAGCGAGTCGGCGAGGTTGCTCGTGCGGGCCCCTACGGCGGGTTCCTCGGCCAGGCCTATGACCCGATCTCGACGGAGTTCGTCGGCAAGGCGACCAAGAAGTCGACGAAGACGCTCGCCGACAAGACCTGGAATGACTTCGAGCCCTACCGGGGGGTCACCCCGGAGAGCCGCTTCCGCCTGGGGTCGGTCTCGAGCCTCGGTCCCGACATGACGTTCGATCGACTCGACCGGCGTCGGAATCTCCTCGAGCAATTCGAGCAGGCCCGTCGAGAGTTCGACTCGGGGACTGCGCGGTCCGGGATCGACCGCCATCGCGCGATGGCTTACTCACTGCTCGGCTCGGAGAAGCTCCGGAACGCCTTCGACCTCGACCGAGAGTCCCCCGAGACCCGCGATCTTTACGGGATGACCCTCTTCGGCCAGGCCACGCTTACGGCGAGGCGACTGGTGGAGGCGGGCGGGCGGTTTGTGACGGCCTTCTGGGACGAGTACGGCCTCGCTGGCACGGGGTGGGACACGCACTGGGACCACTTCCCCCGGATGAAGGACGAGCTCCTCCCAGGCCTCGACCAGACACTCTCGGCCCTTCTGATCGACCTCGATTCGCGTGGCCTGCTCGACGAGACCCTGGTCGTCTGCCTGAGCGAGCACGGCCGGACGCCCCAGTTGAGCCTGGGACGCGGCGGCGGCCGGGATCACTGGTCGCGATGCTACTCGGTCCTCATGGCCGGGGGCGGCGTGGCCCGGGGACGGGTCGTCGGCCGATCTGACAAGGTCGGGGGCGACCCCGTCGAGCGTCGCGTCTCGCCCAAGGACATCCTGGCGACGATCTATCACCTCCTCGGGATCGATCCCGAGACGATGCTGACCGACCGCCAAGGGAGGCCCATGGCCCTCAACCCCGAGGGCGAGGTCGTCCCCGAAGTGCTCGCCTGACGGCGCGGCTCCTCGCCACCGAGGACGCCGAGGTCGACCGATTTCCGGAGAATATACTGGCACGGGGTTTCGTCCTGTGCCAACGTGGGTCGACCACAGGTCGAACCTCCCCGGGTCATGTAGAGAAATCGGTGGTTGAACGGAGGTTGCGGGTGCCACGGGGTGGAGTACCGACCCGTGGCACCCGAGTCCAGATCCACACCTCCGAGTTCGCTCCATGAGCCAACATCCCTCTTGCAACGGGACGAGCGCCCCATGGCCCTGGAACCGTACATCGACGCGCACTCGCACATCTGGACCCCCGACGTCGCGCACTACCCCTTGGCCCAGGGGTTCACGGTGGCCGACATGAAGCCGCCGTCGTTCACCGCCGAGGAGCTGCTCGCCCACTGCCGGCCCGCCGGTGTCGGCCGGGTCAACCTGATCCAGATGAGCTATTACGAATTTGATAATCGCTACATGCTCGACATGATCAGGCTGTACCCCGACCGCTTCGTGGGGACGGCGATCGTCGACCCGCTCGCGACTCGCCCCGACGAGGCGATGCGGGCGCTGCGGCCGAAGGGAGTGAGGGCGTTCCGGATCGCGCCGAACTACAGCAGGCTCCCCCCGGCGAAATGGCTCCAGCCCGAAGGCTACAATGCGATGTTCGCCGCAGCCGCCGAGACCGGGCAGGTCCTGAGCTGCCTGATCGGCCCCGACGCCTTCCCCGAAGTCGACCGGATGTGCCGCCGATTCCCCGAGACGCCGGTCATCATCGACCATATCGGGCGGATCGGCGTGAGTGGCACGATCGACTCGGCCGACGTCGACGCCCTCTGCGCCCTGGCGAAGCACGCCAAGGTCCTGATCAAGGTCGGGGCGTTCTACGCCCTGGGGAAGAAGACTCGCCCCTACCTCGATCTCGGCCCCTTGATTCAAAAGGTCGTCCGCGCCTTCGGGGCGAACCGGTGCATGTGGGAGAGCGACTGCCCCTTCCAGGTCGATGACGACACCTACGCCGATAGCCTCGACCTGATCCGAACCCGCCTGGACTTCCTCTCCGCGGATGACAAGGAGTGGCTCCTGCGGCGGACCGCGGAACAGGCGCTCTTTTCTTGAAGTCACTCAGCCCCGGTCTCTACCGAGCGGATGGCTGAAGTTACGTCCTCTTTACAAGCCCGAAGCGCAAGCGATTGAATTTTTCTTCGCCTTAAGAAAAATTCAATCGCTTGCGCTTCGGGCTTGTATTGAAGAGGAGGAGGTAGATCGCTTCAGAAGAGGTCGCTCGCCTTCGGCTTGGGCAGGTCGCCCCACATGGCTTTCTCGTCGGCGAAGGGATGCGAGGGGCCCTCGCGCTTCGGCTTCGGCAGGGCTTGGAGGACGGCGGCCGCGAGGCGGAGGTCGGCGTGTGTGGTGATCTTCATGTTCAGTGATGAGCTCTCGACCACGGCACAACGATGCCCGAGCGCCTCGACGAGCTGGGTGTCGTCGGTGACCGCGGCGCCGAGCCTGGCGCGGTTGGCATAGGCGGCCTCGATCCAGTCGCGGCGGAAGACCTGGGGTGTCTGGGCCAGATAGAGTCCGTTGCGGGGTACGGTGTCCGAGGTGAATCGATCCTCGCCGACCCGCTTGATCGTGTCGGCGACCGGGACCGCCAGGAGGGAGGCGCCGTGCTCGATGGCCGCGTCGAAGACGGCGTCGACCTGTTCGGAAGTCAGACAGGGCCGGGCGGCGTCGTGGATCGCGACGAAGTCGCATTCCGGGTCGAGGGCCTCGAGCGCCCTGGCAATCGAGTCGGATCGTTCGGCCCCGCCGTCGATCACCTTGATGTTCAGGAAGGCGACGCTCGGGCGGAATCGGCGCTCGAAGAGGTCGCGGTCGTCGGGCGAGATTACCACGATCGTCTGGGCGACGTCATCTCGATTCACGAATGGCTCGGCGGCGCGGAGCCAAACCGCCCGGCCGTCGAGCTCGGCGAAGATCTTCTTCTGCTTCGGGTCGCCGAACCGCGTCGAACGCCCCGCGGCTGGTAGGATGACGGCGAATTTTCCCATGGCACGGATTCCTAGCACAGCGACTGACGTTGCCTCATCTTGAGGCATGGGCACTCCAACTTGATTGTTGGCCAGGCAGGGTGGCGAAGTCAACGAGGCCGAGACGAGGGTTTCGCGAGAGAAGGGCCCCGGGATTTCGCTTGCTGTCGAGAATGGTGACGGGGATCCTTAAAGAAAGACGCCGCCTCGCGGGTCGGGGGCGCGATCGAGGACGAGGGGGCCTATCGGCGATGGAGTGTCTCGGACCGCAGTGTGCGGCGATGTTGCTGGACTGGCTCAAGGAGCGCGCCTCGGGCTTGCCGACGACGGTGCCACCTCAAGGTTCGGCCAAGCAGGGGATCCTCTGGACGAGCGCGGCGTACCAGGACGAGGCCCCGGCGATCCGATCGGTCGGGGAGTTCGCCGGGGCCCTCGAACACCTGCATTACGCCGTATTCCGGAGATATCAGAATCAGCTCACGCGGGCCGAGCGGGCCCGGCTCGACAACACGATCCGGAATGTGCTCTACAAGATCGAGCGCTACGTCGAACGCCTCGAGGGGGTTGAGCAGGCGGAGGCCGAACGCGAGCTCCACGCCGTGCGTGAAGAGGTCATCGAGGCTCGGGAGCGTGCCGAGCGGCTGCGGCTCCAGGCCAAGCGGGCCGACCTCAAGCTGGCACAACTCGGCTCGCTGACCCCCGAAGGCTTCGAGGAATTCGTCGCCGAGGTCTTCGAGGCCCTGGGCTATGAAGTCGAGCAAGTCGGCGGGACCGGCGACGAAGGGGCCGACCTCCGGATCAAACGCGAGGGGCTCCAGGCCGTCGTCCAATGCAAGTATCACAGCAGGGGCGTCGTCGGCTCTCCGGAGCTCCAGAAGTTCCTCGGGACGATCCACCACACGCGAAGTCACAAGGGGTTCTTCGTGACCACCCGGACCTTCTCCCTCGCGGCCGAAAAGTTCGTCGCCGAACATCCGATCGAGCTCATCGACGGGCCCAGGCTCGTCGAGCTCGTCCAGGATGCCATCGGCCCCGGGGCCCACAAGGAGTCGGAACCGACCTGGTTTTGAACGGCCCCTTCGACGCCTCGAGCGAGGCTCGAGTACGGCGGGGGCCGCGGATTTTTGGCGCGGGACTTGCAAGTTAGTGTGGAAGTTGAGTGCCGAATCTCATCTTGATAATCGGAACAGATTGATGGGACGGCAGGACGGCTCGTGAAAAATGCTTGACTGGGGGGACGGACGCGGATTAGCCTTGCTCACGCCAGGGAGGCATTCGCCGCAGACGAGGTTCCCCTCAGCCAAGGAGGGTTCGATGGCCATCTGCAAACATGAGACTCCGCTGCGATCACTTGAGTTGCCCGCGGAGTTCGAAGACTTGAGCGGCATGATCCAGGTCGACCTGAAGGTCGTCGTCTCGGCGCTCACCGAGCGCGCGAGCCAACGCCTCTTGCTCACCCGCCGCGAAACGCAGCAACTCCGGCGGACGCTCTGGAACAACATGTCCAAGGCCGTCAACGACGCCGTCGCCCCGCTCTCGGCCGATCGACGCTGACGGTAACCTATCTCCACTCGGTCCCTTTCCCGTTCCCCTTTCTTACGTCCGGGGCCGGGTGATCTCCCGATCGCCATGGAAGAAATACCGACGAAAATCCTCTTGGGGGTGACCGGTTCGGTGGCCGCCGTGCGGACACCCGCGCTCTATGCCTCGCTCCGAGGCGCAGGGCACGCGGTCCGTGTCGTCGCGACCGAGCCCTCGCTCCATTTCTTCGACAAGGCCGACCTCGCCCGCGATCAGTCGGACCCCGCAGGGGGGCCGCTTTTCCGCGACGCCGACGAGTGGTCAGGCCCGTGTTATCGTCGCGACGACCCGGTGCTCCACATCACGTTCCGAAATTGGGCCGACCTCCTGATCGTGGCACCGCTCGACGCCAATACCCTGGCGAAATTCTCGCTCGGGCTCTCCGACAACTTCCTCACATGCGTCTTCCGGGCTTGGGACTTCTCCAAGCCCGTGATCCTTGCGCCGGCGATGAACACGCTGATGTGGCAGAGCCCGGTGACCTTGCGCCACCTGAAGCTGCTACTGGCCGACAGGGGCGATGGCCGCTCGGGAAACGACTGGGGCCTCGACGAGGCTGCGGAGGTCTTCGCCTGCCACGCGCCTGGCATCGTACTGGTGCCTCCCCAGTCGAAGCGCCTGGCCTGCGGGGATATCGGCATCGGCGCGATGGCCGAGGTCGCCACGATTGCGGAAGCCGTCAGGGCCTGGGCCGAGCGGACGATCTTCGCTTGACGAACCGACACCCTTCACGTCGCGTCACGACGCTGGCTTGACGAGCGGCTTGAGCTCGACCCTCCGGAAGAAGATCTCGGCACCGTCCGAGATGATCTGGATCTTGCCTCGGGATTGGCTCAGCTTGCTCGCCTCGAGGACGGTCTTCCCATCCCATCGAATCGTGAGCTTGTCTTCGAAACAAAGACATTCCACGGTGTGCCAACGCGTATCCAAAGGTTGTGTCGAGTGGCCCGGCTGGGGGATGGTGCGGGGTGCACCGAGGTGGTGGATGACCGTGTTGGTGGTCACGGTGGTCAGCGGGAACCCCGGGTTGTAGAAGTAGCGTAGGATCTCGACCTTATTGTGGGCCTCGTGCTCTTTCGACTCATGCTCGTGCTTGGCATGTTTCGCTCGCGAGGACTTCTCCGAGTTGGATCCTTCGTGCGCCTTCTCGTTCGAGGTGGACTTCTTCGTGACGAATCCTTTGACGACCTCGGCTTCGACGGCCACGCTCAGCTTGTTGGTCATCGTGGGGAACGGGATTAGGTCGCCCGCCCCTTGTTCGGCAAGGATCCGGCAACGAAATCCGGGTCTCCACGCTTTGTGCGAGCTGCCCTCTGCCCCCGTGCTGTGAAGCGTGAACCCGCTAAGACGCTCCTCGTTCTCGCGGGGGGCCCAGCGCAATTCTCCCCACTGGTACTCGGCCGTCAGGTGGTAGTTCTCGTACTCCTTCTCGGTCTCGAGCGCCCCGTTGACCTCCCCCGAGATCCGGAGGTGTCCCTTGTGTTCGCCATTTCTGGGAACAGAGAAGACATGCTTCGGGTCATTGTCCAGCCCGAGGGGTTCCTCCTCGCCGAGTGGGATGCCGAGGTAGGTGCGGAACCCGGCCAGATCCTTCCCATTGAAGGCAAAGGCGAGCGGCGCTTCTTTCGTCCCTAAAGATCCCGGCAGAACACTCGGGTGTAGGGGCTCGGAAACCTTGAGGGCCGCTCTCGGGTCGAGCTCCTCCTTCGCGTTCGCATTCGCGGGCGAGGTGGCTACCTTCTCGGGCTCGGCTTTATCCTCCAGCTTCTTCTGAATCACGTTAACGCCCACGCCCGCGACGATCGGCGCGATCACCGCGGCGAAGATACCCCCGACGACTTTGGCGGCGACGTGGCGGTGCGCTTCGGGAACTCCCATGGCCTGTGCCCCGGACTTTTATGGAGACGACCCCGTCGAATCAATCAGCGTCGATCGATAAGAACCGATCGACGGCCTGAATACATCATAGGACTTGTCCGTATGACTTCCGGGGGTCGGGCCGAACTTTTTCCGGAGCTCGACGATCTCGGGGATTTGCCAATTCGCTGAAATCCGTTGAGGGCGAGCGAGAAGCCCGTTGCCCGACATCCTCGATATTGTCTTTCCGTGGCGGCCCTTTCGAGGACCAATCATCGATCCGTCGAATTCGGCTTGTTTCACCGACCTCGAGAATCCCGATGGAAACAGAGGGCAACCGGTCTCGGAAGACGGATCTTGAACCCTCTTCAGACTTTGGCATTCGGCTTGCGGGTAGCTAAGAGGTGTAGGTCCTTTAAGGATCTTCGAACAAGTCGATTTTTCAACCTGGGAGACGACCATGTCTGAAATCAAGCCCGATCGATCGCACGCCGTCGACGCGAATCGCGACCCCATCAGCGGCGAGCCCGGCGCCCATCCGGTGGGAACGGGCCTCGGTGCGGCGGCGGCCGGTGCGTTGACGGGCGCGGCGGCTGGTGCGGTGGCCGGACCGGTCGGCGCGGTCGTGGGGACGGTCGTCGGTGCCGTCGCGGGGGGACTCGCGGGCAAGAGCGTAGCCGAGTCCATCGACCCGACGGTCGAAGACGCCTACTGGCGCGATGCCTACTCGAGCCGACCTTATTACGACTCGACGCTCAGCTACGACGACGTCCGCCCCGCCTACCAACATGGTTGGGAAACCCGTGGGACGTACGAAGGCCGTACCTTCGAGGAGGCCGAGAGCGAGCTCCGGCGTGATTGGGAGTCGACCGGGCACTCGAAGTCGCTCGGTTGGGATCGAGCGAGGCCTGCGGCTCGTGATGCCTGGGACCGGATCGATAGCACCAGCGCACGACGATAAGGGGGTGAATACCCCGAATCTTTCCAGGGGCATCACTGCCGACGATCGAGGTTCGACCTTCAAGGCCCGGCTCGGCGACTCGCCAGCCGGGCCTCGCTCATGCCGCCTTGCGGTGCGTGTCGACGCCTATCCATGAGACTGAGCACCGGAGCTCTGCCTCGGGCTCTGGAGCCGCGCACCGGTGTCGTTCCACCGAAGTTGAGGGGAGGGTGGCGAGCAGGTTCGACGAAGTCGATTGGGGGAAGCCGACCGATTGAAGGATGCCCCTCCGTCAATCGTCGGCGAGGGCGTGACCGTCGCCTGCGGGGTCAAGGCGATCGGTCCGGGTGACTTGGCAGGGGCTTCGGGCCGGCAACGCTTGGATCTCTATTCCAGGGCCGAGCCCGTCGCGAGCGAAGGATGACTCAGCGTTCTCGGTAGATGATCCGGCCTTTGGTCAGGTCGTAGGGGGTGATCTCGATCGTCACCCGGTCGCCTGGCACGATCCTGATGAAGTTCTTCCGCATCTTGCCGGCGATGTGCGCCAGGATGCGATGCCCGCTCTCCAACTCGACCATGAACTGCGTGTTCGGCAGGGCCTCGACGATCCGGCCCTCGGTACGGATGGGTTCCTCTTTGGCCACGCGGATCTCCTACGACGACCGGCACCACCCGAGTCGTGATCTTCGAAAGTCATCCAACCGGAAAAGGGGCAAAAACTCGACCAACGGGGCCCACGAATCGTCGTGGGCTTCGTTGAGCGAGCACGAGGAATCGACCGACTTCCCCCGACCGGAACAAACCTAGGATAATCGATCGCTGCGGGCTTGACCAGCGTCCAAGCGGCCAGCCCGCAGGCTTTTCCGCAATCAGGCCGGTGTCGGCTCGCTGACCAGGGCCTCGACACCGACACGGTGGCAGAAGTCGCCGAAGGTCTCGTCCGGGAGTCGGTCGGCCTTGTAGCGGGTAAAGACGGGCACCAGCTCCGCCACGACCCGGTCGAAGGGGACGTAGTCCTTGAACTCGACGTTGAGGCGGTCGCCGAGGGTTCGCCCTCCGAGGAAGACTGTATACGTCCCCGCGCCCGGGGTGCCGTCGGCGTTGCGGGTCGCGGAACGGCCGACCAGGCCGATGTCCGCATTGTAGGGGCGTGCACAGCCGTTCGGGCAGCCGGTCATCCGGACGGTGAACCGATCGTCGGCCAGGTCGAGCTTGGCGAGCTCAACTTCGAGTTGATCCATGATCGTCGGGAGGGCCCGTTCGGCCTCGGTCACCGCCAGGCCGCAGGTCGGCATCGCCGGGCAGGCCATCGACCAGCGTCGGACCGTGGAGATTTGCTCGACGGACGCGACTCCGTGCTCCACCAGGGTCTTCTCGATGTCGGAACGCCAGGCGGGGTCGAGCCCGACCAGCAGGATCGACTGCTGGCAGGTCAGCCTGGCGGGCATGCTGTACTTGGTGAAGAGCGTCCGCAGGGCGGTCATCAGGCGGAAGTCGCCGTCGTCCTTGATCCGGCCGTTCTCGACGGGGATGCCCAGGAAGAGCTTGCCATCGCCCTGCTCGTGCCAGCCGAGGTGATCCTCGACGCCGGTGACGAAGACGGGCTTGGGGTCGGCGATCGGGTGGCCGAGGTATTCCTCGATCTTGGCCCGGAAGGCCGGCATTCCCCAGTCGTGGATGATGTACTTGAGGCGGGCCCGCTTCCGGTCGGAACGGTTGCCGAAGTCGCGGAAGACCTTGATCACCGCCTCGCCGATCTTGAGGATGTCCTCGCGGTCGACGTAGCAGAGCGGCTGCGAGAGGAACGGGAAGGTCTTCTGGGCGCTCGGAGTGGTGCCCAACCCGCCGCCGACGAGGATGTTGTAGCCGACGAGCTTGCCATCCTCGACGATGGAGAGGTAGCCGAGGTCATTGGCGTGGATGTCGGTGCAGTTGTCCTCGGGAAGCGCGAAGGCGGTCTTGAATTTGCGGGGGAGGTAGGTCTTGCCGTAGATCGGCTCGACCGTGTCGTCTCCCGCCGTGGGGACCTGGATCGGGCCGGCGACGGGAAAGAGCGGGTTGTCGACCTTCTCGCCATCGAGCCAGATATCCCAGTAGCTCGACGCCCTCGGGGCGCAGTGGGCGGCGAAACGATCGGCGTCATCCTGCATCGCGTCGCGGACCGAGTCGCAGATCGGGGCAGGGCAGCTCAGGACGTTTCGCTCGACGTCGCCGCAGGCCGCGAGCGTCGACAGCAGCATCTCGTTGATCCGCCGGATGGTCGTCGGCAGGTCGTCTTTCGAGACGCCGTAGAGCTGGAACTCTTGCCGGGTCGTGATCCGGAGCGTCTCGTTGCCGAACGCGTGGGCGAGCCGGTCAGAGGCCAGGAATTGTTCGGCGTTGAGCTTGCCGCCGACGATCCGGATCCGAACCATGAATTGGAAGGCCTTTTCCTTCCCTTCACGCTTCAGGAGTGTTCGGACGTCGCGGTCGTCCTGCTGGTATGAGCCGTGGAACTTGAGGACCGTGGCCGCGTCTTCGGTGAAATGCGTCTCGCCGTTGCGGGCTTCATCCGCGATGTACGTGTGAAGGTACTGGCTGGCAACCTTGATCGCTTCGACCTTGCTCGGCTTGGCGCTACCGTTCCCACTCGCGTCCATCTCGCTCAACCTCCGGGCCGAACCCTTACGCCCGACGACATCGGCGCCGCGAAAAGGTCGGTTATCACATAAAGATTGTCAGAATTAGATTCTACCGCCCTGGTTGAACGGAATCAACGGCCGCTCGAATTCCTCCGCCGGGTGCAGGCGCTATTATCGGCAAACTCGCCGGCGTAAACGATTGAGTCGGCGTGTGTTCGCGTGAACGCTCGACGTTGAGATCGGGGTTTCTGCCCGCCCGGGATTCCGGGGGGACATGATCTTCGGGATCCGTTACGCTCGAGGGGAGAGTCGGGGCTGGTAGGATCGGATTGGCGGGGCACCGTCCGGAGACTCGACCCGATGTTCAACTATTCCCTCGAGGGACCGAAGCCGGCTCGCATGTACGAGGTGATCTTGCCGAAGAAGCTCGGCTACTTCGGCAAGGTCCAGGAGGTCCTCGAGACGCTCTTCGACGAAGATGCGATCCGGATCGTCCCCTTCGTCATGAAGGCGATTGCCCGAAATCGTCGGCTCGATCCGAACTTCGACGAGCACGCGTGGGTCAAGACTCTTTGCCGCGCCTCGCGAGGATACTCGATCTACGAGATGGACGGCCGGTACCTCTCGGCCAAAGGGCCGATCGACGAACGGGTGCTGGTCATCCGATTCATTTTCCACAACCCCGGCGGCGAGCCCGGGCCGAAGACGGATTTCCTCGCCGCGTCGCTCGAGGTGGTCAACCACCTGGTTGCCCACCGATTCGCGGCCGAACTCGGCGTCGAGGAAGAGATCTGGTTCCTCGAGTACAGCCACCCGCAACTCGCCATCTGGCGCAAGAATCCGGACGATGTCGACGAACCTGAAAACCATGATGAGGAGGGTCGATGAGTAGCGGAACGACGTCGGTGATCGATCGCTATGCCGAAGGGGCCCCGCTTCTCCTGTACGCGATCTCCGGCCTCACCCGCGAGCACGAGCTCGCACGCCCGGGCCCCGGCGAATGGAGCATCGCCGAGCTCGTTGGCCACCTCCTCGACTCCGACCTGGTCTACGGCGACCGGATGAAACGCGTGATCGCCGAGGAAGACCCGATCCTTTATGCCTACGACGAGAACGCCTGGATCAACCGCCTGAATTCGCAATCGTTGCCCGTCGAAGAGGCCGCGCACCTCTTCGCGGCGAACCGACGGTGGATGACGCGGATCCTTCGCCAGTGCTCCGACTCCGACTTCGCCAGGAGCGGCAACCACACCGAGACCGGGCGCAAAACCTTGGCCGACCTCGTCGCCGGAGCCATCGGGCACCTCGATCACCACCTGAGATTCCACTACACCAAACGCGCCAATCTGGGCATTGCCATCCCGCCTCGATACACCGCGCAGTAAGGTGCGACGTGTAAGTGGGTAAGCATTAGATATTCGGTCCCGGGATGCGCGGCGTCACGTGACGCCCCCTCGGGTATGAATAAGAAGGGCCCGTCGCCTTGTAACACGAGCCGACTCCGACGTCCCGCACGGGGCTGGGTCCGGGAGCCATGATCCTCACTCAAGGATGTGATGGCTTATGGCTTCCCCCCAGGAGTTGCTTCATACCTCTTCTGGCGAGGTAACTTCGCAACCGAGCCGGGCGGCCGTCCGGCTGGGCGAGGGCGATATAGCCGTCAGGGCGCACCAAATAGAACGCGCCGGGCGTCAGCCCGGCGCGTGCCATTTCGGATCGCCACACGTAGGCGTAGATGGGCAAATTTAACTCGTGACAGGCGGCGACCAAATCGGGTCGTGGATCGCCGTAGATGTGAACTTGCCAGCAGAGGTCACTCAGGGGTGCGAAGTTGTCCGCGTCGGGGCCGGTCGGGGTCCAGGGGAGTCGATCGCCGCCTCGGACCGATCCCGCTTCTCCTTCGCTGAGCAGGCTGTCACGATAGTTGACGCCGATTTGGGAGACGGTGCGGAAAAGGATTCGGCGCCAGGCGGCGCGACGGAAGAGCAGGGGAGCGAATCGGGGGAAGAGGCGGGTCCGGAAGAACTGGGCGAGGGGATTCTGGCTTGTGACCAGGGTGAACGCGCGGTCGGTGGTCGCGACAAGCCTGCGGGCGAAGGCGATCCGCTCCGGTTCGTAGGTGTCGAGCAGGCTCGGCGGGGCGTTCCCTTGGACTGTCGCGGCCAGCTTCCACGAGAGGTTGACGGCGTCGCCGATGCCGGTGTTCATCCCCTGGCCGCCGACGGGACTGTGGACGTGCGCGGAGTCTCCGAGCAAGAAGACTCGCCCGTCGCGGAACCGCGACGCGACGCGGTGGTGGACGTGGTAGGTGGAGAACCAGTTCACCCGGACGACTTTGAATTCGAGATGCTGGACCACACGATCTCGCACGTCTTCAAACGTTAAGGGGGAACGACTTTCGTCCGTCGCCTCGAGCGCGGTGCCGACCAGGCGAACTCGCCCTTTGGCCTTGAGGGGGAAGACCGCCAGGAAGTCGGCGGTTTCGAGGTCGACGTGGATCTCGCGGTCGACCGCGGGCCCGGACCCGTCCACGTCCGCGACGAAGAAGATTTTCTCGTAGGTTCCCCCTGGGAAGCCTGCGCCGATCGCCCCTCTTACGATCGAACGCGCGCCGTCGCAGCCCGCGAGGTAAGCCGCGGTGCACGTCGACTCCGCGCCGCCGTCGATCCTTCGGAGGACCGCGCGCACCGCGCGTTCGTCCTGCTCGAATCGGACGAGCTCGGTTTGTCGTTCGACCGAGATGCCGAGGCCTTCGAGGCGTTCGATGAGCACGCGTTCGTGCGCGTCTTGCGGAAAAATTAGGGGGTAGGGGAACGGGGTGAGGCCGTCACCGAGATTCTCGAAGGGCAAGCGAGCGACCTTGCGTCCTCGGACCCAGAGGTTGGCCGCGGCGACCTGGACTCCGCCCTGGACGAGAGGCTCGGCCATCCCGAGTCTCTGGTAGAATTCCAGAGTACGGGCCGCGACGGCCAGGGCCCGCGAGGTGGTCCCGGGCTCGGCGGTCTTGTCGACGATCCGCACCTTCACGCCCAACTCGGTCAGCCAGACCGCGAGCACGAGTCCCGTCGGGCCGGCACCGACAATGAGCACGTCGGTGTCGTGGGGCAACGGATCCGACACGGTAGGCTCCTTGAGGGAACAGGATGGGTAATCGACAGATGTCGCAGGTTAACGCAGAGGAGATTCGGGTTCGATTCTACTGATGGAAACCTGTGGCGATCTACGTCCTCGGCGGATCGCTGTTGTCTTCCTCACTCGCTTGCACTCGGGTCGTTGAAGATTCCGCCGGCAACCCCTACAGTTGAGGTCGCGGATCGAGGGCTCGGATGTTTCGAGTCTACAAAGAATGTATGGATCTTGCTTGTATTGTCGTCTTCGGCCCAGGGCGATCCCCGGATTGCGGGGCGTTCGGGGCGATCGAAGAGCCGAAGGGGTCGGGATCGTGCAACGCCTTTTCGCCGGGACGCCCTGGGATCGCCCTCCGACGTGTGAACGCTGCGGGAAGCTGGAGTCGGAGTGCGACTGTCCGCCTCCGGTGGTCGAACCGGTCCGGCTCGCGCCCGAGACTCAGACGGCGCGGTTGCGCACCGAGAAACGGGCCAAGGGAAAGTTGGTGACGGTCGTGGCCAACCTCGACCCCGAGGGGAACGACTTGCCGGCCCTCGCCGTACGTCTCAAGGAGAAATGCGGGGCAGGGGGGACGGTCAAGGACGGCCAGATCGAGCTCCAGGGGGATCACCTGGCCGCGGCCGACGCCGCGTTGAAGACTCTCGGCTACAAGACCAAGCGAGGGTGATCGGGCTCGGGCTGGGCGAAGAGGAGAGCCGACTCTGATAGTCATGGGTCGTCGGCGCAAGATGAGACCGGCGGCGGATCCTGGCCAACTTGACCGATGCCGCGAGTGCCGTAAACTGATTCCAACTTGATCGCCCCGCCGGCGCAGCGAGGGTCGTGCGGGGCTTGACGCTTTCAGAACATGAGAGACGCGATGACCCTCCATGCCATGCCGGTGATGCTCGGGGTGCTGGCCGTCTTGGCCGTGGCCTACCGCTACTATAGCGCCTTCCTGGCCGCCAAGGTCGCCGCGCTCGACGATTCGTACGTGACCCCGGCCCATACCCAAAACGACGGTCAGAACTATCACCCGACGAACCGTTGGGTCCTCTTCGGCCACCACTTCGCGGCGATCTCGGGAGCGGGGCCGCTGATCGGGCCGGTCCTGGCCATCCAGTTCGGATATCTGCCGGGTCTGATCTGGCTGGTCGTCGGGGTCTGCCTCGCCGGTGCGGTGCAGGACATGATGGTGCTGGCGGCGTCGGTCCGACGCGGGGGGCAGAGCCTCGCGGGGATTGCCCGGGCGGAGATCGGTCCGGTGGCCGGGGCCGCGACGACGCTCGCGATCCTCTACATCATCATCATCGCTCTCGCCGGCCTGGGGATCGTCGTGGTCAAGGCGCTCGGCGGCGAGGAAGTGCCGATGAAGGCCCAGGCGGTGCTGCACTATCCCGAGGGGGCGCCCCTCGAGAAGATCCTCCGGCCGAATCAACCGAGCATCTACTCCGTGCCCCCCGGGACAACCTACCAGTTCGGTGAAGGGAAGGACCAGTCGATCGAATTCCAGGAGCCGTTCAGGCTCTCCGTCCCGCCGGGCGAGTCGCTGAGGGGGAACCCGAAGGGCGAGGGGTACATGCTGCCCAAAAACACGGTCCGGCTTGTCCCGGGGAGTTCCTGGGGGACCTTCACCATCGCCTGCACCATCCCCATCGCGCTCTTCGTCGGCTGGTACATGTACCGGTTCCGCAAGGGGAAGGTCGTCGAAGCGTCGATCGTCGGCGCCATCGCGGTCCTTGCGGCGACGGTCGGGGGAGCTTGGATTCCCGAGTCCCACCTCCGCCCCTGGTTCGAGCTCTCGAGGAACTGGACCATCGGCGCCATCGCCGCCTACGGCTTCATCGCCTCGGTGCTCCCCGTCTGGCTGTTGCTCTGCCCGCGCGACTACCTCTCGAGCTTCCTCAAGATCGGGACGATCGCGCTGCTCGTCCTGGGCGTGATCGTGGCCAACCCGGCGCTCGAGGCGCCGGCGATCAACCACCAGTTCCAGTCGGGCGGAGGCCCCTACTTCGATGGCCCGATTTTCCCCTATGTGTTCATTTGTATTATGTGCGGGGCGATCTCCGGATTCCACGCACTGGTCTCCTCCGGCACGACCCCGAAGATGGTCGACAAGGAGAGCCACGTCCGGATGATCGGCTACGGGGCGATGCTGATGGAAGGGCTCGTCGGGATCGTGGCCTTGATCGCGGCGGCGGCCCTGCCGAACTCGATGTATTACGACATCAACATCGACCTCGCGAGACGACCCCAGTTCACGCAGGCCCTCAAGGCCATGGACGCCGACCACGACGGCCATCCCGGCGCCCCGAGCGAGCTCGTCGAGATGGAGAAAAACGTCCAGGAGTCGCTCCACGGCCGGACCGGAGGCGCGGTGACCTTGGCCGTCGGGATGGCGCGGATCTTCTCGAAGGCGATCCCGAACATGGACTGGCTGCTCAAGTACTGGTACCACTTCGCGATCATGTTCGAGGCGCTCTTCATCCTCACCACGATCGACACGGGGACGAGAATCGGCCGATTCCTGGTCCAGGAATTCCTGGGCAAGATCTGGAAGCCGTTAGGGAACCTGGATTGGCTCCCCGCGTCGATGCTCGCGACGGCGCTCGTGGTCTTCGGCTGGTCCTACTTCATCTATTCGGGGTCGGTCGAGACGATCTGGCCCATGTTCGGCATGGCCAATCAACTCCTGGCGGTCATCGCCCTCTGCGTGGCGACCACGGTGCTCATCAACTCGGGTCGAGGCCGATACGCCCCAATCACGCTCCTGCCGATGCTTTTCGTCGCGACGACGACGACCGCGACGGGCTATTACGAGATCACGGGTAAATTCACCAAGATGATCAAGAGCGGGGCCGTCGTGAAGGGATGGCTCAACATCGGGCTCACCGCGATGCTGCTGGCGTGCGTCGCGGTGATCCTCGTGGCGGCCGTGACCGGGTGGCTCTCGCCGTCGAAGCCCGGGAAGGTCGAGATGGAAGTCGGCGTGTGAGGACCGACCACGAGCTCGTCCCTGTTTCTGGGGCAAGACTTTTGCCAGGGCGAGAAAATAGAGTCGACCGCCTCGGCAACGCGGCAGACGTATCGTGAGAAAACAGTGTTGATGATCTGTATATGGGTGCCACGGGTTCCGTCTTCGGACCCCGTGGCACCCTCGACCTCTTTTATAAGCACCGATCTCGTCCCATCAGCCAGCCCGGCTTTGGACGAGATGCCGGGTTTCGAAGACTCCCTTGAGCTTTGGTTCGAAATGCTGAACGCCCCCCGAGGCGGCTCTTTGCCGCCTCGCGGGGGCGTTTGCCTTTGGCTCAGGCGATTTCGTCGCCCACGAGGAGGGGATCTTTCTTCTCGTGTCCGATCCGGCTGTGATGGACGCCATAGGCAAAATAGATCACCAACCCGATCACCATCCAGATCACGAGACGAATCCAGGTATCCAACGGGAGACCTGACATCAAGAAGAAGGAAAACACCGTGCCGAGCGGGGCGGTGACCCAGACCGCCGGGGTCTTGAACGGGCGGTCGATGTTCGGCTGCTTGATGCGGAGGACGAGGACGCCCATACAGACGACCGCGAACGCGAAGAGGGTGCCGATCGAAACGAGCTCGCCGACGAGGCTGATCGGCAACGTCCCGGCGGCGATCATCACGACGAACCCTGTGATGATGGTCGTGATGTAGGGGGTGCCGAACTTAGGATGGAGCTTCGAGACGAAGCTGGGGAGGAGCCCGTCGCGCGACATCGTGTAGAAGATCCGTGGCTGGCTCAGGAGCATGACAAGGATGACCGAGCTAAGCCCAGCGATCGCGCCCAGCTTGATGATCGGGGCGAGCCACTTGAAGCCGATCGCGTCGATCCCGACCGCGATCGGGTCGGGAACATTGAGTTGTTTGTAGTTGACGACGCCCGTGAGCACGAACGCGACGAGGATGTAGAGGATCGTGCAGATGACGAGCGATCCCAGGATGCCGATCGGCATGTCGCGTTGGGGGTTCTTGGCCTCCTGGGCCGTGGTCGAGACGGCGTCGAATCCGATGAAGGCAAAGAAGACGACCCCCGCACCGCGCAAGATGCCGGAGAGACCAAACACGCCGAACTCGCCCGTGTTTGGGGGGATGTAAGAGCCGCCCCAGTTTTCGGTCGAGACGTAGCCGATGCCCGCGGCGATGAATAGGAGGACGATGGCGATCTTGATGACGACGATCGCGTTGTTGACCCGCGCCGACTCCTTGATCCCGAAGACGAGGAGCGTCGTGACGGCCGCGACGATGAACATCGCGGGAATATTGATGTAAGCCATCGAGTGGTCGAAGGTGTTCCAATCGATGTGGTTCTTCTCGAGGAGATCCTTCACGCCCCCGAGCGCCGTCCATCCCGAGGCGAGGTGCAGCTTGTTGGCGATCGCGTCGGGAATGTTGATCATATCGGTCCCGGGCGCGTTGGCGTAGTGCGGCGGGATATTGATCCCGACGTTGTGGAGGAAGCTGACGACGTAGCCGGACCAGCCGATCGCGACCGTGGTCGCCCCGAGCGAGTATTCGAGGATCAGGTCCCAGCCGATGAGCCAGGCGATGAATTCGCCCATGGTGGCATAGGCATAGGTGTAGGCCGATCCGGCGATGGGGACGGTCGAGGCCATCTCGGCGTAGCAGAGCCCGGCGAAGGCGCAGGCGATCCCGCCGAGGACGAACGAGAGCGCGATCGCAGGGCCGGCGTTCGACGCGGCGGCGTGGCCGGTGAGGACGAAGATCCCCGCGCCGATGATGGCCCCGATCCCGAGCATCGTCAGGTCGAACGAGGTCAACGAGCGTTTCGGCCCCCCCTCGTCGTTGGAGGCCGCCTCGGCCTTGAGCGAAGCGATTGACTTTCGGACAAACAAATTCGCCATCGTTTACCCCTCGAGAGAATCGCGTCGCATCCCCGGGATCGAATTCGGAACGACCATCGGCAAACGCCGGGCGGTCGGGTCGATCGTCGACCCGACCCTCCCGGCGGACTTGTTTCAAGCAGCGGAAATCAGGAGAAGACTATCGCTCAACGCATGCCTCGAAACCCGGTCGATCTGAAGAACCAGGCTTCTTGGGAAGGCGACGTCGACATCCGGGGAAGGATGTCGGCGTCGAGTGCGTCAGAACCCGGTTTTTCAGGAAAAACCGGGGTTCGGCAGGCGTACTTACTTCGAGGCGGGCAGTTCCTGGACCTCGACGTTCTTGATGTCGACCTGGCTGCCCGGGTCGTGCTGCTGGAAGGCGAAGTGCCCTTCGCTGTGGGTGTTCTTCGTGTCGACGAAGTCGACGACCTTCTTGCCGTTGACCTTGATCGTGATGTGGTTTCCGACCACCTCGACCTCCTGGGTGAACCAGGTGTCGGGCGGGACCAGCATCTCGCGGACGGGCACGAACTTGTAGAGGGTGCCGGTCCGGAGCGGGTCGGTGTGGGTGCTGTTGACCTGCGCCTCATACCCGTCGGGGAAGCCCGGGCCCTTCTTGGTGCGGAAGTACATCCCCGAGTTCGCCTTATCGGCGATCTTGAAGTCGGCCTTGTAGCGGAAGTTCTTGTAATCGCCGCGCGGGCTGAAGAGGTGCGACGCGGGGCCCGAGCCGTGGATCGCGCCGTCGACGACCTTCCACTTGCCGGGCGTGCCGTCGGCCGTCGTCCAACCGCTCAAGGTCTTCCCGTCGAAGAGCGAGACCCACTTGCCGTCGTCTTTCTCGTCCGCGCGAAGGAGGCCGGGCGTCACGAGCCCCAGGGCAAGGCCGCAGGCGATCCGAATCAGTCGATTCATGGGTGGCAGTCCTTCGGAAGTCTGATGGGTTCGGTCGTTGTTCGGGACTGGCCTTCCCGGGTGGGTTTTGCAAAGGAAGGCGTTCCCCTGGCAAGGCGAATCTTAAGCGTCGAAGGTGGCGTGCCGCTAGGGGTTAGTGGTGAGATAGGGGGGAAGTCATGGCCTCGTCCGACCCTGGGAGCCGGGCTCGATGGATGCGTCTCCTCCCCTCTCGACCTTCGACTCGATCGCCCGGCTGGGGTCGAGACGCCGATTCGACCCCGATCGGCCCCTGCCCGACGCACTCCTCAAGCGGATCCTGCACGAGGCGACGCGCATCCCCTCCCCGGCGAATCTGCAGCCCTGGCGATTCCTCGTCGTCCGCGAAGCTCGGAACCGCCGACGGCTGCGAGCCTGTGTCTACGAACGTCCCGAGGTCGTCGAGGCGCCCGTCGTGGTCATCGTGCTCGCCTACCACCATTCGCATCGGACCCACCTCGACGCGGTCGTGGAACGGCAACTCGCGCTCGGGTCCATCTCGCCCGAGGAGGGGGCGAAGCTCCGGGTGACCGTCCCCAGGCACTTCGATCGGCTCGACGACCCGACGGCCCCGGCGAGGGCGGCGACCTCCCGCGCCGAGGTCGCGGTCAGGCTAGTGGCCGAGTCCCTGGGGGTTGCCACGGTGCTGGTCGAGGAATACGACCGGGCGAGGGTCGTCGCCGCGTTCGGCATCCCCGACGACCACTCGCTCTGCGGCGTCGTCGCCCTCGGATACGCCGAGCACGATGAGCCGTTTCCGGGGCGGATGGGCCTCGCCGAAGTCTGCTACCAGGAACATTTCGGGCAGCCCTGGGCCTTGGGTGAGTCGGAAGGCCCCGATTGACGGAGACTCGGGACGCGAAATCCGAGTGATGTAAGGGGACGCTGGAATAGGCTCGGGCTGCGGAGTACCATGTCGTCCCTGATGCGGGCCGAACCGGTATGGGGTCCGCGACGAGTATTCATCCCTTCACCATGAGGCAGGGGGCACGACGATGCGAGGGGCGTTGAGTCAGCGGAGAGCCGGTGGGGCGATCGGCCTGATCGTCGGGGCTTTGATGATCGTGGTGGTAGGCTCGGAGGCCCGTGCCCAGGCGCCGACCCAGGCCCCGCCCGAGAACGCCGCGATCAAGCCGGCGCCGCGCGAGGTCAATTGGATGAAGCGCCACGAGGCGTTTCTCGAGCGGACGAAGCAGGGATCCGTCGACCTCCTGTTCCTCGGCGATTCGATCACCCAGGGTTGGGCCGGTCGCGACCGCGACGGCAAGGGGCCCATCGAGGTCTGGGAACGCTACTACGGACCCAGGAACGCGGCGAACTACGGCATCGGCGGGGACCGGACCCAGCACGTCCTCTGGCGGATCGAGAACGGTGAGATCGACGGGATCAAGCCCAAGGTCGCCGTGCTCATGATCGGGACGAACAACTCGCGCGACAACTCCTCGGCCGAGATCGCCGAGGGGGTCGAGGCGATCGTCAAATCCCTGCGCACCAAGCTCCCCGAGACCAAGATCCTCCTCCTCGGCGTCTTCCCCCGAGGCGCGAAGCCGGCCGAGATCCGGGACAAACTCGCCGCGGTGAACACGTCGATCGCCAAGCTTGACGACGGGAAGATGGTTAAATATCTCGACATCGGCAAAAGTTTCTTGAACGACGACGGCACGATCTCGAAGGACGTGATGCCCGACTACCTCCACCTCTCCCGCAAGGGCTATCGCCTCTGGGCCGACGCGATGGAGCCGACGCTCTGGTCGATGCTGGACGAGGAGGCGGTCAAGAAGGACGCCGGGAAGTAACGACCTGTTTCGGACCCGGACTTCTTCCGAAAAACCGGGCCTCGGGTAGACGTGGGCGATAACGTTCCCGAGGGATCGTCGGGGTCGAACACGCCCGAAACCCGGCTTTGAAGAAAAAGCCGGGTTTCGGGCCAGGGCCCGGTTCCGGGTTCGCTTGACCCTGGGCCGACGGAAATTGTAAGATGAGCCGGGGTTTGGGGTTGATTGGCCGCCAGGAACGCCGTACACGTCGTTCGCCTCGGGACATCGCAAGGTCGGAACCCCCACCAACCTTGCCGCGAGAGCGCGTTGGTGCCCGCCCGACGACGGGGTGGCCGCGGTCGTGGTGCTCCTGACGATTGGTCATTGCCGGGCAGGGTGTTCCCCGTTCGGTTTCGGCGAAGGGTATCGAAGAAGGGATTGAGGCGAGGATGAAAGACACTCCACACCCGACGGCGAAACATCAGCTCGAGCATGAAATCCCGACGGTCATCCACCACCCCGAAGAGGATCTGCCCATCCTCGCGCGCTGGCTGGCGCATGCGATGGAGAACCAGACCCGCTTCTGGAGTCTGATTATCGGCCTCGTGGTCGTGGTGATCGGGGTGACGGTTCTCTCGGCAGGGTTGTCCGGCGGGAAGGTCGCGTCCGACGAAGCCTGGACCGAGCTCGACCAGGCCAAGTCGGCGGCCGACCGCGTGAAGGTCGCCGAGAAATATCCCAAAACGCAGGCGGAGCGGTGGGCCCTCCTCCAGGCCGCGACCGAGTACTACAACAAGGGTTTCGCCGACCTCCCCGCGAACCGGGACGTCGCCCTGCCGGACCTCAAGAAGGCCCTCGAACTCTTCGACCGGGTCATCGACGAGTCCGAGAAGACCTCGCCCCAGGCCCTCGCCGCGTCCTTCGGCAAGGCGAGGACGCTCGAGGCCCGCAACGAGCTCGACAAGGCGATCAAGCAATACGAGCTGGTCGCCAAGACCTGGCCCGGCACCGACGAAGCCAAGCAGTCGACCCAGTTCGCCGAAACGCTCAAGAAGCCGGAGAGCGTTGCCTTCTACAAGGAACTCTACGCCTTCAAGCCGACCGAGGTGAGCCTGCCGCCGATGGGCCAGGAGAGTATCTCGCTGCCGCCGATGCATCCTTCGCTCGACAGCCCGACCATCCCGGCCCCGGGACTCTTGCCGCCCCCGCCGCCCAGTGCCTCGGGCGCGGCCAAGGCCGAAATGCCGAAGGATCTCTTTGCACCGCTGATCGGTGCGCCCAAGGCGGATGCACCGGCATCGGACGCTCCGAAAGCCGACGCGACCAAGCCGGAAGCTCCGAAAGCCGAAACGCCCAAGCCCGAGGCACCCAAGGCGGAAGCCCCGAAGCCGGAAGTTCCGAAGGCGGAAACCCCGAAGCCGGAAGAGCCGAAGGCCGAGGCTCCGAAGCCGGCTCCGAGCTCCGAGCTTCCGAATGATCCGTTTGCCAAGGATGCGGCGCCCAAGGCCGACGCCGCCCCGAAGCCCTGACTCGCCTGCGATCGGACCCGACACCTTCGCCGGTGCCGGGTCCTTCCAAGTGACACGATCGTAGTCCCTTCCTAGACGAGCCCGGGCCCATTTCGGCGTCCCGGGCGTCGACTTTCTGATCCCAGCACGATCCGACCCTCCCATGCCTCCCGAGCTCTCGAGCACCCCCTGCGAATTTGCGGTCAAGGCGAGGATGGTCGGTAAGCGGATCGACGCCTACCTGGCCAGCCGCTACCCCGACTATTCGAGGAGCGTGATCCAGAAGGTGATCGACGCCAAGGCCGTCCACATCAACGGCCAGACGGTTAAGGCCTCGTACAAGGTGCGGCTCGACGACATCATCCGGGTCTGGCTCCCCGAGCTCGCCGACGATGCGCCCGTTCCGGAGGAGATCCCGCTCGAGGTCGTCTACGAGGACGAGGCCTTGACGGTCGTCAACAAGGCGCCAGGGATGGTCGTCCACCCGGCAAAAGGGCACTGGTCGGGGACGCTCGTCAATGCCCTCCAGTTCCACTACGACTCGCTCTCGACCGTCGGCGGCGAGAGTCGCCCGGGGATCGTCCACCGGCTCGATCGAGACACCACCGGACTCTTGATCGTCGCCAAGGACGACTTCGCCCACCGCAAGCTCGCGGCACTCTTCGAGCAGCGGACCATCCACAAAGAGTATCTCGCGCTCGTCTCCGGCGTCCCGTCGCGCGACAGCGACTATATCGAACGGACGATCGGCTTCCACCCGACGAACCGCGAGAAGATGGCGATCCGCCTCCCCGAAGACGGGGGGAAGGCCGCCGTGACCTTCTACGAGGTCCTCGAGCGGTTCGATGGATTCGCCTACGTCCGCTGCAAGCCCAGGACGGGGCGGACCCACCAGATCCGCGTCCATCTGACTCACATCGGCCACCCGATCCTGAGTGACAAGGCCTACTCGGGGCGGGATCGCATGACCCTGGGAGACATCGCCGGGGCCGGTGTCGATGACGCGGATTCGGTCCTCATTGACCGGCAGGCGCTCCATGCCCATCGGCTTTGTTTTCCCCATCCGATCCACGGCCGGGAACTCGACCTGACCGCGCCCCTGCCGGCCGACATGACCCGGGTCCTCGAGGCGTTGCGAGCCCACCGCAAGCCGAGCGCCCGCCCGAATCGCTAATCCCCGACAACCCGGGCAACCGATAAACCCCTCCGGGCTCAACCAACCGGCAATGGCGGTCGCGCCTCGGTTGCGCGTCCCGGCGATGGCGCCTTGGGGGTCTCCGGAATGTTGGGGCGATGGCCACAATATGTCGGCATGGTTTTCCTCGTCGGGCTGACTGGCTGCGTCCAGTCGGCGTCGCGTCGGGAGTATCTCGACGTCCTCGAGGGACTCCACGAGGCGGCGGTTCGTCCGCCGGAGACGATCGGCCCCGACGACCCGGCGGCGATCGCCCTCAACCCGGCACCGACGCCGCCAGAATTGCTCGGTCCGCAACCGGTCGCGACCTTCCTCGGGCGGGCGCTCGCCGAAAACCGGACGGTCCAGGCGGCCCGGTTTAACGTCCTGGCCCTCAGGGCACGCATCCCCCAGGTCACGGCGCTGGACGACCCGGTCGTCTCGAACACGATTTATCCCATTCCCGCGGTCGCCCCCCAGTATTCCTTGATGGGATACAACCCGTATAACCTCATGATCGCCCAGCAGTTCCCCTGGAGCGGGACGTTGGCACTCCGGGGACAAGCGGCCGAGCAGGACGTGAAGGTGGCCCTCGCCGAGCTGGCCGCTTCGGAGCTCGACGCGGTCGCCGGGGTCAAGCGAGCCTACCTCGACCTCCACTTCAATGAACGGGCCGAGGACATCCTGACCGAGAACCGAAAGTTCGCCCTCGACATCGTCGAAGTCGCCCGGCAACGATACAAGACGGGGCTGGCCGCCCAGCAGGATGTCCTCCGCGCCGAGGTGGCTGTCGCCGATCTGGAGCGTGAGTTGATCCGGATCCGCCAAGGTCGGTCCAACGCCAAGGCCGACCTCGCCCAGGTCCTCCACGTCGACCCCGATTCGGACCTCCAGACCCTCCCCGAGAACCCGGTCTGGGACGCCCCGACTCAGGTCGACCGGCTCTATCGCCTCGCCGTCGCCGCGAAGCCCGAGCTCCGGGGCAGGCTCGCTGCGATCGCACGTGACGAGCGTGCCGTCGAGTTGGCGAGGAAACGCTACTACCCCAACATCACGGTCGGCCTCTCGTATATGGATATGGAGAAGACGAACGCGGTGACGCCCGCGACGGCCGGCGGGATGCCGAACGTCGGGCTGTTCGTCGGCTTCAACCTCCCGATCTATCGGCGCAAGCTCGACGCCGGCGTCTGCGAGGCCCAGGCCCGGGCGGTCGCCGACGCCAAACTCTATGACGCCGAGCGTGACGCAACCCACCGCGAGGTGAAAGACCTGTTCGTCCAGGCGAAGGCCCAGCGCGACACTCTCGCGCTCTTCCACAAGAGCATCCTGCCCAAGAGCGAGCAGGCCCTCAAGGCCGCCGCGAGCGACTATCGACTCGGGAACGTCGACTACGTCACGCTCGTGACCGCCTGGCGCGAGGTCCTTCAGATCCGTCTCCAGGCCGCCCAGGTCGAGTCGGAGTTGGGCAAGGCCCTCGCCTCCCTCGAGCGTGCCGTCGGCATCCAGCTCAACGAACGTCCGCTCCCCACGGCCCCGGTCACGGGATCAGCGGATTCGACGACTGCGACAACGGCAGCGCCCCCACCCCCACCCTCTCGGGCCCCGGGGCCGTTCCCCGCCAAGCCCCCGCAGACCAAACCCGAGATCGAAAGCGGATGGATCCCCGCCGAACGGGCTCCCCCTCACGGCATGGACATCAAGCCCGAGCTCCCGAAGTTGGCCGGCATCCGAAACGGATAACCGAAGCCGGGGCCAGGCCTTGGCCCCGTTCTCCCGCGCCCGGGGGAGGTCATCGCCGACATCCCGGCGGCCGCTCCCACGCCCCCTTCATAGCCGAACGGGATATAGGTCCGAGGCGCCTGGCCTGCGATCAGGCCCGGGTTTCTCGAGCTTCCACTACTCATGTTTCCAGAAAGCGAAGCTCCCCCGATCGGTGTTTCGGCCATCGATGCCCCCCCGAACGGAGTCTGTGGGAGCCTTCGGGAAATCGGTTGCGTCCCGAGCGCACCGTCGGAAGATCCCCGGTAGGGGATGAACCCGGCGCCTCCCCCGTTGTACGGGAGATAGCCGCCTCCGCTGGTCCCGTAATACGACGAGATCGCTGTGGATCCATAGCCCCCGAGCGAGCGTGAGCCTGCCGAAATCGACATCTGGGCCTGGCAAACGGAGGGCGGGAGCAACGCGATCCCGAGTAGGAGAAGGCGTCTCGGGAGTCGTCGCATGATCGGCTGCATGTCAGGTTTCTCCAGGGCCGCATTCATCGCGTCGAGTCCAGGGACATCCGGCGGAGGCGCAGGGCGTTGAGGATGACTGAGACCGAGCTGAGGGTCATGGCCCCGCTCGCAATCATGGGACTGAGCAAGATCCCGAAGACGGGATAGAGGGCCCCCGCCGCGATCGGGACGCCGAGGAGGTTGTAGAGGAAGGCGAATGCCAGGTTTTGCCGGATGTTTCGCATGGTCGCCAGGCTGAGCTTGCGGGCCCTGACGATTCCGTTGAGGTCACCCTTCACCAGGGTCACCCCCGCGCTCTCCATCGCCACGTCGGTCCCGGTCCCCATCGCAATGCCGACCTGGGATGTGGCCAGGGCCGGGGCGTCGTTGATCCCGTCGCCCGCCATGGCGACGACATGCCCTTTGGCGCGAAGCTCCTTGACGACCTCGCCCTTCTGCTCGGGGAGCACCTCGGCTCGGAAGTCTTCGACTCCGAGCGAACGCGCCACGGCCTCGGCTGTCGTCCGTCCGTCGCCGGTCAGCATGATGACGCGAAGCCCTTCCGCGCGGAGCGTCCGCAGCGCCTCGGCCGAGGACTCCTTGATCGGGTCGGCGACCCCGAGGATCCCCGCCATCTTCCGGTCGATCGCGACGAAGACGACGGTTTGACCTTCGCGACGAAGCGACTCGGCCCGGTCCGCAAGCGGTCCACTCTCGATGCTGAGACCCTTGAGGTAGGAAGCGTTACCCACCTGGACGTCGTGCCCTTCGACCGACCCTCCGACCCCTCGCCCGGTGATCGACTGGAAGTGCTCGACAGCCGACAAGGAGACGCCACGTTCCTCGGCCCCGGCGGCAATCGCCGAGGCCAGCGGGTGTTCGCTCGCACGTTCGAGGCTCGCGGCCAGGCGGAGCCACCCTCGCTCATCCTGACCTTCCGCCGAGGTGACCGTCACCAGCTTCGGCCGGCCTTCGGTGAGCGTGCCGGTCTTGTCGATCAGGAGCGTGTCGACCTTCTCGAGGATCTCGAGGGCCTCGGCATTCTTGATGAGAACGCCCATCAACGCGCCTCGACCGGTCCCCACCATGATCGACATCGGGGTCGCGAGGCCGAGGGCACACGGGCAGGCGATGATCAGCACAGCCACGGCATTGACCAGGGCGTAGGCCATCCTCGGCTCGGGTCCGAAGGTCGCCCAGGCGAGGAAGGTGAGCACGGCGACGGCGATCACGCCGGGCACGAAGTAGCCCGAGACGGTGTCCGCGAGCCGCTGGATCGGCGCCCGAGTGCGCTGAGCGTCGGCGACCATCTGCACGATCTGGGCTAGCATCGTCTCGGAGCCCACTCGCTCCGCGCCCAGGACGAGGCCCCCCTTGCCGTTGACCGTGCCGCCGATTAAACGATCGCCGGCGCGCTTCTCGACCGGGATCGGCTCGCCCGTGACCATCGACTCATCGACATTGCTCGCGCCTTCGATCACGACCCCGTCGACCGGGATTTTCTCACCCGGTCGCACGCGGAGCCGGTCGCCGACCTGGACGTGCTCGAGCGGGACATCCTCCTCCTTGCCGCCGTCGAGGAGCCTTCGTGCGGTCTTCGGGGCCAGGCCCAGGAGGGCCTTGATCGCGCCGCTGGTCTGTCCCCTGGCCCGGAGCTCGAGGACCTGGCCCAGCAGTACGAGCGTGGTGATCACGGCCGCAGCCTCGAAATAGACCGGCACGGTGCCACCGTGGGTCCGGAACGAGGCCGGGAAGAGTCCCGGGACGAGCGTTGCCGCGACACTGTCGAGGTAGGCGGCTCCCGTCCCGAGCGCGATGAGCGTGAACATATTCAGGTGGAGGCTGACGAGAGACGCCCAACCGCGAACGAAGAACGGCCAGCCTCCCCAAAGGACCACCGGGGTCGCCAGGACGAGCTGGAGCCAAACGATCGCTTGCCCCGAGAGCAGGCCGGTCATCCGGTCGCCCGCGACCATCTCCGCCATCGCGATCACGAGCAGAGGGGCGGAGAGGAGCAGGCAGGCCCGGAATCTCCGGCTCATCTCCACGAGCTCGGGGTTCGGCCCGTCGTCGGCCGTCGCCGTGAGAGGCTCGAGCGCCATCCCGCAGATCGGGCACGAGCCCGGGCCTTGCTGGACGATCTCCGGGTGCATCGGGCACGTATACGTCGCCGTATCGGAGCCGGCGGACTTCGCGTGTCCCGAGTGGTGGCTCGAGTGTTGGCCGGCCGCATGGTCGGAGAGATAGCGTCGGGGATCGGCGTCGAATTTCTGCTTGCAAGACCTCGAGCAGAAGAAATGCTCGACCCCCCCATGACGGCTGCTCCCGGCGGCCGAAGCCGGGTCGATGGTCATCCCGCAAACAGGATCGAGGACCTTGGCCCCTCCTCCGATCGTCACGAGCGAAGGCGCAAGCTTCGCTCCGATCGTGTGGACGTCGGGGAGGATGTCGAGCCCCTTCGATCCTGCAAGATGGTGAGATTCGCCTCCCGAGGATCCGGGATAGCCCGCTCGGGCGAGCGCCTCGGCGAGCACCTCGCGAGGGGTCGTCTCCTCGTGGGACACGGTCACGGTCTTCGCGTCGACGTCCACGTCGACGTGGGAAACCCCCGAGACCGGCCCGAGAGCTCGCTTGATCGCCCCGGCACAACCGTCGCACACGATGTCCGGCGCGGAGAACTTGGATTCCATCGCCAGGATCCTCCGGAAAGCTTTACTTCAAGAAACGAGAGAGCACGGTCTGGATCTCGGCGAGCAGTTGCTCCTGGGTCATCGGCTTCGCCGACGGGTGCTCGGTGTCCGAGCCATGCCCGAGTACGCAAGACTCCAGGTGATTGGTTAGCAACTCGATCCCGAGCGCATCGAGCGCCGAGCGGACCGCGGCGATCTGGTTGAGGATGTCGACGCAGTAGCGTCCCTCGTCCATCATCCGCTGGATCCCCGCGACCTGCCCGGCAATCCGACTGGCGCGGGCCTTGATCTTCACCGACGGTGCATGACTCATGATGCCCTCCGCTGAATACCCCCGTAGGGTATCTATTCCTCAACCTTAGGCGGGGAGGCAAGCCTTGTCAAGGAATTCAAGTTGGCACGCCCGTCCGCTTCCCCGTCTACGGGAACACTCGGCGGAGCAGCGGAAGCCGCGACATCAACCGGCTACGGATAACTGCCCTTTCCTCGGTGACGAGGAGGAGCGAGGTATTTGCCACGGGAGGGCGGGGGGCGGGGGATTGAACCTGTTTTTTTCTTGAAAAACGGGTTTCTGATGCCCACGACTTCGACAATTCCCGGGGACGTCCTCGTGGATTCCCACAGAACCCCGTTTTTCAAGAAAAAAACAGGTTTCGGGGTAGGGACTGACCGTTCTTCGGGCTTCTGGCATCAAAGCGTTGTTGCCAGTGGGTCGCGGGCAGGGATCTCGGCGGGGCGAACCTCGGGGTTTGGGGTTCGGTGCGTCCTGGCCCAGCGCCGCTTCTGGACGGCGAAATAGAGGACGGGCAAGAACACGTCGATGACTTCGTCGGCGATGAGGAGCCCGCCCAGGACGGGCGCGGCCATCGGTCGGATGACCTCGGCGCCGACGCCGGTCGCCCAGAGCATGGGGGCGATCGAGATGATGGCGGCTCCTTCGGTCAGGAGCTTGGGGCGAAGTCGGTGCACGGCCCCTTCGAGGATCGCCTGGCGGAGCTCGGCGATCGAGCCGATCCCGGCCAGGCCGCCACGCTCGTCGATCGCCTCGCGAAGGTAGACGAGCATGACGACGCCCGTCTCGACGGCCATCCCGAAGCATGCGATGTAACCGACCTGTACCGCCACGCTGAACCGGAAGCCGAAGAGCCACTGGAAGATCGCCCCGCCGGCGAGGGCCCCGAGCACGCTCGTCATCATCAGCAAGGCGTCGATCCAACTTTTGTGGGTCAGGTAGAGGATGAGGATGATGGTGGCGATCACCGCCGGGAAGACGAGCCTCAAGGTCTTTTGCGCCCGGACTTGATGCTCGAAGGTCCCCGACCATTCGAGGTACATCCCCGCGGGGAGCTTGATCTTCTCCTGGACGACCCGTCGTGCCTCCTCGACGAATCCGACCTCGTCGCGGTCGCGCACATTTAATTGGATATACGCGCGCAAGAGCCCGTTCTCGCTCTTGATCATCGACGGGCCTTCGACCACCTTGACCTCGGCCAACTCGGCGAGGGGGATCTGGGCCGGTTTGTCGCGATTTGGAGGGGGTCCGACGGACTGCGCTCCATCCATCCGCCCCGCGCCTTCGCCGCCGCCTACCATGCCGGAGGCTGCCCCCATGCTCCGACCGGTGATCAGGATCCGCTTGAGCGAGGCGACGTCGTCGCGATAGGCGCGAGCGTAGCGGACGCGCACGGGGTAGCGCTCGCGCCCTTCGACGGTCATGGTCAGTGGCCGTCCCCCCATCGCCACCTCGATGACGTCCTGGATGTCGCCGACCTGGATCCCGTAGCGGGCGGCCTTCTCGCGGTTGATGTCGATGTCGACATAGCCTTTGCCCGTAACTTGGTCGGGGAACACGTCGGCCGCCCCTCGGACTCCTCGCAGGAGACCGGCGATCTCGCCGCTGATTCGTTGGATCTCGTCGAGGTTGGAGCCGAAGACCTTGACGGCGACCGGGAGCCTCACGCCGGTGGAAAGCATTTCGATGCGATTGGCAATCGGCTGCGTGAAGCTGTTGCCCCAGCCGGGCATCTGGAGCGCAGTGTCCATCTCCTTGACGAGGTCGTCCTTCGTCTTCTTCCAGAGGAGGAGCCTGGCTGCGAACGGCTTGGAGAGCGTGCGGCGGAGGACCTGGAGCTCCTCGGCGGTCGACTCCTTCCGGACGAGCTTGCGGTCCTTGCCGATTCGGATCAACTCGTCCAGGGCGACCCGATCCCCGACCTCGACGGCTCGGTCGAAGAGTTCCCAGTTGAGCGACTTCGTCCGGTCTTCGAGGCGACGTTCTCGGCCCTCGACGAGACCCAAGGTCAACCGGCTGAACAGGGTCGGCTTCTCGAAACCGAGGAGCTCGCCGGGCACCTCGACAACCTGTTCCGCGAGCGTCGGCGGAGGAGTGAGCAGGGTCGGGCTCTCCCGCAAAATACCGAGAACGATCAGTCGCCGGGCGGCGTCTCGGACCAGCGAGGAGACGTCGTCGAAGAGGACGTCGGTTGCCAGGCGCTCTCCGTATTCTTGGGCCAAAGTCGTGACCAACGACTCACGCTCGGCCGTAGTCGGCTTACGGTTCAACGATGAAGGAGCAACCCGGCGAAGGAGCTCGTCGATAGCTTCGGCGATGAGGGCTCGACCCAGATCGGGCTGGAAGGCTCGCAAACGCTCGGTCGCCATTCCGCGAAGGGTCTCGTCGACCTGGCCGACGACGGTCATGGTCACCTCGTCGAGCAGGCTCTCACGTTCGCCGACGATCGGAGTCGAGCCGAAGACTCTCCTCGCGAGCGACTTGAACCGTCCGACCGGGGGACCCTGCTCGGAGCCCGAGGGGACTCGGGCGAAGTTCCCCTTGGCCTCGAGATGGGCGAGTGCGGCCGCGACTTCGTCCCTCGCGTCCTCGAAGCGGAGTTTGCGCTTGGGCCAGGCTCGCTTGTCGCGCAGGTTGATGATCGTCTCGACCATATCGAGGGGCGAGGGATCGGTCGGCGTCTCGGCCCTTCCCGCCTTGCCGACGACCTGCCAGACCTCGGGGAATCCTCGGAGGATTCCGTTGCGCACCCGCAGGTCATTGCCCACCTGGGTCACGGAGACGCGCGGGACGGTCGTCGGCATCTCCAGGAGGGTCTGCTCGTCGAGGTCGGGCATGAACTCGCGGCCGAGGTGGGTCGAGGCGACGTAGCCGAGCCCCAAGATCACGGCGAACAGCCAGCAGACCAGGGTCGTCCGGTCCATCAGCCAGGATAGCATCGGCTTGAAGATCTCGATCATCGACCGCACGAGCCAGTTCTCATCCTCGGACTTGATCCGCCCTCGGAGGAAGACCGGAATGAGCGCGGGGACCAGGGTGATCGACAGGATCGCGACGCCGATCAGGGCGAAGGTTTTGGTGTAGGCGAGCGGATGGAACAGCTTGCCTTCACGGCCCGAGAGCGCGAAGACCGGCAGGAACGAGAGGATCGTGATCAGCACGGAGAAGAAGATCGGGCGGCCGACCGTGCGGCAGGCGTGGACGACGATCTCGGTGGTGTCGCCGGTGACCTTCTCCCGGCCGAAATGTCGAGCCAGGTGGTGCGAGGCGTTCTCGCCCATGACGACCGCCTGGTCGATCAGGATCCCGACCGAGATCGAGATGCCGGCGAGGCTCATGATGTTCGAGGAGATCCCGAAGAGCCTCATCATGAGGAAGCTGAAGAGGATCGCCATCGGCAGCGTGATCGCCACGACGAAGGCGTTCCCGACGTGCCCCATGACCAGGAGGATCGCCACCGTGCAGACGATCAACTCTTCCTTGACCGTCCCGCTGACCGTCTCGAGTGCTTTGTGGATGAGTGGCGTGCGGTCGTAGAACGGGACAATCCGCACCCCTTGTTCGCGCAGACTTGTTTGGAGGGCGGTGATCTTCTCCTTGATCCGCCGGGTGACCTCGAGGGGGTTCTCCCCGTAGCGCATCAGGACCACGCCCCCGACCACCTCCCGGCCGTCCTTCTCCAACACGCTGCGGCGGAACCCCTGGCCGACCTGGACGGCGCCCAGGTTCTTGAGCGAGATCGGGACGCCCTTCCGCTCGGTGACGACGGTGTTCTCGATGTCGCGGAGGTTGCGGATCCACCCGACCGAGCGAATCAGGTATTCGGCGTTCCCCTGGTGGATGACCCGGCCCCCCACGGAGGAGTTCGAGCGGGCGACGGCCGAATAGACTTCGCCCAGGCTGATGTCGAACGCGCGGAGCTTGTTCGGGTCGATGTCGACCTGATACTCGCGTGGAGCCCCGCCGACGGAGGCGACTTCGGCGACGCCGGGAACGCTATTGAGCTGATAACGGATGAACCAGTCCTGAATCGATCGGAGCGCACCGAGGTCTTTCCCGCCCCCGGCCCCACCACCGTCGCCTTCCACGGTGTACCAGAAGATCTGTCCGACCGCCGTGGCGTCGGGGGCCATGTATGGGGTGACGCCCGTCGGCAAGAACGTCGACGCGACGGCGAGCTTCTCTTGGACGCGCTGGCGGGCGAAGTAGTAGTCCGTCGCGTCCTCGAAGATGATCGTGATCATCGAGAAGTTGAACTCGCTCGACGACCGCACCACCTTCACGCCGGCCAACCCTTGGAGGTTGACCGACAGGGGATACGTCACCTGGTCCTCGATCTCCTTCGGGCTCCGGCCCATCCAGTCGGTGAAGACGATGACCTGGTTCTCGGAGAGGTCGGGGATCGCGTCCACCGGCATCGTCATCAGTGCGCGGAACCCCGCGACGCCGAGTGCCATCGCGGCGATGATCACGAGGAACCGGTTGCGGATCGACCACTCGATGATCCCTTCGATCATGACGCACGACTCCCCACACCACGTAGAGATCTGCCCAGATTGCCGGATTCGAAACCCGGTTTTCTCTTCAAAACCGGGTTTCTGCCGCAGTCAAGGCCACCCCGCCCAGGTTCTTGCGGCTGGCACCCTCAGGACCTCGCCCGAGGGCGACAGCTCGGGAGGGGCTGTCGACGTCGACGGTGCCCGAAACCCGGTTTTGAAGCAAAAACCGGGTTTCGGGAAAAATGCTCAACGGTGGATGTGCCCCGTCGGCATGCTCGCCGAGCGGGTGATCGGTGCCGGCCGCGGGGCAGGGGCTTCGTGCTCGGGGTTCGCCGGCGCGTGGTCGTGCCGCGGAGATGTGTTGCGGGTCGTCGGGTTCAGTCGGCTCTCCGCGTCGACGAGGAAGGCCCCATTGGCAACGACATGCTCGCCGGGGGAGAGCCCATCGAGCACGGGGAAGCGATCGCCGATCCTCGGCCCGAGCACGACCTGCCGCCCTTCATACACGCCCGGGTCGGTCTCGATGTAGACCATCCGGAGCGTCCCGGTGTCGATGACCGCCGATTCGGGGACGCTCAGGACGCCGTCGAGGGGAGGGGGGGCGAGTCGGGCCAGGTAGCGCTCGGGGCTCGCCTTGAGCTTGGGGAGGCACGCGGCGCAGCAGGTCCAGACCTTCCGACTGGCGACGTCGACCGCGACCGGATCGCCCATCGAGCCGAGCTTCGCCGAAGTCACCGGGCAGATCGTCTGATCGTCCCGGCTGGCGATCGGTCCGAGGAGCTCGGGAAGGTACTTGGACGGGTTCGCCTTGAGCTTGGCCACGCACCCTTCGCAGCAGACCCAGACCGATTTGCCCTCGACCTCGACGCGAATGGGGGTTCCCATCGAGCCGAGCTTCGCCTTGGTCACGGGGCAGGTTTTCTGCCGCTCGACGGTGAGGTTGGTCAGACGCGTAGAGACGTGATGATGAGCCGAGGCGAGCTGGTCGCGGAACATCGGCGTCTCGGCGACCGGGGTCTTGAGCGTCACGGTGGCGAACATGCCCGGCCGGAGCTTCTGGTCGGGGTTCGCGAGGTCATATCGGACCTCGACCGTCCGGGTGCTCGGGTCGAGGTGCGGCTGGACGAATGCGACCTTGCCGGGGAAGGTCTGGCCGGGGAAGGCCTCGACGGTCGCGTCCACGTCCTGGCCGGGCCGCACGAGGCCGATCTGGTCTTCGAAGACCTGGGCCTTCACCCAAACGGTGTGCAGGTCGGCGACCTCGAACATCGTTTGCCCTTCGGAGACGTACTGACCTTCGACGACGCTCTTCCTGACCACGTGCCCGCCGATCGGCGAGATGATCGGGACTTTGAAGTCGGCCTTCCCCTCGGCGAGGATCTTGTCGACCTGGCCCTGGGTGATCCCCCAGAGCTTGAGCTTCTCGACCGCGAGCCGGGTCAGTTCCTCTGGGTCGCCAAGGATCGAACGCCCCAATTCGGAACGCGGACGCGCCCCGCCCTGGGTTGATCGCCTGGCAAGGAGCAGTTCCTGGATCGCCTGGTAGAGCTCGGGGCTGTACAACTCGGCAAGCGTCTGCCCTTTCGCGACGGCGACGCCATTGAAGTTGACGAAGAGCGTCTCGACTCGCGCCATCCCCCGAGTCTTGGAGGCGATTTGGGCCTGACTTCGTTCGTCGTATTCGACCGTCCCGACCGTGGTCAGGGATTCGGCGAGGGGGGTATACGCGACTTCGGATGTCTCGATGCCCGCTTGCCGGATCCGATAAGGGGCGAGCTGGACTCGGGCGAGGACGCCTTCGGGGAGCGTCTCCTTCTCCCCCTTCTCCCGCTTGGACAGGGGCATCCCGCAGATCGGGCAGCTCCCGTGCTCGTCGCGGATCACGTTCGGGTGCATCGGGCAGAAGAACTCGAACGGGCTCTCCACGGCCGAGGTCGTGACCGGAGGACGCATCCACTTGTCGTAGCGGTTCCAGAGCGTATCCCAATAGGCAAACGTCAAGGCCGTGATCGCCATCAGGGCGATGAATCGCAGGCGGAGCTCGACGACCTTCACGACGAGGCGGAACTGCTGCCAGCGCGACCGGCTTGGTTCACCGGTCGTGATGGACTCGGCGATTCGATGGTCGCTCGAGCCGGAATGGCCGTTCGGTAACATGGTGTCCTGACCTCCCGTGCCGACCGCTCTACGAAGGGATCGGGTCGGCCGATAGACCGCGCAAGAATGTCTCGAGGAAAGCGAATGGTTGGGAGGCGTCGCGAAGGGGGGAGTGGACCTTCAATGCGCGGACGCCAGGCGACGACGAGGCGCGATCACCTCGCACGAGACCTCGGTCCACTCACTTCATAGGATGAGACGCGCGGTTCGGAGGTAGAGCGGAGATCTGGAAGGATGGGTCGTCCCGGCCCAGTGATGTCGGACCGGTGATCGCAGTGCAAGCGACTTTGGGATCGATTCCCAGGCGAGACCAGACGCCGACTCGTTTCGGTCGTCTTCCCCATGGCGAGGCGAAGGTCGCTCGCCGGGCGCCACGGGCTGGGAGCCTCGGCAGTCGCACGGACGTCCACTCGATTCGGAGACGTTCTGCCTCTCGGAGAGGCCCTTCGCCGACCGGGCGACGGATGTGCTCGCTTTCGGGGTCGTGCTGGTCGCGGTCGGCCCGCAACAACACCCCCGGGTGATTGGGACCGTCCGGCAACAACTCGAGGTCTGTTTCGAGGCCGAGCGATCGACACCCGACGCTTCGGAGCTTCCCGACACCCAGACCATCCCCACGAACGCCAAGGCGGCGAGGAGGGATGGACTCAAGCGTCGGCGAGGAAGGAACATGCTCATCACCTGGCGAAAGGTCGAAGATCGGAAGGGAATGGCCCAAGATCCACCGACATTATCGACCAACTATACGGGGAAACTTGCGACTGGACAAGACGGGCAATCCGGCCCGGACCTCCCCCGCCGTCAATGCTCGCCAAGCGAAGACTCGGGCGGTTCATTCGCAATAGGCAGGTTGGGCACCGCCCATGGGGATCCCGGAAGACTTGGTGGGCAATGCCCACCCTAACAAGGCAACCACTCATCCTGCGCACGTCGGAAGTAGGTGATGCGTTGAGGAATCCGGGCGCGAGGCCGTCGGGCTCACCATGACATGTCTCGGAGCCCCATCCTAGACGTCGAGCCTAGGATCTGGATGTGCTCAATTCCCGCGGCCAACGACCTTTTTCGCGCCGGGGTCGACGTGGAGAGGCGAGGATGGATTCACGAGATGATCGAGTTTTTTTTAGGGTTCCCTCTTGACGGGGCTCCGGAGGGGCGTGTTTAGTATTACGAATTCCAATACCACGCCCTGCGCAGTATCGAGGAATTGCCAACAGGCAAGATGGCATGCAGTTGGAGTCGCTGAAGATTTTCTGTGATGTGGTAAGGTGGGCAAGCTTTTCGCGAGGGGCGGCCGAGAATAACATTTCTCAGTCGTCGGCGAGTCAAGCGGTCCACCAGCTCGAGGTGCGCCTAGGGGTCAAGCTGATCGACCGCTCGAAGCGTCCGCTCGTGCCGACCCCTCATGGGAAGGTTTACTACGAAGGGTGCAAGGAGTTGGTCGGGCGGTACTTCGAGATCGAAAACCGGGTCAAGGCGTTGGAGAACGATCGGAATGTCGTGGGCACCGTCAGGGTGGCCTCGATCTATTCGGTCGGGCTCAACCACATGACCCGGTATGTTCAGACGTTCGCAACCCTTTATCCAGGGGCGAACGTCCAGCTCGAATATTTGCACCCGACGCGCGTGGTGGAGAGTGTTTCGGAAGACGGTGCCGACCTGGGGTTGATCTCTTATCCCAGGAAGTGGCCCGAGATGACCGTGATCCCCTGGCGTGAAGAGGACATGATCCTGGCCGTCCACCCGTCGCACCGGTTCGCCGGACTGGAAAGCGTCCCCGTCGAGAAGCTCGACGGCGAGACGTTCGTCGGCTTCGATGCCGACCTTTCGATCCGACGGGCGATCGACCGGTTCCTCAGGCATCATGACGTCCAGGTCCGCGTGGCGCTCGAGTTCGACAACATCGAGAACATCAAACGGGCCGTCGAAATCCCCGCGGGGGTGGCGATCTTGCCGGCCCCGACGGTCTCTCGCGAGGTCGAGACCGGGGCGATCGTGGCGGTCCGGATCGATGGCCAGGATCCTGCTCATCGCCTGACGCGCCCGCTGGCGATCCTGCGTCGGCGGAGCCATCAACTCGGCGTGACGGCGTCGCGGTTCTTGAAACTGCTGACGTCCGGTGACGGCACCACGGCCGCGCCCTCGGGCGGCCACGGACACGTCCACGCGAAACCCTGACAGGATTTAACGTTCGGCCCGATCCGAGCGAACTCGGCCCCTCCGACGAGGGTCTGGAGGGGCTGGGATCAACCGAGGCCGAGGTCCCGATTCCATCGCCTTGACGTTCGTACCCACGGAAGACGCCGTGAGGGGTAAGCTATCATGAGCTCAGGACTTCCCAAGCCGCAAGGCCTCTACAACCCCGAACATGAGCACGATAGCTGCGGCGTCGGCTTCGTGGTGGACCTCAAGGGACGCAAATCCCATCGCCTCGTCCAGGACGGCCTCACCGCGCTGCGGAACCTCAACCATCGGGGCGCCTGCGGTTGCGAGGACAACACCGGGGACGGCGCCGGGATCTTGATCCAGATCCCCCACGACTTCCTCGTCGAACGCTGCAAGGAGCACGGGATCGAGCTCCCCGCCTTCGAGCAATACGGCGTCGGCGCCCTCTTCTCCTCGCCGGACAAGGCCCAGATGGCCTTCGGCATGGCCCTGTTCGAGAGGATCGTGGCCGAAGAAGGCCAAGTGTTCCTCGGCTGGCGGCCCTTGAAGACGGATAACTCCCTCCTCGGCGATGGCGCGAAGTCGGTCGAACCGGCGATGTTTCACGCCCTGATCGGCCGAGGGCCGAACATGGTGGGCGCCGACGTCGATCGCTTCGAGCGCAAGCTCTTCGTCATCCGCAAGGTGTTCGAGTCCCGCATCGAACGCTCCGGGCTCGACGATCACAAATATTTTTACTTTTCGAGCATGTCCTGCCGCACGGTCGTGTACAAGGGGATGCTCACCCCCGACCAGCTCGGCGAGTACTTCGCCGACGACCTGTCCGACCCCCGGCTCACGAGTGCAATCGCCCTCTTCCACTCGCGGTTCAGCACGAACACTTTCCCGAGCTGGGAGCTGGCGCACCCCTACCGGATGATCTCGCACAACGGCGAGATCAACACCCTCCGCGGCAACATCAACTGGATGCGGGCCCGCGAGGCGCTCTTCGCCTCCGAGCTGTACGAGCCGGGCGACGTCGACAAGCTCCTGCCGATCATCCGCGAGGGGCTCTCCGACACGGCCTGCCTCGACAACGCCGTCGAGCTGCTCGTCAAGTCGGGCTATACCCTCCCTCGGGCGATGATGATGCTCATCCCCGAGGCCTGGGAAAATCACGAGACGATGTCCCAGGTCAAGAAGGACTTTTACGCTTATCATAGCTGTTTGATGGAGCCGTGGGACGGCCCGGCGTCGATCGGTTTCACCGACGGCAAGAACATCGGTGCCGTGCTCGACCGCAACGGGCTCCGTCCGAGCCGGTACGTCGTCACCAAGGACGGCCTGGTGATCATGGCCTCCGAGGTCGGGGCGCTCGACATCGCCCCCGAGGACGTGCTGCACAAGGGCCGGCTCGAGCCGGGCCGGATGTTCCTCGTGAACCTCGAGGAGGGGCGGATCGTCGACGACGAGGAGCTCAAGCATTCGATCGCCTCGGCCAAGCCCTACGGCAAGTGGCTCCGCGAGTACATGGTCCCGCTCGCCGAGGTCCCAGGCGCCCCGCACGTCCCCGGGCCCGACCACGACACCTTGCTCCACCGCCAGCAGGCGTTCGGCTACACGCTCGAGGACCTCAAGTACATCCTCGCGCCGATGGGCAGCAACGGCGAGGAGGCGCTCGGCTCCATGGGGACCGACACCCCCTTGGCCGTGCTCTCCGACCGCTCGCAGCCGCTCTTCAACTACTTCAAGCAACTCTTCGCCCAGGTGACCAACCCGCCGCTCGACGCGATCCGCGAGGAGCTCGTCACGTCGGTCCTCACCGGCGCCGGCGGGGAGGGGAACCTCCTGACCCCGACACCCGAAAGCTGCCGCCAGATCTCGCTCGACATCCCGATCATCGACAACGACGACCTCGCGAAGCTCAAGCAACTCGACGGCTGGCGAGGGTTCAAGTCGGCCGTCCTGCCGATCCTCTTCCCCGCGAAGGAAGGGGCTGCCGGCCTCGAGCGGTCGCTCGAGGTCATATTCGCGGAGGCCAGCAAGGCCATCGCCGACGGCGCGAACCTGATCATCCTGTCGGACCGGGGCGTCGACGCCGAAAACGCGCCGATCCCCTCGCTCCTCGCTTGCGCCGGGCTGCACCACCACCTGGTCCGCCAGGGGCAGCGGACCCAGGCCGGCCTCGTGCTCGAGTGCGGCGACGCCCGAGAGGTCCACCACTTCGCCCTCTTGCTCGGCTACGGCGCGGGGTCGATCAACCCGTACGTCGCGTTCGAGACCCTCGACGACATGATCAACCAGGGGTTGATCAAGCCCGAGGTCGACCACGCCGAGGCCGTCTACCGCTACCGCAAAGCGGTCAAGAAGGGGGTGGTGAAGGTGATGTCCAAGATGGGCATCAGCACGATCCAGAGCTACCGAGGGGCCCAGATCTTCGAGGCGATCGGCCTGAATCAGGAGTTCATCGACCGCTACTTCGATAAGACCGCCTCGCGAATCGGCGGCATCGGCCTCGACGCGATCGCCCGCGAGACCCTGTCGCATCACCACCGCGCCTACGCCGACCGCGAAGTCGGCCCGCCCCTGCTCGAGGAGGGGGGCCAGTACCAGTGGCGCCGGGATGGCGAGTACCACCTGTTCAACCCCGAGACCGTCTTCCGGCTCCAGCACGCGACCCAGGCCGGCCGGTACGACATCTTCAAGAGCTACACGAACCTCGTCGACGAGCAGAACGAGCGGCTTTGCACGCTCCGCGGCCTCTTTCGTTTCGCCCTCGACGAATGCACGGCCGTCCCGATCGATGAGGTCGAGTCGGTCGAGTCGATCGTGAAGCGGTTTGCGACCGGTGCCATGTCTTATGGCTCGATCAGTGGCGAGTCTCACGAGACCTTGGCTATCGCCATGAACCGGCTCGGCGGCCGGAGCAACACCGGCGAAGGGGGTGAAGACCCGTCCCGGTTCACCCCGCTGCCGAACGGCGACAGCAAGCGGAGCTCGATCAAGCAGGTGGCCTCGGGCCGATTCGGGGTGACCAGCGAGTACTTGGTCAACTCCGACGAGATCCAGATCAAGATGGCCCAGGGGGCCAAGCCGGGCGAGGGGGGGCAGCTCCCCGGCCACAAGGTTTGGCCGTGGATCGCCAAGGTCCGGCACTCGACCCCCGGCGTCGCGCTGATCAGCCCGCCGCCGCACCACGACATCTACTCGATCGAAGACCTCGCGCAACTGATCCACGACCTCAAGAACTCGAACCCGAGGGCACGCATCAGCGTGAAGCTCGTGGCCGAGGTCGGGGTCGGGACCGTTGCCGCAGGCGTGGCGAAGGCCCACAGCGACGTCGTCCTCATCAGCGGCTTCGACGGCGGCACCGGCGCGAGCCCGTTGACCTCGCTCAAGCATGCCGGCATCCCCTGGGAGCTCGGCCTGGCCGAGACCCAGCAGACCCTCGTCCTGAACCGACTTCGCGACCGGATCGTCGTCCAGGCCGACGGCCAGATGAAGACCGGCCGCGACGTGGTGATCGCCGCCCTGCTCGGGGCCGAGGAATACGGCTTCGCCACCGCGCCCCTGGTGGTCATGGGCTGCATCATGATGCGGGTCTGCCACCTCGACACGTGCCCGGTGGGGATCGCCACCCAGAACCCCAAGCTTCGCGAGAAGTTTGCGGGCAAGGCCGAACATGTGGTCAACTTCTTCAAGTTCATCGCCCAGGAAGTCCGCGAGCTGATGGCCCAGCTCGGCTTCCGCACGATGGACGAGATGATCGGCCGCAGCGACCTGCTCGACATGAAGCAGGCCATCGGCCACTACAAGGCCCAGGGCCTCGACTTCAGCAACATCTTCTACCGCCCGCCCGTCGGCCCGGACGTGGCCGTGCGGCAGATGATCAGCCAGGACCACGGGCTCGACAAGGCGCTCGACCAGCAACTCCTGCCGCTCGCGGCCCCGGCCCTCGAGCGTGGTGAGGCCGTCGACATCGCCATGACAATCCGGAACGTCAACCGAACCGTCGGGACGATCCTGGGGAGCGAGCTGACCCGCAAGTACGGCTCGGCCGGGCTGCCCGACGACACGATCAAGATCAAGTTCCAGGGCTCCGCCGGCCAGAGCTTCGGCGCGTTCGTGCCGAAGGGGATGACCCTGACGCTCGAAGGGGACGCCAACGACTATGTCGGCAAGGGCCTCTCCGGCGGCAAGATCATGATCTTCCCGCCCAAGGTCGCGACGTTCGTCCCCGAGGACAACGTCATCATCGGCAACGTCGCACTCTACGGGGCGACCGGCGGCCGGGCCTTCTTCCGGGGCCGCGCCGGCGAACGGTTCTGCGTCAGGAATAGCGGGGCGCTTGCCGTCGTCGAAGGGACCGGCGACCACGCCTGCGAGTACATGACCGGCGGTCTCGCCGTCGTGATCGGGGCGACCGGCCGCAACTTCGCGGCGGGCATGAGCGGTGGATCGGCGTTCGTCTTCGACGAGTCGGGCGAGTTCCCCCAGCGCTGCAACCTCGAGATGGTCGACCTCGAACCGCTCCGCGAGCCCGAAGACCTCGACCTGCTCCGCGACCTCTTGATCCAGCACGCGGGCTACACCGGCAGCACCGTCGCCGCCCGCATCCTCGGCGACTGGGACTGGGCCATCAGCAAGTTCGTCAAGGTCATGCCCGTCGACTACCGCCGGGTCCTCGAAGAACAGAAGAAGCTCGAAGAGGCCAAACGCCTCAAGGAAATGGAAGAGCCGATTTCGCGGAAGTGAAGTCCTGAGAGATCGATCCGCAGATGACGCAGATTGACGCAGATGAAGAGAATAGTCAGAGAGATTCTCAGACCTATTCGATCATCGGGTCTGCAATGGAGGTCCATCGCCAGCTCGGACAGGGATTCCTGGAGTCGGTCTACCAAGAGGCCCTCGCCCTCGAATTCGCCGAGCGAGGCGTTCCCTTCCAGCGAGAGGTCGATTTGCCGGTCTCTTACAAAGGCCGGCCGCTCTCCTGCTCGTTCCGGGCGGATTTCGTCTGCTACGGCTCGGTCATCGTCGAATTGAAGGCACTCGGGGAGTTGACCAAGCGAGAGCAATCGCAAGTCATGAACTATCTCAAGGCAACACAGTTTTCGCGTGCGATCCTCTTGAATTTTGGAAGTTCCCGCCTCGACTACAAGCGTTATATTCTTTCTCCCAATCGCGTACATCTGCGTCATCTGTGGATCGATCTCTTGAGGGATCCGCAGGTCAGTCAGGGCCTTCGGAGGTGAGTTGTGGGTAAGCCGACCGGATTCATGGAGTTTCCTCGCGAGTTGCCGACCCGGCGGCCGATCCCGGAGCGGGTGCAGGATTATCTCGAGGTTTATAACCCGTTCCCCGAGGAGAAGCTCCGGGCCCAGGGGGCGCGGTGCATGGACTGCGGGATCCCGTTCTGCCACCAGGGATGCCCGCTCGGGAACCTGATCCCCGACTGGAACGACCTCGTCTATCGCGACCAATGGCGCTCGGCGATCGACCGCTTGCACGCGACGAACAACTTCCCCGAGTTCACCGGCAAGCTCTGCCCGGCGCCTTGCGAGGCCTCGTGCGTGCTCGGGATCAACAGCGATCCCGTCACGATCAAGCAGGTCGAGGCGAGCATCATCGAGAAAGCCTGGGAGGAAGGCTGGGTCGTCCCGCAGCCTCCCAAGGTCCTCACGGGCAAGACCGTGGCCGTCGTCGGCTCGGGCCCGGCGGGGCTCGCCGCGGCGCAGCAACTCGCGAGGGCAGGGCACTCCGTCACGGTCTTCGAGCGTGACGACCGGATCGGTGGCCTGCTGCGCTACGGGATCCCCGACTTCAAGATGGAGAAGCGGCACCTCGACCGTCGCCTCGCCCAGATGGAGGCCGAGGGGGTTGTCTTCAAGCCGGGCGTCAACGTCGGCATCGACCTTCCCGCCGACCGACTCCTCGCCGAGTTCGACGCCGTCTGCCTCTGCGGCGGGGCGACCCAGGGGCGCGACCTCCCGATCCCCGGCCGGGATCTCGAGGGAATCCACTTCGCGATGACGTATCTCCCGCTCCAGAACAAGCGGGTCGCCGGCGACGAGATCGCGGAAGAGTTGTTCATCTCCGCAAAGGGGCGGGACGTGATCATCATCGGCGGCGGTGACACCGGCGCCGACTGCCTAGGGACGGCCCATCGTCACGGCTGCAAGAGCGTCCACCAGTTCGAGATCGTCCCCCGTCCTCCAGACGGCCGGACACCGACCAACCCCTGGCCCCAGTGGTCGAACGTCTTCCGCGTCTCCTCGGCCCACGAAGAAGGGGGCCTGCGCGAGTACGCCATCAGCACGAAGCGGTTCCTGGGCGACAACGGCCACGTGACCGGCCTCGAGACCGTTCGGGTCGAGTTGAAGACCGAGAACGGCCGCGCGACGTTCGTCGAAATCCCGGGCTCGGAGAAGACCTACCCCGCCGATCTCGTCCTGCTGGCGATGGGGTTCGTCGGCCCCGAGCGGAAGGGCCTGCTCGACGCCCTCGGCGTCGAGCTCGACCGGATGGGGAACGTCAAGGCCGGGGCCGACAAGCGGACGAGCCTCGACAAGGTCTTCACCGCCGGCGACATGACCCGAGGCCAGAGCCTCATCGTCTGGGCGATCGCCGAAGGGCGTCACGCCGCCCAGTCGATCGATCAGTTCTTGATGGGTAACTCCGACCTTCCCACTCCGCTGGACTATGGGAATCACGCCCGGCCCTTCGCCTGACCGGATTCATGCGGGCGTCGTCGCCGACGCCCGCAAAACCTCCATCGCGGCGTTGCGGCCGTTGATGGCGATGACGCTGCCGCCCGGATGGGTGCAGGCGCCGCAGAGGAAGACGCCGGGCATGGGCGTCCGGGGCTCGAGACGACGGTCCCACATATAAGCCGGTAAACACTCCCCCTGGAAGATGTGGCCGCCGGACAGGCCCACGGTCCGCTCGATGTCGGGCGGACCCAGGACCTGGGCGGCGATCACCGCGTCAGGGAGATTGTCGCAATACCGGGCGATCGAGCCCAGGGCGAGGTCCTTGACCTCCTCCCGGCGCGAGTCCCAGTCCCCTTCGGCGAAGGTGTGCGGCACATACTGGGCGAAGACACTCATCGTCTGCACCCCCTCCGGGGCCACGCTCGGGTCGTGTGCGGCGTGGAAATAGAGCTCCGTCCATAGCCGCTCAGGTAGCCTGCCGGCCCGGGCGATTTCGGGGGCGGTGCGCCATTCGTCTTTAGACAAAGGTGTGTTGATCTGGCCGAGGTGGTGGGGCTGACTCGTGCCGGGCCGGGCGAGGAAGTTCGGCAGCTCCTTGAGCGCGACGTTGAGCTTCACCGTGCAACCGACCATCGGGATCGCCTCGACGCGCGATCGCCATGACGGGTCGGCGGCATCGCCGAGCAGTCGCAAGGTGGATCGGGGATCGGCGTTGGAGACGACGACCTCGGACTCGAGGCGCTCTCCTCCTTCGAGCTCGACCCCTTCTCCGGGGAGGATCCGGGCCACGGGCAGCCCCGTGGCCACGACCGCGCCGGCCTGCCGGGCGACGTCGCACAGGAGGAAGGAGACCATCCCCATCCCCCCCTCGACATATCCCCAGAGGCCAGGCGAGCCGCCGAGCCGCCCCGACGCGTGGTGGAAGTGGATCGAGGCGGTGCCGGGGTCGTGCGGGCTGGCGTTCGTCCCGATGACCCCCTGGCCCAGGAGTGCCGTCTGGAGCCGTTCGTCGCGGAGGTAATGCTCGACGAGCTCGACCATCGACCAGTCGAACAGGAGCTTCTTCGCTTCGGGATCGTCGCCGATTCGCTCCTCGAGTTGGCCCCGAGACGGGGCGGGCCCGATCCAGAGGTCGCCGTCGTCGGGAGGGCGGATCGCGTCGCGGAGTCGGCGTTTCACGTCACCGAGCGCCCGCCACCCCTCGACGTCGCCCGGCGCCACGCGGCGAATCTCGGCCTCGCAGGCCTCGTCGTCGTCCCAGAGTTGCACGCTCTCGCCGTCGTCGAACGGGACGAACATCCCCGCGGAGGCCGGGAACCATCGGAGCCCCTGGCCGATCAGGTCCAGCTCCTCGATGACCTTCCCGTGGAGCAACCCGACCAGGTACGCGCAAGGTGAGACCCGGTATCCCGGCCAGACCTCGTCGATCGTGCAGGCACCCCCGACCCTGGGCCTGGACTCCAGGACGAGGACGGACTTGCCCGCTCTCGCCAGATAGGCCGCACACGTCAGGCCATTGTGCCCCGCGCCGACGATGATCGCGTCCCAACGTTTCGCCGAGAGCCCACGGACCGGGGCCGGCTGGCCCAGCATTCCCAGGGTCTCGGCCGTTTTTCGCTCGATCGGGCTCACGGTCGTATCCTCAACGGCTTCGCGATAGACTCGATCGATCTCGACGACCGGATTTACCAGTCGTTCCGAATCAGTCTTGAGGATCGGTGCCCCTTCGTCCTGGGCGGGATCGCGGCAAGAGATCGAGGCAATCGATTCATCTTCCCCACCCCTTAGACTTGGTTCTATAGGTGTCTTTTTGGTCACTATTGTAGGGGACAGGCGGACATGGTATCTCCTTGAACCGTAGTTGTCATATGGTTAGTTCAAGTCTAGGCCCGCTCCAGGACGATAAAACAACGTTGAGATGATCGTGGCGTCTCGCGACCGACGTCGGGTTTGCGGAAAGGGGCGATGGCCCAATGGCTAGCATCGATACGGCGGTGGTGAGGCTTTCCGACCTGTCCCACGGGCAGGAGGCGATCTGTTTCGCGGCCCTGGTCAAGAAGGACAAGGGGGTCGACAAGCACGGCAATCCGTTCGTGAAGTGCCACTTCCGCGACCGCCGATCGAGCGCGGTGGCCCCGTTCTGGTCGGGAAATGCCCTGCGCGAGCAGGCCGAGACGTGGGTCGACGGGATCGGCTATCGGCTCCGCGTCCGAGGCGACTGGAAGGTCAAGTACGGGCTCCAGCTCGACGTGATGGAGATCCGGCCCGCCCGGGATGAGGACGTGGCCGAGGGCTACGACTTCTTCGACCTCGTCGAGAGCACCGACTACAACCCCGACGAGCTGCTCCGCTCGATCCACGACCGCATCGATCGCTGCATCGATGACCCTCGCCTGAAGCAACTCGTCGTATCGATCCTGCAAGAGCATGGCGAGCTCTTCAAGAAGATGCCCGCCGCGCAGAACTTCCACCACAGCTACACCGCGGGGCTCCTCGAGCACGTCTGGAGCATGACGCGGATCGCGGGCTTCCTCGCCGACCACTACGCGAGCTACTACGAGCGGTTGAACCCCCCGCTGAACAAGGGGGTGATCATCGCGGCGACGATCCTCCACGACATCGGGAAGCTCCGCGAGCTCGACTACCATCCGGTCGAGGCGAAATACACCAAGGAAGGGTGCTTGATCGGTCACGTCCTGATGGGTCGCGACCTCGTCCGTGAGGCGGCCCGCAAGATCGAGGGCTTCCCGGAGGAGACGCTGCTCTTGCTCGAGCATGCGATCCTTTCCCACCACGGCCGGCGCGACTTCGGCGCCCCGGTCGTCCCCCAGACCCTCGAGGCGCTCCTGGTCTCGTACATCGACGACCTCGACGCCAAGATGAACATCGCGGCCCGGGAACGGCTCCGCTCGACCAGCGACGGCGACTTCACCGACAAGGTCTTCGCGCTCGACAATCGCCGGTTCTACAAGGGGATTCCTCGCGAGGAACCGGTCGACGACGACCTGCCGGAACTCGCCTGACGGGGGACTAGGACCGCCCCGCACCCTTCGCGACCTTGGCGGGGCCGCGTCTGACCCCTTACAATAGGCCCGTCCCCCGTCGGCTACGGTCGTCGGAGGTTTCGGGTCCCGTCCGAGAGCTTCGTGAGAAAACATCCATGGTTGTCATTCGTAACGCCTTCCTGGCGGCGATGGTCTTGACGATGTTCGTCGGCTGCGAGGAGAAGCCGCCGGAGTCGAAGGACGTGCCCCCGGCCGTCCCCGGCAATGCCCCGGAGACTCCGCCCGCCAAGCCTGAAGAGTCGAAGGCCGCCCCCGGTGCGGCCGCGAGCACCGCGCCGAAAGCTGCCGACGTCAAGCTCGGCGAAGAAGAACTCGCCAACATCAAGAAACTTCCCGAAGCAGACCAGAAGCTGGCCCTGGCGCAGAAGGTCTGCCCGATCACGGGTGAGCCCCTCGGCTCGATGGGGACACCTCTTAAGACAAGCGCCGAGGGGACGCCGCTCTTGGTCTGCTGCAAGGGATGTCTCGAAGACGTCAAGGACCATCCCAAGGATGCTCTCGCGAAACTTAATCAGAAGTGAGCACGGAGGTTGGGCGGGGTCTGGCGGCGGTCTGAACGCCCCGCTATAATCATGCCTCAAGCGAGAATGGGATTGCGGGGCCACCCCGAGCCTTGGGGTGGTTCCCGACCGAAATGCAGGACCGGCGTCTCTCCCGCTGCGGCGGTGGCTGGCTTGGTTTTCGATCTCGACGATTCCAGGGATCTTCCCCGAGCGAAGGTCTACCTGCCTTTGAGCCAAGTCGGCCGTACCGCGAGTTGTTCCCACGACTGATCCTCGCAGACCCTTTCGATCGACGGCCCCGGCGAACACCGCGGGGGACCCCCTCGTTGACGATTTGGTGCGGCGGATCCATCGAAGGGACCGGCTTCTCCCTCGGACTAGGTGCTCCCAGATCCGCGACCCGTGCGCAAAGCCAGCCTCGCCCCGATGAAGGGACGAGGCGAGTCGCTGCGCGGCCCGGTTCAGCCCGACCCGGCCGAGTCTCGGCCGGGGGGTAGGGTCCGCCGAGTTACGCCCCAGACGACGTCCTCAACGTTGGAGCCTTCCCGATGCAACAGTCCGCCGCCCGTCAGAACGCCATCGCGGCCGTCACCGCCTGGCAGTCCAACGGCACCCGACTGAACTTCAAAGAGACCCCGGTCCGCACGCTTTTCGGCGTCAACGTCTTCTCCGACGAGGTGATGCGGGCGCGGCTGCCTGAGCATATTTATAAGGCCTTGCGCAACACCCTCAAGAAGGGAGCTCCCCTCGACCCGTCCGTGGCCGACGTCGTTGCGTCGGTCATGAAGGAGTGGGCGATCGAGAAGGGGGCGACGCACTACACGCACTGGTTCCAGCCCATGACCGGGCTGACCGCCGAGAAGCACGACTCGTTCCTCTCGCCGACCGAGGCCGGCAGCGCGATCGCCGAGTTCAGCGGCAAGGAACTCGTCCGCGGCGAGCCCGACGCCTCGAGCTTCCCCTCGGGCGGCATCCGCGCCACGTTCGAGGCCCGCGGATACACCGCGTGGGACCCGACCAGCCCCGCCTTCATCCTCGAGAACCCGAACGGGACGACCCTCTGCATCCCGACCGCGTTCTGCTCGTGGACCGGCGAGGCGCTCGACAAGAAGACCCCGCTGCTCCGCTCGATGGAGGCCCTCTCCAAGCAGGCCCTCCGGATCCTCAAGCTGTTCAAGTCCGAAGCCTCGAAGGTCTACACGACCGCCGGCCCCGAGCAGGAATACTTCCTGATCGACCAGAACTTCTACTACTCCCGCCCCGACCTCCTGAACGCGGGTCGGACCCTTTTCGGGGCCAAGCCCCCGAAGGGCCAGGAGATGGAAGACCACTACTTCGGCGCCATCCCCGAGCGCGTCCTCGCCTGCATGCTCGAAACCGAGCTCGAACTCTACAAGCTCGGCGTCCCGGTCAAGACCCGGCATAACGAGGTCGCCCCGGCCCAGTACGAGCTCGCCCCGCTGTTCGAGAACGCCAACGTCGCCACCGATCACAACATGCTGATCATGGAGACGATGAAGCGGATCTCATCGCGGTACGGCCTCCAGCTCCTGCTCCACGAGAAGCCGTTCGCCGGCGTCAACGGCTCGGGCAAGCACCTGAACTGGTCGATGTCGGACGACCTGGGCAATAACCTCCTCAAGCCGGGCGACACCCCGCACGAGAACGCCCAGTTCCTGCTCTTCCTCGCGGCCGTGCTCGACGCCGTCGCCAAGCATGCCGACCTGCTCCGCGTCTCGATCGCCTACGCGGGCAACGACCACCGCCTCGGTGCCAACGAGGCCCCTCCGGCCATCATCTCGGTCTTCCTCGGCGACATGCTCCAGGACATCGTCGACCAGATCGAGAAGGGGGGCGCCAAGAGCACCAAGGCTGGCGGCACGATGACCGTCGGCGTCTCCGTCCTGCCGACCCTCCCGCGCGACGCCGGCGACCGCAACCGGACCAGCCCGTTCGCCTTCACCGGCAACAAGTTCGAGTTCCGCGCCGTCGGCTCGAGCCAGTCGATCGCCGGTCCCAACGTCGTCCTGAACACGATCGCCGCCGAGGCCATCGACGAGATCGCGACGACGCTGGAAGCCGCGGTCGCCGCCGGCAAGGACCTGACCGCCGAGATCCAGGCCCTCCTGCCCAAGATCATCGCCCGGAGCAAGAAGGTCATCTTCAACGGCGACGGTTACAGCGAGGCCTGGCACAAGGAAGCCGAAGCTCGTGGCCTTCCCAACAACAAGACCACGCTCGACAGCCTCCCCGACCTGATCTCGCCCAAGTCGATCGCCCTGTTCGGCAAGTACGGCGTCTTCAGCGAGCGTGAGCTCCACTCTCGCTACGAGATCCTGCTCGAGAACTACATCAAGACGATCAACATCGAGTCGCAGATCACCGTCCAGATGGCCAACCGCCAGATCCTCCCGGCCTCGCTCCGCTACCAGGCTGAGGTCGCCGTGGCGATCTCCAACCTGAAGTCGGCCGGCGTTGCTGTGCCCAAGGGGCAGGCGGACCTCCTCACCGAGGTCTCCACGACGATCGAGGAGCTGCGTACCAAGACGATCGCCCTGTCCAAGGCCATCGACGACCACGTCGAGGGCGACACGTTGACCCATGCCAAGCACTCGCTCGAGACGCTCATCCCCGCGATGAACGCCGTCCGGGCCGCCGGCGACAAGCTCGAAGGCCTCGTCGCCGACGACCTATGGCCGTTGCCGACCTATCAGGAAATGCTCTTCATCAAGTGAGCTCGACCTGATTCGCCCGGCCGACTCGGCCGGGCTTTGTCTCAGGGCCGGCGGCATCTCAACGAGACGTCGCCGGCCTTTTTTCGTCCCGCGATCGAGCTCGATCCGGCCGACCGCTCAGGGATCCTCGAGATCGACTCACCTTTCGATGATTTGCCCTGACCTCTACAATGGGTCGAGGCAAGTCCCGAGAGGTCTCGGTATGATGGTCCTCGACGAGGGGCGGCGACGATGATTTTGCAGCAAGGCGAGCTCGATCAGAGCCTGAAGTCGGTGGACTGGCGGCGGCGCCTGGACGTCATCGTGGCCACGATGCGCGAGATGAGCCGCCAGACGGACCCTCAGGCGATGGTCCGGGCCTACGGGGCGAGGATCCGCGAGATCCTGCCCGCCGAACGCTTCCTCGCCGTGAGCCGGCGTGACTTGTCGTACCCGAAGTACCGGATCACTCGCTTCAGTGGCTGGACCGAGGAAATCAACCCCTGGAAGGAGAAGGATCGCCTCCCCCTGCTCGAAGGGGGGATTTTGGGCGAGCTCCTGTACGGCGACGTCCCCCGGCTCCTCGACGACGTCGAGGTCCCGCCGGACGACCCGGCCGCGGCCTACCTCGAAGGGCAACGCTCGCTGATGGCCATTCCCCACTACAGCGGGGGCGTCGGCCAGAACATGACCGTGCTGATGCGCTCGAGCCCCGACGCATTCGACCACGAAGAATTTCCCGAACACGTCTGGATGAGCAACCTGTTCGGCCGGGCGACCCAGAACCTCGTCCTGGCCGATGAACTGAAGCGGGCCTATCAGATCGTCGAACGCGAGTTGAAAGTCGTCGCCGACATCCAGCGCTCGTTGCTCCCGAAGACCATCCCGGAGATCCCCGGACTCGGTCTCGCGGCTTATTATCAGACCTCGCAGTGGGCCGGGGGCGACTACTACGACTTCTTCCCGTTGCCCGACGGTCGTTGGGGGATCCTGATCGCCGACGTGAGCGGCCACGGGACTCCCGCGGCGGTGATGATGGCGATCACCCACAGCATCGCCCACGCGGTCCCGGGACCCCCGGACCCCCCCGCGTCCATGCTCAACCACGTCAACCGGCAGTTGGCCACGCTCTACACGGCCGACAACGAGACGTTCGTCACGGCTTTCTATGGGACGTATGACCCGTCGCGTCGCGAGCTGACCTACGCTTGTGCGGGACACAATCCCCCGCGCCTCAAGCGGTGCGAGGACGGCTCGGTCATCTCGCTCGACAGCGTCGGTAACCTACCGTTGGGGCTTTTCCCCGAGCAGGAATACGAGCAGTCGACCCAGACCCTCCGCCCCGGCGATCAGATCGTCTTCTACACCGACGGGATCACCGACGCGACCAACCCGACAGGCTCCATGTTCGGCATGGGCCGGCTCGACAAGGCCCTCGCGAACTGCCACCTCGACGCCGACGGCTTGATCGAAGCCGTCCTCGAAGCCCTCCAGGACTTCACCGACGGCGAACCCGCGGCGGACGACCGGACGTTACTGGTCGCCAAGGTTTATTGATGGAGTGGGGGAGGATTCACCACGAAGGCACGAAGGGCACAAAGTGAAGATAGAAAGTTTTGTGCCCTTTGTGGTGATGAGTCAATTCGTAAGTAAGATAGACCATCGCAAGAACAAACAAAAATGATTTAAAATTCATTGGTCTTTATCTTTGTGCCCTTTGTGCCTTCGTGGTGAATCTTCCCCCTCCCCAGATGAGAATCGCGTCGCGAGCGCATGGAATGCGTCGATCGTGGCCCGGGGGACGTCGGGGAAGTCTTCCCAGAGGAAGGCTTTGAAGGCTGCGTCGCCGGTCTTGTCGAAGAATTGGAAGGAATAGGTGACGGTCGGCGAGTCGTGTCCCCACTTCTCGACGGCGTAGACGGAGCCGATTTCGGCGTGCAGGATGTGCATGTCGAGGGTGTCGGTCTGGACGTTGAAGAACGGACCGGTCTCGGAGAATCCGCCGAAGACCCCGACCGACTCGATCACCGCGGCGCGGCTGCGGACGAAGACTCGCATCGTGCCGAGCTCTGGGAGGGCCTGGAGCAACTCGGAGAAAACGCCCTCGCGGAGGCGCGTGATCGGCCATTGGCCGAGGAGGGCCTCAACCACCAGTTGTTCGGGGACGCCGAACTTGCGGGCGGCCATCATCGTCATCCGCGACCGGTCGCTCTCGAAGTAGGCGCGGATGGAGCCGGCGAGGTCGTCGTTCAAGCTCGACAAAACATCCATGGTTGAACTCTCGTTGAATGGGAAAGATGCCGGGCCCTCGGTCGGGCCCGGCCGTCGAAACCACGTGGGCCGCGACGGGCGACTTCGAGAATCCGTCACTCGTCCAGGTCGTCTTCCGCGGCGAGCTCTCGGATGAAGTCGAGGGCCTCCGAGACCTCGCAAACGACGGCACCCGGCTGCCGACCTCGGACATCGAGCTCGCGGAGCAGCATCAGGTCGTCGAACTCTTCCGATTGTTGGAGACGAATCCGGGCACGCGCGCCGAGTGTGCCGTTGCGATAGGCCAGGGCGTCCATGTGGTGCGCGATGAGGGTCTCGGTCCGTTCGGTGATCGTCCCCTCGAGGGCCTGGAGCCCCGCGAGCACGTGGTCGGCCGGGTCGATGGCCTTCCCGACGTCATGCAAAAGTGCGGCCAAGAGGAATTCCTCGTCGTATGATCGCTCCTCGCGGGCCAGCTCGAAGACCTGGAGGCTGTGGTAGAGCGCATCGCCTTCGGGGTGATACTTGGGGCTTTGCTTCACCCGTTCGAGCGGCAGGAGGAGGAGCCTGTAGATCTCGAAACGGTCGACGTGGTCCTCGACGCGCTCGACCTCGCGGTCGAGGTCGATGTCGGGGTCTTCGGCCCGCAGGAAGGCCTCGAGCTCGGCGATCGAGGCACGCTCGATCGCCTGGCCGGTGATCGAGCTCTTGAAGACGTAGTGGGCTTTGTCCTCGGGGTAGAGGGTGAGCTCGTAGGGATAGCGGTCTTCGATGTGGATGTGCGTGAAGACACGCTCCTCGTTGTGCTTGACGATCCGCTTGCGCTGGACCTCGTAGGGGAGGGCGAGCTCGTCGAGCACGTCGGTGACGATCGAGAGGCTGTCGCTGAAGAGGTGGATGTCGATGTCGGACCCGTGCCGGACGTGGCCGGTCCAGACGCTTCCGATCAGCCGTGGGCGGAAGCGGGTCAGTTTGCGCATGAGGCGAAGCGCCTCGAGTCGCATGTCGCGAAGGTGGTCGAGCCGCTTGTCACCTTCGTGGATCCGGGCCATCGCCTGGATCTGGTCGCGGATCTCGCGGTTCGTGGGGAGGTCACCGGGTCGGTGGCGGTACTCGACCCCGAGTTGCTTGGCCGCCTTGCGTTTCGAGGTGAAATACTCGGACTCGAGGCGGTGATACATCATCTGGGCGGCGAGGAAGGCAATCTGCCGCCGGATCCGTTCGTCAGCCATGATGGGGAGGTGCGCCGATTGGGCCCATCGATGCGGCGCGGGGCTGCCGAGATGTCGGTCGAGACCGAATCGCTCGGCGTGCATGTCGGAAGGGGAACGCGGGCCAAGATAGCATCGGCCGCGAAAGGGCGTCAAGTCGATCCCAATGCTCTCCGACCGACTCATGAAGCAAAATCAGGGTGTGTCGGTACTTGGGAGTACCACGGGTTCCGAAGACGAAACCCGTGGTACCCGATGTCGGTGGGTTGGGAAAAATCGGGTCCTGGGAGAAAGACTCAGTCGTCCAGCTCTGAAAGGAGCTCGTTGATTTCGTGGTCGAGTTGGCGTTCGGCGAACGCCGTGGAGAAATCGGCGTCGGTCAGCTCTTCCTGGAAGTCGGAGAATGGGGTCGGCTCGATCTCGATTCCCCTGTCGCCCTTCGGCGCGTACGCCGAGCGATCGGTTTGGGTCCGAGCTCGGAGGTAGAGCTTGATCGGGACGTCGTGGAACGGCAGCTTTTCGCGGAAGAAGTTCAGGAGGTAGCGCTGGTAGGTGGCGTCGAACAGGGACGTGCTGTTGACGAAGAGCACGATCGTCGGCGGGGCCGCACTCACCTGGGTGGCGTAGTAGATCCGCGCGTTGCGGTTGTCGCGAGAGGAAGGGGGATGGGCCTCGACGGCTTCGCGGAGGACGCGGTTCAGGATGCCGGTCCCCACTCGCTTGGAGGCCTGCTTGTGCATCGCCTGGGCGAGGTTCAAGAGCGCCTTGATGTTCCGACCGGTCTTGGCGGTGATGAACGCCAGGGGCATGTAGGACATCGACCGGAAGGCGTGATGAATCACGTTGGCGTACTTGCCCATCGAACCTTCGAGGACCGAGGGGTCGCTGACCATCAGGTCCCACTTGTTGACCGAGAAGATGCACGGCTTGTATTGCTTGGCGATATAGTCCGCCATCTGCTTGTCGAGCCGGGAGATCCCCTGCGTCGGATCGAGGAAGAGCAGGACGACGTCGGCCCTTCGGATCGACCGCTCGGCGCGGTGGACCGAGTAGAAGTCGAGGTTGTCGCGGATCTTCGCCTTGCGCTTGATGCCGGCGGTGTCGATGGCGATGAACGGGAGTCCGTCGAGCTCGAAACGGACGTCGACCGAGTCGCGGGTCGTCCCGGCGCGTTCCGAGACGATCATCCGCTCGGCCCGCGCCAGGGTGTTGATGAACGTCGACTTGCCGGTATTCGGTCGGCCGATGACGGCGATCTTCATCGCCGTATCGGAGGGCTTCGCGTCGTCGCTCGGGGGGAGCCGTTCCTCGATGAGTTTCAGGAGCGGCTTTTTATTGCGGTTCTGCTGCGTCGAGACGGCGATGGGCTTGCCCCGGCCGAGCTTGTAAAACTCGCCGCCGCGGTTGTCAAACTCCGGGGTGTCGGCCTTGTTCATCACGAGGATGACGGGCGTGTTGATGTAGCGCAGGCGATGGGCGACCTCTTCGTCCAGCGGCATCAGGCCGTCGCGGATGTCGACCGTGAAGAGGATCAAATCGGCTTCGTTCAAGGCGGTTTCAATCTGTCGGTCGACGTGATCGCTCAGGTCGTCGCGGTCGACCATGCCGATGCCGCCGGTGTCGGTCAGCTCGAAAAAGCGGGACTCGGGGTCGTCACTCACCTGTGCGAGCGACCCGACTCGATCGCGTGTCACGCCCGACATGTCGTCGACGATGGCGATCCGGCGACCGGCAATCCAGTTAAATAAGGACGACTTGCCGACGTTCGGTCGTCCTACGATGACAACTTTAGGAACGGGCATGTGGACAACCAGTACCTTTCGCCAACGGCCTTGGCCAAGCCCGAGGGATCGAGTCCCGCGGAATGAATGAATTCGATGCTGCTCGGTGGCCTTGACTGCCTCGATTCACGATCGGCACGACACGCTACCCCGAACCTCGCGATTTATTATATGGGGCCACCACACGATCGGACAATTTCGGATTCGACATTTACTCGCGTCGAGGGTGCTGCGCGTGATGGATTCGGCCTCCATGTCACCCACGAACGCGGTCGGGGAAGGAGCCTCCTCCATCTTGTTTTCGGCGGTACCGCCCAATCATTTTTGAATCGGGGCCGGGAAATGAGGATCGGCCCCGGGACTATCCGTCCGTGCCATAATAAAATGAGGACGGGCCAGGGCCCTGTCGTCGAGGGCTCGAGACCTCGAGGGACATGCTTGTCGACATCCGACGGAAGGATACCATTGGCCCGGTCCGTTATGTCGCGAGATGCGAGCCCGATCGGGCGTTTGTTCCTTCCTTCTCCGATGGATTTCGATCATGATGGACCGGGTCGAGACCGGTGACGGCTTCAGCGTCCTCGACTGCGTGGCCTTGGTGATGGGAGCCGCCGTCGCTTCGATCCATATTCGCGGGGTCATTCGAGAGGGGATGACCGGGCATGTCTGGGTCCTGGTGTCGTTGACGTTCAGTTGGGTGGCCCTGACGGCCACCGGCCCGTTCCTGCTGGTGGTGCGTCGCTTCGCGCGAGAAATCCCCGACTATCCCAAGGTAGGGGACTATCTTTGGGCCCTGCTCGGTTTCCCCTGGCTCGTGACGGCGTTCCTCCAGTCGACGATCCCGGATGCGGTCAAGAGCCGGGGCGAGTTCATCATGGCGGCCTTGAGCGTGGGGCTAGCAATGGCCTCGCTGATCGCTCTGGGAACCGTCTGGACGACCTGGGTGATGGTCCCGCCGGAGCAGGCGAGGAGGGTCGCGTCGACGCCCTGGACGAATCGAGTCGGGCTGAGCCTCGCGGTGGCCTGGCCGATCCAGTGCGGCATCGGAATGGTGGTGGGCAGTTGATCCGACCCGCTTCCGGCCGAATCCCAAGGGAGGCCGGCCCGTGACCTCACCTCCGCCGGGACGCCGGGGTTTCCACCTGCTCGACCTGACGGCCCTGGTCGTGGGCTACAGTCTAGCCGCGCTCCTCGTCCGCGCATTCTGGCCATACGACGAGCCCCCGCCGATCCCCTCCTACGTCGTGCTCGGATTGGCCTATGCGTGGCTTGGGTTCGCGATGAGCGGGCCGGTCGTCTTGCTGGGCCGCCGCCGAGTCGCTTCGACCGATGACGACCGGGTCGCCGGGGCTTCGAGGTCCTGGGCCGAGATGGCCTGGCTGATCATCGGCTTCTATTGGATCGGGCTGACCATGTTCGTCGTCCCGGCCCGGCTCCCCATGTCTCGCACGCTCGATTCCGCGTTCCTCGGACTGTTTCCGATCCTCGCCGCCGTTCTCCTCCGGTTTTCGCGCTCGAGGCTGCCGGTCGAAACTCCGGGAGATCCGGACTGGACCCATCGGGCCTCCGTCGTCCTCCTCCTGACCTGGCCGATCGCCTGGGCGGCGATGATCCTCCTCGGAAAAGGCTTGCCATGACCACGTCGGTGTCCCAAGGAACGGTTTATTTCATCGGAGCAGGGCCGGGTGACCCCGACCTGCTCACGATCCGTGGGAAGGCGCTGATCGAACGCTGCCCGGTCTGCCTGTTCGCCGGCTCGCTCGTGCCGAGGGCCGTCGTCGCCTTCGCGCCCCCGGGCGCCGTCGTCCGGAACTCGGCGGGGATGGACCTCGACGCCATCGTCGCGATGATGGCCGAGGCCGTGTTCGAAGGTCGCGACGTCGCCCGCGTCCACTCGGGCGACCCGAGCCTCTACGGCGCGATCGCCGAGCAGATGAGACGGCTCGACGCGCTCGGGATCACCTACGAGGTCATCCCCGGCGTCAGCGCCTTCCAGGCCGCCGCCGCGGCCCTGAAGATGGAACTTACCCCCGCGGGGAAGAACCAGACGGTGATCCTCACCCGGGCCGCCGGTCGCACTGGGATCCCCGAGAACGAGGACCTCGAAGCCCTGGCTGCCCACCGTACCGGCCTGACACTCTTCCTCTCCGCGGCACAAATGCCCGAGGTGGTTTCCAAGCTCCTACCCCACTACGGGCCCGAGGCCGCCGTCGTGGTCGCCTACCGGGTCAGTTGGCCCGACGAGTTGATCCTCCGCTGCACGCTCGCCGAGGTCGCGGCTCGCATGGAGGAGGCCGAGATCACCCGCACCGCCCTCGTCTTCGTCGGGCCCATGCTCGACGACTCCCCCCCGTCCGAAAGTCACCTTTACGCGAAGTCGTATTCGCACTTGTTTCGCAAGGCGAGAGATTGAAGGACGGTCCCTCGTCCCGTCCTCGCCGCTTTTCGGGGTCGTCCCATGTCCATCCCCGCGCTGATCGTCGCCGGTACGCATTCCGGCTCGGGCAAGACGACGGTGACACTGGCGATCCTCGCCGCGCTCGCGCGTCGCGGGTTATGCGTCCAGGCGTACAAGGTCGGCCCCGATTTCATCGATCCCGGCCATCACGCCAGGGTCACCGGGAGACCCGGGCGTAACCTCGATACGTGGCTGCTCGGCCCGGCGTCTTTGGCGCGGGCCTTTCGTCGAGGGACGCCAGGTGCCGACATCGCGGTGATCGAAGGGGTCATGGGCCTGTTCGACGGCCGGGGGTCGCTCGACGAGTCGGGATCGACGGCCGACCTGGCGAGGGCCTGGGGACTCCCCGTCGTCCTGGTGGTCGACGCGAGGGGCATGGCCCGATCGATCGCCCCGATGGTGCTCGGCTACGCCCGCTTCGACGAGTCGGTGAGCGTCGAAGGAGTCGTGGCGAACAAGGTAGGGAGCGAGCGGCACTTCTCCCAATACCTGGCCCCGAGCCTGAGGGTCGAGGTCCGCGGGGTCGAGCCGCTCGGCTACTTCTTGCGGGATGAGCGCCTGACGATCCCTTCCCGGCATCTTGGCCTGCTGACGGCCGACGAGTTCGGGCCGGGCTCGACCTTCCTCGACGCACTCGCGGACGCCGCGGAGGCGAACCTCGACCTCGATCGGCTGATCGCGCTGGCAAGGCCCCCCATACTCGCCGATTCCGGACCCATGCTCGAGGATCGAGGGGAAGATCGGCCTGAGCCCTGCGGGCGTTCGTTCCGAGTCGCTCAGGCGCGCGACGCGGCCTTCTGCTTCTATTATGAGGATAACCTCGACGCATTGCGGGACGAAGGCGTCGAGGTCGTCCCGTTCTCGCCGCTTGACGACGGGGAACTCCCGCCCGACATCGACCTCCTCTATCTCGGCGGAGGCTATCCGGAGGCGTTCGCCGAGCGGCTCGCTTCGAACACGAGCATGAAGACGGCGATCCGTCGCTACCACGCCCAGGGCGGGGCGATCTATGCCGAGTGCGGCGGCCTGATGGCCTGCTCGGAGTCGATCCGGGATCACTCGGGGAGTGTTTACCCGATGTGGGGCCTGATCCCTGCCCGTGCCGTCATGCAGCCGAAGTTCACGACGCTCGGCTACGTGACGGCGACCACCGACGTCCCGACCCTCCTGGGACCGCCCGGGACGAGGCTCCGAGGGCACGAATTCCACTACTCGACGCTCGAGCCCCGAGGCAAGCTCTCCTACTCGACGCGTCTCGAACGCCCCGGGCATGACCCAAGGTCCGACGGCATCCAGATCGGCGGGCTCCTCGCGGGCTACGCCCACCTCCACTTCGGGTCGAACGACGAGGTCGTGGGCGGGATTATGAGCGTGGGTCGCAGCAGCTCGGGCATTTCGTGAAAGACGAAACGGGGAGGATTCACCACAAAGGCACAAAGGAGATCAAAGAAAGAATTGTCTGTCCTTTTTTGTCTTAGCCTTTGTGTCTTTGTGGTGAATCCTCCCCATCTGGATTTAGTCTTTGCGCTCAGCCCTGGGTCGAGCTCGGGGCGGAGTCGCGGTTGGCCTCGTCGAGCGGGACCCAGTCGGATTTGAGCCCGGCGTCGACCCGAAGTCGATTCATCCAATCGTCTTCGAGGCGGCGGAAGGCGTCGGTCTGGGCCTCGTTCTTATAGCGGAGGTATTCGCCGTTCGGTGCGTAGAGGCTGGCGAACGTGGCCGGGATTCGACGGTCGAGGGTCAGGACGTAGTAGCTCGACTTGGGCAGGTTTGTCACGACGGTGACGGAGCCGGGCTCGAGCTGGAAGTAGGCGTTGCGGAACGCCTCGCCCGGGTTCGGGATGTTCGGGAACTCGGTCTCCGTGGGGGGGCCGCTCTGGAAGAACTGGCCCGGGAGGGGGAAACCGGGCTGGAGCCTGGTCAGGGGGAGGGTCGTGACCACCGGGTATCCCTTGAGCGTTTCCCCTTCGACCTTGCCGCCGGCCTTGCGGATCTCGCTCGCGAGGTCCTGCGCCGCCTTCTCGGCGAGCGGACGTGCCTGCTCGGTCTTCCAGGCGAGGACGACCTGCGAGCGGACTTCATCCAGCGAGGGGACGCGCGGCTCCCGATCGTCGAGCTTGCGGGCGAGGAACCGATGGCCCAGCAGGTCGGTCAGCTCGATCGGCTCGAACAGGTTCGTCTTGGAGTCGAACAACTCGCCGACGAACTTGCGGCCGCCGCTGAGCTTGGAGAGGCCCACCTCGGCGCCGGAGATCTCGCCGTAGTGCTCCGCCTGTTCCCTGGACAGCAGCGGGGAGATCTCATGCTCCATGCCTTCCTTCGCGGCGACGTCTTTCAGGCTCGTCGGCTTGGGGAGCTGGACCGTCGTCTTCTCTTCCCGCTTCTTCGCGTCGGCGATCGCGTCGCTCGCTTCCAGGTACGCGTTGGTGAAGGGGATGATCACGTCGTCGGTGATTTTGCCGAACTTGGCGACGATCTCCGACTGTGCCTTCTCGTCGGCGAGCGAGGTGGCCAAATAGGGGCGGACCTCCTCGAACGACTGGACCTGGGGCGGGGTCAGCTCGGGGTGTCCGGCGAAGATCTCGTCGGGGAAGGGGGAGGTCTTTTTGAACTCCGACTTCCGGCTTTCGTAATAGGAGTGCAACTCGGGCTCGGTCAGGGTGTCCTTGAGCTTCAGGGCGAGCGCCGAGCCGTCGATGGTGAGGAACTCGACCTGGACCTGCCGGGGGATCTTGAATCCGGGGGTGTCCCGGTTGGTGTCGGGCAGGACATCCTTGTATTTGTCGTAATAGCTTTTGACCTGGGACTCGGTCGGCTCGGGGACCTTCGCGAGGAAGCCGTCGACGGGGATCGAGACGGCCCGGGCCGAGACCCGCTCGTTCTGGTCGCGATAGGTCTTGTAGACGTCGAGGGGGGTGACGACGGGGCTCCCGAGGAGCCTCTTGACCTTGAGGATCCGGACCTGACCGGCGATATCGCTGAGGATCTGCTCGCCGCTGACCTGGTTGCCGAAGCCGCTGAGCGTGGCCTCGAACAGGGCGCGGTTCATCCGGCCGTCGGTCGCTTCCTTGAGCCACTCGCGCCCGGCGTCGGGCCCCTTCGGCATCTTCAGCTTGTCGGCTTCGTGCTGCAGGATCAGGGCATCGACGATCGACCGAGTGTTGTGGGTGCCGAAGACGGGCCGGCCGGTGAGGGCGGCCATGAACCGGTTGGCGTTGACGCGCTGGACGGTCATTTCTTCGAGGTCGCTCCGGTGGAGCGTCTTCCCGTACAACTCGACCACGACCGGATCCTGCCTTGGCCCGCCGTACCCCGGGCTGAGCAGCCTCGGGAGGGAGTCGGCCAGGACGAAGCCGAACATCGCGAGGATCGCGAAGACGGCGAGCATTTTCCGCTGGTGGCGTCGAAAGACGGCGAACGGCATGGGGATCCTCAAGGGCTTCAATAACAGGCCGTCGGAGAGGGGGGAACTCGCCCTCCCCCCTTGACACGCCACGATACCCTAGCTATTTGAAGGGCGCAGGTTTCGATGCACCGGCCCAAACCGTAGTGTACCAGGATTCGTTGCAAGGGCAATCGCAAACAGGACGCCCCAACTCGACCTTTCGGCCCCCCCGTGGTGTCCCGGGTGTTGGCTTAAAGGCTGAGTGGGTCATAGGATAGGAAGACACCGTGGCTCGCAAGTCCGCCAAGACGTCCGGCAGTCCTGCCCCGTCTGCCGATACCAAGACTACGAAGCGTGCCGCCTCCGCGACTTCGGCTTCCAAGCCCAAGGCGGCGGCGAAGAAGACGCCCCAACGTCGGGCTTCGGCGGACTCGGCGCCTTCGGGCGGCCGCTCGCTCGTGATCGTCGAGAGCCCCAAGAAGGCCAAGTCGATCAACAAGTTCCTCGGCTCAGGGTATGTCGTCAAAGCGAGTATGGGGCACGTGCGCGACCTCCCCGAGCGGAAGCTTGGCCTCGACGTCGAGCACGGCTATCTCCCTTCGTATGAGATCATGAAGGGGAAGAAGGATACCGTCGGCGAGCTCAAGCGCGAGGCCGCCAAGGCCGACATCGTCTACCTCGCGACCGACCCCGACCGCGAAGGGGAGGCGATCGCATGGCACCTCCTCGAGGCGCTCGAGATCCCCGTCGAACGTGCCCGACGGGTCATGTTCCACGAGATCACCGAACGTGCCGTGAAGGAAGCCTTCCAGCACGTCGGCCCGATCAACATGGACATGGTCAACGCCCAGCAGGCGAGGCGATTCCTCGACCGGTTCGTGGGCTACCAACTGAGCCCGCTCCTCTGGAGCAAGGTCGCCCGGCACCTGAGCGCCGGCCGGGTCCAATCCGTGGCCGTCCGGCTGATCGCCGACCGCGAGAAGGAGATCCGCGCCTTCGTCTCGGAAGAGTACTGGAAGATCACCGCGACGGTCAGCCCGGCGGGTGCGAAGTCGGAGTCCGACCGCTTCGAAGCCCTCCTGGCCGACTGGAAGGGGAAGAAGTTCGAGGCCAATAACGAGGAGGATGCCCGCACGATCCGCGATGCCCTCGCCGCGGCCCCGTACGTCGTTTCGTCCGTCGAAGAGGTCGAGAAGCTCGACAAGGCCGACGCCCCCTTCAAGACCAGCACGCTCCAGCAGCAGGGGGCGATCCGCCTCCGCTTCTCGGGCAAGAAGACGATGAAGATCGCCCAGGAGCTCTACGAAGGGATCGACGTCGACGGCACCGGTCCCGTCGGCTTGATCACTTATATGAGAACGGACAGCCTCCGCGTGTCCGACGAGGCGGTCACCAACGTCCGCGACCTCATCCAATCGGAGTACGGCGACCGCTACCTCCCCGCCAAGCCGTTGCGGTACGCGGCGGGCAAGTCGGCCCAGGAGGCCCACGAGGCGATCCGCCCGACCGACCTCGCGCTCAACCCCGAGGCCATCCGGGGCCGCTTGACGATCGACCAGTACAAACTCTATCAACTGATCTATCGCCGGTTCGTCGCCAGCCAGATGAACCCCGCCGTCTTCGCCGTGACCAACGTCACGATCACCGCCGACGAAGGGGTGTTCAAGTCGCAAGGTAAGATCATGAAGTTCGACGGCTATCGGCGGGCCCTGCCGCCGGCCGGCAAGCAAGAGGATGCCCTCTTGCCGAAGCTCGAGGCCAACCAGGCGCTCGACCTCCACGCCCTCGAGCCGACCCAGCACTTCACCCAGCCGCCGCCCCGGTTCACGGAAGCGACGCTGATCAAGGCGCTGGAAAAGGAGAACATCGGCCGGCCGAGTACCTACGCACCGATCATCCAGACCATCCAGGCACGGCTTTACGTCGAGCAGAAGGAACGGCGATTCTTCGCCACCGACCTCGGGATGCTCGTGACCGACCTCTTGGTCGAGCACTTCCCGACGATCATGGATCTGAAGTTCACCGCCCACATGGAGGACGAGCTCGACGACATCGCGACCGCCAAGGAGGAAATGGTCAAGGTCCTCGACGAGTTCTACCACCCGTTCCAGGAGGCGCTGAAACAGGCGTCGACCCGGATGCAGCGGGTTCAGGTGATGTCGAGCGAGACCTGCCAGGTCTGCGGCGCGCCGATGGTGGTGAAGTTCAGCAAGTCGGGTCAATTCCTCGGCTGCTCGAAGTACCCCGAATGCAAGGCGACCCGTCAGATGGACGGGTCGACCCGTGCGGCGGCCGTCGAGACCGAGCACATCTGCACGAAGTGCGGCAAGCCCCTGATGCTTCGCGAGAGCAAGCGAGGGCCGTTCCTGTCCTGCTCGGGCTATCCGACGTGCAAGGAGTCGTTCAGCATCGACGCCCAGGGGAACCCGGTCCCCTCGGTCGTCGAGACGGAGCACGTGTGCGAGAAGTGCGGCAAGCCGATGGCCCTGAGGCAAGGCTCGCGCGGGAACTTCCTCGGCTGCACGGGCTACCCGAAGTGCCGCAACACCATGCCGGTCGACGACCAGGGCAAACCGGTCACGCCGGTGAAGGTCGAGGTCAAGTGCGAGAAGTGCGGCGGCCCGATGGGCGTCAAGCGCGGCAAGCGCGGGGCGTTCCTCGGCTGCCTGAACTATCCGAAGTGTCGGAGCACGCAGCCGATCCCCGACGAGCTCAAGGAACAGCTCGGCGAGGCCAACGCCGCCACGTCCGCCGCCAAGGATGACCTCAAGTCTATCGAGGTCGAGGAGACCTGCGAGACCTGCGGCTCGACGATGACCGTCCGCGAAGGCCGTCGCGGCTACTTCCTCGGCTGCGCCAACTTCCCCAAGTGCAAGGGCACGCGCGAACCCGGCGAGCGAACGCTCGAGAAGATCGCGGCCGTCACCGGTCGCTGACCTTAGAGCTCGGATTCGTAAGTCATCAACCTCGAGGGCTCGGCCTTTCTGCGGCCGGGCCCTTTTTTTGCAACGATCTGAGATCGGGTTAGCCCGAAAGCCCCTCGAGCGGACCCCTGCCGGCGCAGGCGGGCTAGAGCTCGCCCATCGCTAAACATGAACAAGAGGCGTTCCGGAGGTTCGCGCCCGGCCGGGTTCCGGCGATGATCTTCGAGGGCGGGTCGGGATCATCGAGAACGACGTGATCCGGGCCGAATCCCCGAGCCTCAAAGGATTGAGGCGGGATGCGGGTGAGCTATTGATGTAGATTCGGAGACTTCGAGGCAAGTCGGGGACGGACGTGATCTTAATTCATCAGTCGCGGCGGTGAATCTGACCTGGAACCGGAGGCCGGCCGATGGACGTCCCCAACTCCTCCCACCCGTCTGACCGGATCCTCAACGACTACGGTCTCGGCAAGCTCGACGATCGATCGGAGGTCGCGGTCCACGAGCACCTGGAGAGCTGCCAACGGTGCCGCCAGCGGGTCGCGGGGATCACGTCCGACACCTTCCTCGGTCGTTTTCGCGACGTCCGCGAGGCTTCGCCCCGGTCGATCCCTCATGGTTCGCCGGACGGCGGCACGCTCAGCTTCACATCGCCCGAGCTCGTATCGCCGCCGCCGGTTACCGCCGCCCTACCGGCCGGGCTGGCCAACCACCCGGATTACGAGATCAGGAGGGAACTCGGTCGGGGCGGGATGGGGGTCGTGTATCTCGCCCACAACACGATGATGGGACGAGACGAGGTGCTGAAGGTCATGGGGCGGCAGATCATGGAACGGCCCGGCGTGCTCGGACGGTTCCAGCGCGAGATTCGAGCCGTCGCCAAGCTCCACCACCCGAACATCGTCGCCGCCTACGCCGCGTTCCGCATCGAGGGCGGGCTGGTCTTTGCGATGGAGTACATCGAGGGGCTCGACCTCGCGAAGCTGGTCCGGGCGAAAGGGCCACTCTCGGTCGCCCATGCCGCCTACTTCGCCCACCAGGCGGCCCTGGGCCTCCAGCACGCCCACGAGAAGGGACTGATCCATCGCGACATCAAGCCGCATAACCTGATGCTCACCCCCGACGGCAAGGCGAGAGTCGTCAAGGTGCTCGACTTCGGGCTGGCCAAGGCGTCCCGAGAGGAAAATGGCGACGGCGGGCTGACGACCGAGGGCCAGGCGCTCGGCACGCCCGACTATATTGCTCCAGAGCAAATCCTGAACGCCCACGACGTGGACATCAGGGCCGACCTCTACAGCCTCGGAGGCACGCTGTTTTATCTGCTCACGGGCCGTCCTCCCTTCCAATGCACCTCGCTCTACGACGTCTACCAGGCCCACATTTCGCGTGATGCCGAACCCCTGAACGTGATCCGCCCCGAGGTGCCGGCGGAGTTGGCCGCATTGGTCGCAAAGATGTTGGCGAAGGAGCCGAGGCGGCGTTTCCAGACGCCCGGCGATGTCGCACAAGCCTTGACCCCATTCTTCAGGTCCAAGCCCCTTGAGCTAAGGCCCGAGACCTCGCAGGTCGAGATCGTTCGAACGAAGTCTTTCCTGGGAAATGACGATACGTCCGCGTCAACGGAGCCGGGGACGAATGACTCGATGCCTGTGGGTCGGGTGAGATCATCGCCGGAGCCGAAGATCGCCTCATGGAATGGGCTGATCGATATCCGGGAGCCGGAACTGATCTCGGACACACCCCTCGATGTCATGCCATCGGGATGGATTCGCCGGTTCTGGCCGGCGGCAGCGGGCCTGGCGGCGCTCGGCGTCCTGCTCATCGTCTGGATGGTCGGGGTGTTCCGGGCCAAGATATCGGATGGCACGATCGTGCTAGAGAATCTCCCGAAGGATGCGGAGGTGCTCGTCGATGGGCTGAAGATCCCTCTTTCTTGGCCGGAACTTGGGAGTTCCGTCCGGATCCGGGCCGCGCCAGGGGAACGAAAGATCGAAGTCGAGCAGGTCGGGTACAAGACCTTCGGTGATAGGGTGACCCTGGATGCCGGCGAGTCGGAAGTCGTCAACGTACGGCTCGTCCCCCTGCCGGAGAAAAAGGACGTTACTGACGAGGACTGGCCGACTCAGGTCGACGAGCATACGAATCGATCCGAAATCAAGACGTCAGAGGCCGCTGAATCAGAAGATCGCAAGCAGCAACCCGACGCCAAAGAACCATCGACACCAATCGCGCTGGATCAACTCGCCGAGGGGACCATCTGGACGGGAAGTCGAACCTATCCGGCGGAAATCTACCGAGGTGTTACGGTTACTTACGAGTTGCATATCCGCGAGCGCGATGGGGACAAATTCAAGGGAAACGTCTTCGACAACGGGAAGAATCGAAATCGAGCCGAGGTTGAAGGCGAGGTCGATGGGGAGGCCATCAGTTGGCGCGAGTACCTGAATAACGGCCGGATTGTCTGGACGATCCGGGGCACGATCTCTGGAGGGGTCATTCAACTCGAACTGGTCGCTCTCTATGAGCGAGAGCTTCCAAACAAGGGAAAGGGAGTACTGACTCGCGAGGGGGCCGTCGGCGAAAATCTCGGCAAATTCGAAGCGGGCAAGGTCCCAGATACGTCACTGGCACCCAATGCCCCAAGAATGATCAAGGCGGCCGATCGGCTGCTTCCCGACAGTGTCTGGAAGGGGACGCAGACGTTTCGAAGCGGCCCCTATCAAGGTAAGACCGTTCACTATGAACTCCATGTGCGCGAGCGCACGGGACGGCGATTCCAGGGGTATAATTTCGCAAATGGCGTCGGCCGAAATCGCGCCGAAGATGAAGGGGAAGTGGTCGGAGCGTCGATCACCTGGCAGGAGAGGTCACCCAGAGACGACCTTCCTTATCATTTGATGAAAGGTAGGTTGGTAGGCGATACCATCCGATTCCAATTCTCGGATGGGCGAGGGAGCGAAGGCGTCGGCGAACTCGCGAGGGAGTAGGGGGCTTGGAATATCGAAAACCGTCCATGCTCGATCAACTTCGAACCAGGAGAATCGCGGCGTTTCCGGGAGGTTCCCGCCCAGGATGCGAACGACGGCTTTGGCTGAAGCCCAGCCATTCCGGAGCTAAGCGATTCGTGTAGAAGCCCGGTTAATTTGTTTTCCGAACAAGAGTTGATCCGCGGCCAGTCATCCCAAAACCTTCGACGGGGTCAAGCCCCTCGGCAGCGGCCCGGCCCACCGGGCGCGGTGGCTCGATTACGTAAGGCAATGGGAACAATACGGAGAGTCTCATTCGAAGTTCGCCCTCCAGCATGACAGAGCCGTCATGCGGCCTTGGCTCCCCGTCGAAGACTTCTCACCTCCAGACCATCCTGCCCTTGCCCCTATCCATTCCTCTTTTGGGTCATATGTATATTGATCTTTTATTAATGAAACAATGGTTTTTTTGGGAATGCGCAACTCTGTCCTCCACGCGGCAAATCGGGGTGCATGCGTCCATGATTCGTTGGGTTGGGCCTGGCGAAATCCCGATCGTCAGGGGCGATCGAACACCGGGTCGTCGACCGTAAGCTCATCGATCTCGGGTTTGCGATCGACGAACCACTGGATGGCGAAGTAGAAGACCGGTGTGAGGAAAATACCGAACGCCGTGACTCCGATCATCCCGGCAAACACGGCGGTTCCCAGCGCCCGCCGCATTTCCGACCCGGCCCCTTCGGCCACGAGCAGGGGGGCGACGCCGAGGATGAACGCGATCGAGGTCATCACGATCGGCCGCAGCCGGAGCCGGCACGCCGCCAGGGTCGCGGACCGGCGGTCGAACCCTTCCTCTCGCTGCTGCTTGGCAAACTCGACGATCAGGATCGCGTTCTTGCACGCCAGTCCGATCAGCACCACGAACCCGATCTGCGTGAAGATATTCATGTCCAGATGCGCCATCTGGACGCCGGCGAGGGCGCAAAGGAGGCACATCGGAACTACGAGAATCACCGAGAAGGGCAGCGCCCAGCTCTCATACTGAGCCGCCAGCACGAGGAAGACGAGGATCACGGCGAGCAGGAAGACCCACATGGCCGAGTTGCCGGACTGGAGTTGGAGCAGGGCGAGCTCCGTCCACTCGGCCCTCATGGTCGGCGGCAGTTTGGCGCGGGCCGCCATGCCGAGCCTGGTCAGTGCCTCGCCGGAGCTGCTGCCAGGGGCGGCATCGGCATTGATGGCCGCGGATTGGTACATGTTGTACCGCATTACAAGCGTCGGGCCGGTCGTCGGCTGCACGGTCGCCAATGACCCCAGGGGCACCATCCCGCCGCCGGCCCCGCGGACCTTCAGTTGATTGACCGCCGAGGCGTCTTGACGGTACACGTCCCTGGCCTGGACATTGACCTTCCATGTGCGGCCGAACCGGTTGAAATCGTTGACGTAATAGGGGCCGAGGCTCGCCTCGATCGTCGTGCGCAGGTCGTCGATGGATACCCCGCGGTCCTTGGCTTCGAGCCGGTCCACGACCAATTCGAGCCAGGGGACGTCGGCACGGAAACTTGTTGACACTCGATTGAGTGCAGGGTCGGCCGCCGTGAGCTCGACCACACGGTCCGCGGCATCCTGGAGATCGACGAGGTTGCCCGCGGAGCGGTCTTCGATGACGATCTTGAAGCCGCCGGCCGTACCCAATCCTTCCACCGGAGGTGCTCCGAACACGGCGACCACCGCATCCGGGACATCGGCCCGCAGTCGTGCTTGAAGCGAGGAGACGATGGCGTCGGCAGACAGGTCGGGGCGCCGCCGTTCTTCGAACGGTGCGAGCATCACATACAGTGAACCGAAGTTCGGGGCCGTTGCGTTCTGCAGGAGAGACTGCCCGGAAACGGCAATCGTATCCTTGACCCCCGGCAGACTGTGGATGACGGTTTCGGCTTGCCGGATCACTTCGGCGGTCCGATGCGCCGAGGATGCGTCCGGAAGTCGAAGGTCGACCAGCAAATATCCCTTATCCTGGGCGGGGATGAATCCGGTCGGGGTGTTCGCGAAGGTGGTGTACGTCAATGCGAGTAGCCCGCCGTAGGCGAGGAGCACGAGCGGGGTGACTCGCAGCAGCCCGCCGACGGCTCGGGTGTAACCCTCGGTGCCGAGGTCGAACCCTCGATTGAATCGCTCGAACAGCCAACCAAGGACCGCGTCTACGGGGCGGCCAAGGATCCGACCGAGGAATGCGCCACCGAGAACACCGGCGGCCATCGGGGACCAGTCGGGGACGAGCACTCCGCTCGGTTGGCCGAGATCGACGGGCCAACGCAAGGCGGCCGCGATTCCCAATCCGGCCCCCAGAAGCCCATACGCCATTCGGGGCAGGACCTCGGTCCGGCGGCCTCGCTGGGGTCGGAGCAAGATCGCGGACAACGCCGGGCTGAGCGTCAGCGAATTGAACGCCGAGAGCAGCGTGCTGACCGCGATGGTGACGGCGAACTGACGGAAGAACTGACCGGTCACCCCGCCCAGGAAGGCACACGGGACGAACACCGCGGAGAGCACGAGCCCGACCGCCACCACCGGCCCGCTCACTTCGTCCATGGCCCTCGAGGCGGCCGCCTTGGCCGGCATCCCATGATCGACGTGATGCTGGACGGCTTCGACGACGACGATGGCATCGTCGACCACGATCCCGATGGCCAGCACCAATCCGAACAAGGTCAGGGTGTTCAGGCTGAAGCCGGCGCAGGTCAGGGCCGCGAAGGTGCCGATGACCGCGACGGGGATGGCGGCCAGCGGGATGACTGCGGCTCGCCAGCTCTGGAGGAAGAGCAACACCACCGCGGCCACGAGCGCAACCGCCTCGATCAGCGTCTGGAAAACCTCGCGGATCGACTCGTTGATGAACGGCGTGGTGTCATACACGATCTCGTACGCGATGCCGGCCGGGAAGTACTCCCGCAGTTCTTCCATCCTGGCTTTCACCCGGCCGGAGACCTCCAGGGCATTCGAGCCGGGAAGCTGATAAATCGACAACGCGACGGACGGGCGGCCGTTGAGGGTGCAGGTCTGATCGTAGGACAGGGCTCCCATCTCGATTCGCGCCACGTCCCGTAGATACACGAGCGTCCCGTCGGTCCCGCGTTTGAGCACGATCGTCCCGAATTGCTCGGGGGTCTCCAACCGGCCCAGCGTGGTCATGGTGTACTGGAAGACCTGGCCGATCGGGGTCGGCTGCTGTCCGATCTGCCCGGCCGCGACCTGGATGTTCTGTTCGTTGACGGCCGCGATCACGTTCTGAGGCGTCAGCCCGACCGCCTGGAGTTTATGCGGCTCGAGCCAGACCCTCATGCTGTAGTCGCGCTGACCGAGGTAGGTTACGTCCCCCACTCCCGGAATTCGCTTCAAACCGTCGGCGAGCTGGATGGTCGCGTAGTTGCTCAGGAACAGGTTCGTCGCGGCCGGGTCCTCGCCTTCCTCGGTGGTGAACAGGTTGACCATCATCAGGATGTTCGGCGACTTCTTCTTGACCGAGATCCCCCGGCGGCGGACGAGCTCCGGTAGCACGGGTTCGGCCATCGCCACTCGGTTCTGCACCAGCACCTGGGCAATGTTCAGGTCGGCTCCCGGCTCGAAGGTGACGGTCAGCGTATAGACACCGTCATTGGTGCATTGCGACGACATGTACAGCATCTTCTCGACGCCGTTCACTTGCTGTTCGATCGGGGACGCGACGGTATCCGCCACCACTCGAGAGTTGCCCCCCGGGTACACCGCCGAGACCTCGACCGTCGGCGGGGCGATCTCCGGGTACTGGGCGACCGGGAGTGTCGACAGGGCGATCCCGCCGGTGAGGACGATCCCGATGGACAAGACCGCCGCGAAGATCGGCCGACTGATGAAAAAGTGAGACATTTATGAAGCCACCTCGGAATGATCGGCCGGGACCGAAAGGCGGCCCTCGAAGGAGTCGGGCCTTCCGGCCGTCGTAATCTCTCGCTCCTTGGGGAAGACCAGGTGGTCGGGACGGTGTTTCCGGCGTACTCCGGTCACCATCGAGGCCAGGCTCCACAAGGGGCGCAGGCGAATGAGGTCGAGCAGGCTCCGTCCGAGCCGTCGCATCCAGGTCGCTCTGAGCAATCGGCCCTCCGCCAGCCGGTCGACGACGATGAAGCAGACGGGGGTGAAGAACAGCCCGAACACCGTGACGCCGATCATCCCCGAGAACACCGCGGTGCCCAGGGCCCGACGCATCTCGGCTCCCGATCCGGTTGCAAAGACCAGGGGAACAACGCCGAGGATGAACGCGATCGAGGTCATCACGATCGGCCGCAACCTGAGCCGGCTCGCTTCAACCACTGCGTCCCCTCGCGACTCCCCGGTCCTCCGCAAGGCCCGCGCGAACTCGACAATCAAGACCGCGTTCTTGCACGCCAGTCCGATCAGCACCACGAACCCGATCTGCGTGAAGACGTTGATGTCCGAACTCGTCGCCCAGACTCCCGCCATCGAGCTGAGGACGCAAAGCGGGACGATCGGGATCACGGCCATCGGCAACGCCCAACTCTCGTATTGCGCCGCCAGCACGAGGAAGACGAACAAGACCGACAGCGGGAAGATCAATTGGTTCCAGATATTCTTGCCGGCATCGATCTGGATGTAATTGATTTCGGTCCATTCGTGGGCCGTCCCCTCGGGAAGGACCCGCTTCGACAGTTGATCGATGGCCGTGATCGCATACCCGGAGCTGACGCCGGGGGCCGTCGAACCCATGACCGACGCCGCCAGGTGCATGTTGTAACGGGTGACGACGAGCGGCCCGGCCACCTCTCGGATGTCCAAAACCGCCCCGAGGGGCACCATGCCCCCCTTGTCGTTCCGCACTCGGATTCGCTTGGCGTCCTCCACGGAGTTCCGATACGGCCCCTCGGCTTGCACGTTGACTTGCCAAGTCCGGCCGAACCGGTTGAAGTCGTTGACGTAGCGGGAGCCGAGGAAGACTTGCTGGGCCTCGAAGACATCCCCCACCGGCACGCCCATCGTCTGGCATTGCTTGCGGTCGACATCCACGAACAACTGGGGTGCGTCGGCCCGAAATGACGTGAAGAGACCACCCAGGTTCGGGTCCTTACGCCCTTCGCCAATCACTCGCCCGACGTTCTCCTGGAGCTTGAGGACGTCATTCTCGCCGCTGATGTCCTCGATTATCACCTTGAAGCCGCCGGCAGCGCCCAACCCGGGTACGGCGGGCGGGGCCATCACCATGACCTGGGCGTCGGGGACGCGAGTGGCGAAGGTCTTCCGCAAGTTGTTGGCGATGGCCTCGGCGGAGCGCGAAGGATGGAGGCTCCGCTTGTCGATCGGGTCGAGGGTAATCAACATCGTCCCGTAATTCGCCCCGTTCGCCCCCAGCGGGAGCGACCTCCCCGCCACGGCGATCGTGTGGGCCACGCCGGGCATCTCTCGCACCATGCTCGAGACATCATCGAGGACTTTCTGCGTCCGTTCGAGCGACGAGGCATCGGGCAACTGGACGGCACACATGAGCCGTCCTTGATCTTGACTGGGGATGTACCCGGTCGGCAGTTGGCCCAAACCCCAACCCGTCAGGACGACCAAACCGGCGTAAATCATCAACACCAACGGCACCACGCGAACGCTCCATCCGACGAGTCTCGCGTAGACGCTCGTCGAGCGGTTGACCCCGGCGTTGAACAGGCGGAAAAGCCAACCGAAGAGGAGATTGATGACCCGCCCCGGCAGGTCCTGGCGAGCGCCTCTCGGCTTCAGCAGGATCGCGCAGAGGGCCGGGCTGAGCGTGAGCGAGTTGAGCGCGGAGAGTACGGTCGAGACCGCGATGGTGACGGCGAATTGGCGGAAGAACAACCCGGTAATCCCACCGAGAAATGCGCAGGGGACGAAGACCGCGACGAGGACGAGTCCGGTTGCGATCACCGGCCCGCTCACTTCGTCCATGGCGAGCCGGGTCGCTTCCAGCGGCGCCATGCCGTGCTCGATCTTTTGTTGAACGGCCTCGACCACCACGATGGCATCATCGACCACGATCCCGATGGCCAGCACCAGGCCGAAGAGCGTCAGCGTGTTGAGCGTGAAACCGAGCGCGAACATCGCCGCGAACGTGCCGACGATCGCGACCGGCACGGCGGCGAGCGGGATGATCGCGGCCCGCCAACTCTGCAGGAATAAGAGCACCACGACGGCCACGAGGATCACCGCTTCGACGAGCGTGCGGACGACTCCGTGGACCGAATCCCGGATGAACCGGGTGCTATCGTTGGCGATCGTATAATCCAGGCCGGGGGGGAACGCTTCCTTCAGCTCGGCCATTTTCGCCCGGACCCGGTCGCCGACCTCCAGGGCGTTCGCGTCGGAGAGTTGAAACACACCGATATTCGCGGTCGGCTGGCCATCGAATTTGTCGGACGTGTCCACATTCTTGGCGCCGAGCTCCACGCGACCGACGTCGCGGATTCGTACCTGCCGCCCGTCTTCCGTCCGTCGGATGACGATCTGCGCGAACTCTTCCGGCAGGACCAATCGGCCTCGGATGTGGAGGGGGAATTCGAACACCTGCCCGTCCGGGACCGGAGACCGCCCGACCTGGCCCGCCGCGAATTGCAGGTTCTGTTCGCGGATGGCGGAGATGACGTCGCCGGCGGTCAGCCCCATCGACGTCAGTCGGTCGGGATCGATCCAAATCCTCATGCTGTAGTCGAGGTTGCCGAACAGCCCGACGTCGCCGACCCCTTTCACCCGCGCGATCTCTTCGCGGATGTTGATGGCCGAATAATTGCTCATGTAAAGCTGGTCATACTCCCTCGTCGGCGAGAAAAGATTGATGACCATGAGCATGTCGGGATTGCGCTTCCGGGTCGTCACCCCGGCCTGGCGCACGACGTCGGGGAGCAGCGGCATCGCCAGGTTCACCCGGTTCTGCACGAGCACCTGGGCGAACGCGAGATTCGTTCCAGGCTTGAACGTGACGGTGAGGCTGTACGACCCGCTATTCGACGAGTTCGAGGACATGTAGAGCATGTTCTCGACGCCGTTCACCTCCTGCTCGATCGGTGCCGCGACCGAGTCGGCCACCACGCGAGCACTCGCCCCCGGGTAGTTGGCCTCGATGCTCACGTTCGGCGGGGAGATCGGCGGATACTGCGTCATCGGCAGGTTGACCAGGGCCACCCCGCCGGCGAGCGTCACCACGAGCGATAAGACCGTCGCGAACACCGGCCGGGTGATGAAGAACGAGCTGAGCATGGGATTCGACTCGAGGGGACCGGAATCGGGGACGGACCGCCGGCGATCGCCTTGTGGACAGCCCTACTTCGCGGGAAGCGACGCGGGCATCGCCAAGGCCGGCGAAAAACCGGCCTTCGCTCGCGGCATTTCGACGGTCTTCGGAATGACCGCCGCCTTCGGGCGGATGTTCTGTATCCCGCGAGTAATCACCCGCTCGTCCCCTTTCAGCCCTTTGTCGATGGCGATCAATCCGTCCGACCGCGGCCCGACCTCGACCGGCACCCGCTCCGCCTTGTTTTGGGCGTCCACCACATAGACGTATCGCCGCCCCTGGTCCGAGCCGAGCGCCGCCTCGGAGAGCATCAGCACCGTCCTCGGCTGCCCGAGTTGGAGGCGAACGCGGACGAAGAGGCCGGGGTGCAGGTCGCGCTGGGGATTCGCGAATGTCCCCCACGCCCGGAGCGTCCCCGTGTTCGGGTCCACCTTGTTGTCGGTGAACTTGAGCGAACCGGACCTCGAGAAGACTTCGACCGGCTCGTCGGACAGACCTAGCGACACCGGCAGGGCGAGTCTGGACTCGGGCGATTTGCCGGGGGCCAGTTGGGAGCGGACCCTCAGGACCGTTCGTTCGTCCACGTCGAAGTACGCATAGAGCGGGTCGAGCTGGACGAGCGAAGCCAGGATTGTCGTGTCGGCCGCGACCGTGTTCCCCGGATCGACCTGACGTCGGCTGATCCGGCCGGCGAAAGGGGCGCGGACCGTGGCCCAGTCCAGGTTCTGTTGCGCCATCTCCAGCGCCGCGGTGGCCGTTTCGACGGCGGCCAGGGACGAGTCCCTCGAGGAACTCACTTGCTGGACCTCGTCCACGCTCACGGCACCGTTTCTCGAAAGTCGATTGACCCGCGAGTAGTTCGCTTCGTTGTACTTCAGTTGCGCTTTCTGCTGGTCGAGCGTCCCTCGGGCCTGCTTCACCGCCAACTCAAACGGCCTGAGCTCGAGCTGGAACAGGGGGGAGCCGGCCACGACGTCCTCCCCGTCTCGGAAGAGCGCTTTCTCCAGATACCCGGAGACCCGCGAGCGAATGTCGGCCGACATGATCGGTTGCGTCCGGCCCGTGAAGACCTCGGCATCCGTGACCGTCCCGCGAACGGGAGTACTCACCTCCACTTCGACGGGGGCTCCAGGCCCACCGGGAGGACCACCAGCTCCCGGAGGACTTCCGCCGGGCGGCTTGGAACACCCGAAAAACAAGACGATGAGAGCAAGCGCGAGGGGGGGCCACGGGAGTTGCAAGGGGGGGACTTCCTGTTACGTGTGAGGACGCGACCAAGAAGGTGGCCGCAACCCGTCCCGCCTCGGCGCTGCCGGGGTGGGATCGGGAATACACGACTCTATGAGGAGAAGATGCCACTGCGGGGAAAGCGAAGCGCCGAAGTCTCGATATTTTTTCGCCAGCCGTTCCAGTTTACTTTTCCGGTTCGCGTCGGGGGAAGTGGCCCTCGCCCCGGATTGGCGGTCCCATCATCTCGGCCTACCGAATCCGCTGGGCGGGGGTGAGAAACGCCACGATCTGTTCGATCGTCTTCGCCCAAAGACCGTCGAAGGCCTTCTTGTTGTTGAGCCAGTTGCTGAGTTGGAGCGATGCGCGAGTGGCTTCGAGCGGTACTGATTGCCAGGCCGACTGCGGTCAACGGGACCATGCCGACCGCGACCGACACGATGGCCCGGTGCCGGCGGACCCACTTTCCCGCCTGGTCCATGAGCGTCGGCCGCCGGGCCAGGATTGGGCGCTCGTCCATAAACCGCTGGAGTTGTCCGCAAGCTCCCAGGCCGTGGCGTAACGATCGGTCGGGGTCTTGGGATCATCTTCAGGACGATGGTTTGCAGCTCGACGGGGATCGTTCGGTCGATGGCCCGTAGTGGGCGTGGATCGTGGTCCGTTCCTGTCGTGCTCGGGCTATCCGACCTGCAAGGAGTCGTTCAACATCGACGCCCAGGGGAACCAGGTCCCTTCGGTCGTCGAGACGGAGCACGTGTGCGAGAAGTGCGGCAAGCCGATGGCCCTGAGGCAAGGCTCGCGCGGGAACTTCCTCGGCTGTACGGGCTACCCGAAGTGCCGCAACACCATGCCGGTCGACGACCAGGGCAAACCGGTCACGCCGGTCAAGGTTGAGGTCAAGTGCGAGAAGTGCGGCGGCCCGATGGGCGTCAAGCGCGGCAAGCGCGGGGCGTTCCTCGGCTGCCTGAACTATCCGAAGTGTCGGAGCACCCAGCCGATCCCCGCCGAGCTCAAAGAACAGCTCGGCGAGGCCAACGCCTCGTCGGCCGCCGCCCGCGATGACCTCAAGGCGATCGAGGTCGAGGAGACCTGCGAGACCTGCGGCTCGACGATGACCGTCCGCGAAGGCCGTCGCGGCTACTCCCTCGGCTGCGCCAACTTCCCCAAGTGCAAGGGCACGCGCGAACCCGGCGAAAGAACGCTCGAGAAGGTCGCGGCCGTCACCGGTCGCTGCTTCGGCCTGGTTCCGGAGTTCTTCAAACCCGAGGGGCTTTGTCCCGACGGCAAAATCCTGTCAGGCACCGAGTCACCCCGTACTATATGCCTGCGACAGCCTCAAGTTCGACGAGCCGGCCCCTAAACGCCTGACATCTCGGTCCACGAGGTCCAAACTTACGAAAGGCTTGGCATTTTCGTCAACCGGCTTTAGACTAGGAGCAATAGACCAGATCACACATGGAGGAAGCCGTATGAAATCCGTTGGGAGCTATGAGGCCAAAACTCACCTGCCTCATCTTCTGAGCCGGGTCGAGAAAGGAGAGACGATCACCATCACCAAACGCGGCAAGCCCATTGCCGTGCTGTCCCCAGCCCAGGAACAGCCCAAGCGTGACGTGAAGGCGGTCATCGAGGAATTGCGTGCCTTTAGCAAGAAGCACGTCCAGGCCCGTGGCTCCCTTTCGGCTCTTGAGATCAAGGAAATGATCGAGGAGGGGCGGCCGTGAGCAAGAAGAAAGGACTCGCGAAACCTCCCACGGAAGGGATCGTGGTCGACAGTTCCGTCGCCATCGCGTGGTGTTTCTCCGACGAGCAAGATACCTATTCGCAGTCGGTCCTCGATGCACTCGCGTCCAAAACCGCCTTTGTGCCCGATCTCTGGCACCTCGAAGTAGCTAACACATTGCTGGTGGGCGAGCGTCGCAAACGCTCGACCCAGGCGGAAACGGTCGCCTGGATGCACTTTCTGACCGAGCTTCCGATCACCGTCGACGACGAAACCAAGCTTCATGCTTTCAAGGAGATTTCCGACCTGGGCAGGTCGCAGAGTCTATCTGCCTACGACGCCGCGTATCTAGAACTCGCGATGAGGCGAGGTCTTCTCCTGGCTACTTTGGACGAGAAGCTAAGGGCCGCAGCCGGTGCCGTAGGCGTATCCCTATACGGAGTGCAGTGAAGGGAGTCGGTGCCCGTTCCAAAATCCTCCCAAGGCAAGAGCCGGAGCAGTCGAGTGTCTGACGTGCGTCGAATCTAATCGCCCCTTCAATTCAAGCAAACCCTGAAAGCTTAGAGCACTTTTTGCCATTCTTCCAAAAGGTTTCTCCAAGCAGGACTCGCACGTCTCCACAATTTGTCAGCATGCTTAAACGAAATTGTTTTTGTGTTTTTCCCTGTCTCACTCTTTGCATGAGCCAGATCGCCAGATACTCGGCTTTTATGTACTTCCAGGAGCCATGCGATTGTTCCCGAAGAAAGAGGCACTGCGATTTTTTTAATGTCTTTCATGGTGATCAACCACGACCCATATTTGGGATTAGCGTTCCTACCCGACGCCGCAGAATAAACCGAGCTTAGAACAGGATGACGTCGAGAAAACGATTGCACCAACACCTCATTAAATGTATCTAAAATCAACACAAACGCTGTTGGCTCGGTTAGCCTAAGCTCTTGAATTCGCAGACACCTACCTTCCGCATCAGCCAGATCACTGCCAAGAGCCTTGGCCCACGTAATTTTCGGACGGATGCCCAGGTTTGCGAAAAAGCCCTCTAAAACGCTAATTCGCTTCGCTCCCCTTTTGCGTACACCCAATCCCACCAAGAGTCTCAGGACAGCAGGGTTTGCGTCAGAGGGAATTGCAAATCCCCCACCTGTAATTGACGAATGGTATATCCAATTAAATGCACAACATCTTGCGAACTCTTCATCCTCATCTTCATCCTGATCGGTAACGCCTTCCTGAAATAGCCCCACGCAATCGCTGACCTTGTAAGGCGTTTTGTCATCATATCCATATAATTCGTTAATTACGATATTTTTGATCAATGAATTTTTCTCGCCACTCAGCGTGCGAGCCGCATATTTTGGGCCCTCTCTCTTCCCTCGGAACTTCAAGACGGCTATCCTGAGGAGGATCGATTTTTCTATCGAACGCTTTTCCGCCGAGAGGATCACACTTCGATAGGCAGCCTTACGATCCAATGGTTCGCACACATCCATTGCTTCAATATAATTTGCAGCCACAGCGTCGTAAGTTGGGTCACGTTTTAGACTATCCAGCAACATATCAGCAGCCTCTTCGTTTTCAGCGAAATTCTTGAAGTATTCAGCAAAGACGAAAGAACAATCCGGACGCACGTTTAACATGGTTGCGATCTTTCTGAGAACGGAGATCCGTCCCTTCAGTCGATTTAAGGCATACTTGAATTTCGTTGTGTCTTTGATCTCGTAACCTGTTGTTGTTCGCACCAGGTTCTCACTCAACATCTTGAACAGAGTGGCTTGGGAACCTTTTTCCGAGGTCTCGACCTGAGCAACGACCTGGCTAGGGATCGTCTTCGTGATATCCTCGACGCGATCAACCTTACTCCAAGAGATTTTCTGTGCATGAGGGACAAGCCCCAAATCCTTCGACAGCAAATCGAGCTTGAGCAAGGCACGCCTAAGTGGCGTTTCTTCCTTCGCCATCAACTTAATGTCGTCGATATACCTCACATATTGAACTTTGTTATATTTTGCTGTATCAAATTTGAACAAAATGCACTCCGCAAGGTAGGCAGATGCTTCAGGACCTTGTGGCAAGCCGTGGCGAAGGTTCCGTCCGCTGGAATTCGTGGTCCAACAGGCAAGACACTTGCGGAGCAAGGCCAAAAATTCCTGACTCTTAACTCGCCCTTCGATCGACGCCGATAATAGGTTATGGTCGATTAGTTCATAGCAAGACACGAGATCGAAGTCAGCAACGTAGACGTTCCCACGGTGATAGGACGCCTCTACAGCTTCAGTGAATCGGCGATAGCCCGTCCTCCAGGATTTGAAGAACCACGGGCTCGAAGGACCTCCGTAAATCGCCCCGAAGGCATTCACATACGCGTGCTCGTCTTGAACGGTTTTCATCCGATCGGCAATTACGTTAGCTGTCGCCTGGTATACAAGAAGATCCTTGAATTTCAATAAGGTCAAAGGCCGTAAAACCCCGGTCTTCTTGGGTAGAAAAACGATTGTCGGAGGCGTTGGTTTATAGGTTCCTTGACGCACCTCGTCAATGAGGGCCTTAAGGTTTTCTTCAAGCCCTATATTGTAACTGGTAAATACATGACGGTAAAATGCTTTGTAATCAAGATGCGTACTTCGGACGATCCTGGTAAAGGCCAGCCTGAAGTTAGCTTTCGTCAGAAAAGCTCGCGGATACCCTGTGATCATCGCTTTACCCGCATCTGAATTGCCGACCTTCCTAAATCCCATTTCCTCTCGTTGTATTCTATCTTCCCTGGCTTGCCAAATCCTCCTTTTTAACTACCGAACCTACTTTCTAAGCTAGGCGAACTCGCCATGACTTCCAAAATTACGTCGCTTGACTCCGCACGGTTTCTATCCCACTAAACGGCGTTATGGGATAGAAGGCTTCGGAACGGTGCGCAAAGGTTCCAAGCTCAATCCGACGACTTCTCAGGCGCGGGGGTGGGGGCGGAGTCGCGGAGGCCGAGGGCCAGGGCGTAGGCGGTGGCGTAGGTCCGGCAATGGGAGATGGAGAGGAGGATGTCGCCGATGCCTCGGAGGCGGGCGGCTTCCTTGGCCCCGCCGCAGACGAGGACCTGGGGCTGTCTTCCTTCGGAGTTGCGGATTTCGAGGTCGGTCCAGGCGACCCCTCGGCTCCAACCCGTGCCGATCGCCTTGAGGATTGCCTCCTTGGCCGCCCAACGGCCGGCGAAGTGCTCGATGGCATGCTTGCGGGCCTGGCAGTAGCGGATCTCACGCTCGGTGTAGACTCGACGCAGGAAGAGCTCCCCGTGCTGCTGGATCATCTTGCCGATTCGAGGGCACTCGATAATATCGGTGCCAATCCCCAGGATTTCCATGCCGGCCCCGTTCGGAGAATGAGGAGCGTCCGCGCCGTTCAGCTTCATCTAGTCTAAATCGCTCCCGAGGTTGCGGCCAAGGCATCGTCCCGGGGGAACTTGCGTTCGAGAGGCGGCCTCGCCCGGGTTCCCTCGCGGCCCGAGCCTCGGCGCGCTATACTCTGGAGTCGGTCGTTCGGCCTCCGGGGGCTCCCCGAGACGGGCCTTTCCCGCCCCGATCCCAGGAATGGCTAGCCGATGGATTTGCTGACCGATCTGACCCAGGTGCAGCGCGACGCCGCCACCCACGTGGACGGACCGCTCCTCGTCCTGGCAGGCGCCGGGTCCGGGAAGACGCGCGTGATCACCCGGCGCGTCGCCTACATGCTCCAACAGGGGATCGCCGGGGAGAACATCCTGGCGCTGACCTTCACGAACAAGGCCGCCGGCGAGATGCGCGAGCGCATCGAGGCACTTGCCCCGAAGTCGGGCACGTGGGTCGGCACGTTCCACAGCCTCTGTGCTCGGCTCCTGCGAAGTTACGCCCCGCTTGTCGGCATCGACCGCGGTTATACGATCTATGATCAGTCCGACCGCGTCCGTGCCGTCAAGCAGGTCATGGAACGCTTCGACCTCGAAGGGGTGAGCCTCACCCCCGAGCGGATCGACGCCGCGATCAGCCGAGCCAAGAACGACCTGGTGACCCCCGAGATCCTCGCCAGGAGGGCCAGGGACCACGTCGACACGATCGTTTCCAAGGTTTACAGCGGCTATCAGGAGCGGCTCCGAGAGTCCTCGGCGGTGGATTTCGATGACCTGCTCGTCCACCTCGTGTCGATCCTCAAGGGGCATCCCGACGTCCGGGCCAAGCTCGACGCGCGGTTCCGCTACATCCTGGTCGACGAGTACCAGGACACGAACCTCGCCCAGTACGCGATCGTCCGAGCCCTTTCGACTGACCATCCCAACCTCTGCGTCACCGGGGATCCGGACCAGTCGATCTACGGCTGGCGCGGGGCGAACCTCAGCAACATCCTCGAGTTCGAGCAGGATTTCCCCGGCTGCCGCGTCGTCAAGCTCGAGCAGAACTATCGCAGCACGAAGAACATCCTGGCGGTTGCCGACCACCTCATCCGCTTCAACACCAGGCGAAAAGCCAAAGGGCTTACGACCGAGAATCCGCAAGGCGATCCGGTCTCGCTCACCATTTTCGGGAACGAGACCGACGAGGCTCGCAGCGTCGCCTCGAAGATCGACGAGCTCGTGCGCGAGGGCGCCTACGCTTATCGCGACATCGCCGTCTTCTGCCGGGTGACGGCCCTCACCCGCAACTTCGAGTTGGCGTTCCGCTCGGCCAGGGTCCCGTACCAGGTCGTCGGCGGCCTGTCGTTCTACGAACGCCAGGAAATCAAGGACGTCCTCGCCTACCTGAAACTGCTGGCGAACCCGAAGGATGACATCGCCTTCTTGAGGGTCGTGAACGTCCCCCCTCGAGGGGTGGGGAAGACGACGCTTGATCATCTGGCCGAGCGTGCTAGGGCCCTGGGTTTGCCCCTCTTGGCGATGGCCCGGCAGGGCTCGGCCGTCCCCGGCCTGAAAGACAAGGCGGCACGAAACCTCAGGGACTTCGGCCTCCTGATGGACGAACTGACCGCCTTGCGCGACCACTCGGCCGAAGAAGTGTCTCGCAAGATCCTCGTCCTGACGGGCTACCGCGACCACCTCGCCGAGGACTCCAAAGGGGGGGGTGAGGAAAGGCTCGCCAACATCGACGAGCTCATCTCGGCGGCCCGCGAATTCGACCGGGAGCATCCGGGGGCCTCGGTGATCGACTTCATGGAGGAGATCAGCCTCGCCTCCGCGGTCGACCGCTGGAAAGACGAGGAGGGCGCGGTCACGCTGATGACCTTGCATGCCGCCAAGGGGCTCGAGTTCCCGGTCGCGTTCATCGTCGGGTTAGAGCAGGGGATCCTGCCGCACTCGAGGGCCAACGACGACGTCAAGGAACTGGAAGAGGAGCGCCGGCTCCTCTTCGTGGGGATTACCCGGGCCGAGCGAGAGCTGTACTTGAGCCATTGCCGGATCCGCGAATTCCGCGGCCAGCGCCTGGCGACGATCCCGTCGTGCTTCCTCGGCGAGCTTCCCGAGGACCCGATGGACGTCCGCGACCTCTCGGAGGCGGGCACGACCATGGCGTTGGCGAGCTGGCGACGGCCTGAGCCTCGCAACGAGCCTCGCCCGTCCGCCCCGCGCGAGTTCCGGATCACGACGGCTGCGGAGCTAGCCGGCGCGCCGGCGTCGGGGTCGGCGGCCACGGGCGCGAACCTGAACGCGTTCCAGCCGGGGATCTCGGTCCTGCACCCCCAGTACGGAATCGGCCGGATCGTCGCGATCGAGGGGGCCGGTCCGAATCGCAAAGGGCGCGTCGCCTTCACCGTCGGCGGAGAGCGGACCTTCATCCTGGCGAAGTCGCCCTTGAGGCCGGTGAACGGCCGGTGAACCTTTTGGGGGCATCCCGCTCATTCTTTGATCGAGCCAGGGCGACCCGGAAGGCTGCCGAAATGGCTGATAAGACGAGCCGACGCGCCCTTGAAGGCTAGCCGGACACGCTATGATTTGAGAGGAAAGGCGCAAGCATGCCAAGGCTGGGAGTTAACATCGATCACGTCGCGACCATTCGCCAGGCGAGGGGAGGGAACGAACCCGACCCGGTCTGGGCGGCCGTCGCGGCCGAGCTCGGGGGCGCCGACGGGATTACCGTCCATCTCCGCGAGGACCGGCGTCACATTCAGGACCGTGACCTCAGGCTTTTGCGCGAGACGGTGAAGGTGCGCCTGAATCTCGAGGCCGCAGTCGAACCGGAGATCGTGGCGATTACGCTGAAGACGAGGCCGGACCAGGTGACCTTCGTGCCGGAGCGCCGGGAAGAAGTGACGACCGAGGGCGGGCTCGACGTCATCGGGCAGCGGGCCCGCGTCGCGGAAGCCGTCGCTCGTTGCCACGATGCCGGCCTGGAAGTCAGCCTCTTCATCGACCCGGATCGGGCGCAGGTCGAGGCCTCCGCGGTGCTCGGCGTCCGCGCCGTCGAACTGCACACCGGCCGGTATGCCGACGCGACGTCGGACGCGGATCGCCGACGGGAGCTCGCGGCGCTGGAGGAGGCGGGGCGAACTACGGTCGAACTCGGGCTCGCCCTGCACGCCGGCCACGGCCTCAACCTCCAGAACGTCGGCCCGGTGGCCCGGCTCGCCGGCATGGCCGAGCTCAATATCGGTCACAGCCTGGTCGCTCGCGCGGTCTTCGTCGGATTGGAACGAGCTGTTCGAGAAATGAAAGAATGTATCGAGCGATCATGAGCCAGTTGGATTGATCGAGGTTCTTTGGAGATATGGTCTTCCCTCTCACGCGCGCCGGACATAGAATTCCAAGTTATGACTTCCGTGAGGCGCCGTGATCATCAGGATTCCCGGAGTTCGGAATGCCCTCCACCAAGGGACGCATCTTTGCTGGCTGTACTGTGGCGCTGGTCACGCCGTTTCGGGATGGAGACGTCGATTACCAGGCGTTGAAAGACGCGGTGGATTGGCAGATCGCCCAGGGAACTCCCGTCATCAGCCCGGTGGGGACGACCGGCGAGTCGCCGACGTTGTCCCACGACGAGCACGAGAAGGTGATCGCGGCGGTCGTGGAACGCGCCGCCGGCCGTGCCAAGGTCCTCCCCGGCACCGGATCGAACGCGACCGCCGAGGCGGTGCGATTGACGAAGTTCGCCGCCAAGGCGGGCGCCGATGGCGCCTTGCTCGTCTCGCCTTACTACAATCGGCCGACGCAAGAAGGGCTGTATGCCCATTACGCCCGGATTGCCGAGAGCGTGGATCTTCCGCTCGTCCTCTACAACGTCCCCGGACGTACCGGACGGAACGTCGATCCCGAGACGGTCGAGCGGCTGGCGAAGTCGGGCCCGATCGTGGCGGTGAAGGAGGCGAGTGGGTCGCTCGACCAGGTGAGCGACCTGGTGGCCCGGACCAACCTGACCATCCTATCGGGCGACGACAGCCTCACGCTGCCGATGCTCGCCGTTGGCGCCGAGGGGGTCATCTCGGTCGTGGCGAACCTGGTCCCTCGCGACATGATCGAGCTGGTCAACGCCTTCGAGCGAGGCGACCTCGCCGAGGCACGTCGGCTCCATCTCAAGCTCTTCCCGCTTTGCCGCGACCTCCTCTCCATCGCGGCTAACCCGATCCCCCTCAAGTCGGCGATGTCCTTGCTGGGCCGCGGGAACGGCGAGTTCCGCCTGCCCCTCACCCCGCTCGATGAGCGTTCGACGGAAGTCTTGCGTCGCACGCTCACCCGTTATGGATTGTTGTCCGCAGGATGATGAAGATCCGACCGAGATTTTGATGGTATCAAGGTCGATCTTGTGGCATGTTATGTGCTGACGTATGATCGGAAGGACGACGATCTCGCGGTTTTCTCCCCTCTCGTCGAGTTGCGGCGAGAGGCCGAGACGGGTCGGCCAAGACGATGGACGCCTTGTTGTCCTATTCCCTCCCCACTGCTTCGCCGACCCAGGGGTCGTCCGCAAGGGTGACCTCTTGAAGACGCGAGGTCGCCTCCGCAGCAGCAAGTTAGGTTCGCATCCTTACCGAGACCGATGCCGAGCCGTGCCAAGGAGGGTGTTCACGCGATCTCGGATGTTTTTAGTTCTAGCAATAGGTGAAGAACAGCATGTCGAAAAAAACCGCCAAGCGTGCCGGTGAGTCGAGCGCGCCAGCCGCCGACGTCGTCCCCGAGGTCTCCGAGCAGGCCGTTCGCGAGCTCGCCCAGGTCTTCAAGCTCCTGAGCGACGAGACCCGCCTCCGCATCCTGTTCTACCTCGCCCAGAACAACGAGTTGCACGTCACCGACCTCTGCAACCGCCTCGGGCAGAGCCAGCCGGCCGTCAGCCACCACCTCGCCCTTCTGCGGGTGTCGGGCCTGATCGAGTCGCGTCGTGAAGGGAAGCACAACTTCTACAGCGTCCGGACCGACCACTTCGGAGAACTGCTCGTCAGCCTCTTCTCCGCGACCGGCGAGATGCCGCGAAAGGTCCGCTTCCATGACTTCGTGCTCAACTACTCGGGAGAATAATCGAGCACCCCTCGGACGTCATCTCGCCCTTACGACAGCCCTCGCGTTTGTGGAACTCGGTCGCTTCACCGACCCGAGTCCGTCGAAGGTCTGTTCCGCCAGTTGTCCTGTCTGACTTTCTCTCAGCCACCGATTTCTCTCGAACTGGCCGTCTGCGCCCCGGTCTGGTACACCGGAGCACAGGAGGCCAGTTCGACGTTTATCCCTGACTTAATTATTGGGGCCGCTCCGTGCGCCGGACCTTCCGCGAACCCAGATGTCGCCCCGGTTTGGGGCGAGTTGGTTCGACGTTCGTTGGGTCGGCAACTCGTAAGCAGTGCCCATTATTTATGCCTCTCTGCCTGGACTGAAGCAACTCGGGGCGACCTTGGATCCAAGGACACTCGCAGATCACTCCATCCTTATAAACTAGACGACGTACCGCGCCCGAATGAGCCGCGCCTCCGAAAAAAAATCCCGATTCGTCGCCGCGTCGATAAGTTTGCCGGGGCGAAATCTCGATAGGGAGCCGCTGTCGATTCTCTTAAAGTGGTGTTCTCTAAAGGATTGTGGTGAAGGGGGTCGTGGTGGTTGATAATCTGGCCTGAGATGCGTCGACTGCCGAGCTGAGGATCGTTCGCCGACCAGTTTCTCGCTTGTTCTCCTGAACGGGACCTTCTGCATAACTTCTTGGATCAAGCTGAATGGGGTGTTTGGTTGGATTGCGATAAATGGGCTGAGGCTTCTTGTGTCTCGTGCACTCGGCGAAACTCAGGTTCTCGAGCTCCAACGATCGTGAGTTCTCGAGCGGTTTTGTCTCAGAGCGAAACTATCGTCTCGAATTGAGAATGAGAGGATGAGGCAAGTCTTGAGTTCGGCTTGACCGTTATGTGGGTTCGGCGCAGAATGCCGCCCGACGCCGGACACCCTCTCGTCACGACATCGTTATTCCTGCTTTGTCCGGGGATGACGCTCGATTTCGGCCCTACCTCCCCAGGCGGGGGACGACTCCGAGGTGTTCCGTGCCTTGCTGTAGGATACGGCGAGGCGGTTGCGCGGACGCTCCCTGCGCGTTGGCGCGGCATTTCCGACGATCTCAGGGCCGTCTTGGCGGCCGGAAAATGGAGTAGTACCGATGGTCGTCTCCTCTCGCGCGATTGTCACGCTCGGGCTCGGTCTTGCAGGATTCGGGATGCTGGCCTCCCCTTCGTTCGGCCAGCAGGCCGACACGGCCGTTCGCCAGACGAATCGGATGGCCGCCGCACCCGCCACGCCCTCGGCGGTCCCCTCGGCGCCGGTCATCGGCACCATCGACATGAGCGCCGTCTTCAAGGGCTACGATAAGGTCAAGGTTCTCAGCGAAGAGTTCCGGGCTGCGGTCAAGGCCAAGGAAGCCGAGATGATGGGCCTGATGCAGCAGATGCAGAAAGAGTCGGAGATGCTCGCCAAGCTGACCCCGGGCAGCATCGACTTCAAGAAGGGTGAGAACAAGATCACGGAGCTGAAGGCGAAAGGAGAAGCGGATCGTGAGAACGCCCAGCGCGACTTCACGATCAAAGAAGCCGAGATGATGGCGACCGTCTACAAAGAGATCCAGAACATGGTCAACGCCGTCGCCCGGTCGAAGAAGATGACCTATGTTCTCCGGGTTTCCAACGAGCCGATCACGTCGTCGGATCCGCGCTCGGCCCTGATGGCCGTCGAGCGGTCGGTGGTCTTCTACGACCCCGCCAATGACATCACGACCCTGGTCGTCGGCCACCTCAACCGGGTCTATAAGGCCGCCGGTGGCGTCGCTCCCAAGCCCGGCTCGGCGGCGGCGGCCCCCACGAGCCCCAGAGGGAACTGAGGAACTCGGATCACGATCCCGGGTGACCTGAAGAGTGGTTGCCCGGGGCGCGGTTCTCGAGTGGGTCGAGTCCTTGGGCTTTGGCCGGGCGATGAAGCCCCGCTTGGCCTGATTCTTTGGATCGCGAAGCGATTCGAGCGAGGTTCCTCGGAGGTATCCGGGTGAGACGTCCCCCGGCCTCGTTGGGCACCGCGTCATCGAAATGAACCTCAGGGAAGAGGGAGGCCGTCACGGCAATGGTCACGGCAAGGCGCCGACAGCGCACGATCGCACGGGAGTCGGGGGTTCGCGGCGTTGGGTTCATTCAGGGCACCGACGTCTCCGTGCGGTTCCGGCCGGCGGACGCCGACACGGGAGTGGTCTTCGTCCGAGCTGACCTGCCCGGTCAGCCTTCGGTCCCCGCCCACATTCGCCACGTCATCCCTCGACAGCGGCGCACGACGCTCCAGCAGGGCGAGGCCACCGTCGAGATGGTCGAGCACGTCCTCGCCGCGCTCGCCGGCTTGAGGATCGACAACTGCGTGGTCGAGATCGACTCCGTCGAGACGCCCGGTTGCGACGGCTCGAGCCAGGCCTTCGTCGAGGCCCTCAACGGAGCGGGGGTCGTCGAGCAGGACCGCGAGAGGGAGATCTTCGTCATCGACCGGCCCGTCACCGTGCGTGAAGGGCAAGCGGTCCTCACCGCCCACCCGGGCGATGGGCTCGTCCTCTCCTATCACCTCGACTACGGGCGGCAGACGCCCATCGGGGCCCAGAGCCTGTTTGTCGACGTGAGCCCGGAGTCGTTTCGCTCCGAGCTCGCCTCGAGCCGGACCTTCCTGCTCGAGACCGAGGCCAAGGCCCTGCGTGCGGCCGGCATTGGGTCGCGGACGACGGAGTCGGACCTCCTGATCTTCGGGCCCGAGGGGGTGATCGGGAACGAGCTCCGCTATCCCGACGAGTGCGTCCGCCACAAGATCCTCGACATGGTCGGCGACCTCTCGCTGCTGGCCAGGGACCTGGTCGGGCATGTCGTCGCGCATCGATCGGGGCACCAACTCAACGCCGAGCTCGTCCGCAAGCTCATCGAGAGGGTCGCGTCGGAGAAGTCGGCCGCCCCCGGCCCGCTCGACATCGTCGCGATCATGAAGATCTTGCCCCATCGCTACCCGTTCCTGCTCATCGACCGCGTCCTCGAGCACGAGCCGTTCCAGCGGGTGGTGGCCCTCAAGAACGTCAGTTGCAACGAGCCGTTCTTCCAGGGGCACTGGCCGGGTCGGCCGATCATGCCGGGCGTCCTGATCCTCGAGGCGATCGCCCAGGCGTCGGGCGTGCTCATGGCCAACGTGGTCGACGCCCAGGACAAGTCAGCCCTCATCGTCGGCATCGATGACGTGAAAATCCGACGGGCGGTCGTCCCGGGCGACCAACTGCGTCTTGACGTGAACTGCCTGCGACTCAAGAATACCTCGGCCTACTTCCAAGGAGTCGCCACAGTCGGCGACCAGGTCGCGGCCGAGGCGAAGATCCGATTCATGATCGTCGACGCCGAGCACCACGCGTGATTCGCACATGGTTTTCCCGGACGTCGACCGACGCCCGGCGCGAGCGCCAAGGACGGTGCTCCTGACTCTCACGGATTCGAGGATTCCTAACCCATGGCCACGCTCATCGCCGACACGGCTTGCGTCGACCCTCGAGCGGAGCTCGCGGACGACGTCGAGATCGGACCATACTGCGTCGTCGGGCCCGACGTGAAGATCGGCCAGGGCACTCGCCTCGTCGGGCATGTCTGCCTGCTCGGCGTGACGACCCTCGGCGAGAACAACGTCATCAGCCCGTTCGCCGTCATCGGCGGCGACCCGCAGGACGTCTCGTATCAGAGGACGCCCACCCGGGTCGAGATCGGTGATCATAACATCATTCGCGAGAATGTGACGATCAACCGCGCGACCGAGAAGGAAGACGGCGTCACTCGGGTCGGCAGCCACAACTACCTGATGGCCGGGGCGCACGTCGCCCACGACTGCAAGCTCGGCGACCGGATCACGATCGCCAACGGCACGATGCTCGGCGGCCACGTCCACGTCGAGTCGCACGCCAGCCTCTCCGGCGGCGTGGCGGTCCACCACTACACGACGATCGGCGGCTATAGCTTCGTCGGCGGCCAGTCGCGGATCGTCCACGACGTACCGCGGTACATGCTCGTCGACGGCAACCCGTCGAAGATCCGCTGCATCAACGTCGTCGGCCTCAAGCGGAACGGGATCGGCCCCGTCGGTATCGACGCCCTGCACGAGGCCCACCGCTTGATCTATCGCGCGAAGATGAGCGCCCGCCAGGCGGCCGAGATCCTCAAGTCGCACGGCCACCTCGTCCCCGAGGTCCAGGGCCTGCTCGACTTCATCCAAGGACAGGCGGAAGGCAAGCACGGACGCGCCCGAGAGCGCTGGAGGAAATCATGAGCACACGCTTGAGGGCGGCTGTCGTCGGCGTCGGGCACCTGGGTCAGCACCATGCCCGAGTCCTGGCGTCGATCCCCGAGGTGGAGCTGGTGGCCGTCTCCGACGCGAGGCCCGAGCAGGCCCGGGCCGTGGCGGAGAAGAACGGCACGACGGCGGTCCTCGACTACCGAGAGCTGCTCGATCGCGTCGACCTCGTCTCCGTCGCCGTCCCGACGATGCTCCATCGCGAGGTCGCCGGCGCGTTCCTCGAGCGTGGGATCCCGACGCTGATCGAGAAGCCCCTGGCCACGTCGCTCGCCGAGGCGGAGGAACTCGTCGCCCTTGCCCACGCCAAGGGGACGCTCCTTCAGGTCGGCCACATCGAGCGGTTCAACCCCGCGCTCAACGCGATCGAGGGGTTGCCGCTCCAGCCGAAGTACATCGCCGGCGAACGGCTTTCGACCTACACGTTCCGATCGACGGACATCGGGGTCGTGCTCGACCTGATGATCCACGACATCGACCTCGTCCTCTCGTGGAACCCTGCGCCGGTCCGCTCGGTCTCCGCCGTCGGGGTGAGCGTCTTCGGCGGCCACGAAGACGTGGCGAACGCCCGAGTCGAGTTCGAGACCGGCTGCGTCGTGAACCTGACCGCCAGCCGGGCGAGCTACCAGCCCACTCGGAAGATGCGGCTCTGGGGGCCCGAAGGCTACGTGACGCTCGACTTCGCCTCGAAGCAAGGCACGATCATCCGCCCGTCCGACCAACTTCGTCGGGGAGACCTCGGGCTCGGTGAGGTCGACCTCTCGCAGCCGGCCGAGGTCAAAGCCCACCTGTTCGGCAAGATCCTTCGGGTGGACCAGGTCCAGGCCGAGGGGCGCGAACCCTTGGCCCTCGAGCTCGAGGATTTCGTCCGCGCGGTGCGCACCGGCAATCGGCCCAAGGTCACCGGCGACGACGCCCTCCGGGCGATGGCGCTGGCCGACGCGATTCTCGTCCAGATCCGGGCCCACCAGTGGGAAGGGCAAATCCCCGGACCGATGGGGCCTCACGATCTCCCCACGCCGCTCTCGGCGCAAAGCAGTGTCCTGAGGGGTCCAGTGTCCTGGAGGAATCGGGCCTCGAGACAGGGGGCTTCCAACGCTTCCCTGCCCCAGGGGTCGTGAGCCCAGGGACCGACCACACGAAGGGCTTGCGGTCGACCGGTGACCGTTTCGGTTTCCAAATTCGGGGGGCAGGTGTGCCCCGCCTACCTTCGGCCGGTAGGCGGGGCACTCCTGCCCCGCATCCGATCACGCTAGGATCGACTGGACGACCTCGCCGGAGACGTCGGTGAGGCGGAAGTCGCGCCCTTGGGACTTGAAGGTCAGCCGGGTGTGGTCGATCCCCAATAGGTGGAGGATCGTCGCCTGGAGGTCGTGGACGTGCACGGCCCCTTCCGTGACGTGGAAGCCGAGGTCGTCGGTCGCACCCAGGGTGATCCCGGGTTTGATCCCACCTCCGGCGAGCCACATGGAGAAGGCCTGGGGATGATGGTCGCGGCCGAGGCTCCGCCCGAGCGCGGCGTTCGATTCGACCATCGGTGTCCGACCGAACTCGCCTCCCCAGACGACGAGGGTGTCGTCGAGCAACCCTCGGCGTTTGAGATCCTTGACGAGCCCCGAGGCGGCCCGGTCGGTGAGGCCGCACTGCGTCTTCAGGCCGCCGGCGACGTCGGAGTGGTGGTCCCAGCCTTCGTGGTAGAGGTTGATGAACCGCACGCCACGCTCGACCAGGCGTCGGGCGAGCAAGCAGTTGTTGGCGAACGACGGCTTGCCTCGCTTGGCCCCGTAGAGCTCGAGCGTCTCGTCGCTCTCGTCGGATAGGTCCATCAGTTCCGGCGCACTCGACTGCATCCGGTAGGCCAGCTCGTACGAGGCGATCCGGGTGGCGATCTCGGGGTCGCCGACGTCGTGCAACCTCCGCTCGTTCATGTCGCGGATCAGGTCGAGCGAGTCGCGCTGGAGGCGGGCGTCGATGCCTTCGGGGTTGGTCACGTTCAGGATCGGGTCCCCCTTGGACCGGAACGGGACCCCCTGATAGGCCGTCGGCAGGAAGCCGCTGCTCCAGTTGGCGACCCCGCCGCTCGTCCCTCCGGCCGAGGAAAGCACGACGAAGCCCGGGAGGTCCGTCGCCTCGCTCCCGAGGCCGTAGGTCACCCACGAGCCCATGCACGGCCGTCCGGGGAGGGACGAGCCGGTGTTCATGAAGATTTGAGCAGGGGCATGGTTGAACTGGTCGGTGTGCATCGACTTGATGATCGCGATGTCGTCGACCACGCCCGCCAGGTGCGGGAGCATCTCCGAGACCTCGGCGCCCGACTGGCCGTGCCGGGCGAACGCGAACCGCGAGGCCATCAGGCTGGCGTCGGGTCGGATGAACGCATATCGCTGATCCTTGACGACCTCGGCCGGGACGGGTTGGCCGTCGAACTTCCGCAGGCTCGCCTTGTTGTCGAACAGGTCGAGCTGGCTCGGGGCTCCGGCCATGAAGAGGTAGATCACGTGCTTCGCCTTGGGGGCGAAGTGGGGTGACCTCGGGGTCATCGGGTCGGCAGGAATGAGCGGGGCAGGGGCCGCCCTCAGTCCCGACTCGAGCAGCAACGACGCCAGGGCAATCTTGCCGACTCCGACGCCGCATTCGCGAAAGAAGTGACGACGCGTGGTGGCCTGGAGCTCGGCGAGTCCTCGTTCGAGGAGCCGGGCACGATCGCGGTCGCTCATCGGTCACTCCTTGGTAATCGTCTCGTCGAGGTTCAACAGGGCCCGCGCCACCGACGTCCAGGCGGCCAGCTCGGGGAGGTCGACGCCCGCCTTCTTCCCTTCGGCCTCGGTCATCCCGGCGACCTGCCCGGCGCTGGCCCCTCCCGAACGGAACCGGTCCAACTGTCGTTGCTGGAAGCGGGTCAGGCCGGCCAGCTCCTCGGGGCCGGGCTCACGGGTCAGGGCGAGTCGGAACGCGAGCCGGGCCCGCCCTTCGGCGTTGGCCGGGGCTTCGTCCAGGGCCCGACGGGCCAGGGCCCGAGACGCCTCGACGAAGACCGGGTCATTCAGGAGCGTCAACGCCTGGAGCGGCGTGTTCGACCGCTCGCGACGCACGCAGGTCGTCTCGGACATCGGCGCGTCGAGCGTCGCGAAGGCGGCGAATGGGGCCGTGCGCTTGAGGTAGGTGTAGACTCCCCTGCGATAGCGGTCCGCGCCGGTGCTGGCGGTCCAGGGCGTCTGGCCGTAAGCCAGCGAAGTGATCCCGTCAGGCTGCGGCGGGAAAACACTCGGGCCGCCGATCTTCGAGCTCAAGAGCCCGCTCGCCGCGAGGGCGATGTCGCGCACGACTTCGGCCTCGACCCGAAACCGAGGGCCGCGAGCGAGGAGCTCGTTCTTCGGGTCTCGGGCGAGCAGGTCGGGAGAGACCGTCGAGCTCTGGCGGTAGGTCGCGCTGGTGACGATCAGGCGATGCAACGCCTTCATGCTCCACCCTTGCCGAGGGAGCTCGGTCGCGAGCCAGTCGAGCAGCTCGGGGTGTGTTGGGCGCTCGCCCCTGGTGCCGAAGTCCTCGACGGTCGCGACCAGCCCCCGGCCGAAGTAGGCTTGCCAGACCTGGTTCATGGCGACCCGGCCCACCAACGGGTTCTGTTCGGAGACCAGCCAATTCGCCAGGGCGAGCCGGTTCTTCGGGCCCGTCGAAGGGAGGGGGGGCAAGACGGCCGGGACGTCGGCCCGAACCGCGATGGTCGGACTCAAGAATTCGCCCCGCTTGCGGATCTGCGTCGTGCGTGCCAGATCGGGGGTCCGTTCGCGGATCGCCAGGGTCGTCGGGTGCTTGGGCAACGCCTTCCGGAGCGTCTCGATCTCGGAGTTGGGCTTGCTGAGCTCGGGCGCGACGGCCAGGTAATGCTGCTGGATCCTCGCCTCCTCCGCGGCTGTCTTTTGGCCGTCGGGCTTGAGGAAGAGGGCTTCGACGTCGGCGGGGAGCCCCGAGGCTCGGACGGGTCTCGGCTCGGTCGTCGCCGAGATCCGGAACCGGCCGATCGTCATCTGGTGGATCCCCTCCTGGAAGAGGGTGAGATGGAGCCGGGTCTTTCGGCCGTCGCCGACCGGCTCCGCGAGGTTGAATACGGCGGCGTGCGGCTGCCCGGTTCGACCGCGGATCGACCAGCCGGTGTCGTGCTGCCCGTCGATCGAGAGTGCGGCGGGGTGATTCGGCTCCGCGTAGTCTTCCGACGCGTCCTTGAGGGCAACCCGACGAGCCTCACCCTTCTCGCCGATCGGCTGGGCCGAGAGGTCGACCTCGGTGAGGATGAAGTCGCCCACCGAGAACAACGGGGCCCGGCCAGGCCCTCCGTCCGGCATGCTCGGGTCGGGGAGGACTTCGAGCCGAAGGGCACTGATCCCCTTGAGGTCGGTCTCGAGGTCGAGTTCATAGACGTCGTTGTTCGGCTTGTCCCCGGTGGCGAGCACCGACAGGTCGTCCTGCACGGTCAGCGTCGCGAACTTCTTGGAGGTCACCTTCTCGGGCCGGAGCGTCGTCCAGGCGACCGGGGCTTGTGCGTGTTTCCACGCGGCGAACTTGGCATCGAAGTGTTTCTGGCGTCGTTCCTCGACCGTCGCGTTCGGGCCGGCCTCCCAGGGGACGGGACGCTTCGCGGAGATCCGGAACCGACCGAGGACGTGCTGTCCGCCGTACGTCTGTTCGAGAGTCAGGGTCAGCCGCGTCTTCCCGCCGACTCGGGTCCAATCCAGGACGGGGAAGGTGGCGGTCCGTGCCTTGTTCATGTGTCCCGAGAGGTCGTCGATCGCCCAGCCCGTCCGGCGCCGGCCGTCTTTCGCCGCACCGACTTCGAAGCCCTGTTGGGAGAAGTCCGCCGTGGGCGTCCCGAGCGTCAGAGGCTTTGTCTCCGAGGCATTGTCGGCAGGGGAGGCGGTCGCGTTGAACTCGGTGAGGACGAAGTTGCCGTGCGGGGTCCGACCGGGGCCTGTCGAGGGCAGGGACGGGTCGGTCAGGGCCTCGATGCGGAGGGCACGGATGTCGGGCAGGTCGGTCTCGATGACGACCCGGTAGACGTCGGACTCGGGGAGCATGCCCGAGGCGAGGACCGAGCCATCGTCGCGGACCTGCAACGCCGCACCGCTGGCCGACTCGACCGACAACGGTTTGAGCGTCTCCCAACCGGCCGACTCGTCCTCGGCCGGGAACTGATTTTTGAGGTCGGCCACCTTCGCCGCGAGCTTCGCGTCGGCCTCCGCACGTTGGGCGGCGATCTCGGGGGAGGGGACGTCGATCTCGGGCTCGTCGGCGTTATTGAAGAAGGCGAGGAACTGGTAATACTCGCGCTGAGTGATCGGGTCGAACTTGTGGGTATGGCACTGGGCACACTGGACAGTCAGGCCGAGCCAGACGGTCCCGGTGGTCGCGACCCGGTCGACGAGGGAGGCGAACCGGAATTCCTCGATGTCGATGCCACCTTCTTCGTTCGTCATCGTGTTCCGGTGGAAGCCGGTGGCGATGTTCGTCGAGAGCGAGGCGCCGGGCAGGAGGTCGCCCGCGATCTGCTCGATCGTGAATTGGTCGAAGGGCTTGTCGGCGTTGATCGCGTTGATGACCCAGTCGCGATAGGGCCAGATCGAGCGTTCGCGGTCCTTTTCGTACCCGTTGGTGTCGGCATACCGGGCCCGGTCGAGCCATCGTCGTCCCCAGCGCTCCCCGAAGTGGGGCGAGGCGAGCAGCCGATCCACCAATCGCTCATACGCGTCGGGTCGAGAGTCGGCGAGGAACGCGTCGACTTCGGCAGGGGTCGGGGGAAGCCCGACCAGGTCGAGGCTGAGTCGTCGGATCAGGGTCGTCCGGTCGGCTTCGGGCGAGGGGCTGAGGCCTTCCTTCTCCAGCCTCGCGACGATAAATCGGTCGATCGCGTTCTTCGACCAATCGGCATGTTTGACCTGGGGGAAGTTCGGACGCTCCGGGGCGAGGAACGACCAGTGGTTGCTCTTCACCGTCGTGGGGGCGTTCGAGTCGTCGGACCACGCAGCCCCTTGGTCGATCCAGGCCCGCAGGAGCCCGACCTGCTCGGGCGACAGGGCGTCGCCCGACCCTTCGGGGGGCATCATCCCGTCGTCGTCCACTCCCGCCACGAACCGGATCAACCGGCTCTCCGCGCTCTTCCCCGCCTCGAAGGCGGGTCCGTCGTCCCCGCCGGCAAATGCCTTCGCCTTCGAGTGCAGGCTCAGGCCCCCCTTCTGCTTCTCGGCCCCGTGGCATCGGACGCAATTCTTCGCGAAGATCGGGCGAATGTCCTTCGCGAAGTCGACCGTGCGAGTCGCGGCCGGGGGCAACTCGTCGCCGTCCTCGCCCAGGGCGACCGCGGCGGTCAGCGCCAAGGGGAGGCCGAGGATCAGTCGTCCGAGTCGGATCCGGAAGGGCCGATCGAGCATCTTCGATCTCCGAAAGGGGCGTTCACGCTCGGTGGGTGGGAGGCCTGGCGGCAGGGTCTGTCGCCCCTTATTTTAGCGACCGCTTCCCGTCTTGCCTAGGTCTTGGCTGGACTCGGACCCTGTCGTTTCGGGCCTCGGGATCGTTCAAAACCGCGGGTTTGGTAGGGGGTCACCGACTTCGGTTGGGTTTGTGCAGAATCTCTCTCAAGTTCATTGGTGGATCCCTTCAGGGAAACTGAGGAGCCCGAAGTTGCGGGGGTGGAGCCTTGCCGACCGATCCTGTCGTGCTCGATAACTGTGGGTCGGTCTTATCGACCGAGATGGTCGCGAGTGGTCCGGGGAGCCGAGACGAATGTTGCTGTCGAGATGCCTTGCTCGGGTGTCGGCGTCGCTCGCCGTCGTGGTGGTCGTGCTGGGTAACGCGGCGGAAGACACCAGGGCCGAGGAGGCCTCGCCGGAAAGCGTCCAAACCGCGCCGATCCCTTCGGCCGATGCGGCGAAGCGAATGACGGTCCCCGAAGGCTTCCGGGTGACGCTCTGCGTCGCCGAGCCCGACGTCCGCCAGCCGATCGCCTTTACGATCGACCCGAAGGGGCGGCTCTGGGTCGCCGAGAGCTTCTCGTATCCCAACTGGTTGCAGCCCCCCAAGGAGAACGACCGGATCCTGATCTTCGAGGATCGCGACGGTGATGGTACGTTCGATCATCGTTCCGTGTTCTGGGATAAAGGGGGGAAGGTCACGAATGTCTCAGGCTTGGCCCTCGGGTTCGGCGGAGTCTGGGTCTGCGCGACGCCGAACCTGCTGTTCATCCCCGACCACGACGGGAACGACGTCGCCGACGGCGACCCGGAAGTCGCGCTCGACGGCTGGGACGTCAACGCCCGCCACAACATCTTCAACGGCCTGAACTGGGGCCCGGACGGCTGGCTTTACGGCTGCAACGGCATCCTCTCCAACTCGAAGGTCGGCGTCCCCGGCACGCCCGAGGCCGCTCGCGTGGCCTTGAACTGCGGCGTCTGGCGCTTCCACCCGACGCGAAAGACGTTCGAAGCCGTCGCGCACGGGACGACGAACCCCTGGGGCCTCGACTTCGACGACTACGGCGAGGCCTACATCACGAACTGCGTCATCCCGCACCTCTTCCGCGTCGTCCCCGGCTCGCACTTCCAACGAATGTTCGGCCCCGACATCAACCCCCACAGCTTCGGGCTCCTCGAGAGCTGCGCCGATCACATCCACTGGGCGGGGGGCCACTGGACCGACTCGCGAGGAGGGACCGGCAAGCACGGCGAGGCCGGCGGCGGTCACGCCCACGTCGGCGCGATGCTCTACCTCGGCGACAACTGGCCCGACGACTATCGCAACTCCGTCTTCACCTGCAACGTCCACGGCCACCGCATCAACCGAGATACGCTCGAGCGGTCCGGCTCGAGTTTCGTCGCGAAGCACGGCAAGGATTTCCTCTTCGCCAACGACACCTGGTTCCGCGGCCTCGAGCTGAAATATGGGCCCGACGGCGCCGTCTACTTGACCGACTGGTCGGACATGGGCGAGTGCCACGAGACCGACGGCGACCTCGCCCACCGCGAGAACGGGCGGATCTTCAAAGTCTCCTACGGGACGCCTCGCCCCGTGAAGGTCGACCTCGCCGCCCTGTCCGACGACGAGCTCGTCCAGCTCCAACTCCACAAGAACGACTGGTACGTCCGCAACGCCCGACGCCTGCTCCAGGAGCGGGCCGCCAAGGGTAAGGATCTCTCGAAGGCGCATGCGGCCCTCCGCGCGATCTTCGAGACGAACCCGGAAACCACCCGCAAGCTCCGGGCTCTCTGGACCCTGTACGCGACCGAGGGATTGTCTTCGGGCCAACTCCGCGACCAACTCGCCCACCAGGATGAGTACGTCCGCAACTGGGCCGTGAGGCTGCTCGTCGACTCCAAGACGCCCGACCGCCGAACCCTCTCCGAGTTCGAGCGGTTGGCCCGCGAAGACCGCTCGCCCCTGGTCCGACTCTCCCTGGCTTCGGCCTTGCAACGGATCCCGGTGGACCAACGTCGGGGGATCGCCGAGGGGTTGATCGCCCATGCCGAAGACGTCCGAGACCCCTACCTCCCGCTGATGGTCTGGTACGGTGTCGAGCCGATGGTGCCCGCCGACAAGGCCGGTGCCGTTTCGCTCGCCCAGAAGGCCCGGATCCCGCTGGTCCGCCGTTACGTTGCCCGACGGCTCGTCCTCTCGGACGACACGCCCGAGGTCAAGGCGGCCCCGTCGGGACTCGCTCGCCTTATCACGCTACTCGATGAGAACAAGGACCCCGCGCTTCAAGCGGACGTGCTGGCGGGGATCCTCGAGGCGCTTCGTGGTCGCAAGGGGCTCGTCGCCCCCGAAGGTTGGCCGAAAACCTTCGCAAGTCTCGCGAGCTCCGGCGACGCCGGGGTCCGAGAACAGGGCCTCCTCCTCGCGCTCCTGTTCAACGACCCGAAAGCGGTGACGATCCTCAAGAAGACGGTCGCGGATGCGTCGACTCCGGCCGACGAGCGGCACCGGGCGTTGCAGTCGCTCGTCGAGAATCGAGCCCCGGCGATGGCGGGGACCCTCCAGGCTCTCCTCTCCGATAAGGTCCTCAAGGGAGCGGCGATCCGAGGCTTGGCCGCCTTCGAAGATAAGGCCACCCCGGGGCTCCTCCTCGGTTCCTATGGCTCATTCAGCGACGAGGAACGGGCCGATGCGATCAATACCCTCGCCACGAGGGCCTCGACGGCGACGCTCCTTCTCGACGCCGTCGCGAAGGGGACGATCTCCAAGCGAGACCTCAACGCCTCGGTCGCCCGACAGCTCCAGGCCTTCGGCGACAAGAAGCTGACCGCGAGGCTCGAAGATGTCTGGGGCTCCGTACGCCCCACGTCCTCCGAAAAGGCCAACCTCATCGCCAAGTATAAGTCGATGATCACGCCCGATCGGTTGAAGTCGGCCGACCCGTCGCGGGGGCGCGCCCTCTTCAACAAGACCTGCCTCCAATGCCACAAGCTTTTTGACTCCGGGGGAGACGTCGGCCCCGAGCTGACCGGCTCCGATCGAGCCAACCCGGATTACATCCTCGAGAACGTCCTCGACCCGAGCGCCACGGTCGGGCGCGACTATCGCCTCAACACCGTGGCGACCACAGACGGCCGCCTGATCTCGGGGATCCTCCGCGAGCAGACCGATAAGACGTTGGTCATCCAGACCGTGAACGAGCGGATCGTCCTGCCCCGCGACGAGGTCGAGGAACTCAAGCCCTCCGAAGCCTCGATGATGCCCGAAGGGGCCCTCGAGAAGCTCTCCCCCGAAGAGGTCCGGGACCTGATCTCGTACCTCGGCAGCAAGACCCAGGTCCCGGCTGCGGGTTCGGCCGGGAACTGATCGAGCGGACGGGGGAGTATTCGCCACGAAGGCACAAAGACACAAAGAAGAAATCGAATCAAAGAATTTTAAAATTCTTTGTGTTTGTCTTTCGTGTCTTTGTGCCTTCGTGGTGAATACTTCCCCCGCCATCGGGAATACTCACCCTCGATGAGCGTCGACGGCCAACCTCCATACCAGGGGGTCCCCGTTCGGCGCTCGCGTTCGATTTCGGCCAGGGCGTATTTCTTCACGCCGTCGCGGCCGGCGAAGATGGGGCGGTCGGTGCCGATTTCGTAGTGGCGGGCCCAGAGGGGACGGCTCGTCGGGTCTTCGACTACGACCGTGTCGAAGTCGGCGCTGTGGCGGAGGAAATCCTCCTTCGGGGCCTTGATCTTCGCCACGCGGATCCCGGAGAGCTTGACCCTCGCCAGCCACGCGGTCGCGGCGTCCGTCGCCGCGAGGATTTCGGGGCTCGGGTTGTCCAGGCGCATCAGGAACCGGACGATCTCGGTCGTTTCCTGGGGGCACGTCGAGGCCAACTCGAACGTCCGGGCCGGTCGAGCCGCGTAGGTCGCCTCGTCGTGCTGCTGGCACCAGCCCGTGAGGGTGTCTTCCGTGCGGATCTGGCACTCGAGGATGCAGGCCACGCCCCGACGGACGGCGTCTCTCGCCTTGTCACGCCGGTCTTGATCGAGCCAGGCGAAGTGCGGGGCGCCGATTGCCGCGTCCTCGAGGACGTCCAGGATCCCGATCATCACGCCATCATTAAACGTGATATGCGCGTGAAAGTCCTTGGGATTCGGGAATCGTTGGGGGAATCCACCGTTGGAGTATTGCGACGCCAGGAGGAAGTCGAAACCCCGCTCGCAAGCTCGTCGCCAGGACGGTTCCGGGGCCTGGGCCACGGCGCGAGCCAGGTAGTCGACCTGGGAGTGGAGGTTCGCGTTATCGTACGACGTATCTGAGTGCGATCGAGTCGCGACGACTGCGGCCTCCTGCTCGGGGGTGAGGACCGCCGTCATGTCGTAGTCCTTCGGCCAACCCCCGTTGTCCCTCTGGAACAACAGGATGTTCGCCACGATCGCACGCACCTGCTTGGGTGCGTGCGACGGCTGACCGGGGAGGGCCTGGATCACGCGACCCGAGTCGCGGATGTCCCGCCAGTGATGGGCGCTGCTGCCGAACCCTCGCACGGAGATCGGCTTCAATTCGGGAGGCGTTTCGGCCACGCCGGGTGCCATCCCGACGAGCATCAAGACGATTGATGATGGCCACGTCCGAAACCCGAGCATGGGTCGCCTCCAGTGACTGCGGATCTCGGGTGGGCTATTCATCACAAAAGCACAAAGTAAATCATCCGGGAGTACGAGACTCTCTCTCACATTCCTTGTGTGTCTTTGTGCCTTTGTGGTGAATCTGGATCCCTACCCGCCACTCAGTCCGCCAACTCCCCAAGCACTTCGCCGATGCAACGGTCGAGGATCGCGATCATCTCGTCGATCTGTTCTTCGGTGACGACCAACGCGGGGCCGAACGCGATCCAGTGGGGGTCGAATCGGCAGAGGAGGCCCTGTTCGAGGGCCCGACGACCCACGCGGACACCGAACGCGATGTCGGCCGGGAACTGTTCCTTGGTGGCGGGATTGCGGACGAATTCGATGGCCTGGAGGAGCCCCTTGCCGCGGATGTCGCCGATGATCCCATGCTTCTCGGCCAGCTCCTCGAATCGGCGCCGGAGGTGTTCGCCCTGGGTCCGGGCGTTGCCGCAGAGGTCTTTCTCGACGATCTCGCGGAGGACGGCGATTCCCACGGCGCAGGAGATGGGGTTCCCCTCGAACGTGTGCCCCTCGACGAAGCCGGGGTTTTCGGAGATCGGCCCCCAGAAGACGTCGGCGATGGGTTGCCGGCAGATCATGGCCGAGATCGGGGCGTATCCGCCGCTGAGACCCTTGGCGGTGCAGAGGATGTCGGGGGTCACGCCGAACGTCTCGGCGGCGAACATCTGGCCGGTCCGGCCGGCGCCGGTGATGATCTCGTCGAAGATCAAGAGGATGTTATGCCGATCGCAGATCTCCCGGAGGATCGGCAGATACTCGTCCGGCGGGTCGATCACGCCGCCGGTGTGACCGATCGGTTCGACGAGGATCGCGGCGACCGTCGCCGGGTCTTCCATGTTGACCATGTCTTCGATGATCGTCGCACACGTGATGTTGCAGGAGGGGTATTCCTTGCCGAACGGGCATCGGTAGCACGTCGGCGGGAACACGTGGAGGAAGCCCGGCGCCATCGGCTCGTTGACGGTCTTCCGCGACTTCAGGCCCGAGGCCGAGAGGGCCCCGAGGGTCGAGCCGTGCCACGACTGGTAGCGGCTGATGACCTTGTATTTGCCGGGCGAGCCCGTCAGTCGGTGATACTGCCGCGCGAGCTTGATCGCCGCTTCCACGACCTCCGAGCCGCCGCACTGGAACTTCACCGTCGAGAGGTCGCCGGGGGTGAGCTCGGCCAGGAGGTTGGCGAGCTGCACGGCCACCGGGTTCGTCCCGTGCATCGGCGGCGAGAACGCCAGGTTGTCGAGCTGCTCGCGGACCGCGTCGATGATCCGCCGATTGTTGTGCCCGAGCGACGCGACGTAGATCCCCGAAAGCGCATCGAGGTACTTCTTGCCGTTGACGTCCCAGTAATACAGCCCATCCGCGCGGGCCATGATCAGGGGAGACTTCGACCACTCGGCCATCTGATCGCGGACGAAGATGTGTCGGAGGAAAGACTCCTCGGTCGTGCTGGCCTCGGAGATCAGGTCGGGCAAGGTCCGTGCGGTCATCGGGGCGTTATCCCTGAGATTGATTCAATTCGAGGGTCAGGCGGCGATCGACGACCGTTCCGGCCGCCCCGTTTCCCGAGGCCCCTTGGGGTCGAACGGATCACGTTGTGGGCTCGGGGGGCGCTCGTCTCGTAGAGGAGGGCGAAGGCCTTACTTCGCGAGGCGTCGAAAGTACCACCGTACCGCACTCGCCGGGGTTCATAAAGTCCGTTCTCCTCCGCATCGCGGCCCTTGGCACTCAATAATTATGGAATGGCTCTATCCAGCCTCTTTCTTTTCGCCGGGCCTCCGACTCCATCCCCCGCAGTTAGCACATCCGCATCCCACCTGTCGCACTCGTTGGCTTGTCCTGGGCTTATTTAACAAGAATTGGCCAGTAGGGACATCCCCTCGACCATCGCGAGGAATCCAACCCTGTCGTGCGGATCGTCCAATCCGGCGCGAACGGCCCGGTGTATTCGTTCTCGGGCAACGGGGTCGCCGTCGCTCCGAGGCACGCTCGGAGGGGCCCTGTTGGAGTGGCCTGATTTGCCTCGCGCCTTGGGGCAGATGGTCAGGGGGAAATTCCATGAACGACTTCAGCGACGCGGATCGAGGAAACGCCAGCAACGACCGCCGGGGTTTCCTCAAATGCATGGCCTGGGCAGGGACCGGGCTCCTCTGGACGGTCGGTGGCGGAATCGCTTCGTCGCAAGCCTTCGGCCAGGGCCTCGGTCGAGCCGCATCTGCCGGGGGGTTCACGTTCGCGCAGATCAGCGACAGCCACATCGGTTTCGGCAAAGATCCTTACAAGAACAGCGTGATCGCCACCCTCGAAGAGGCCGTCGCTCGGATCAATGCGATGCCCGAGAAGCCCGACTTCCTGATCCACACCGGCGACATCACCCACCTCTCGATCCCCAAGGAGTTCGACACCGTCTCGGAGATCCTCAAAGGGGTGAAGGTCGGCAAGATCTTCTACGTGCCCGGCGAGCACGACGTCATCGGCTCGGAATACCTCAAGCGGTTCGGCAAGGGCACCCAAGGCGAGGGCTGGTACAGCTTCGACCACCACGGTGTCCACTTCGTCGGGCTCGTCAACGTCGCCAGCGAGGGGACGGATAAAGGCCTCGGTGTCCTGGGCGACGAGCAACTCGACTGGCTCAAGGCCGACCTGGCCTCCCTGAGTGCCAGCACCCCGATCGTCGTCTTCGCCCACGTTCCGCTTTGGTCGGTCTACCCCCAATGGGGTTGGGGCACTGCGGATGGCCTGCAGACGCTCGGACTTCTCAAGCGATTCGGCTCGGTCACCGTGCTCAACGGCCACATCCATCAGACGCTGCAGAAGGTGGAAGGGCACGTGACTTTCCACACGGCTCGCTCGACCGCCTTCCCCCAACCCAGGCCCGGACAGGCTCCGTCCCCCGGACCGATGAAGGGGATCCCCGCAAGCAAACTCCGCACCATGCTCGGGGTGACGAGCGTGACCTACCGCGAGGGCCAGGGCCATCTGGCCGTCACCGACTCGGCGCTCGGGTAAGACCATGTCCCGAAACCTGTTGGCTTAAAAGAAGACGAATCGATCCGCAGATGACGCAGATCGACGCAGATGAACATCCTGAAATCTTTCCATTCCATCTGCGTCGATCTGCGGATCGTCTTCAGCCTCCCTTTCTCGAACCGTTATCGGGTTAATTCGCCAATCCGTCCGATTCGGGTTAGACTCATTCATGCGTGTCGGGGATCGAGCATGACGCGGAACGTAATCGGCCGGACCATGACCGAGCTCACTCCCAGCGACGAGGAACTCATGGCCAGGCTCGCCGAGGGGAGTCGCGAGGCCCTCGGGCCGCTCCACGGCCGTTATGCGTCCTTGCTCTTCGACATCGCTTCTCGCTCGCTCGGCCGGGCCTCGGCCGAGGAGATCGTCCAGGACGTCTTCGTCACGGTCTGGCGCAAGGCCGAGCAGTTCGACCCCGCGCGGGGCCGGTTCCGCGCGTGGGTCCTTCGAATCACCCACCATCGCATCATCAACGAACTGAGGCGTCGGGGCAGGGGCCCCTCGATGGAACCCGACCCCGAAGGCCTCCACGTCGGCAACGTCCCCGAACCGGGCCCGGATCCCTCCGAGGCCGCCTGGCTCGACCACCGCCGCGAGATCCTCCGGGCCGCCGTCGAGACCCTTCCGCCTCCCCAGCGCCAGGCGTTGAGCCTGGCCTACCTCGAAGACCTCACGCACCAACAAATCGCCGACTTCCTCGACGTCCCCCTCGGGACGACGAAGACCCGCATCCGCGCCGGCCTCCAGCGCCTCCGCATCCACCTCGCCCCACTCCTGACGGCGGGCTTCCTTCTCGCCGGCGTCGTCGCGACCGCCCTCATCCGCGATTGGAATCTGACGGCAGACCTCCGCCGCGACGAAGCCGCTCTCCGCCTGGTGACCTCCAGCGACGTCGTCCCCCGACGCCTCGTCGCCGCGCCCGGCACCCCCGCCGAAACCCACGGCAACTACCGAGGCCGACCCGGCATCCCGATGGCCGTGACGACATTCTCCTCGTTGCCACTGGCACCGGCGGGCCGTGTCTATCGAGCCTGGGGACTCTTCGCAGGCCGTTGGTACCTCCTAGGCGATGTTTATCCCGACGCCCGTGGCAGTGCCCTGCTCGTCAGCGAGGGCCCACTCCTGGCGACCCCGCCGACGGCCGTGAAACTGACAGTGGAACCGGCCGGCCCATCCACGGAACCGACCGGAGTTCCTGTGATCGCTTGGCCGGCTCCGTGAGCAAGTGATTCCGCCAGAGACAAATGCGGTTTCCAATGATCCCTCAATAAAAGCGTATCCTTTCTCATGCCCGCGACTCCCGTGGCAGGCTCCGGACGTTGGATTTGCATCCAGCTATGATAAGTTTGAGGTGATGCCATGATGCGAATGCGGCTGAGCACGTTGATGCTGCTGATCGTGATCGCGGCGTTGAGCACCACCCTGATAGTAAAGCCGTGGCGGGCGGCCCTCGTCGAGGCTCGGCTGCGAGCCGACATGGCCAAGTCCATCGCCCGGCAGGTCGCCGAGGAGCGGAAGATCATCAACGCTCAGAAGACGAATCCTCGAACGACCAACCGATTCGTCGGGGCGGGAGAGGGGCCGTGAGTCACGAACTGGTCAGAGCGTTGTCCGCCGGCGTTCCGGCTCCGGCCGCCTTGTCGGATTTGGCGGTGCTGGTCGAGTGTGCCAGGGCCGCCGGCAGATTCGTCTGGAACGTATCCTCGACGCCGAGCCCATAGACTCGCATACGCAAAGAGCCTGCATCCGGGCGGTCAAACGCGCCCTGTCCAGGGTCGAAGGGCAGGGGGGCGGCTCCCAGCGAGGGTGCCGGGCCTGATCGACCCATAGATCGTCCAAGCGAGGTTGCGTCGACAATTCACCTCAGCGAAAGGCAATGGGCGTCATCAACGAGGGGAGAACCTTCGGTCAGCTGGTCTTGGTATTCGCACTGGCCAACCTGTTCCCCGCCATGGCGAGGTCGCAGAGCGGGGGACCTGGCGGGAGGATGCTCCGGGGCGCGGAGAGCATGCTCTCCAATAAGGGCGTTCAGCGAGAGTTGAAGCTGACTTTCCGCACATCTCGCGCGATTATCTCGACGTAAGTCCTTGTGATTGCTGAGATATCGGTGCCAATTTATGTGTCGCGGACCAGAAATCCGCTCTCCACAACGCATTGGCCTGCAATGAGTTGCGGAGATGTGCGGAACGTGGGTTGAAGGTGACGGACGAGCAGGCGTCGAAACTGGATGCACTCGTTGCTGAGATGATCAAAACCGGGCGTGCCCAACGTCCCCAACTCCAGGACCTTCCCGAGGGCCAGCGTGTGAAACGGGCCCAGGAATTGAGGGGGCGCAGGCAAGATGACCTGCACGCGAAGTTGGTCGGCATCCTCAATGCCGAACAGATCGAGCGGTTCACGCAGATCCAGATCCAGCAGTTCGGAGCCATGGCCTTTTCGATAACCCGCGTCCAGGAAGCGCTGAAGTTGAGCGACGAACAGAAGGCCAACCTCGAGGCAATCCACGCGGAAGCGCGGCAGGCGAGCAACCGGAGCGTTCTCGATTCCGTCGGCCGCGATCGGTCAGGCAAACAGGAAGTGTTGAAGAAGGTGAGCGACCTGAAAGGACGAGCCTTCGAGCAGACCTACGCTCAACTGACCGACTCGCAGAAAGCGATCTACAAGGGGCTGATCGGCAGGCCGTTCGAGGTCAAGTTCGAGCCACCCGCCCCTTGAGCGTTACGCTCGCCGCTCGAACGGATGTCTGCCGCTGAAACCGACCGGTCTGAGCCGGGTATCACTTCGGGTATGGATCCATCTCGCCGTGTCTGTTGGGTCACGAACATGACACGGCGATGACTTCAGGCCTCTTGCACCACTCCCAGTCGAGGCTTGCCATGAGACGTCTTACGACCTCCGTCCTGCTCCTCGGCATGATCGCATCCGTCTGCGGCAAGGCCTCGCTTGCAGGGGCCGAACTCGGGGACGCCGCGGAGACCAAATACCTGACCTTCCAGGTCATGACCGGCCTCCCCGGCTATGCGGGCCCTCCGCCGATGCCCGGCCGATCGTCGCTCAACAAGGCTCAACTGCAAGCGTTTGTCCGCGAGGTAGTCAAGGCGATCGGGACCACGGGAGACGCGCGACACAAGTTGGGTTTCGCCGTGGGGCCCCTCTGTTTCGACATGCCCGATGACGAGACTCGCCAGTTCCTCCGCGATTCCTTCGCGGTCGCTCGGGAGAACGACGTCGCCGTCGCCTTCCACATCGACGATTCGATGATATGGGGGCGTCGACAGGATCTGTTATCCAACCCCGACAACATCGAGACCGCGGACTGGACGCAACAACCGAATCGCGGTCGACGGGCGGACTGGGGCCCCGATCCCACCAAATTCCCGCCGCAGATGTGTTTCAACAGCCCCGCCATCGTGGCCGCCGTGAAGGTCCGCGCGGGGTTGATTGGCGCCGAGATCTCGCGGGAGTTGGCGGCGTTGAAATCCCAAGGCAAGGCGCACCTGTTCGCGGGCGTGATCGCCGGCTGGGAGACGCAGATCGGTCGCGATTTCGAGACGGGCCGCCCCCTGGGCTACCGGGCCCTCCTCCATCGCGGATTCAGCGAACGCCACCCGCCCGCAAATGCGGACCTCGAACGGACTCGGGTCGTCAAAGAGTTCATGGAGCTCTGGGCCAACTCGCTCCAGGCGGGCGGTGTCCCTCGTCCGCGGATCTTCTGCCACATCGCGTTCACCGACCAGGGCCTGCGCGAGCCGGCCGCCAAGGAGTCGGACGCGGTGTCGGTCAACTTCGCACCCTCAGACGTCGCCTTCAGCCCTGCGTTCCGTCCTGGCTTCTCCACGTACCCCGAGGGGACGACCTTCAAGGCCATCTACAGCGTCCTGAAGTCGCACGACTCCCCAGGATGGATCTCGGCCGAGGGGGCCAACGTGTCCCCCACGAGCATGCCCGGCGAGCCCACGATGGAGACCTACCTGGGGAGGATGTTCAACCACGGAGCCGTCCTGACGAACATCTTCGCCTGGGGCATCGGCGGCGAGGCGATGCGCGACAACTTCTTCCGCCGTGCCGCCGAAAACTCCGAGGCCCTGGCCGCCTACGCCAAGTTCCTGCGGCACGCGCCACTCATCGAGTCGGCCCCGACCGGTTTCTCCAGCGAGGCGTTCCGGGCGAAGATGCGCCGCATTCAGCAGGAGCTCCCGGATTGGGTCCAAAAATCGAGGAAGCAGGCGCAGGCGATGCCACTGACCGAGAAACTCCAGGCGAATATCAAGGACATGAGATGGCCGGAAGCTGACAAAGTGGCCGATGAGCTGCTGTCGCTGATGAAGGGCGAGGAGCGGGGCAACGCGAAGCCGTAAACATCCCCGAGTTCGGGTCGGGAGGGGTGAAGCGAGGATTGGTGCGGATGACCACTTGAGATCCCGGAGGGGAGGCGTAAGCTGGCGAGGTCTTGATCCCAGGTATCGGCTCTCAGCGGGGCGTCAGGAACAAGGGTTAGGCCGGAGGTGAGACGCGGATGGCAGGATCACCAACTCGTAAGTCCTTGGAGGAGACATGGCGCTACCTGGAGCGGGAGGGCGAGAGCGTCCCCCGGGATGCTACCGGCCGTCCGTTCGTGCCCGTCCGGATGCCCAGCCATGATGATGACGAGCCGCTCGGGTTCTCCTACTTCCGTTACCGGCTGGAGGACGCCAACAACAGCAATCTAACCCTGCCCCGGACGCTTTTCGGACGGTCTCTGTTCTGTCGAGTGAACTTCGCGGCCACCGACCTGTCCGAGTCCCGGATGTGCTGGAACGATTTCGTGGAGTGCGACTTCTCAGGGAGTGACTTGTCCAGATGCGACCTTCGGGCGTCCAACTTCAAAGGATGCAAGTTCGTCGGGGCGGTACTCCGAGACGCGGATCTTCGCCGATCGTCATACGAGGACTGCGACTTCGCCGGGGCAGAACTGGACGGCGCCGTGGGCGTGAATGAGAACGCGATCGGGTGGATACGAGACTATCTCACCAACGACCAGCAGGCGGTCATGGTATGGGCCGAGGATTCGGGGGCTGAGCCGCCTGGAGGTTGAAAGTTTTTTATATTTATGTTTGTATTTGTAATTATTATCATGTTTTGTGAAATATTGGTTGTTCGTATTTTTCAGGCCCTGCCCCCCTCGAGCTCGCCATTTTTTTGCGACTGAGCTCTCTTCGCGAAGTTTAGCTATGGTCTCTGCCTTCGAGCCGTCCAGGAGTCAAGCAAGACGCATGCTCTTGATCGAGGAGAGGGAGGTTGAGCGAACCATGTGCAGGCTGTATCGTGTAATTTAAGTCCTGTACATGACCACGCTACGATCGAATCCGAAGATAAACTTCCGCTTCAAATCGCCTGGCCGGTGCGTCATGACCTTGCCGGGCGTGTCTATTGGGTCTCTCCATGCTTCCCGCCTTCCTCCTCGTGGCGTTCCTCGCCGCCGTTGCCGCCTCAGTTTCCTTCCTCATTCGATATGAAAAGTTTCGTGCAGAACGAGAACGGCAGGACCGACGCCGTCGAGTCATGGTGATTGCTTCGGCGATCGCCGGAGAATTGAAACGTAAGGGTACTTTGGCATTTGACCTTTTCGCTTTCGCGGATTCTCAGGGCATGCCCGGTGATGAAGCTGCGGAGGGGGCTGTCGAGGTCTATCGCTCGATTTGTGCTCGCGCTATGGAAGACGGGGTAATATCCCCGGCCGAGGAAAGGCTCTTAACTCAGCTCGGCCAGGCGCTCGACCTGGATTCTGTCGATCGATCCCGTCTCCTCGATGAAGCGACGAAGAAATGGACACTCCAGACGGCGCAGGTCGCTTCCGAAGAAAGGCAGCGGATCGAGGCCAGCCAAGCCGAGTTGGTGCGTCGGTCATTGAACGTGGGTTCGGATGAAACGCCCCTTGTAACGGCGGGCGCAGATACCGTCGAAAAGCTCGGCCGGATGCACTCGAAAGTCGCGGGGGTGACCATGACGAACGATGACGGCTCCTCGCGGCAGCATTTAATTCGCCGATACTGCCGGGCGGGACAGCGTCTCGTCGTCGTACGCGAGCCCGACAATCCCTATGATACCCACGCCGTGGCGATCTACCTCGCGAGGCCGAAGGCTTCGATTGGATTCATCGGTTCCCACATCTCGCCATTCCTCGGCGCGACGATCGACAGGGGTGGACGAGTCGACGTAACGATATCCGAGGTCACCGGCGGTAAGGGTGGGAAATACTATGGGGCCAATATCGTGATCGACTTCACCAAGTTGCCCGACGTGAAGCGATCGTGGGCCAAAAAGAAAACATAGACGATATCGAATTTGTGGTAATACTGGTATTTATACATTCTCCAGTCTTAATGATGCCGTCGGGTTCGCTCCCTCTTCAGGTCGCTCTGTGTTGTGGGTGCGTTTGCTGGAAACGCTTCCAGCAGATCGCCAGGGGAGTCTGCAAGTCCGACCACCATCGCCGATAGATTCCCCGGGTTGAGTGGAGCTTGGCACGATGGGCGGGATTACGATCGACGCTCTCCCGTGCGATACGTTCGGCCTCGGTGAGCACCTCGCCAGTACGAGCCGTGGCCACGATCCGGGCGAGAAGCCGGGTGGGCTTGAGGCGCGACCACGCAAGAAGGAAATCGGCGCTGAGCAAGATCCCCGGTTCATCGAACAGGAAGTGCCTACGGTCGCCGAACAACAGTCCGTTGGCGAGGTACTCGTTCTCGTCCAGCGCGTCTGCGACTTCGCCCAGGCCGAGCCAAAGGGCCTTCTGCAACTCGAGTGGCTCGGCGGGAGACCACTTCCATGTGGTCCTCGCCCATTCCATGAGCTGAAGGCGGAGGCGGCTCTTGTAGCTGGGGTCTGGTTGTTGTCCGGAGAAGTCCGGATGGGCACGCTCACTCCAGGTCGTCTCGTCGTCGATGTCGAAACCCTCGTTGGCCAATACGTAGCGGCGCGCGACCGGGTCGTCGAGTCTCGCTCGGTGTTCGGCGAAGGGGATCTGGTCGAACGGCTGGGGCGCGAACCACTGGCGGGCGAGGTCGGGTAACTCGTGGCGGAATCGCCAGGCCAGTTCGACTTCCTCGCCGGTCACTTCATGATGAGGTTCCATCCGCCCGAGCAATGATCGCGCTCGATCGGCTCCCCTCGGGTCTCCCGCGTCCAGGAGGACGAGGACGGCCGCGGGGTTCGGCCAATCGCCGTCGATGAGTCGTTCGGCGAGGCGGACCCAATCCGCGGTGGTCGCCCACGTGTCGTAGGTGGGGTCGAAGCGACGGGAACCGCGATAATCCCAGATGGTCCGGTCGTTGCGAAGATACTCGGCGAGTGTTTGATCGGCGAATGCGTCCAAGTCGGCGATGGTCGCTGGATCGAGGGGCCGGAGAAGTGGATTGCGTATCGGAAGGGCAGGCGCAAGGTCTCGCTCGGGCAAGCTCGCCGACGTGCTCCCGTCTCCCAACGCCGAGACACATGCGTCGGCGAACGATGGATGCGACGCGAGGAGATGCCGGATCGCCTGCTCGGAGGACGCGGTTCGCAGGAGGTCGGTGAGCACGTCACCGACGGGCAACTTGACTTCGCGATGTGTCCGCCCGAGGTACCAGGTTGCTGAGATGCCGGGGGCGATCGAGTAAGGACGCATCCGCTGCACGCCCCAACCGAGGCGTGACGCGGCGGATTTGACGGCGTCGAGGACCGATCGACGGGCACTGTTGAGCCGCAGGTACTCGTCGGCGAGCTGGTCGGCGGCGGCCTGGATTCCCAGGGTCCGGACTCGGCGGGCCAGGTCTCGCGAACGGCGCGGGATGCGGAGGTTGTCTTCCTCGTCGTCGAAGGCCAGGGTGATCGAGCGGTCGGAGATGTCGCAGTTGGCCGTGACTTGTGGGAGCCTGTCGGCCAGATGAAGCAGGGCACGGCCAAGACGGCCGGTCGGGATCGCCGCTTCGGCCAGCGTTTCGGGCGACGCCAGATTGGCCTCATCCTCCATCGCCTTGCACAACCCGGCAGCGAGAAGGATCGAGCGCAACGTGTTGGATAGGCCGATCTCGTGGGGGGCGTCGGGCCAATCGCGCTCGGTGGGGGGAGGGCCGTCCATCGCCAGATAGCGGTCGATCTGGAGACGGTCCGGCGGTTCGCCGAGGATGGTGTTCTCGTAGCATGCGGCAACAAGTCGGTCCATGTCCTGTCCGCTTATGGCGCGGGCTGTGAGGTAGGGGCCGACGCTGATGCTGGAGGAAACACCGCCCGTGGTCAGTACGCCCCATTCTCCGCTGCGTCGCCGATCGACATAGATCGCACGTCCGGCGAGGTCGTGCCGGATCGCGTGGAGCACGGACGTCCGCAGGCGGTCGATGCGCTCGAATTCCTCGATCAGCATCGCCACGTCCGGCTGAGGCCCACGGATCGGCACGGACGATGTCACTTCGCCGGGGAGGATCCAGAAGACATCACAACCGTCCCCGAACTCGATACCGACGCCCCCCTCGGTGGAAATCGTAGGCCGATTCCGCTGGCGGGAGAAGGCGACGAGTTGTTCTTGCCAGCTCATTGGTCGCTCACGAGAGGCATAGGACAAATTCTGGGGCGATTATGAATGGGACAAGACCACCGGGTTTGTGGTTCACGGGATCGGATGCCCGACGATCACGACCTGGGGCCGTAAGGCCGGGGGTTGCTGGTGCCTCATGACCCGGGACCCTCTCTGTGAAACAGCCTGTCTCGGTGTTACCTTGGTGGCGCGATCGTGGCACGCGGACTGGGCCCTCGGGCCGTTCAGGCCCCGGATTTTCGTTAACGAAGGCGCATTATTTCATGAAGAAGGCCGATGCCGGAACCCTCCTTTGACGTACGCCCCGTGCTTTGGGGGCGGAGCTCGGTCCGCAGGATCATTTTGGGGATCGGGGCGGTCTTGGCCGTGATGACGATGGGGGTCGTCGGGTATGTCGCGCTCGGGTGGCGCGTGCTCGATGCGCTGTACATGGTCGTGATCTCGATGTCGACGGTCGGGTTCGGCGAGGTTCAGCCGGTCGTGACGACGGCGGCTCGGCTGCACACGATGGCCGTCATCGTGCTGGGCTCGATCGCGGTCACATTCACCCTGGCGGGGTTCGTGCAGTTCCTGGCCGAAGGGGAGATCCAGAAGCTTTTGGGGCATCAGCGCATGCGTCGGCAGATTCAGATGCTGTCGGGTCACACGATCATCGCAGGGTTCGGGCGGGTCGGGGCGCTGGTGGCGGAGGAACTGGCGGCGGCGGAGATGCCCTTTCTGGTGATCGAACGCTCGCCCGAGTCGATCACCGAACTCGAGCGTCTGGGGTATCTGTATATCCAAGGGGACGCGACCGAGGAGTCGGTGTTGGAGGAGGCGGGGCTCGAGCGGGCCAAGGTCCTGGTAGGGGCGATGGCCTCGGATGCGGTAACCGTCTTTATCACGCTGACGGCGCGGCAGATGGCCCCGGACGTCATGATCGTGGCCCGGGCGGAGCAGCCGACGACGCCGAAGAAGCTCAGGCAGGCGGGGGCGGATCACGTCGTCTTGCCCGCGTCGATCGGGGCCCATCGGATCGTCTCGCTGCTGACGAACCCGACGGCCGTCGAGTTCGTCGAGCTGGTGACGCAGCGTTCCCACCTGGCGATCCAGATGGACGAGCTGCCGATCCGGAAGGGGAGCCCCCTGGTCGGAAAGAGCTTGCGCGACGCGGACATCGGGCGACGCACGGGGGTGATCGTCATCGCCGTCAAGCGGGCGGATGGGCGGGTCGAGTTTCCGCCGAGCGGGGATGAGCCGTTCGGGATCGGGGATAGCATCAACGTGCTCGGGAGGAGCCCGAACCTCGACCAGCTCCGGCGGGAGCTGGCGATTTGACGAGGGTGGATCGGTCGGCGGAGGGGTCCGTTTGGACGGCCTTTGGGATGGGATCCTGGGTGGTTTACAGGCCGGACGTCCCCGGCTACGATTGATGTTGCGATCCAATTCTTTCGCGGACACGGCGAGACGCCGTAACCCGACGCTTTTCTTCCGGTCTCGTTCCGATAAGAAGAGGGCCTCACATGGGACAAGCGATCGTCAACCCGGACGACCTCCGGCGGTTCGCCACGCAGCTCCAGCAGTTCAACAACGACCTGATGGGCTCGATGTCCGCCCTCCACGGGCAGCTCACCGGCTTGGGCGCCACGTGGCGCGACCGCGAGCACGACAAGTTCGTCGAGGAGTTCGAGGTCACGATGAAGGCGGTCACGCACTTCGTCGACGCGACGAACGAGCACATCCCCTTCCTCCGGCGCAAGGCCGAACGCATCGAGGATTACCTGAATCAGCGTTAAGGTTGGGGGGCGATCATGAGCCAGGCCAATGTCCGCTCCGTGGACGCGATCAAGGATTTCAAGCTCGCGATGATCGCCTTCGCCGAGGACGCGCGCAACGCCCTCGGCGGGGTCGAGATGGAGATCCGGCACGTCCGGAACTGGCTCGAACGCGATCAGCTCGCTTACTGGAAGGCGCAGATCAAGCGCTGCAATGAGATGGTCGCGGAGGCGAGGAGCGAGCTCCATCGTCGCAAGCTGAGCCAGGGGAACAGCGACGCGGTCTCCGACGCCGATCAGAAGGATGCCCTCCGGCTGGCCCAGAAGCGGCTCCACGAGGCCGAGGAGAAGGTCGCTCTCATCAAGCGTTGGATCCCGATCCTGGAGCACGCGACCGCCGAGTACCACAGCCAGTCGCAGCCCCTGGGCGACCGCCTGGCGGGGCGGTTCGAGGCCTCGGTGGCTCTGCTCGAGCGGATGATCATCGCGGTCGAGCAGTACCTGGCGATGAACGCCCCCACGGGCATGCTCGTGCCTGGGTCCGCGGCCGTGACCACGGGTGGCCCCGCCCCCGCGGCGAACAAGGTGGCCTCGGCGGCGACGAACGGGGAGGCCGCGCCCGCGACGGCCCCGGCCCAGGCCCAGGCCGCTGCCCCCGGCGCTGCCCCGGCTCAAGGGGCTCCGGCCGCCGCCTCTTCGGCAGCCTCGGTCCCGGAGGGCGAGGGGAATGTCGCTGGGGAGCCGGCTACGCAGAAGACAGCCGTGGGTGCCTCCTGATCGGTGCGTCGACCGGAATAGGTGTGTGTCCCGAAACCCGGTTTTTTCTTAAAAACCGGGTTTCTGCCACCGTCAAGGTCGACCCCTCGCGGGATGTCATCCTCGACCGGCACAGAAACCCGATCTTTAAGAAAAAAATCGGGTTTCGCGACGGGCTTTCTATTCTTTTTATGCAAATGAATTGATGAACCAACCGGCGCGATCGCGCCGTCCACTCGACCCGGACGAGTCGCCGATCTCGGATTCCTTCGACCACCTCGGGGAGGACGACCATGAGCGCAGGCTCCGCCCGTCTGAATCACACGCTCAAGACCTTGCGCGAGCGCTGGGACATCGCGAAGGAAAAGTGGAGCGACCAGGTCTCACGCGACTTCGAGAAGAACCACATCGATCCCCTGGAGCAGCAGGCGGTCACCGCGATCCGAGGGATGGAGAAGATCGCCGAGGTCCTCGGTCGCGTCCGGCAAGAGTGCCGGTGACCGCTATGGCTCGGGGAGTGAGATCGGTGCAGAGGCGGACGGCGAGGGCGTCACAGGTTCCCCCTCCGCGTCCGTCTCCAGCGAACCGTGTAGGGTGGGCACCGCCCACCAGTCTTTCGCGATGCCGGTGGGCGATGCCCACCCTACGAAAGGCTCACGGGTTCCTAACACGGTTTTCGCCCCATGAGTTGACCGACAGTTCGCACGTCGAGGCCCGCCTCTATCCCCCATCTGCCCCGCCTTGCGGGCGCTCGAACCACGGGTTTGGCCAACATGTCTGACATGATCTTGCAGCAGAAGGAAGCCGAGTCCTTGCAGACGCTCGAGCGGCTCTCCGCCGAGCGCGCCAAGGCGGAGTACGAGACGGAACGCGGGTTTCGGATCCGGAAGGAGACCGAGGAACGTGGCTTCCAGGAGGCGTTCGAGAAGCTGACGTCCACGGGGAAGGCGGAGATCCGCGCCACCGAGGCACGCTACCAGTCGGTCAAGGCCGAGCTCAAGTCGAAGTTCGCCGCCGAGCGCGCGGCGGGCGACGCCGAGTATGCCGAGGTCCGGCGCAAGATCGCCGCGAAATCCGCCTCCGCCCGGAAGTCGGCCAAGAAGGTGTATGAGGAATCGAAGTGGCAGATCCTCGCCGTCTTCGAGGCGGCCAAGGACAACGTGCTCAGACGCTACAAGCAGGCCGACGGCGAGCTCGCCGCGGCCCTCGAGCAGCTCCAAATCATCCGCGAAGACTCCGAAGGCCTCGTCCAGGTCTGCCGCAAGTTCCTCCGCTCTCCCGCCGAGGAGAACGTTACGCCGCCCGAGGTCACCACGGGCGAGGATCCCCTGGTTGATTTGCATGCGAAGATCAAGCAGGCCGAGGAACAACTCGTGCCGTTGAGCAAGATCTCGCTGCTGAACTTCCTCCAGCCCCAGCAGTTCGTCTGGCCCTTCATCCTGCTCGCCGGGGCACTCGCGTATCCCCTCGGCACGACCGTGGGGTGGCCGGTGGGAGTGTCGGTCGCCTGTGTCCTCGGGATCGTGGCCGGGGTCGGCGTCCGCATTTGGCTGAACTCGATCGTTCGGGGGAAGATCGAGAAGCTTTTCCCGCCGTTCAACACGAGCCTCCTGGAAGCCGACGTCATCGCCAAGCGTTGCGGCGAGTTCATCAAGGCGAACTTCGAGCAGGGCAAGGTCGAGATCGAGCAGCGTCGGGAGGGCGACACGAAGGCCGCCGAGGAGAAGTCGATCCGCTCGATCGCCGACGCCGAGAAGAAGGCCGACGAGGACAATAAGCAGGCCGACGAGAAGTATCCCGCCCAGTTCAAGGAGATCGAGCAGCGCCGAGTCGAGGCGGTCCAGCAGGCCGACGAGCGCTATCCGAAGAAGATCGCAGAGCTCAAGGAGAAGCTCGAACGCGAGTCGAACCTCCTCCAGGAGAACTATCGGGTCCAGAAGGAGACCACGCAGAAGGCCTACCTCGACGCCTGGACGAACCTGATCGACCGCTGGAAGCAGGGGACGGCGGCCGTCCAGGCGACGGTCGACGAGGTCAACGAGGTCTGCAACCACCTCTTCTTCCCCTGGCACAGGGAAGAGCCCGAGCAGTGGGAGAGCCCCAAGGCGGTCCCCCCCGCGCTCCGGTTCGGCGAGTTCACGATCGACATGGAGCAGATCCCGAACGGGATCCCCACCGATCCTCGGCTCAAGGGGCTGGCCGCGACCAGCTACACGCTCCCCGCCCTGGTCCCGTTCCCGACGCTCGCGTCGATGCTCATCCGGATGTCGGACAACGGCAAGAACGACGCCGCGCTGCTGCTCCAGGCGATGATGCTCCGCTACCTGACCTCGATCCCCGCGGGCAAGGTCCGGTTCACCATCATCGACCCGGTCAGCCTCGGCGAGCACTTCGCCGCGTTCATGCACCTGGCCGACTACAGCGAGCTCCTGGTCAACAGCCGGATCTGGACCGAGGCCTCGCACATCGAGCAGAAGCTGACCGATCTCCAGGCGCACATGGAGAACGTGATCCAGAAGTATTTGCGCAACGAGTTCGAGACGATCGAGGATTACAACATCCACGCCGGCGAGGTTGCCGAGCCGTTCCGGATCCTCGTGGTCTCCAACTTCCCCGCGAACTTCAACGAGTCGGCGACTCGTCGCCTGATGAGCATCGCGAGCAGCGGGGCCCGTTGCGGCGTCTTCACGCTGATCTCCGTCGACACGAAGCTCCAGGTCCCCTCGGGGTTCCAGGTGAAGGACCTCGAGCAGTACGCGGTGAACCTGACCTGGAAGGAAGGCAAGTTCGTCTGGCGTGAGGAGAACTTCTCCAAGTTCCCGCTCCAGCTCGACAAGCCGCCGACGCCCGACGCGGTGACCAAGCTGATGCACATCGCGGGCGACCGGGCCCGGAACGCCAACCGCGTCGAGGTCCCGTTCGAGTTCATCGCGCCGAAGCCCGAGGAATACTGGACCTACAGCACCTCGAAGGGGGTCGACGTGCCTCTCGGGCGGGCCGGGGCCACGAAGCTCCAGCACATGAAGCTCGGCAAGGGGACCTCGCAGCACGTCCTCATCGCCGGCAAGACGGGCTCGGGCAAATCGACATTGCTGCACGCCTTGATCGTGAACTCGATCCTGCGTTACAGCCCCGACGAGCTCCAGCTCTACCTGATCGACTTCAAGAAAGGCGTCGAGTTCAAGGTCTACGCCGCCTACCAGCTCCCGCACGCCAAGGTGATCGCGGTCGAGAGCGAACGCGAGTTCGGCCTCAGCGTGCTCCAGCGCCTCGACCTCGAGCTCAAGGCCCGCGGCGATAAGTTCCGCGACCTGGGCGTCCAGGACCTCAACGGCTATCGCCAGATCGAAGGCCAGCCGCCGCTCCCGCGGATCCTCTTCGTCGTCGACGAGTTCCAGGAGTTCTTCGTCGAGGACGACAAGATCGCGCAGGACGTGACGCTATTGCTCGACCGACTCGTCCGCCAGGGTCGTGCGTTCGGCGTCCACGTCAACCTCGGCTCGCAGTCGCTCGGCGGTGCCTACTCGCTGCCCAGGGCGACGCTCGGCCAGATGGCCGTGCGTATCGCGCTCCAGTGCAGCGAGGCCGACTCGACGCTGATCCTCAGCGAAGATAACTCGGCCGCCAGGCTGCTCACCCGCCCGGGCGAGGCGATCTACAACGACTCGAACGGCACGGTCGAGGGGAATAACTTCTTCCAGGTCGTCTGGCTGTCGGACGACAAGCGGGAAGACTACCTCACCAAGATCCAGGAGATGTACAAGGCCTGGGACCGCCCGCCGGTGGAGCAGATCGTCTTCGAGGGGAACCTCCCCTCGATCGTGGCCAAGAACCTCCTGCTGGCGGACCTTCTCCAGGCCCCGGACTGGCCCGAGCCGCCCAAGGCCGACTTCGCCTGGCTCGGCGAGGCGATCGCGATCAAGGATCCGACCGCGGCGATCTTCCGCCCTCAGAGCGGCAGCAACGTCCTGATCGTGGGGCAGAACGCCGAAGAGTCCTTGGGGATCATGGCCACCATGATCGCCGGCCTCGCGGCGCAACATGTGCCGGCCAATCCCGCGAATCCAGGGGTCGGCGTCCGCTTCGTCCTCTTCGACGGCACGCCGGCCGACTCGAGGTTCTCGGGGATGCTCGCGAAGATCGGCGAGTCGATCCCCCACGGGATCCAGGACGCCACCTGGCGAGAGCTCACCCCCGTCATCTCCCGGCTCGCCGCCGAGGTCGACCGACGTCAGGCCGAGCCCGGCGACACCTCACCCATTTATCTCTTCATCTTCGACCTCCAGCGCTTCCGCGACCTCCGCAAGGGCGAGGACGACTTCGGCTACGGCCGCTACGGCGAGGACAAAGCTCCATCCGCCTCGAAGCTCTTCGGCAATATCCTCCGCGACGGCCCGCCCGTCGGCGTCCACACGATCATCTGGTGCGATAGCCTTAACAACCTGAACCGCACCTTCGACCGCCAGGGGCTCAAGGAGTTCGAGATCCGCATCCTCTTCCAGATGAGCATGAACGACTCGAGTGCGCTCATCGACTCGCCCGCCGGCGGCAAGCTCGGCGAACACCGGGCGATCTTCTTCAGCGAGGAAGAGGGCAAGATCGAGAAGTTCCGCCCCTACGCCTATCCGCCCGACGAGTGGCTGGCGGAGCTCAGCCAGCACCTGAAGGGCCGCAACCTACGCTTCCCGCCTGCGCCTTTGCCGGAACTGACTTCCAACCCCGCGCCTTCGTCCTCGCGATCGTCGGCTTCGGACTTCGATGGGGCTCCGCCGCCTCCTCCGCCCTCGTCATTCTTCGACGATGCCCCGCCCCCTCCGCCCCCCTCGTCGTTCTTCGACGATGCACCGCCGCCGCCTCCGCCCTCGGAGTACACCTCGTTGCCGTCGTTCAGCGGTGACTTCGGGGCGATCACGACGGAGGAGGACGACTCGTCGTCCGAATCCTTCGAGGAGTACGAGGCCAGGCTCAACGCCAAAGAGTCGGCGAATTCGCCCACGAATGGATCTCACCCCGATCACGGAGAGAACCGAGTGGGCTCGGAATCGCCGACCTCAGCCGTGAATGGTTCCCACGCGGAGGATCGCGAGGGCGACTACGCTCCGGAGACGCACAAGCCCGAGGAGTCTTGATCGGGCTTCAACTCGACGTTGGGGCCGTTGCGGGTCGTCTGGCAAAGACGGCCCGCGCAGGCCCCTGGCCTCCGTAGAGGAGGAGCGTCGCCGAGTGGGGACCTTCGGGACGGATGCGAGCTCGCAAGGTCTCGGGCGTCAGGTCGACGCCTCGGGTCTTGATCTCGAGGATCCCGACGCCGTGCTTCGCCACGAGCCGCTTGAGGATCTTGATGTCGGGCGAGACGACGTCGAGGACTTCGAACGCCGCGAGGAAGGGGGACTCGACCCGTTGCGCGCTGGTCAGGAAGTCGACCCCCCAGGCGCATCGGCTCAAGGCGTGGGAGGCCGCGAAGCCGTCGAGTAGGCCCGCACGGAGCAGGGCAGGGTCGGGGTCGTAGATCCAGGTCGAAACGTCGCCTGCACTCGCAACGAGGTGTGAAGGACCGTCGCGGTCGGTCCAACTCACCCCGAGCGGGAGGATCGTCGCACGTCGTCGACAGGTGGCGAGTCTGCCGAACCACACCGTGGCCTCCTTACATTCTCCTCCCAAACTGATCAACTCGACCTCATAGGCCGGGTCGGAAAAATGGTCGGCGAAGTCGCTCGCGGGCCCGAGCTTGATTGAGCCCCCATCGACCCTTGATGACAGGTCGCGGAGGAACGCGAGCCCCGGCACGTAGTCGCGGAGGTCTCGGGCGCGTGTCGCGGTCTGGGCACGGCGATCGGGATCGACGTGGACCAGGCTCCCGCTCGGCAGCCCGAAGTTCTCGGCGAGGCATTGGATCGGCGTGACCCGGTCGCCGACCTCGTAGACCTCGGCGTTCCACCTGGCCCGGAGGCCCATGCCCCGATCGGCGTCGACGGCGAGGACTCGAGCGTCCGAGGCCAGGGCCAGGGTATCGCCGCCGATCCCCGAACAGAGGTCGACGACGAGGCTCCCCGCGAACCGCTTCGCCTTGTGGCGGGCGACCGGTTCGGCGGTCGCCTGCTCGAGCCCGACCGTGTCGAACCACATCCGATCCGCCCTGGAGAACTTGGCCCGTCCCCGACGCCGGGTATTCGCCAGCGAGAGCGCCGCGGAGACGCACTCGGGCGAGGCCTGCTTCCTCCATCGAGCCAGATCCGCCGGCCCCGGGGACGATTTCCCAGCGACATCGACCAGCAAGGCCCGGCCTTCGTCGGTGTTGAGGACCCAAGCCTCGGCAACCGCATCACCCGTCGCACGCATCCCGATTCCTCTCGTGGAGTCGACCTGCCCTCCATTAGAATACACGAGGCGAGGAGAGTCGGTGGGTCGGACCCGCCTGGGCGTCGGCCCGAGGCCTTCCCGCCGAACGATCCGGGACAGCGAGGCCGATTGTGATCGCGACGCACGAAGAGACCGGTTTCCCTGCACCCCCTGCGATCCTCCGAGAGCCCCTGTCGCTCGGCCGACTGGCGATCCCCTCCCGGTTCTTCCTCGCCCCCCTGGCCGGCTATACGAGCCTCGCGTTTCGCCTCGCCGTCCGCGAGTGCGGCGGGCTCGGGTTGGCGACGACCGACCTCGTCAACGCGCGTTCGATCCTCGAGCGGCGGGCGCGGGCCTTCGAGCTGGCGGAGACCTGCCCGGAAGATCGACCGATGTCGATCCAAATCTATGGCCATGTGATCCACGAGATGCGCGACGCCGCCCGCTGGGCGGTCGACCAGGGCGCATCGGCCGTGGATATCAACATGGGCTGTCCCGTGAACAAGGTCGTCAAGACCGGCGGCGGGTCGGCCCTGATGTGCCAGGCCGACGCGGCCGTCGCCCTGGTAGAAGGGGTCGTGACCGCGGTCGACGTCCCCGTGACGGTGAAGATGCGGCTCGGGTGGGACTCCGAGTCGTTGACGGCACCGGCACTAGCCCGGGCATTCGAGAAGGTCGGTGTTGCCGGGGTGATCGTCCACGGTCGGACCCGCGAGCAGGGCTTTCGCGGGGACGTGAACCGCGATGGGATCCGCGCGGTGGTCGAGGCCGTCGAGTCGATCCCGATCGTCGGCAACGGCGACATCCGGACCCTCGCCGACGCTGCGACGACCTTCCACGAGACGGGTTGTGCGGCGATCTCGATCGGCCGAGGGGCTCTCTCGAATCCCTTCCTGTTCCGCCAACTCGTCCACTGGGCCGAGCACGGGACCCCCGGGCCGGAGCCCACGTTCGAAGATCGCGTGGGACTCATGTCCCGTCATTTCCACGGCCTCGTGGATCGCCGAGGCGAGCGCCTGGCGTGCCTCCAATTCCGCAAGATCATCAAGTGGTACAGCCACTCGATCCGCCCGCCGAAAGCCCTCTATCACCGCTTGATCAATCTCGGAAGCGCCGACCTGTTCGACCAGACGGTCGCCGCGATCCTCGAGGCGGGCCCGGCCTCGCCGATCCCCGGCCACTTCGAGCCCAAGGTCCCCGTCCCCACCGGGCCTATTGATAAATGGTGAGCCGTTGTCGGGTGGGCCTCGCCCACCAGCATTCTGGAAGGCTCGGGGTGTGGTGCCCGCCTTACTTAAACTGAGCGGCAATGACCTGCTTCAGTGGTCCGCGGGAAAGAGGGCATCGACGGCGAATGTCCAGCCAGGCACGGCGGGTTCGGCGTTCGCAATCCGCCCACGTCGAAAGACTTCGGGGTTCTCAGGACGGTCGGTGCGATAGGATCGGACGATGTTGTCGCTCAGAAGGTCGACGTCCCAAACGACGAGAGTGCCCGCGGCGAAATAGTCGTCTCGCTTCTCCGCCATCTCCCGCTCGGCGGCCGGTCCGTAGTCGCCTTCACGTCGAACTTCGACCGCAAACCGCGGGGCTCCTTCGAGGAATCCCATCGACAACGCACCGGTGAAATACGCGGCATCCGGGCTGAATGACTTCCGGTGCGGCAGGTCCACCAGGAAACCGACATTGTCGGGGATAGCGTGTCCCATTCTCGTTCGACGGGAATACTCATCAAGGCTAATAGTGATTTCCATCCTTGCGAGTCCAGGGAGTCCTCCCGAGGGAGGTATCAGGACCAGTTCCCCGCGGACAAGCTCGGCCTTTCCGTTCTCGGGGACGTTCCGCAGGTCCTTGACGGTCGCTTCGGTTTTCGGGCTCATCGTTGCTGAGCACAAATAGTGATGGGATGTGGGGACACCCTGTCCGACACCCTCATTTTGGCGAGGCGTATATGATTCGACAAGGGAACGTCCCCGGGGGTGCGGTCGCTTGTTCGAGGCGGTGACGCCCCCTATGATGCAGAGAGACGACGCGCCCGAAGGTCCCCAGGGGCGGGGCGCGCCCATCTCTCCGTTTCCCATAAGAGGGAGTGCGACCCATGGCGACCGCCACCGAGCCCCGGCGCAAGACGCGTCGGGCGTTGCAGACGAAGCTTTTGATCGACGGGCAGTGGCGTGACAGCCTCAGCGGCCGGACGTTCGAGACGATCAACCCGGCGACCGAAGAACACATCGCCGATGTCGCCGAAGGGGACGCCGCCGACATCGACCTTGCCGTCAAGGCGGCCCGAAAGGCGTTCGACTCCGGCCCCTGGCGCAAGATGGATGCGCGTGACCGTGGCCGATTGATGAACAAGCTCGCCGACCTGATCGAGACGAACATCGACGAGCTGGCCGAGCTCGAGACCCTCGACAACGGCAAGCCGATCGGCGAGAGCCGAAACGCCGACCTTCCGCTCGTCATCGACTGCCTCCGCTACTACGCCGGCTGGGCCGACAAGATCCACGGCCAGACCATCCCGATCCGGGGCAAATACTTCTGCTACACCAAACGCGAGCCGATCGGCGTCGCGGGGCAGATCATCCCCTGGAATTTCCCGATGCTGATGGTCGCCTGGAAGTGGGGCCCCGCCCTTGCGGCCGGCTGCACTGTGGTTCTCAAACCCGCCGAGCAGACCCCCCTCTCGGCCCTCCGACTCGGCGAGCTGGCGCTCGAGGCCGGCTATCCCGCGGGCGTGATCAACATCGTCAACGGCTTCGGAGAGACCGCCGGCGCCTCGCTGGTCGCCCATCCCGGCGTCGACAAGATCGCCTTCACGGGCGAAGGTCGGACCGCCCAGATCATCATGAAATCGGCGGCCGACACCATCAAACGGATCACCTTCGAGCTCGGCGGCAAGAGCCCGAACATCGTCTTCGCCGACGCCGACCTCGACGCGGCCATTGAAGGGGCCGTCCTCGGCCTCTACCTCAACCAGGGCCAGTGCTGCTGCGCAGGTAGCCGGCTGTTCGTGCAAGAGTCGGTCTACGACACGTTCGTCGAACGGCTCGCGTCGAAGGTCAAGTCGCGGAAGCTCGGCGACCCCTTCGACCCGGCCACGCAGCAAGGGCCGCAGGTGGACAAGGCCCAGTTCGACAAGATCCTGTCGTACATCGCGAAGGGCAAGGCCCAGGGTGCCCGTTGCGTCGCCGGCGGCGACCGGCATGGTGACAAGGGCTTCTTCATCTCCCCGACCATCTTCGCCGACGTCAAGGACGACATGGCGATCGCGACCGACGAGATCTTCGGCCCGGTCCTCTCGGTGATCAAGTTCCGCGAGATCGACGAGGTGATCGAGCGGGCCAACACCACCGACTACGGCCTCGCCGCCGCCGTCTGGACCCGCGACATCGGCAAGGCCCACGCCGTCGCCGACCGCGTCCGGGCCGGCACCGTCTGGGTCAACTGCTACGACGTCTTCGACGCCGCCGCCCCCTTCGGCGGCTTCAAGCGGAGCGGCATCGGCCGCGAACTCGGCGAAAAGGCCCTCGACAACTACACCGAGCTCAAGACCGTGACGGTCGCCCTCGACTGACCGGCTCGAGTTCCTCTCCGGGAGGGAACCGCCGCCCGGCCCACTTCGGCCGGGCGGTTTGCGTTCGAAGCCACGGAATGGTCGGAATTCCGATCGGGGGATTCCTGTCGCATTTGATTATGATTTCATTTGAGTGAAATCAACAGAATATCCGGTGATCTTATTCTCGTTGAGCGTGATGTCTCGCGTCTTGGCACCGAGACGGATGCCGATCCGAGACATGGGCGAGCGGGACTCGCTCACCTCGTTCTGTGCCAGGGTTACCCCTTCCGTCGTCCCGCGCACGTCGATGCCGACGCCATCGTCGGGGCCGCTGTCGATCACCTGGTTTTGTTCGAACCGGTTGCGGTGGGGGGCGAACGCCGTGATCTCGTCGCGGAAGAGGATGCCGACCTGGCCGCTCCGGGCAATCGAGTTGCGGCGGACCAGATTATCGGTGTCGCGATGGCCGATCGAGATGCCCGACTCTCGGGCCTCGACGATCGTGTTGTCCTCGGCGAGGCCGAAGCGGACGCCCCAGCAGAAGAAGATGCCGATCCGGTTCCGCTCCGAGCGGTTCGACCGGATGATGGGCCGCTGAGATCCCGAGCCGGGATGGTAGCCGAGGCCGTAGTTGTCGTGGCTGTGGCAACCCTCGACGAGGACGTCGTGGCAGACCTGCCAACTGAACCCATCGCCGTGGTTGTTCCTGGCGATCACCTTCCGGATTGCCACATCCTTGCAGTCCTGGAGGAAGACGCAGCCGGCGTAGTTGCCGTCGAGCTCGGCGTTGTTGGCCTTGTTGCCGTCGAGGGCCAAGTTTTCGATGACGATGTTGCTGATATTCTCGCCCGAGACGAGGGGGAAGAGCGTGGACGCGGTCGGTTCCCCTTTGAGCCAGAGGTTTTCTCGCAAGGCGCGGTCGAGCTTGAATTTATTGCCCGAACGCGCCACGAGCGTCCGCTTGATGACCACTTGCCCGCCGTTGTCCGCGTTCCTGGCCCGGAGACAGATGCCGTCGCCGAGTTGGAATCCGCGCGGATCTGTTAGTGTGATCTCCTGGTCATACCAGTCGGCGTCGGCCGCGAGTGTCGTCGTGGTCGAGGGTTCCTTGATCAGGACCGACTCCGCCCCGCTGCCGATCAGTCGGATCCGCGACGGGAGATACACGGCGTTGTGGAGCTTATACGTGCCGGGCAGGATCCGCACCGTGCCGCCCCCGCGTTGGGCGACGTAGTCGACGGCCGCCTGGAGGACCTTCTCCGTTGTACCCGAGAGGTCGCCGTCCTTGGGGCCGACGGACACCGTCAACATCTCGTCCCAGGTCGGCTCGACATGATCGCCCGAGATCGCTTTTGGATTTGTGATGGGGACCGGATTCTCGGGCGGGCTCGCTGCCTCGAGCATCCGGCCTGAGAGCAGGCCGCCGAGATAGGCGAGGCCCGAGGCTCGGAGCATTTGTCTTCGACTCGAGTGCGACCTTAGGTCGAAACTCATCGGCGGCTCCTTGATCGTTCGGTCGTCGGTCCCAAGGCGATCCAGACGCGGCTCCATTCGCTCTTGGTTGGAGAAAAGATTTTGGGATGAGCGATGTCCGAATTCAAGGCTCCAAGGGATCCGCAGTTTCGGGTTCGCCAAGTGCCAAGGCCTAACATAACGCCAGAGCGGGGTTTTCCTTATCATTCAATCTTTATGGTGCAGGCTCGTCACGAGGCAGAGAAGTCGTGTGGTGTGATGATGTATGCTGAAAATTGCCCACCCGACTTTCCACCTCTTTCGCCGACGAATTCGGTTGGCTTACGCCGGTGATGTCGATTCAGTAAAAGGCCCCGGCCCCAAGTTCGAAAAATCTCTGTCGTTTTTCCGTAATGATGTCGTCGAAAGGAGCCTTGATCGTGCGTTCTTGGGCGGCCCGTCCGGCCGTCTCCTCGTTCGCCTGATCGCCGGTCTCCTCGATGGTGAGCGTATAGCTTCCTCGCTTGGGGCTGCCGGTATAGGTGTCGAGGAAGAAGGCCAGCAGGAAGACATCGTTGTTTGGGGCGATGAGCCATGGAGACCGGAACGTGATCGATTTCCCCGGCGCCAGGACGATCTGGCGAATGGCGTAACAATCCTCCATGTCGGTGGGATAGATCACGACGACGCCGGGGTAGGGGTCGGCGTTGGCGCCCGTCTGATCGCTCATGAAGGCTTCGCCAGTGGCGGTGACCTTGTAGTATTTGCCTCGCTCCAACTCGACACGGACGGCCCCGTCGTTCGGTCGGTCATCACGTTTTTGGCTCATCCACGGCAAGTGGAGGGAGTTCCGCGTCGGGTCTACGATGATCTGCTTCCTGACACCCTGGCCGTCGGCGGGGGTCCAGTCGACGATGAAGTTGCCCCCGTTGGCGGGGACGGCTCTCGTTGGTCGTGTCTCCGTGGTCGCGGGACCGGACGGCTTTGAACGTCCGCCCTCGGGCTGCTGAGCCGACACGATTGCGCCGGCCGCGACGACTCCGAGCATGACGGCGGCCACGAACCCCTTCAGTTTGGTCAGCATCATGATCCTGCACGTCCTTTCATACAAGGAGATCACTGATTGAGAGAGGGGGTGGAGGCTTGCCACGCCGTCCGCAGAAAGGCCGGCCGCGGCGCGGGCCGTCGCCTGCATCAATCCGTGTCGGACGACGAGCGCCGAGCTCGCCGGCCGCGTGACCACTACGATCGCGGGGACCTCGACCCCTCGGCGGGCGAGTCTCTTGCGCAGCCGATCGCGGGCCCGAGCGAGGCGGCCCCGTATGGTGTCCTCGGTCACGCCGAGGCTGGCCGCCGCGGCCTGATACGTCATCGCTTCCAGGTAGCAGAGGACGACCGGCGCCCGGTATGTCTCGGGGAGCGAGGCGATCTCTTCGGAGAGGATCGCCCAGGCCTCGGACCGGGGATGATCGAGCACGACCTCGGGAGCCGGGCCGCAAGCCTCCGCGAGCTGTTGCTCGTGCCGGCACCGGCGGGCCGCGTCCACTCGTGCCCGGGCCGCGACCCGATGCGCCACGCCGTGCAGCCAACTTGCGAGCGAATCCTTCACCCAGAGCGATCTCGCCTTCCTGGCCAGCACGAGGAAGGTGGCTTGGAAGGCGTCCTCGGCGGCGTGCTCGTCGTTGAGCACACCATGACAGATACGGAAAACCATCGACCCGTGCCGCTCCATCAGCACCTCGAAGGCCGACTCGGCGCCGTCCTCGTGTCGGTTGGCGAACCGCGCCAGCAGTTGCGCGTCGGTCAGCCCGGCGAAGGTGCCCAGGTCCCACAGCCGATGAATCCGCCCGAGCACCCCGGCCCCTCGAACCGCCATGCCCGATCCCTCCGTGTCTCCGGGAGTCAGTCGATTTCTCTTGTAATGCCCTGACGCGGCTGGCGCCTCATGGAAATTCCGGAGGATTCGTGACGCGTCGAAGAACTGCCTGCGAGCCAGCCCCGGGGTGAGGTGGTAGGCCGACTTATCACTCGCCCGCGAGAAGGAAGCTAGCTTGGGGATGGGTGGGGTGCAGTTGAGGCTGTACGGGAGCGGCAGGAAAGGTCGAAGCACCAAAGGCTTCGTGGCGAGTCGACCGCGTGGACCGAATCGTCTTCGGTCCACGCGGTGATCGTGGGCTTAGGCGGAGAGCCAGGGGGCCGTGGCGCCGGCCTCGGGGAGTTTGATGAGGCTGACGCTGAGGATGGCGGGGTGGGCCTTGACCTCTTCGAGGGCGGCCTCGGGGGGGACGGAGTCGAGGTTCACGACGCCGATGGCCTCGCCGCCGGGCTGTTCGCGGCCGACGTTCATCTGGGCGATGTTGACGTTGTGGCGGCCGAACGTCGTGCCGATGAACCCGATCAGGCCGGGGACGTCGCGGTGGGTGAAGACGAGGAGGTTGCCGTCGAGGTGGGCATCGAGCCGGTAGGGGCCGAGCTGGACCAGGCGGATCGAGTCCTTGCCGAAGAGGGTGCCCGCCGCGAGGTAGGTCTTCTTCTCGGTGACGACCTCGGTCTGGATCATCGTGCCGAAGTCGCCGGGGTCGGTCGTCTTCTCTTCGATGATCGTGATGCCGCGGTCCTTGGCCAGGACCTCGGCGTTGACGAGGTTGACCTGATCTTCGAGGGCGGCTTCCATCCAGCCGGCGGCGAAGCTGGCGGTGATGAGCCGGGTGTTCTTGCTCGCGACGTCGCCGCGGTAGCGCAAGGTCGCGGACTTGACCGTCCCGCGGTCCATCTGGGCGTGGAGCATGCCGAGCCGACGGCCCAGGTCGAGGTAGACGCGCATCTCCTCGAGCTCGGTGCGGTCGAGGGTGGGCATGTTGACCGAGAACCGGATCTGGCCCCGGAGGAAGAAATCCGAGAGCAGCCGGGCGGCTTCGACCGCGACGGAAATCTGGGCTTCCTCGGTCGACGCCGCGAGGTGCGGGGTGACGAGGACCTGCGGGTGGTTCACGAGTACGTTGTCGGTGGGCGGCGGCTCGGGCTCGAAGACGTCGACCGCGGCGCCGGCGATCTTGCCGGCCGTCAGGGCTTCGGCGAGCGCGGCCTCGTCGATCAGGCCGCCCCGGGCGCAGTTGATGATCCGGACTCCCGGCTTCATCTTGGCGAGCTCGGCCTTGCCGATCAGGTCACGCGTCTCGGCCGAGAGCGGGGTGTGGAGCGTGATGTAGTCGCACTGGCCCCAGAGTTCGTCGAGCGGAGAGACGCTCTCGATCCCGAACTCGGCGGCGCGGTCGGCAGAAAGGAACGGGTCGAATCCGACGACCCGCATGTCGAACCCCTGGGCCCGCTTGGCGACGGCCAAACCGACGCGGCCGAGCCCCACGATCCCGAGGGTCTTGCCCCCGAGTTGCGAGCCCGTGAACTTGTTGCGGTCCCACTTGCCGCTCTTGAAACTGTCGTTGGCCTTGGCGACGTTCCTCGACAGCGCGAGCATCAGCGCCATGGTGTGCTCGGCGGTCGAGACGGTGTTCCCGCCCGGGGTGTTCATGACCACGATCCCCTGGCGGGTCGCGGTCGGGACGTCGATGTTATCGACGCCGACACCGGCTCGGACGATCACCTTGAGACGCGGCTGGTCCTGGAGGACCTCGGCCGTCAGTTGCGTCCCCGAGCGGATTACGATGCCGTCCGCGTCCTTCAACGCCTCGCGGAGGGCCTTCGGGTCGAGCTTGGTATTGACCACCACTTCAAGGCCAGGCTGGCCTCGGAGGATCTCCAGGCCTTCTTCCGCCAACTTGTCGGTCACGAGAACGCGATGAGACACCTTCGAATGCTCCCTTGGAAATGGGGCGTGTGGGAGGCACGCCCCGGCTTGGAGAGGGTTTACTCAATTGCTGCCGGCGATGGCCTTGCGGCCGAGCAACGCCTGTTGGGCCGCGGAGACCGCGCATCCGGGCGCGACCGGATAACCGAGTTCGTCGAGGACGATTTCGAGCGCCGAGAGCCCCGCCACGACGTCGAGCTCGTCGGTGTAGCCCATGTGGCCGACGCGGATGATCCGCCCCTTGAGCTTGCCCTGGCCGCCGATCGTGGTCACGCCGAACGACTCGACGAGCCTGGCACGGATCTCGACGTCGTCGAAGCCGTCGGGGACGACGAACGCCGTCAACCCCTCGGCGGGGCTGCTGCTGAAGAGCTCGAGCCCGAGGGCGCGGAGGCCTGCGCGGCACGCCTCGCTCATCCGTCGGTGTCGTGCCCAGACGGCTTCGATCCCTTCCGACTCGATTCGGCGGAGGGCGGTCCGAAGGGCGAGGATCAGGGTGTGGGCCGGGGTGAACGGTGTGTCCGACGCCTTCATGGCGGCGCGGGCGCGTTTCAAGCTCAAATAAAAACTTTTGGATTCGAACGCGTCGATCTTATCCCAGGCCTTCGGGCTCACGGCGACGAACGCCAGGCCGGGCGGGAGCATCAGGGCCTTCTGCGAACCCACGCAGAGCAGGTCGATCCCCCAGGCGTCGGTCTGGCACTCCATCGCGCCGACGCCCGAGATCCCGTCGACGACGAAGACGGCAGGGGTTGCCGCGACGACCTTGCCGATCGCCTCGACGGGGTGCCCTGTGGCGGTCGAGGTCTCGCTCAAGGTCCCGAAGACGGCGACCGCGTCGGGATGCTGTCTCAAGCCGTTGGCGACCTGGGTCGGGTCGACGGCGAGGCCCCACTCGGTGTCGAGGATGATCGGCTCGATGCCGAACGTCCTGGCGATCTCACCCCAGCGTGCGGCGAAGTGGCCCGCGTTCAGCACCAGGGCCTTGCCGCCGGGGGGGACGGTGTTGACGACCGCCGCCTCCATCGCGCCGGTGCCCGAGGACGTGAGGATGAGGACGTCGTGTCGAGTGCGGAAGACCGACTTGAGCCCGTCGACGACCTCGGCGATCGCGCCTTTGGCCTCGGCCGAGCGGTGGTGGATCACCGGCCTTGCCAACTCGAGGAGCACATCCTCGGGCACCTGGGCGGGTCCCGGCGTCATCAGGCGAGGCTTCCGCATCGAGCACAGACCCTTTACTTCCGGACCGGGCCACATTTAAGGAACCCAGTGTACTCTCCCGGGATGTCCCTCGGGAATGGCCTTCGCGTCTCGGGAGTCAGGGCATCGACTTGAGGGCGACGGGAATTCGGGCGAGTTTGTCCCGCACCGCGAGCGATCGAGATTGGATGCGGTCCCGAAACCCGTTATTCCTAAAACGGGTTTCGGGACCGACACTCAGCCTGTAGGGCTGGGGCTTCCGTGGCCGTGGCCGTGGCCGTGGGCCTTGGAGCCGTAGACGGCCTCCGCGGCGAAGACCGGCTGGCCGACGACTTCAGGGGTGTCGCGGCCGTCGACCCTGCGGAAGAAGCATGAGCGATAGCCTTCGTGGCAGGCGCCGCCGACTTGTCTGGCCTTGATCAGGACGACGTCGGCATCGCAGTCGATCCAGATCGAATCGACATGCTGGACGTGCCCCGAGGTCTCACCCTTGTGCCACGAGGATCGTCGCGATCGCGAATAGAAGTGGGTCTGGCCGGTCGCCAGGGTCTTCTGGAGGGCGTTCCGGTCCATCCAGGCCATCATCAGGACCTCGAGGGTCTCGGAATCCTGGACGACGGCCGCGACAAGGCCGTCGGGGGTCCATTTGATCTTCGCAAAGAATTCGGGTGCGGGGAGGCTCACGGGTCACGCTCGTTTCACGGTTCGCCGGTCAAGGCTGCGGCCCTCGCCAATGCCGCGGCATCCTCTTCAAGCCGGGCGCGTTCGGTCGCCCGCTCGAGGAAGGGACCCGCGTGGTCGACATAGCCATGGTTCAGGAGCTCCTCGGCGGCGTCGAGGAGAAGCAACGAGGGCGCGTCGGCGTCCTCCAAAAGGCCGCGGTAGTCGTCCAGGGCGGCGTCGGGATTGCCCGTCCGGGTGTGGATCTCCGCCGACCAGATGTCGTAGGTCCGGCGGTCTCGCCCTCCTCGCGTCTCCCGGGCCGTCTGGAGCCAGTCGAGGGCCTTACCGGGGTCGTTCACTCGAAGCGCGTCCCGAACGAGGATCGCGAACAGAGGTGGCGCGACGACAACTGCGTGCAAACCGGCATCTCGTCCCACAATCGCGACGGCGAACCGCGCGGCTCGGCGGTCGTCTCGCAACCCGGTGGCGGAGCGATAGGCCTCGATCACCAGTTCGAGGGGCAAGCTCTCGACGTCGAGCCGGTCGAGCTCCTCGCCGCTCATGCACGAGGCATCTTCCGAATCGACCGCGGCGGGATCCGTCAACTCCAGTCCGAGCCGACGACGGAGACGGTCGAAGGGGTATCCCTGGTACTGGGCGGCGGACCTGGGACGCGCCCCGAGTTGTTCGCGAACCTGAACGATGGCCGCCAGCCTGGCGCGAGCCGCGAGGCCGCCGTCCGCCGCCTCTCGGCTCTCGTCCAGCGGCGAGCGACCCTCGAGGCCCTTCCTGGGCAGGTGGATCCAGACATCCTCATAATAATGTTCAACCATCCCCCTCGAAAGCTGGGCTTCGACCGAGGGGTCGAGTCGTTGCGGAGGGCGGAATGACCAGACGGCCGCATCCAGGAGCGAGAGGGGCAGGGGGGTGGCTTCGCGTCGAGGCGCCGGGAGATCCTCGCCGATCACTTCGATCAGCCTGGTCTGGGCCCTTTCGAGCGTCTCGGCGTCGGGGCTGGAAAGCCGCAGGGACTTCGACGTCGCGACCACGGTCGCGAGCCGACGCGGGAGGTCGTCGACCGTCGTGGGGGGCGGGTCGTCCGACTTCGGCACGGGACGATCGAGCCACTCGAAGGCCTGGATTCCGGGGAACTGGGATTCGCCCGTGGTCGGGTTTCGTACCCCGGGCACGGCCTGGAGGTCATTGGCACGGGCGACGAGCGCCTCGGTTAACTGGTCGTCCCAATCGAAGGTGCAAGAGTATCGGTAGTCGTCGGCCAGGGCCTCGGCCCCGGCGCCTTGGCGGAGGGTCTCGGCGAGGGTCCACGCGTTGACGGCGTCCTCGAACCGGTCCGGAGCCTGGAGCCGGACGACGTGTTCGAGGCAAGAGATCGCCTCACCGTTCTGCCCGAGCCAGGCGAGGCAGAGGGCGCGATTGTACCAAGCGTCGGCGTCGGACGGGTCGTCGTGGAGGATCGCGGCGAACGCGTCGGCCGCGTCGTTGAGCTGCTCAAGGTTCTTCCCGCGGAGTCGGTCGTCCCAACGGGCCCGACGGTCGGTATCCCGGGGGGCGCGGAATCGGTAGGCGACCCGCGCCGAGACGGGGAGGTCGATCGCCGAGTCCAAAGTTGCGAGGGCACGATTCGCCGCATCGAAGTCGGGCTCCACTCGCAGCGCGCGTTGCCAGGCCGCCCAGGCGGCCAGGGGACGTTGGAGCTGGAGTTCGTTCCAGCCCTGGTGGACCAGGGCCAGGGCCTCGCCAGGCTCGGGAGCAGAGGTCTTCGGACGATCCACTTGCGGTCGAGACACCTTGATGCGTCCCCGTCTCCGATGGCGAAGCGGCTCATACGGGAATGGCGGTTGCGACCCACATTCGCACGCTTTCTCCGTGCGATCGACCGGGCAAGGTGGATGAGGGCGGCTCCGCGACCCGTCCGGAGCGGAGCCCTCATCCCGTGCGATCGGGGTCGAGGTTCGACCTCAGCGTCCGGGGATGATGAGCTTGGGTTTGTCGCCGGAGTTCCCCTGCGACCCGCCCGCGTCGCCCCCGGGGGTCCATAAGGCGTTGCCCGCCCCCGACGGACCTCCCGGCGTCCAGATCTCCCCCTTGGTCGCGGAGACGCCGAGGCGGCCGGTCGCCGTCGTCACCCTCGGGCCGTACTCGGTCATGAGATACTGCAGCGGGCGGCTGTCGACGATGTAGTCGCCGGCGCGGTCCGGGTTGGGTGCCATCCGCACCAGACCCATCTCGATGAGATGCATCATCAGGACCTGGTTCGTGGCGACATTCTCCGAGTGGCGATCGAGGACCACTGCCAACTCGGGGACCCAGACATCGGGCCGGTCCGATCGGGCGCGGACTTTGATCTCGGTCATGTCCCAGGAGACGGCGTTCGCGGCGCGGGTCGCGGCCGGCTCGGCCTGTCGACCCCGCTTGATCCACTCGAACGCCTCGTCCGTCTTCTTCTGTGCGGCCGCGATCAAGGCGAGCTCGGTGAAGAGCGTGATCGCCTGTACGCCGGCTTTTTCCCAGGCCTGCGGACGATCGACGAGGGCGCGGGCGGCTCGTTCGAGGACGTCCGCCAGAGCGAAGCGACGAGCCTGACGGTACAAAGCTCCGAGTTGCTCGTCGTTCAGGCGTTCGGCCGGGATGAACGACAGTCGGGCGATGTGGACGTCCTCGACCTTGACGGTCTCGGGGGCGATCTCAGGCTCGCGCTCCAGACCGAGGCTGGCGCGGAGGCTCGCGAAGTCGGCCGTGTTATCCCACGACGTGTCGTTGGTCTGCTCGAGCCGGAGCACCGCCGCGCGGAGCGGGACCTGGGCATTTCCGGCCTTCGCGGCCTCGAGGGGCGTTTTCCCGTTCAGGAATGGCATGGGTGTCTGCGACCATCCTTCGCGGATGATCCAGGACCCCTGCTCCCGATCGAGACGCTCCGCCTCACTGTCGTCGAGGTCTTCGGGTAGCCGCCATTCCCAGGAGAGGGCCAGGGTAGCCTTGGCGATCTTCTCCAGCACCTTCGTCTTCGGGTGCGCCGGGGGGATACCCCCCTGGACGATCGAGGTGAAGCGATCGACGAGCCCGTCGAGCCGGCCGTCGTCATACGCCTCGAGCGCGACGATCTCCTGCCCGACATGGATTCGTGACACGAAGCGCGGGATGTCGTCGGGCTTGAGGCCGGCCTTCGGCTCGCGAATGACCGGACGATCGAGCAAACCGAACTGGTCGACCTGGGGGGACTCGGGATCTTCGGGGTCGATCGGCCCCGAGCCGAAGTCTTCGACCGTCGGGTCGTTGCGGAGAGCTTTGAGCAGGGTCTCCCGGTCTCGGACCGGCCAGATGAGCTGGACGTGCTCGACCTGATCGTCGGGGCCGACCTCGGTGATGCTCTGACGGAGGGCTTCGAAGTCGACCGCCTCGAGAGTCGTGCCCAGTCGGGCGACGTATCGAGCGAAGGCCTCCGAGGCGCCGGAATCGTCGGCCATCCAGAGTCGGCAGAGCCCCAGGTTGCGATCGGCGGCCACGGTCGCGGCGGCCTCGGTCGAAAGCATCTCGAAGGCCGATGCCGCCGACGACCAGAGTCCCGTCTTCGCCCAGCCCAGGGCTTGATTGAACTGGTCACGTTGCGAGGTCGACAACCCTTCAGGGGCTTCGGACAGGGTATAAGGATTTTTCAGCCACGGGGCGACCGAGCCGTTGGATTCGATGATCCTGATGCTCGAGGACGACTCCTGCTCCTTGTCGCTCAATGAGGCTGCGAGCTTGAGGTGGGCGAGGGCCGCGGCGAAATAGCCGGCCTGGCTGAGCATGGCCCCGACGAGTCGCGCCAGGGGCGTGAGCACGGGCCGTTCGTTGACAGGGAGCGCGGTGATGGTCTGCTGGAACTGGGCGGCGCCGGCCTCGCCACCTTCGGTCTCCAGCACGAGACGTGTCAGGAGGATCGAGGCGCCGAGGTGCGCGGGGATTTTCCGGAGCACGAGGCGGAGGGCGTCCTTGGCGGGATCCGGCGCCTGTTGCCGGATCAAATAGAGTGCCTTGCGCGTCAGCAGCCAGGGATTATCCAGCTCCTTCTTCAGCCCTTCGTCGAGCGTTTCGATTGCGGCCTCGGCCTGACCGTTATCGAAGAGCCTTTGCGCGCGATCGGCCAAGGCCTCGACCTTTTGGCAGCACCACTTGAATTTCTGCCCGCTCCCGCAAGGGCAGGAGGAGTATGGATCGACCGCCGCCATCAGGATTCACCCTCGTGAAAGAGTCCAGGCCACGTGCTCACCCGATCACAGTAGCAAAGCCCATACCCCCTCGTCTATCCTGGACAGGTCCATCCCCGCCGCGCGGAGCGGCGCCTTGGAGCCGGGTCCGCCGACGGGGGAGAATCCCCGAAGTACGACGGATGGATACCGCATGAACAAGCTCCGACAACCTGCCTCCCTGGCATCCCGCCGAACGTCCTTGATCGGTTTGGTGATGGCCTTGGGCCTGTGGATCCTCCCTCCGCCTTCGGCTTTCGGCTGGGGCCGGATCGGGCACCGGGCGTCGGGGGCTCTCGCCGAGTCTCGCCTGACTCCCGCCGCCCGGGTCGCCGTCCGAGATCTCCTCGAGCCAGGCGAGTCCCTGGCGGACGCCTCTACCTGGGCGGACGAGCACCGCCGAGACCTCCCCGAGAGCGGCCCCTGGCACTACGTCAACGTGCCGATCACCGAAGCGGCCTACGCGCCTCGGTTCTGCCAGCCGGGAGGCTGCGTCGTCTCGAAAATCGACGACTTCCGTCGCGTGCTCGCGGATCCGACCGTCGCCCCGGGCGAACGTCGCAAGGCCCTCCGGTTCCTGGTCCACCTCGTCCAGGACCTCCACCAACCGCTCCACGTCGGCGACCGCAGCGATCGGGGCGGGAACGACCTGCAATTGCCATTCTTCGAGGACGGGTCGAACCTCCATCGAATCTGGGACTCGGGGATCGTCGAGCACCAGACCGACTCGGAGAAGGATTGGCTCCTGGACCTCACCAAGTCCGCGTCCCCCGACCTGGCTGCCCAGTGGACTCAAGGGACTATCGAGGACTGGGCCAACGAAAGCTTTGCCCTCGCCAAGGTCGCGTACACCATGCCCGAGACCCGGGTCCCGCTCCGGCCCGGGACGAGGCTGGGCGCAGACTACCAGGCCGCCAATCTCCCGGCCGTTCGAGAACGACTCGCACAGTCGGGCGTGCGAGTCGCCGCGATCCTGAACACCATTTGGAAGTAGGGCGCGGGTGCGGAATCGCCCCGAAGTGGCGTACAAGTCGAGGGGTGCCCCTCCCCATTCGTACAAGCCCGAAGCGCGAGCGAGTGAATCTCTCCGCAGGAAATCGAGGAGGATTGACTCGCTCGCGCTTCGGGCTTGTAATGTCGCCTTCGAGGGGACCGCTTGTTCACTGTGTTCCGGGTGGCCTGCGCTTCAAGACGTCAGCGGGTTGGCTTCTTCGAGGGCCTCGGTTTCGGGCGGCTTGTTCCGAGGCTGGTAGAGCATGCTGATCGCCAGGATCGTGAACATCCCGACCCAGAAGAGCCAGTCGGGCATCTCGACATTCACGAATTTGGCGGTATGGAAGCCGCTGATCACGAGCTTGAGGCCGATCCAGGCGACGAGGTAGTAGGCCCCGGTCGCCAGGCCCTTGAATCGTTGCAGGAGGATGAGGAAGTACCCGGCGATGTATCGCATTGTGATGATGCCGAGGATACCCCCGAGGTAGACCGTGCCCAGCTTCCAGAACTGGCTGAGCTGCTGGGGAGCCATCGCGACGGCGGCGACGATCGAGTCGATCGAGAAGGCGATGTCGGCAAGCTCAACCCCGACGACCGTCCCCCAGAATCCGCTCCCGAAACGGGACGACTTCGCCGCCCCGCCCTCTTCCTCGCCGGATATGAAGTGCGAGACGGCGAGGTAGAGCAGATACAGGCCGCCGACGACCTTGAACTGCCAGTAGTTCAACAATGTCGCGGAGAGGATGACGGCGATCAGTCGGAAGACGAAGGCGCCCCAGATCCCGTAGCGGAGAGCCCGCTTCTGCTCCTCCTTCGGCAGGTGTCGGACCATCACCGCCAGGACCAGGGCGTTGTCGGCGCTCAGCAGGCCTTCGAGAAAGACGAGGGCGAGCACCGTGCCCAGGATCAAGGGGATATCCGAAACCATAATGGCGAACATTCCGCGGGGCTCCTGGCGCCTGGAAGGACGATCACTCGGGGCAACGACTCAAATCACACATCCACGGACAGCGATTCGCTCGACGTTTCACGTCGTTGTCCTGAAAACTCGGGAAAATCAAACTACCACATTGTCAGGGGCGGGGCGACCCGGTTTCACGCACCTCGCCAAAACGCAAGTCGGGACGCCAGGACGAGAAACCGATCGAGGACCGGTGGCCGAGGGGTGTCGGGCGCGATAGGCTTGGCTTGGGTCCGAGGTGAGCGTGTTGCGGAGGTTCGGCCTCCGGGGAGGACGTGCGATGGTCCGTTGGCGGGCTTGGCACCTTTACCTTTGGGCGTGGTCCTTGACGCTTGCGTTCGCCGCGTCCCCCTTCGCGGCCGAGCCGTCGGCCCCCAAGAAGAAGGCCAAGGCCCGTGACGTCGAGCCGAAGGTGATGTCGGCGGACTCTCAGGTCATGTCCAAGACCACGGCCGACTTCCTCCGACTCCCCACGCCCAACCGCTACGACCCGAACGGCGTCGACTGGCGCGAGGTCCCCCCCTGGCGGCAAACCTCGTTCTTCGGGATCCGCGCCCAGGGCCAGACGTTCATCTACGTCGTCGACTGTTCCGGCAGCATGATCGATGAAGACCGACTCGTCCGCGCCAAGCGCGAGCTCCGCCGGAGCATCTTCGCCCTCCAACCCCCCCAGCGCTTCAAGGTCATCTTCTACAGCGACCAGATGCTCCCCATGCCCGGCGACCTACCGCTCCCGGCCGATTGGCCTTCGAAGCAGCAGATGATGGAATGGCTCCGCCTGATCGAGCCCGACGGCAAGACCGAACCCCGAGGCGCGATGTCCCTGGCCCTATCTCTCCGCCCCGACGCCATCTTCCTCCTCTCCGACGGCGAGTTCCCCGACGGCACCGTCGAGGCGATCGCCAAGAAGAACCCCCGGAAGATCCCGATCCACTGCGTCGACCTGAGCTCAGGCACGGGCGGGGACAACCTCCGCCGCATCGCCCACGACAGCGGCGGCCAGATTCGCGCCCGCCCACAATCGGGGGAGTGAATCGGTGCCTACGCGATTGGTCCCTAGATTCACGCTCGCCGGAACTTCCTGTGGGCGATGAGGTGAGATTGGGGAGTCGATTCCGACCCTGTTTGTACTCAGATGGCTTGGTCTACGGCCCCTCGCGGCTCGATCTCAGTGGTTGACCCTCAACCCCGTTGACGCCTGCTTCAAGGCCGCGATGGCGGCCTGTGACGCTGGTACTTCCTGGAGGACGACCTCTGTCAGATTCGGAAAGCGGGCGCGGATCGCCTCCGCCGCATTGATCTGGACCTTGGGGCGATGCACCGGCCACCCGAGAATCTCGCAGACGATCAGCACGAGTATCATCAGGCGCCGGAGGCTGAGCCGAGGCCGATATCGCCGGGTTCTGGCGTTCGGGGCGTCACTCATGTCGGTCGGTTCTTTAAATGTTTGAGTCCGTTTTGGTGTTTGATATTTGTTTTTCGTATAGTTATTAGCATGGTATAGCGAGGTCGACCACGCGACAATTCCACGGCCCAGGCCTGGCTTGGCCGAGATCGGTCACTGGCCCGGATGACTCCAATGATTCACGAGGATGATTAGATCGTCGAGCCGGCGGCCGTTCGCCTGATGATTCGGTATCTTCGTGACAGGTAGCCTCCGAAGAACGCGAATAGCAATTGCGGGAGCCCGAGGAGGGCGATGGCCAACGGGAAGATGACGCCGACTAGCATGAATGCGCTGCGAGGTGCGAGGGACTCGATGGGTGATAGGAGCGGTTGAAGATAATAAAAAATCAGTTCACGTTCATTTTGCGATGAGACCCGGATGAAGAGCGACAACGCGACCAGGCCGAAGACCTCGAATCCCACAAGGAAAGGCCGCTCGGCCGGCCGTTTGCGGAGTGCGAGGTAGGTGAGTCCCAGGACATTCGCCATGGGGATGACGCCGAGATTCAGGAGGTACACGCCCCAGCATGCTCGGATCATCCCGAAGTTGATGGCCAGGATGGCGACGGCGATCATGATCGCGCTAATTCGAAATCGGGGCACTCCCATGGTTTGAATTTGCCTGTTTGGCAATTGGAACATCTATGTGGCGATCGCCGAACCCTCGGGACGGTGGGTGGGCCGGACCTTCAAACCACGTTCCGAACTCCTGAGACGGTAAAGGTCCTCACGAGCCGCGCCCATCGGGGAGGCGTTGACCCGTGCTTACAGCCCCACCGCGGTTTCGGCGAGTCCTGCAATTTCGCGAGACTCAGCGGATCGGGCGCAGAGGTTTTCCTCATGGGTTCTTCGCTCACCAGGGCTGATGGGAAGACCGGATGCTGTGGTTGATTAACAGGTGTAATGGTTTGGCCGGTGTATTTCAATCAACCCACGTGAGGATTCCGTCCGACCGATTTCGAGCGGGGGGACGGGGATTGTATCGGCGGTGTTGGGGCTCGCGTCACGAGAGGCGACACTCTGCCTCCCTTCCGGAGCCCGGAGACGGGAGCGGTGGATATGAGCGAGCCCCGCTCTGATATCGCGACGGCATCGGGTGAGGGTTCGGGTCACTGCCCGGCCGAAAGGGAGCCGGAGGGGCTGCCGCGGATGGCCATGCCTTCGGGGAGGGGGCGGGCGGCGACGGTGAAGCCGCGCTCGTGGAGGTCGTCGCGGAGCTTGCGGAAGAGGGCGAAGCCGTCGGGGTAGACCCACATGGTGATCGTCGAGTGGTTGGGGCTGAGACGGTTCAGGACCCTCGAGAACTCCGAGATGGGGCGGCGGGCGGCCTCATAGGTCTCGCCCCGGCCCTCGAACTCGGGGAGGATCTCCCAGCCCCTGAGGTCGTACGACACACCTCGGCGCTCCATCAACTCTTCGATCCCATTCGGCATCGCACGTGCCAAGATGTATTTGAGCGAGTAGGCGCCGACGGGCCCGACTTCGGAGTCGATGATCCTCGAGTCGGCGAGGCGGGTCCGGACCTGGGCGTCGGCCTTGACGAGGGCGATCAGGCGTTCCAGGTCGATGAACGCTACGCGGTTCCGGCGGACTTCGAAGTGGAATTCGTCGCCGCCGGCGGGCTTGGCGACCGGGGTCTTGTCGATCAGAGACTTGGCCTTGGGCCTGGGGGCCTGGGAGAGAGTGATGATCTCGTCCTTCAGGCGATCGCGCTCGGCCTTGAGGAATCCTCCCCGATCCGACGCCCGGTTGATGCGTGCGTTCGGCTCCTCGAGCTTGAGCGCGATTGTCCGGCTCTCGGCGGCCGCGTCGGCGGCGTGCGTCGAGGCGTCGGCGAGTTCCTGGGTCGCTCGGGCGAGACGTGCATCGGCCTGGGCCTTTTCCTGACGTGCCTTTTCCAGCGCGGCTTCCGCGCGGGCGATCGCCTCGCGATCCAGCTCCTTGGGCGGGGGAGGGGGGGGCGCAGGCGGATCTTCTTCGACTGGCTCGGGCTCGGGCACCGGTTCCGGCGCGGGGGGTGGAGCGACGACCGGGGGAGGTGCCGGTGCGGGTTTGGCGAGGGCCAGGGCGGGGGGAGCCGGTGACGGAGTCTTCCGCTTCTCCGAAGGGCGCAGGACCACGAACTGGAGCACCACGATCGCGGCCAAGAGCCCCGCCAGGTTGGCGATGAGGCCGAGGTACGATTCCGACTTGCGAGGAGCTCGGTTCGAAGGGGGTCGGCCAGGCATCAGTATGCTCCCCTGGTGAAGAGGTCGAGCACGCGCATATCGGCCACCTGGAGGGTCGTCGGCCAATCGATCCCGGAGAGCATCGTCCGGCGCCTGGCCAGGGTATAGATCTTCTCTCCCCCCGGCTCGACCAGGAATCGGATCGAGGGCCTCGGTCGGATCATCGGGTCGACTTGCTGCCGGAGCCGGACGACCCCCATCAACGACCGGGCGAGGATTTCGTCTTTCCCTTCGAGCGCCTTGGCCGAGAGTCGGTATCCGCCGGGATGGATGACGACACCGTCGGGGCCGCAGGAGACCACGATCTCGAGCGGGACGTCGATCTTCCTCGGTTCCCATGAGTCCCGCTTGCGACGTCGGGGGACCGGCTTGCCATCGTCTACCGCCCCACTCTGGCCCGACTCGGAACCCTGGGCATCCGAATTGTTGTCACCGAAGATGTCTTCCTCAGCCGACTCCGTGACCGGGATCCGGCGTCTTTGGTTCGTCGTCGAGCTGCTCGATCCGTTCGTGTTCGCGTTGGGGGGGGCCATTCCCGGATTCATTAGGGAAAGGGGGAGGTCAAGCCCTTGCGGGGGATTGGCCGCGGTATTTCCCTGTCCCGGACTCGCCGAGCTCTGCCCGGCCTTCCCGGCTTGTGCGCCCGATCCCGTCGACGGGGTCGCGACGGTGCCGGACGGTGAGGCCTGGCTGCCGGATGATCCTTGTCCAGGACCGACGGAGCCGCTGCCTTGTCCCGCGAGCACCGAGGGCTGGTCCGGACCCGGCAGCGGCCCGAGCTCGCCCGGAGGGGCTTCGTTCGGAAGATTCGGGGCGCTCGGGAATGGGGTGAGCGCTTCGTCGCCGCTGTTAGCTGGGCTCGAGGTCCCGCCTGGCTCCGTGGTGTTGCCAGGCGACCCCTGGAGGGCTTCCGCACGATCGGCGGCGGTCCCCTGGGGGGCGAACGGGGAATTCATACCGTGAGTGAGTCTCCCGGCCGGCGAAGCCGGGGCGAGCCCGCTCGGCAGGGAGGGGGCGGATGGATTCGAGAGCGTGGTCGGGGCTGGAGGGATGCTTCCTGAACGTGCCTGCGGGACGCCTGCCGGGGGCATCGATGCTCGGCCTGCGGGGAGCATCCCTGGGGTTCCAGAGCCTGAGGCCGGCGGGAGCATCCCGGGAGTCGAACCTGGGCCGGTCCCCGTTGTCGGGGAGGCAGCGGCTCCGAAGCCGGCGCCGGGACGGAATTGTCCGGGGGCCAGCGGGTCGCCGGAGCCGCTCGAGAGGCCTCGAGGCGAACCGGCGGGGCCACCATCGCCGAACGGCTCGATCCCGGGGTCGTCGCCGCCTCCGCGAGTCCTGCGTGAGTCCAGCCCGGGGAGGGCGCCGCCGCTCCCTTCATAGGAACCCGCAGGGCTGGCGGGCCAGCGATAGTCGTCCGCGTTGTGCCCTGAGACCTGGCCGCCGGGACCTCGAGAAGCGCCCAGGGGTGAGAACGGATCCTTCCCCGACGATCCCGACCGGGAGGCGAGTGCTGGGACGGACGGAATGTGCGGTGTCCCGTCCCATTCCTCGGGGTTGTCGAGGTCGGGGAATTCAATATCGAGGTTCTGATCGACGAGTTCGTAGCCGAACGCGATCCCGAGCGCCTCGAGCCGGGCGCGGGCCTCGTAGTAGGGGCGGATCCCGTCGGGGCGAACCACGAAGAAGATGTAGGGGGTCGTCAGCGAGCCGTCGGGGGCGATTTTTCCCTGGGTCCGGATCAGCTCTCGGACCACGGCGATGACGAGGGGATTGGAGCGGATCCCCATCGCCCCCGAGAGGTCGAGGAGCGAGAACTTCTGGCCTTGGGGCTGGAGTGTGACCATCCCGTTGCGGCACTCGATCATGATCGGCCGACGCCAGGTACCGTTCGGACTCCGGTTCGGGAGGATCGCGTAGCTCGACCGATTCTTCGTCTTGGCCAAGGCCGCCTTGGTCGCGTCCCGTTCCTGGGCGAGGACGTCGCGCTCGATCGCCAGCTCATCGATCGCCTTCTCCATCATCCGGGCACGGTCGGAGAGCGTCGCGACCTGGGCTTCGATGTCTCTCCCTTGATTCCGCAGTCGCTCGGCCTCGGCACGGGCCGCGTCTCGATCACGTTCGATGTCCGCGGCCTTCTTCTCCGCCAGTCGGCTCTCGAGCAGTTGCTCGGCCTCGGCGGCTCCGATCCGCAGGAGTTCCTTCTTGGTCGGATCTTCCGCAGGAGGTGCCGGTGGGGGGAGCGGTCTCGGCTTGGGTTTGGCCTTCGGCTTTGGTGCGGGCTCGGGGGGTACGGGAGCCGGGGGGCCGGTCGTGACCTGGGGAGGGGGCGTTGCCGCGACCACGACACGTGGGGGCGATGGGGCCTTACGAGGAGGGGGCATCCGTCGGTGCATCGTGACGATCAAGAGCCACGAGCTCACCAAGCAACCCAGGATCAGGATGACCGGGAGAAGCTCGGACCCGATCCTCGGGCGAGGGCGAGTCATTGGACGTGGCCTCCCGTGCCTCGATATTCCGGAACCCCCGCGACCTCCCCCATCGCTGTGAGGGACGGAGGGCTCAGGACTCCTCAATCGCAGCGACCGATGCGTCGGTCGTAATCGGCGACCGGCGTCAACCAGGAGAGTCTATCGGTTGGCGCGATCCGACAGCTTGAAGCAGATTCGACGGTTTTGTGGGATTGTCGGTGAGTTTCGTCCTGCATGTGCATGTTTTTGTAGGGTGGGCATTGCCCACCAATCCGCCACTCATCTCGACCGCAACGCTTCATGCCGCCAACGCGAAATCCCTGGCCCCGGACATCAACGCACGCGGTGGGCGATGCCCACCCTACGGATGTGGATTCCATTGCTCTATTCGGCGAAATGCTTGCGTGGCCGTCGAGCGGAGGGGAAGGCTCGTCGGATCGATCAGAGAGAGACTGCGGGCCTCGTCGGCGCGGGTGGGCACCGCGCGACGAGGCCTATGCGGAGAGCGACGGAGAGAAGGCCGAAGGGAACCGTCTCCTCGTCAGAGGGTCGAGGGGCGACCCACCGCGGTCGGCCGGGGGACCGGGCCGGCGATGTTCCGCTCGGGGGGATGGGCGGTGACGGTCCGTTCGGCGACTCGGCGCACGAGATTCGTGGTCGAGTGCCCGTCAACGAGCGGGATCAGGACGAGGCGACCGCCGGCCGCCTCGACCTCCTCGCGGCCGACGACCTGGTCGGGGCGGTAGTCTCCTCCCTTGACCAAGACGTCCGGCTGCACGGCCTCGATGAGGGCGAGCGGGGTGTCTTCGTCGAAGATGGTGACGGCGCCGATGCACTCGAGCGCCTCGAGGAGCTCGGCCCGGTCGTCCTGGCCGTTGATCGGGCGATCGGGCCCCTTGAGCCGCCGGACGCTGTCGTCGGAGTTGATACCGAGGATGAGGAAGTCACCGAGCGCAGCGGCCTGCCTCAACAGGCGGACATGCCCGACATGCAAGATGTCGAAACATCCGTTGGTGAAAACGATTTTTTGGCCAACCTGCCGGCGCCGACGAGCCTCGGCGGCGACCGACTCGCGGTCGAGGCGTTTGCCCCCCTCGGCGCGGTGGTGGTCGATGAGGTCGCCGAGGATCTCCTCGCGAGAGAGCAGGGCGACGCCGATCTTCTCGACCTCGAGCCCCCCCGCGACGTTGCCCAACGCGGCGGCCTCGGCGTAGTCGGCGCCGTCGGCCAGGCAGAGTCCCACGACCGAGAGGACCATGTCGCCGGCCCCGGTGATGTCGTAAACCTGTCGGGGGCGGGTCGGGACCAGCTCGGAGCGACCATCCCGGCGCACGAGGGCCATCCCGTCGCGGTCGAGGGTCACGAGGATCGACTCGAGCTCGAGCGTCTCGACCAGGTGTCGACCGACGTCGATGGCATCTTCGGGAGACGTGATCGTCATCCCGGTGGCGAGCTGGGCTTCGAGACGGTTCGGCGTCATGCAGTGGACGCCTCGGTACTTCGAATAGTTCGACGAGCGGATCGGGTCGGCGATCACCCGGACCCCGGCGTCGTGGCACGCGTCGATGAGGCCTCGAAGAAGCTTCGGCGTGCAGACGCCCTTGTCGTAGTCGGAGATCAGCACGATGTCGAATCCGCCCAAGGCGCCGGCGAGAGTCTCGCCGAGCGTGGCTTCGACCGAGCTGGGGATCGGGTCGCGGGTCTCGTAGTCGATCCGGATCATCTGCTGCGGGTGACGATCCTGGGCGCGGCCGATGTACCGTTCCTTGAGCGTCGTCGGGCGATCGTCGAGCGCGAGAACGAACCGGTCGTCGATCCCGCGGTCCGCGAGCAAGGAGCGGACGAGGGAGGCTTCATGGTCGCGGCCGACTCCGCCGACGAGGCAGACCTCGGCGCCGAGGGCGGCGAGCATGGTAGCGACGCTCGCCGCGCCGCCGAGGCGGTGTTCGCGGTGGTCGGCACGGAGGAGGGGGACCGGGGCTTCCTGGCTGATTCGCTCGGCATCGCCCCAGATGTAGCGGTCGAGGATCAGGTCGCCGACGACGAGGATACGCGGATGTCCCAGCGTCTCGACGCGCCGGATCAAGTCGAATGCCATGCCAAAGGTCCTCCTGACCTCCCTCGATGACCGCTCGCGCGATCGGGCCCTCCGGGCCGAACATCCCCGCCATGGGAGAACGAGAGACGCCCGGCGAACAGCGTATCCGTCCCGATGTTCACGTCAAGCCGGCTTTGTGGGATCGGAGTCGCGCGAATCACGGCGGCGGGTGGAGTCGCGGTCGAGTCCGTTCATCGCGGCGGAGCTGCTGCGGCCGAAGTCGATTTCGGTGTGCCGGGCCTCGTCCGGGTTTTCCGCGAGATCCTGCTTCAAGAGCCGCCGCAACCGCTTACCGCCGGCCCGCTTGACCTCACGTTTTTGCTGGCGTATCTCGCGTTTGGAGGGATCCATGCATGATTCCTTTGGCCTTTCGAAGGTCCCGGTCACGAGTTGACACGTTCGACCGTCGGGGCGTTCGCGGGGAATCGTTGATTCAACCAGCCCACCAGGTCGAGAGCGTATCGTGTCGGGTCGGGCTCGAATTCCAGGGTGTGGTGGGCCTCGAGGTAGAGGACGACCTCGCGGTCCTTGCTGGAGAACTTCTCGAAGTCGGTCCGGGTCGCGTCGTTGTCGACGATGCGGTCGTGGCCGGCGAGCATCAGCAGGGAGGGTTGGTGGACCTTGCGGAGCCTCTTGCGGAGCATGCGGTCGATGAAGGTGCTGGCGGCGAGGAGACCCGCGGTCGCGTCGCGGAGCCCGAACGCGTCCGACGCGATGAACGCCTGGCCTTCGGGGTTGGCGGTGAATAAAGCCGGGTCGCTCAGGGGGATCGGGAACCGCTTGCGGCGATTGACGAAGTAGGCCAGGGCGATCCGCAACCGTTCGAGCGGGGTCACCCCCACGCGAGGGCGGAGGCCGGGGGCGATCAGGGCGAGGGCGTCGACGTGCTCGGGGTGGTCCGCCGCCGTGATGACGGCGAGCTTCCCCCCCCAACTGATGCCGACCAGGGCGATCGGCCCCGTCCCGTCGCGTCCTCGGATCGTGGCGAGTCGCTCGGCGATGTCGCGGACCAGCCGCCGCGCCGAGGGGGTGTGGCCGCGGTCGACCTGGTTCGCTCCGGATCCCCGACGGTCCGGGAAGTGGGCTTCGTAGCCGGCCTCGGCAAGTGTCTGACCCAGGCGGTGATACCAACCTTCGTGGCTCTGGACGCCGTGGAGAACGACGACCCGGCCACGGACCGGGCCGGTCGCCGGCCAGACGACGACGTGGATCCGGTAGCCGTCGGACGTTACCTGAGTCTCCGGCCGAGGCTCAGTCATAACTCAATTCCTTATGTTTGACCGTCAACCGCTCGAGCGTCTCGGGGTCGACCCGGACCCCCAGGCCCGGACCCTCGAGCGGGGGGGCCCACCCTCGGTATCGGAACGTAATATCCTCGATCGTCACGTTCGAGGCCAGGATGTGTCGGTCATAAGAACCTTCAACGTAAAGGATCCCTTTCACGTTGGAGGCGACGTGCCGCCCGGCCGCGGAAAGCAGGCCCGTCTCTCCGGGGTGGCAGCCGAGCTGGACCCCCAGCCCATTGCGGTATGCCAGGGCCATGATCCTCAGACTGGAGACGAACCCTCCGCACTTCGAGAGGCGGACGTTGAAGACGTCGCACGTCCTCTTCGCGATCGCGGCCGTCGCGTCGGGGATGCCGCAGAGCGACTCGTCGAGCATGACGGGCAGGCCGAGTCGGGGGCGAAGCTCGGCGAGGGCGTCCACCTCCGCGTGTGGGACCGGCTGCTCGATCAAGGAGGGTCGGTTCGCGAGAAGTGGACGGATGCGGTCGTAGAGCGTCGAGGATTCCCAGGCCTCGTTGGCGTCGAGACGGATATCGACGTTCGACCCGAGGATTCGCCGGACCCGGGCGAGCCGCGCCGGGTCGTCCTGGCCGGGGACTCCGACCTTGAGCTTCACGTGGGCGAATCGGTTGAGCCTCATCTTCCAGGCGGAGATCCATTCCCCTCGCGACGACTCGGCGGTGATCGCACCGCTGTAGCGGACTCGTTGGGGGCGATCGTTCCAGGGGATCTCGGGGATATCGAGCTTCCGAATCGCCTGCCCGACAGATTGGCCGAACCGGTGCCCGTAGGCGTCGAGGAGGGCCACTTCCAGGGCGCATCGGGCCGAGTTCCCGGCCATCCCCCGAGGGTCGGACTCGTTCTCGGCGAGTTTCAGGGACTCGAGGCGACGGAGCACGTCCTCGAGGCTCGTGGGATTCCCGATGGCCCGGGACCAGTCGGATGAGGCGAGGACGTCGAAGGTCGACTCGATCGTTTCACCGGTCACGTAGGGCCGAGGGATCCCCTCGCCGTATCCCACCTGGCCGTCGTCGAGCGTGACGCGGACGACCAGGTTGTCACTCGACGTCCGTTCGTGCGAGGCGTGCCGGATCGGCTTCTTGAGGGGGACGGCGATGTGGTAGAGGTCGATCGACTGGACGGTCATTAGCTCTTCTCGAAGGCGACGATCTGGCGGAGGCCGGAGGATCACTCCAGATAGAGGTTCGGCCCTCCCGAAGTGTGCCCGATGGCGAACGGCCGGAACGGACTTCTTGCGACGTTATTGCTCGTAGCAAGGATGTCAGGTCAGGGCCAGGAGCGTGATGCCGATCAAAGCGAGGAGCACACTGCTGCCGATCCCGACGACTCGTTCCCAGTCGACCCCGCGACGCTCCTGAAGGATTCGACGGAACTGAGCGGCCAGGAGGCCGACGACGACGAGGATGACAGCCATTCCCAGGCTGAACGCGACGAGCAAGGCCAGGCCGAGCGCGAGGCGCCCCACCGCCTCGGACAGGACGATCAATGCGACGGCGTCCCAGCAAGGGACCAGGCCGGCGGCCATGCCCAGGCCGATGAGCCCTCGGAGTGAAGGTTCGGAGTCGGCGTGTTCGCCGGGCTCGTGCTCACCGTATCCGCCGAGGTGGCGGCCGAGTCGCCAGAGCCCGATGGCGGCGATCGCGAAGCCGGCGACCTGGGCGAGGGCGTGATCGATGGCGCCGTAACGCGAGGATCGGGTCAGCCACAAGCCGGCGGCCACCAGGAGCACGCTGCTGGTGTGAGTCGACGTGGCGACGAGCGCGAGTAAGGTGCCTCGGTACCAACGCCCTCGACGACCGACGACGGCGGCGGCGACCAGTGATTTACCATGCCCCGGCTGAATCGCATGGGCCATGCCCAGGCCGAAGGCCACCAAGAGGAGCCCGAGGAGCGAGACGCGCGAGGCCCGATCGAGGAGCTTTGAGAGGCGGTCCGGCGGTGTCTTTACGGGCGAAGCGGGCTTCGACATGTGGGGTGGTGCATCGGCCTCGATCGTTGTCGGCACGGACGTCCGAGGTCGGACGAAGTCGACCTCAACAAGCTTGGTCCGCCGCTCCTCGAGGTCGGTCAACTGCCAGACGGGTCGGATGGCGATTTGTCCGACCTCGGGGGGCAAGTCGTCGCCCCGGATCGCGACACCCTCGAGGCCGCGGACGGCCAGTCGGCTCGTCCCTTCGCTGGTGACGTAGTTGGTGTCCTGGACAACCAACCGCCCTTGCGTTGGGAGCTTCGCGTCGAAGTGGAACGTGTAGCGTGGATGTTCCTCGACGACGATGTCGAGACCCTGGAAGAGCAAGTCCAGCGGCCGCCCGTCGACCGAAGCGAGGATCCCCTTGGCGTTCAGGGGGCCCGTCTCCTGACCGTAGCGTTCGTACAACGCCTTGGGCTCGGTCTCGACGAGGGTGCCGACAAGGTCGCGGAGGTCACGCGCGACGGTCAGCTCCGAAAGGCTGACCTCGTAGTCGACCTCGAGTCGTTCGGGCCGCACGGTGACCTGGATCGACCGATCGACGCGGGCGTTCGGGATGTTATGCGCGTGGGCCGTCGCCGAGAGAAAGGCGACCAAACCGACGATCCGCCACGTGGAACGCATCCGAGAGGCTCAATAGAACTTCTCGAGCGCCTTGGTCACGACGTAGATGACCACGTGCCGGCTGACCGGCTTGGCGAGGACGCAGAAGGCGTGGGCCGAGAGGGCCTTGCGCAGGAGGTTATCGTCGCTCTCGGCCGAGACGAGGATCATGGGGAGGACCCCCTTGATCTGCCGGACGAGCGTCATCGTCTCCAGGCCCGAAAGCTTGGGGAGATGCATGTCCATCAAGGCGATGTGGATTTCCTCGTCCTTGACGATATCGAGGGCCTCTTCGCCACTCTCGGCCAGGAGGGTTCGGAACCCTACCGGTTCGAATATATCGCGAAAGGCCTCCCGCACGGCGGGGTCATCGTCCGTGACGAGGATGGAGAAAGGTCGATCCAATGTCATGACGCCCGCTCTCGCGGAGGAGGGAGGCCGGTCGGGGATCCATGAAACAGACGCAAACCTTGCTCTGCAATTCATGGACCAATGGCCGAGAGGGCCCGAATCCGAAAGGGATTCTATAGTCCAAATGACGGTCGAGTCAAGGTTTACAATTTTCGCGGATTGTCAGGCCCGGTTTCCGCGGGCCTGACAAATCCGCGACGCTGATGATCAGTTTGGCAGTCAGCGAGGCGGTGAGCTGGCCTCGTCCTTGTTTCCTCCGGCGCGGGCCAGTCGTTGGAGAAAGCCACCCTTGCCCTGGCCCCAGCGTTTGTTCGCATCGAAGGCGTCGGCCGAGGCGAGATCCGGCAGGTTGGCCTTCGGAGTGTCGAAGACATAACGCTCGAGGAGCTGTCCGCCGGGATCGGTCGCCTCGACCAGCGTCGGGAGCTTCGTCTCGGTATCGATGTAGACGAGCCAGTTCTCGCCCGTCGGTGTAATCCGCCGGAGCTTGTAGCCGGGGTGGGCGAGGAATTCGGGCTTCTCCACCCCTTCATAGGTGAGCGTGCCGCGAGGAGCTTCGTCGGGCGAAGGTTTGAAGGTCTTCTCGACATTCACGAGGATGTTGTCGAACCCCGCTTCGGTGATCGGATGGCGGCTGCTGCTCATCACGAGCGGGTTGTCGGGCGCGAGGGCCATGGGAGGAACCGGGATGATCGAGTTGGCCACCTTGACGTGGAGCAGGCCATCGCCGTCGCCGGAGGCGTAGATGACCTCACGGCCCTTGTTCGAGCCCGTCGGCCACTCGAGCCGCACGGCCATCGGCTGTCTCCGGATGCTCAGCACGGCCTCTTCTTCAGGCTGGAGGGTGTTGCCGACGCGCTCCTGCCGCTTGATCGACACCTGATAGGTTGCGAGGGTCTCGAGCTTCTCCCTCGATTCCTTGAGGATATCCTCGAGCTTGACCTCGACCCCGGCCTCGGCCTCGGCCGGTTGCGGGTTCGCGGAGGACGCGATGATCGTGTCCACCTTCGGCAGCGAAACGACCGGGGTTTCGATCGGTCCGGGCCCTGGGGAGATCACGGGCACCATCGGGATTGTGATGGGCGGTTGGAGGGCGACGTCCAGCGGGGCGTCTTCACGGCTTCGAGGCCTGCCGTCCTCGTTCGTCGTCGGATGATTCGTCGATCGGACGAGCGTTTCAGAGCCGGAGTCGCCAGGCTCTTCGCCCCGGGCGCGGCCCTTGGCCTTCCCACGCTCCTGGGCGAGCAAGGCGCGTGACCGATCCATTCCCTTGCCGACCTGCTGGGCGTAGAGGTCGCCGCTGCCAGGGCCGCTGGGGAGGTTCTTGTCGAACGGGGCCGCTGCCCCGAGCATCGGTGGGTTCTGCCCGAAGGATCGAAGTCGGGCACAGCCGGAGTCCGTTGTACAGAGGACGAGGCCAATCCAGGCCCATGTCCCCAACGCCGGCCGTTTCAAGGCGGATTCCATCGCCGCGAGCATAGCGTTGCGCTCCCCCTCAATGGGGTCAACCCGATCCTCGATCGCGAGTCACGCATCGGGGCCGGGGCCATCATGGCTGCCGAAACGCCGTCCGATTCCTCCTGTGGGCGATCGGCGCGAGTACGCTTGAAGGACTTCGGATACCACATCCCGAGATCCCTGACAAGCCGAGCTCGATGTCCGGACGTCCTCCGCTCAGTCCGAGCGTGACGACGCGACGGCGTCGCAGAACCGGAACGTCTCCAACGCATCCGGGTCTGCCATCAAGTGCGGCTGCTTATATTGTTCGACGGTTCCGCCGCTGCGCGCCAACCTCCGCTTCTGGAAATCGGCCCACGAACCCGCGGAGAGTCGGCGTGTACGAATTGCGCCGAGTCGGAGGGTCTCGCGCTTATTCTCGTACTCGAGATTGATCTGACGGAGTGCCGTTTCGACGGCCTCGCCCAGCCTCGCCGCGGCGGCGCCGTCGGGAACGTCCCCTTCTTCGAGGAGGAGGTTGTAATGAGGGGGCTCGCCCCAGGAAGGGAGCAGGAGGAACGAGCCGATCCGGACCCCCAGGGCCCTCTGCGCCTCGGCCACAGCCGCCACGACCTGGAATTCCGAGAGCTTCTCCCCCGTCATGCTCGAGAAGTGGGCCCCTTTGTTCAGGAAGACGAGCAGGGGAGCCTTGCCGTGGAAGCCCACGCAACGGACGAGGTCGTGGATTTGGTAGCGGTACAGTCCACCCGCCGTCGTCGGGAGGATGAAGTAGTTCTTCCCCTCGATCAACTCGGCGCCTTCGACGACCTCGGGATCGTCGCGGTCGATCTGGTCTTCGGGGATGAACTCGAAGAAGGAGTGGCGGATGTCGAGGATCCCGGCGGGGGTGTTATCCTCGATCGGGATCGTCATCCGCCCTTCGGACGCGATCAGTCCCACGTCTCGTACCGGTCGGTCGCCGAAGAACTCGGGATATCCTCGGAGGTACGACCCCATCGTGCCCCCCGTCCAGTTGGCCAGGAAACAAAGGTCGGGCCAGTAGTCCTTGGGGAGCAGTCGGCCGTTCTTCTCGGCGAGTGCTTCGAGCCGTCGGGCGGCCTTCTTCCGCTTCCAACTCGCTTGGTGGGCGAGCCTCGCCCGGACGTCCGGCGGGATCTTCCACTTGGGGTCGATCGTCCCGTCGGCGATGTCGCGGATCAGGGTCTCTTTCTCGCGATCGCCGAGCCTGGCGATGGCCAGGATCGTGCTCGGGTTCGCGGCGATGATCGTCCCCAGGTTGCGGTAGATCGAGCGCCGGAGGGCGATGTAATACTTCGCCTCGATGTCCTTGATCTGCGAGGCGATCGGGGGCATGCAATAGGTGATTCGGATCAGCGGATTTTGCATGTGCGCCGTCAACCCCGTGATGGCGCCGCAGGGGATGCCGGACGGGGTCTGGCTCTCGCGCCAGTCGCTCGCGAGTTGGAGGATCGGCAGCATCCCGCGCTCGATCATCCGGGGGTGGGCGTCGAAGGCCATGATCCCCCAGGTCGTCCACCCCTCGCGATAGTCGCGGAGGGCCTCGCGGGTGACCGGGATCGTCTTGGGACGATTGGTCGTGCCGGAGGTCATCGCGAACATCAGGACTTCGGTCCCTTGGCCGAAGAGGGCCCCGACATCCCCCTGACGGACACGGTCGATATACGGCTCGTGCCCGTCGTAGCCTCGAATGGGCACCCGTTTGCGGAAGTCGGCGAGGGTGCGGATTTCGGAGAAGTGGTGGTCGCGTCCGAACTGGCTGTCGGCGTGGCGGGCGACCCGCGCGAGCAGCAGGTCGCGTTGAACCTGGTCGGCCCGGGCGGTCTCCGACAAGAACTGACGGGCCAGGCGACGGGCCCGAAGGATCAGGGGGAGACCCGCGTATTTTCGGATGAGGTCAAACATCAGACCACGTTAGTCCCTCAACGAGTCCCGCCGACCGGGCCCGAGTTGGAAAGGGCAAGGCTCCCGCATTGATCCGCGAGCCGGTCCGCCACCTCGTTCAGAAGACCCCGGACGAGGAGAGGGCCTTACCCCTCGCCTCATCACGATCGGGGAATCGAGGCTCTAAAGGAATCGGCCGCCGCGGAGCATACAGCTTGAGGAAGTTCGAGATCCGTTCAGCATACGCCACGGGCTGCACTTCTCGGCAACGGTTGTGCTTGGCACCCGGCACGATCCAATGATCCTTCGGGTCGCCGGCCCGTGCGAAGAGTTGACGGGCGATGTCGGGCCCGATGTAAGCGTCCTTTGCGCCGTGGATCATGAGCCAGGGGCGGGGGGCGATCCGAGCCACGGCCCGCTCGACGTCGGGGAAGTGGCATGCCAGCCGCTTTTGCGAGTACATCCGGCCGCACCAGCCGACATACGCGAAGAGGGCAATCGGCATCCGCTTCCAGAAGAACGGACTGCCGACGTAAATCTCCGCCCAGCGAAGGATGTACGCGAGCATCGTCCCACGAGTGGGGAAGGCACCGTCGGTGATGACGCCCCAGACGCCCGGGTCCTTCGACGCGACGACCAACGCACTCCCACCCCCTCGGCTGATCCCGAAGAGGCCGAACCCCGCCGGGTCGCGGTCGGGCCGGGTCCGCAGGTAGGCGAGGGCCGCACGAAGGTCATTCTTTTCGTGGTCGGTGACCCACTGGAGGGGTTGATAAGACGCGTCCTGGTCGCTCGTCCCGTGATTTCGGTAATCGAAGCTGAAGACGTCGAACCCCTGGTCGCGGAGGTGGTCGGCGTACGGTTGGAAGCTCCACCGATCGCTGAGGTACTCGTGACAGAAGACGAGGACTCCGATCCGAGTCTCGGTTCGAGCGTGAAGGTAGGTCCCGCCCAGTTCGAGCCCGTCCACCGTCCGGAATCGGACGTCCTCGCCGTCATTCTCCAGCGGTCGCACGCGAAGCGGCAGGAAGAGGGGCTTCTCTTCGAAAATTCGGCCGACGATCGGCGCGTAACGGATGTAGACGTAGATGAGGAAGGCGCCGAGGGCGAGCAGGGGGAGGAGGAGGGAGGCCAGGAGAATCAAGGCCGGGGCACTGGGCACGAGTGAACTCCGTGATCATCGCCGAAGTCGGATCGTTGTAGGAATTGTCTCGCAGCCCCACGGCGAGGCCGTGGAGTCGGTTTGGAAGGGAGGGGAACTAGGCCGTGGATCGACTCCCACGGTCCCATTCAGCCCGTGAAGCGCCGGAGGATCAGCGCGATGTTCTGCCCGCCAAAACCGAAGCTGTTCGTGAGCGCCACGTTGACCGACTCGCTCCGGGCGACGTGGGGGACGTAGTCGAGGTCGCAGTCCGCGCCCGGATTGTCGAGGTTAATCGTCGGGGGCTGGACGCCGTCGCGGATCGTGAGGAGGCAAACGATCGCCTCGACGCTCCCTGCCGCGGCGATCAAATGGCCCATCATGCTCTTGGTGCTGGAGATCGGGACTTTGTAGGCGGTCTCCCCGAACGCTTTCTTGATTGCAAGCGTCTCGATCGAGTCGTTGACGGAGGTGCTGGTGCCGTGAGCGTTGATGTAGTCGACGTCCTCGGGATTAATCTTCGCGTCGGCCAGGGCTTCTCGGATGCAGGCGATCGCTCCTCGTCCCTCGTCGTGACTATCCGTGATCCGGAACGCGTCGGCCGTAGAGCCGTAGCCGACGATTTCGCCGTGGATCGTCGCCCCTCGACGCTTCGCGTGTTCGAGTTCTTCGAGCACGAGCATCCCCGACCCTTCGCCAAGGATGAAGCCGTCACGGTCGCGATCGAAGGGTCGGCTGGCGCGGGTCGGGTCGTCGTTCCGGGTCGAGAGGGCGGTCAACAGGTTGAATCCCGTGACCCCGAACGGATGGATCATACTATGAGTGCCGCCGGAGAGCATCACATCGGCGTCGCCTCGGCGGAGGATTTCGACCGCCTCGCCGATGGCCTGGGAACTCGCCGCACAGGCGGTCAAACAGTTGGCGTTAGGTCCGCGTGCCCCGAACAGGCTCGCGAGGTGACCGGCGGGCGTCCCGGGCTCTTGCTCGGCCTCGTGGATCGGGTGCAGGGAGAGGAGCCCCTGGCGGGTGAACGCGGAGGTGTCGACCTTCCCGTTCTTGGACGACTTGTGCACGAGGTCAACGAACCGGGGGAAGTCCTGCTGGCCTTCGCCCGAGCCCAGGTAGACGCCGAACCGAGAACGGTCCAAGTCTTTGAAGGTCTCGATTCCCGAGTGGTCGATCGCCATCTGGGCCGCCGCGATGGCGAACTTCGTATTTCGGCAATACTCTTCCCAGCGGCCCGCGTCCTTGATGTAGTCGTCGAGACGAAACCCGTTCGCCTCGGCGGCGATCTTGGTGGGGAAAGTCTCGGCATCGAAGAGGGAGATCCGGCCGACGCCGCTCCGCCCTTCCTGGAGGGCGGACCAGGTCGACTCGAGGTCACGCCCGAGCGGAGTGACCATTCCCATCCCCGTGACGACGATACGACGCATGACGCGGATCCTCTCCGGCAAGCAAAGCGCGTGGCTGAAGGTTCAGGCCCGGGCCGAGTGACCTTTGATCACGAGGGCGGCCGCCTGGCCGTGGCGGGTCAAGTTGGTCTTCAGGAACGTTGGGTTTTCGGTCGGCCGCGACTCGCCCCGCACCAGGTCGATTTCGACGGCAGGGTCGACATCGTCGCAGTTCAGAGTCGAGGGGATCATCCCCTGGTTGACCCCGATGAGGCTGGAGATCAATTCGACGGCACCGCAGCCCGACACGAGGTTGCCCATGTAGCCTTTGAGAGCCGTGACGGGGACGGAGACATCCGGGCCGAACACGCGGCGGAAGGCCCGGGCCTCGGCGAGGTCGGAAACCTGGGTCGCGGCGCCATGGGCGTTGACATGACCGAGCGAACCCGCGTCGATGCCGGCGTCCCTGAGGGCGGCCTTCATGGCGATCTCGGTGCCGATCCCGTTCGGATCCAGGCCCCCGCCCGGCGTCGCGTCGCATCCCGACCCGAAGCCGAGAACCTCGCCGAGGATCCTGGCGCCTCGCTCGATGGCGTGTTCACGCTCCTCGAGGACGAGGATGCCGGCCCCTTCGCCCGGGACCCAGCCGTCGCGCCTGACGTCGAACGGCCGGCAGGCCCCGGCGGGGTCCCCTTGCCAATGCGACATCTGCTCGAGCAGGCTCATGCGGACGAGGCTCAGGGGGTGGATCTTCGAGTCGGCCCCCCCGGTGATCATCACGTCCGCGCGGCCCCTGGCGATGATGCGGGTGGCCTCGCCGATCGCGAGATTCGAGGCGGCCTCGGCCTCGGTGATCGTGTTGCTCGGCCCCTGGCAATCCAGGAGGATCGAGATGTGGCACGCGAGCATGTTCGGGAGGTATTTCAGCAGCCAGATCGGGGGGATCTGGCCGATGCTATCCTTACCCCAAACACGATAGTCAAACTCGCCGGTCTCGGAGGCGAGGTTGATCGCGGCGGCCAGCTCGTCGAGCTCTGTCGAGATCAGCCCGGCCCCGAGGTCGACCCCGATCCGGGTCGGGTCGACGCCGCCGTTGACGAGCCCGGCATCGACGAAGGCCAACTCGGCCGCGGCGACGGCGAGTTGGATGTCCCGAGCCATGTACTTAAGGCTCTTTGTCAGGGCCTTGCGGTGCTCGGGGTCGGGGAGGGCGTACTTTTTCGGCCAGGTCTTGGGCGAGAAGTCGGGGACTTCTCCGCCCAGATCGTTGGGGAGGCTTTCGACCGGGAAGGCGCCGATCTTCTGGACCGCCCCACGCCTCTCGGCCAGGGCTGCCCAATTGGTCTCGACGCCAACCCCAAGCGGGCTGACGAGACCCAGTCCGGTGATAACCACGCGGCGTTCGGAACCAAGCATGAGAAACTCGTCGGTCTCCACAGGGGGCCGGCCCGCCGGTGCGGCGTCGAACCGTCTTTAAACCTGCGTAGGGGATCGAAAGTCCACGAGCAAGCAACACATTGAGACGTTTATTGGTCGGTCAGTCGGCATTTTTGGATGTCGACTCGATCGCCTGCCCGTTCGAGGCCGGCTGGCCGGCGAGCTCTCGGGCGCGATTCTGGGCCTTGGCCAGGTCGAGGACACCCAGGAGCTGCTGGGTGAACACGAAGTTCTTCGGCCCGAAGATCTGATTCGCCCGCGAGTTGTCCAGGTGGGCGAAGACGATCTCGACGTCGGCGAGCAACTCGCCGTCGAGGAACGCCTTGGCATCGACGACCGCCCCCTCGCTCCGGAGGTCGGTCAACGTGACCTCATAGATCAATTGGTCCCCGGCGCAGGCGACCCCGAAGAACTCGGCTCGGGGGATCTTGGCCAGGACGACCTTCTCGGCGAATCCACCCGCTTCCCCGACGAGGATCCCGCCCGTCTGGGCGAGCCCCTCGATGATCAGCGAGGCCGGCATGACCGGGTAGCCCGGGAAGTGGTCGTGAAGATGCTCTTCGGCGAGCGTCAGGTTCTTGATGGCGCGGGCGAACTGTCCGCTGCGGAACTCCAGGAATTTGTCGATCCAGATCCATCTCATCGGGAACACCCGCCCATCTCGAACAAGGGTCGCTGCCAGGTTTCGGGGGGACCCGCGGCCCTGCCGCCGGGACGATCCATCTCCCCCCGCAACGCTCGGACTGCAACAGGCCGCCGAGGTGCGGCCGCGCGGTCGGGTCGCAACCGACGAATCCCCTGCGGGGAACGACTCAAGCCGCCAGCTTGCTCTGGACGTACTGTACGAGCATCTCGACCGTGTACAGGTCGCCGATCTTCTCGACGTCCGGGTCTTCCGCGAAGCTCGAGAGGTCGGCGTACGGCATCCGGGCCTTCAGCTCCTCGATGCCCTTGTCCGTCAGCTTGCCGTCGCGGATCATCTCCGGGTCGGCGACGACGTTCTCGGGGAAGAGTTCGCCACGGGGGATCTTGATGCCGAAGTTCCGCTCGAGCCGGAACACGATGTCCAGGAAGTCGATCGACTCGGCGCCCAAGTTGCCCTGGAGGGTGGCATCGCTGGTCACGTCCTCTTCATCCACGCCCAAGGCATCGACCAGCGTGGCTTGGACCTTCTGGAAAATCTCATCGTGTGTCGGCATAACATCCTCAACAAAAAATGGGATCGACTACCCAATCCCACGAGGGGACAATCGCCAGAAGTCGCCGATGAATCGGATTGACTCAAGTAATCGTCGGCGAAACTCTCGGTGCAACTTCAGCCGCGCCAGATCCATCCGCGAACCGTGGAACGATCGTGAGGAAAACTCCGCAAAGAGCGATCCCCGCGGTTGTTGCTTATCTTGCTGATTTTCGGGATTCCTTGCAACCTCAGCCGTCGGGCCGGTCGCGACGCCGTCGACGAATCGTTCGCAACCGTAAGATCGAGCTCCGGAGGCGGGCGATCGGGCGACTGTCGCCCCGATCAGGCCTCGGCACCCGGTACCGCGACCGGCGACTTGGTGTCCGCCGTGGGGGCCATTTTGATCATCGCCCGGGCACCCACCGACCCCTTTCGCAGGGTCGCGTACAGGTCGCGGAGGCCGGCGACGATCGAGGCATCCGTCGTGTGGAGGTCCGGGTTGCGGTCTCGCAAGTTGTATCGCATCAGGGTGAATCGACCCTTGACCATCTCCTGGCCGTCGATCGACCCTACACCTTTGAATGTGCTTTCGCGTTCCCCGTTCGCGATCAACTCCACGCGGAGCTGGAGCTGACGGCCGGGTTCCACGAAGCTCCCGTATTTGATCGTCTTGGCCTGCTTGAGCAGGATGATGCTATGAGCAAAATCTTCGTGATCGCGGATCAGCCACGCCCCGGCCTGGGTCAACGCCTCGAGCATCAGGACCCCGGGCATCACGGGGAAGCCGGGAAAATGGTCGGCGAGATACTCCTCGGCCAGCGAGAGGTTCTTGACGGCGATCAGCGATTGACCAGGGTGGAGTTCGACGATCCGGTCGATCAAGACAAAACGCATGGATTTCCCCGAGGATGACGAGGGTCCCGATCAGGGGCGGCGATCGTGGTCGGAGTGGTGTGGAGGGTTCCACGCAATCCTAGTATCAAGCCAATCATTTTAATGAATGGCCCTATCCGAGACAAGACTCCCTTCGGCCCGCGACGCCCCGCCGGAGTACGTTCGTCCTGCTCGCCCTGACGACCTAAGTCTACAACCGACTCTTTCGTCGTCAAATTATTCTTCCTCAATAACCTAAATTGACTATTTTTGCTCTTTCGCGGGAGGGGCGGGTCGATTGTCGTGTCGGAAACACGCGGTATCACCGGAGGGGCGCCGCCTATATACTTGTGTCGGGGCCGGGATCGGCGTCCTTAGTCTCGGTTGTGAGGACGATCCTCCCCGTTACGTCCCGGCAGCTCCCGCCGCAGGATTCTCTTCTGGTTGAGTGAGGCCTCGTGATGTCACGGCGAGCGATCTATCTCCTGGGATTGTCGTCGGCATTCGTCCTGGGATGTATCCAGTCTCCCCTCGCCTGGTCCCCTGACGGGCGTTGGTTGGCGTACACGGTCGCCGTCCGCCCGACCAGTTCCTTGCCCTCGCCCGGCTGGCTATTCGAGGTGGGACGGAGCGGCGTGAAGCGCCCGCAACCCGCGGAACTCCCCCGACGACCGGCTGCGACCTCGTACCGCATGTGGGCCACACGCCCGGACTCGGGCGTCTCCGTCCTGCTCGAGGATTCCCCGGGGCCATTGACGGCCCCCTGCTGGAGCCCCGACGGCAAGACCCTGGCCTTCGGCAGGCTGGTGGCCGAGGACGAGGGGCACGCCCGATTCGAGGTCGTGGTCCAGGAGTCTCCCGAACGAAAGCGGATCCTCCTGAAACACGCGCTCGAGACGTACCCGGTCCGGGCGTCGGAGCTCCCGAGTCTGGCGGTGGTATGGAGCCCCGACGGTCGTTACCTCGCGGTCCCGCTGCTTCAGCAGACGTTGGCGGTGGCGATCATCCGGGCTGACAATGGGCGGATCCTCAAGATGGTGGAGGATGCTTACTTTCCCGCGTGGTCGCCCGACGGTACGAAGCTGGCCTTTGTCCGGGGGACCGACCCCGCCACGCTCCTCTTCCTGGATACCAACTTCGGGGCACCTCGAGTCCTGGCAGACATCGGCAAGACGAATCAGGCCCCCGTCTGGTTCAAGCAATCGATCCTGGTGGTTGCCAGGCGCGGAGGAGGGGCGAAGGGGAATGCCCTGATGCGACGTTCGGAGTTGCTGCGGGTCCCGATCGACGGCAGCAAGGTCGAGGCGATCCCATTGGTCGACACGGCGGATCGCGACAAGCAATTCCTCGGGGCGTCCTTCGGCTTCGACCGCGAGGGGGATAATCTCTTCTACGCCGTCGACATCCTCGGGGAGCCGTCGGTCGTAACCTGGTATCTCCCTCGGACCAAAGAAACTTACAAGCGGGACAACCCGATCGATTTCAAGGTCAGGGTCGGAGCCTTCGCCGTCGCACCCAACGGAAAAACCGTCGCCCTTCGCGCGGGCCATCCCGACGACTACCTCCCGCCTGGCCTGTGGGACCCCGTCAGCCATCGCCTCTCGCCGATGGTCGCCGACGACTCAGCCCGAGTCGAGTGGGTCTTGACCCTGGTCGCGGGGGCGAAATCCTTGCTCGGAGACTACCTCCCCGCGACGGTCAACGGGCCGGGTCGGACGATCGAGCGTCCCTCGGTGCTCCCGATCCCTGGCGAGATCTCCTCGACTCCTGAGGTCCTGACGCGACTCCAGCGTCTCGCAAGGATTGGTCGACCCTTGTGCGATCGCCCCGCCTCGTCCCCTCCCGTCGAACCCGAGGTCGGCGCCTTGCTCGATGAGGCCCGTTTGTTTTTCGACTACCTACGCGGGGATTACGACGCATCGCTCGACTCACTCGATCGACTGGAATATCGGACGACATCGCCGGAGTCGAGGCTTCGCCTCCTTAGCGTCCGTGCCCAGGTCTTCCTGGGGCAGAATCAGGCCGAGCGGGCCGGGGATACGATCGCCTATCTCCAGTCGATCGAGCCGCACTCTCCGAGGCGAGTCGAAGAGACGCCCGCAGGCCTTGTATTGACCGAGGAGAGCCGCTCGACCCGAGGGTGGTCCACGTATCTCGCCGAGAGGGCGAAGCAACTCCGCGAGTCAGGTGGGGTGGCTGACGAGCTGGGCGAGAACCTCGGACCCGACGCCGAACCGGACGGCCCGATGTTGCCGTTCGCCCCGCCGAACTTCGTCGATGTCCCGGTTCGAGGGAGACCGAGAGGGGCCATCGAGCGGATCGCGCCGGCGCCTCGACTCCCGAGGAGGGCCCCGCCTCGAGTGCTCCCTCCCGCTCCTGCCCCGCAACCCCCTCGGGCCGCCTTCGACTCGGCCAAACGTCCGGATCGCTTGCAAGACGCTCCCCTGCGTTGAGCCCGGAACCTCGCGACCACATGCCGCGGTTACGAGCGTCGGCGAGCGGTCAGAGGATCGAAAAGAGGACGATGCGGGCGAGGTTGACCATCCCCACACGCTCCCCAGGGGTCATCGAGCCTCGGGCCAGGATCGCTTCGAGCCTTCGCGTCGTGTTGGTCATCATGGTTGCCTGGGTCGATCCGATCTTCAGCCGTTCCCGGTTCTCGAGGAGAGTTTTGAGGATGTCTCGGATGGTAGCGGCCTCGGAGAGCGGGTGATCGGGGACGGGGTTCCACTTGGGCAGGATCGGGGCGGAGGCCGCGATCCGCACGACGCCGAAGATGACCCGGCTGATGGCTTCGAGCTTGGGATAGTCGAGCGTCTCCGCCGTATCCTGAGGTGTGTGATACTTCGGGTTCTCGCCGGTGCTGAAGAAGAGGTACGGGATGCTCCGCGACCGGAACGGGCCGTAGTCGCTCCGGTCCAGCACGAGGAGGTCCGAGCCGAGGAGCCCGACCGTCACGGCGCGGTCCTTCGAAGCGTCAGTGATCCAGGGCCTGAGGCCGGGGACGTGCTCGGTCCCCATGACGAAGACATAGGGGTCGCAGACACCTCCGAGTGACCGCCCGATCATGTCGGCCGTGATGAAGAGAGCCACCTGCTTGAGCGGGACGGGCGGATGCTCCACGAAGTAGCGTGAGCCGAACAGGCCGATCTCTTCGAGGTCGAAGCCGATGAACATGAGGCTTCGCTTGGGGGCCTGGGGCCCTTTGACGATCGACCTCGCCACTTCGAGCATCATGGCGACGCCCGAGGCGTTGTCGTCCGCACCCGGGAAGAGGACCCCGCCCCGGGTCCCGAGATGGTCGTAGTGCGCCGAGACGATGATCCACTCGTCCCGAAGCGCCGGGTCGGATCCGATGATCCGGGCCCCGACGTTCTGGCCCAGCATCTCCTTCGGCGGATTCGAGGGGATCACCTGGGTGTACTTGCCGTCGAAGAGGGGCTCCAGCCCGAGTTCCCGGAATGCCTTGATCAGGTGGGCGGCGGTCTTCCGCCCTCCTTCGTCTCGGCGTCCTTGATACGCGGGGGAGGCCAGGAGCTCGACCTCGGGGCGGAGCCGACTCACGTCGGGCTCCGGGGATTCGCCGCGTGTCGAGGCCCCGTCGATGTTGAAGACGAGGGCGAGGGCGACAAAGGCGAGTCGGGCCTTCGTCGGCGCCAGGGTCATCCGTGCGAGCATTGCGATCCTCCTTGTCGTCAGAACTGCGGGAATGGCCCGTGACAACGCGACCCGAGGGATCCTACCCGATCCCGGAAAAAAAATCCGAGGTGGGCCGCCTTGCCGCGAAATCGTCGTGCATACTCGGCTTCGTACGGGAACGCATTCTCTACACGGAGGTGGATGGTGACGCGTGCCTCATGGCTCAAGGCGTTTGCCCTTGCGGCGGCGCTGATCGGTGGCGGTGGTGTCGGGACGTCGCAGGCTCAGGATTGGACCGATTACCTGCACTGGCCCTACAAGCCGCCCCAAACGCCCGGCAACGGGTTCGAATACCGCTCGCTCTACGACAATTTCTACGTCTACCCGCGTGAGCAGCGGATTGTGCCGCAGATCCAAGGGCCTTACTACCGTAATTTCTACGGCGGCAAGCGGCATCTCGGGATCCGGCACCCGAACGGCTGGCACGAGTGGACCAAGAAGAAGTTCTACTCGGGCTACCACTTCACCCTCGACGTCTTCTGAACCGCCCTCTCGAATTGTTTAGGACCGGGCGCGCGGTCTTATGAGACTCTCGCCAAGTTGGCGTGAGTGCGAGACGAACGTCTCCCGATTCACGTGTCCGAAGCGCCCGGGACGAAAGCCTTGCGACCTTCGGGGCGAGCCTAGCTCCTCGAAGTTCGCTCGAGAGCAAGAGTAATAACGAAGGCCCCGGCGTTCTCGATCGAGATCGCCGGGGCCTCCGTGTTTCGGGAGATCCTGAGCGTTCAGTCGCCGAGGGCGCGGGCGATCTCGAAATAGGCCTCGGCGGCGGTCCGGACCTGATCGAGTTCGATCCACTCGTCCTTTGTGTGGGCCTGCGCGATGTCGCCCGGCCCGAAGACGACGCAGGGGAGGCCGGATTCGCCGAGAGGCCCGGCGTCGGTCCCGAAAGGAACCCCTCCCAGGCTGGGCATTCGCCCCGTTGCGGTCTCCACGGCGCTTCGGACGCGGTCGACCCACTCGCGCGAGCGGTCGGGGGCCGGTGCCAACGCGGGCATCCCGACCCAGGGGGGGAGGAACTCGAGGCCGGAGAGGTCGCCGATCCGCTCGCTGAGGAATTCCTTGACGAGTCGGATCCCCTCGCCCGGGACCTCGCCGGGGATCAAGCGGCGGTCGATCTCGATCTCGCACCAGTCCGGGACCACGTTGACGCTCACGCCCCCTTCGATACGGCCTACGGAGAGGCTGGGCGGCCCGAGCACCGGGTCGGGCGTGGATCGGCCCAACTCGGCCGCGTAGTCGGCGAGCGCCGAGATGATTCCGCCCATCCGGTAGATGGCGTTCACCCCCAGGTGGGGGCTTGAGCTGTGGCAGGCTACCCCTTTGGCCCGGATCTTCCAACGCACCGCGCCCTTGTGGCGGTCGACGATGTTGAGGTTCGTCGGCTCGGCGACGATGCCGAAGTCCGCCCCGAGCGCCGAGGCCGCCAGCCGGGACGACCCTTTGTGCGTGAACTCCTCGTCCACCGTGCAGGCCATGATCACCGAGGCCGAACCGGGGGGCCCTTCCTTCACCAATCGGGCGAAGGCCATGAGCATCGCGGCCATGCTCCCCTTCACGTCGCACGACCCTCGCCCGTAAAGCCGACCGTCGCGGACCTCGGGGACGAACGGTGGGATCGTCATGCCGTCGGCCGGCACGGTGTCCTGGTGCGCGTCGAAGAGTACCGTCTTGCGACCCCCCTTCGCCTCGTAGCGGGCGAGGAGGTTGTCCCTCCCCGGCGCGATCGTCTGGCGTTCGCAAGGGACGCCGAGTTCCCGGAACCAGTTCTCGAGGTAGGTCGACATCCCCTCCTCGAGGACGCCGGGACCGGCGAGCGCCCGACCCATCGGATTGACGCTCGGGATCGCGACGAGGTCGGACAGCAGGCGAGTCACGGCATCCACGAATTCGACTCCGGACCTGAAGGTGTGTATTCCCCGATGCCCCTCGACGCCGCAGGGACGACCGGCGACGGTTGTCCCTCCAGACTGGACCCCGCCGATCTTACCCGCTCCGGATGCCCGAGTCACCCCGCGAGCGTCCTCAGCATCCCGAGGCTATGACCTTTTTGGATTGATATTGTCGACATGTTTAGAAATATTCGTTAAATTTGGTCGCGGGAGGCATCACTTCGGTCCTCCCCTTGGTGCGTCGTCCGACGTTGCCTCGAGACCTCGCGGCCTCGGCCATGTCGGCTCGCTTTCCTTATTAGGGAGAGGTCCGGCCGATGGCTCGGGATTCCGCGATTTTGAGGCATTCTCCTCATGTTCGCCCGGTTGGCACGCCGATCGCTCAACGTGGGTTGTACGCGCTCCGTCGGGCCGGGACGTTTGCCGACGCGATTCCCCTTGTCCGGTTTGACGGTTCGCTTAGAATCCCACAAATCTCTCGGGACCCGGGCGATCGTTCGAGTCCCCACATCTCCTCGATGCGAGGGGCAGGACGACGATGGGTGATTCTCCAAGCTCGCCGGGTCCAGGCGTCTCCATCGCAAACGCTCTCGAGTTTGCCGATGGCGACGAGCCTCCCAGTCTGGGGCGGGACTCGAGCTTCCGCCACCCCGCCTGGGCCGACGTTCCCGATTGCGACTGGAACGACTGGCGCTGGCAGTCTCAGAACGCGGTCCGCCACCCGAAGCAACTCCTCGACCTCATCTCCTTCAGCGATCCCGAACGCCGCGCCATCGAGACATTGCAGGCGCAGTACAAGCTCGCCATTCCGCCATATTATTTCTCCTTGATCGACCGGCTCGATCCCCTCGACCCGATCCGACTCCAGTCGATCCCATCCCCCCTGGAGCTTGCCGGAGCCAGCGGGACTGACGGCGAGGACGACCCGCTCGACGAGGAAAAAGATTCTCCCGTCCCCGGGCTCACCCATCGCTATCCCGATCGTGCGCTTCTAGTCACGACCCACGTCTGCACGATGTATTGCCGATTCTGCACCCGCAAACGCGCGACGATGAAACGAGGTGGGTGGGATGCCGTCTCTCGGGACGACCGGCGTATGGTCGAATACGTCCGCGAGCATCCCGAGATCCACGACGTGATCGTCTCCGGCGGCGACCCCCTCACGCTCCCGATCGAGAAACTCGCGTTCTTCGTGGAGAACCTGACGGCGATCCCCCACCTCGACGTCATCCGTATCGGGACCCGCGTCCCCGTCACCCTCCCGCAGCGACTCGACGACAACGAACTGCTCGACGTCCTCGGGGCTTCGGGGAAGATCTGGATCCAGACCCATTTCAACCACCCCCGGGAAGTGACCCCCGAATCGCGTCGGGCTTGCGACCGGCTCCGGCTCCTCGGCATGCCGGTGAATAATCATGCCGTCCTGCTGAAAGGGGTCAACGACAGCCTGGCCGTGCAACGTGACCTCTGCCGAGCCCTCCTCAGGATCAAGGTCCGGCCCTACTACCTGTTCCACTGCGACCCGGTGACCGGGGCAGGGCACTTCCGCACCCCGGTGTGGAAAGGAATCGAGATCATCGAAGGCCTGCGTGGGCATATCTCGGGACTGGGTGTACCGACGTATGTTGTCGATGCGCCTCGAGGGGGCGGGAAGATCCCGCTGATGCCGAACTATCTCGTCTCGGCCGGGCAGGATTCGGTCGTCCTCCGAAATTACGAGGGCATGCTCATCCATTATCGCCCGACCGGGGAGCCCTCGTCGGCGCCCCCCGAGGTCGAGACCCAAGGAGTGAGCGGACTGCTCTCGGGTCAGGCCGACGTCTTGATCCCCGAGGGGAACCCTCGGATGCTCCGCCGCAAGGCGAAGGCGCGAACGAATGGCCATTCGCCACTCGAGCTAGGCGGCTCGACGCCTTCAGACGGGCATGCGAACGGTCACAAGAACGGCAAGGGCCACGGGACGCGAGGGACCTCCCTTTGAGGATCGGGATTGCGTTCGACCTCGCCCCGGCCGTCGGCGATCGCGACCGCGACGCCCCCGACGACCGCTATGAGGAGTTCGACAAGCCGGAGACGATCCGGGCCCTGGCCGACGTTCTGTCGGCCGAGGGCCACGAGGTTGCCCTGCTCGGTGACGGTCGTGCGTTCCTCGAACAGGTCCTCGCCGCACCCCCCGACTTCGTCTGGAACCTCGCCGAAGGGGAGGGGATCGGCCGGAGTCGGGAAGCCCGGGTCCCCGCCGTCCTCGAGATGCTCGGCATCCCTTATAGCGGCTCGGACCCGTTCACCCTGGCCGTCTCGCTCGACAAGGATGCGGCCAAACGTCTGGTTCGTGGCGCGGACGTGGAGATCCCCCGGGGCCTCTCGATCCCTTCCGAACGTTCGGCTTCCGATATCCCCTCGATCCTCGCAGATTCCGGCCTGGGCGGCGTGGCCACGTTGATCCTCAAGCCCGCCTTCGAAGGGTCGAGCAAGGGGATCCGCGCCCGTTGCCTAGCCGAAACCCCCGAAGAGGCCGTCGAACTGTTCAAGACCCTGGCGCACGACTATCGGCAACCGATCCTCATCGAAGAGTTCATCGCCGGCGACGAGGTTACCGTCGGCCTGACCGGGAACGGTGATAGCCTCCAGGTGCTCGGCGCGATGCGGATCCGTCCCAAGGTCCGGGACGACCGTTTCATCTATTCGCTCGAAGTGAAGCGGGATTGGGACGAACGGGTCGCGTACGAGACACCGGCTCGGTTGGAAGACGACGTCCAGCGACGTCTGCTGCACTCGGCCCGTTCGGCGTACGTGGCATTGGGGTGCCGCGACGTGGCGAGGATCGACTATCGGATCCGCGCCGGGATTCCCTATTTCATCGAGGCCAACCCTCTGCCCGGCCTGGCCCCCGACTGGAGCGACCTCGTCATCCTCGCTCGGGGTGTGGGACTGGGCTATCCTGAGCTAATCCGTCGGATCCTTGATTCTGCCCTCGCTCGGGTGGGACTTGCGACGGCCGGACCGGCCGGAGGTCCCCGTTGATCGGGGCGCGTCCGAGTGTCGCTGTCCTCTACAACGCCCCGGTGCTGCCGGCTGGCCATCCTGACTCGGCCTCCGAGTCGGATGTGGTCGACGTGGCCCGGACCATCGCCTCGATCCTCGAAGCCGCCGGCTTCCAGGCCGAGACCTTCGCCGTCGGGCCGCCGGTCTCGAGGCTGGCCGCGTTCCTCGAAGGCGGACCTACGCCGAACTCCCGGCCATCGGTCGCCTTCAACCTCATCGAAGGGTTCGGTGGCCTGAGCGCAGGCGCAACCTACGCGACCGGGGTCCTGGAACTCTCGGGCGTTCCCTACACCGGCTCCTCCGTCGAATCTCTGGCGTTCTGCCAGGAGAAGAGTCGTGCCAAGGCCCTGCTCCGAGGGTTCGGGCTCCCGACGACTCCTTCGCTCGTGATTGTCCCTGGTCAAACCGTCTCGCCCTGGCCCTGGGACGGCCCTGCCCTGGTGAAGCCGGACGCCGAGGACGGGAGCCTCGGGATCGACCAGTCGAGCGTCGTCCTCGACGTCTCCTCGGCGCGGGAACGCGTCGGTCGGATCCACGACGCGTATCGAGGGGCGGCCCTGATCGAGCCGTACTTGCCCGGGCCTGAGTTCAACGTCGGTGTGATCGCCCTACCCGAGCCTTCGGCTTTGCCGATCGCCGAGGTCCTCTTCACGCCGGCCCCGGGCGGCTGGCCGATCCTGACCTACGAGGCGAAGTGGGCCCCGGGCTCGGCCGAGGACCTCGCCAGCCAGGTCCGATGCCCGGCCGTTATCGAGGCGGACCTGGCCGATCACCTCGGCCGACTCGCGGTGGCCGCCTTCCAGGCCACCCGCTGCCGCGACTACGCCCGGGTCGACTTCCGGCTCGACGACCGGGGTGACCCCATGATCCTCGAAGTGAATCCGAACCCCGACATCGGGCCCTCGGCCGGATGGGCACGGGCCTTGCGGACTTCCCGACGAGAGTACGCGGCCACAATCGTCGCCATCGCCCGTCAGGCCCTGGGACGAGCCGCGGGACTCGGGTGATCGACCTCATTGGGGCGTGACGCATTCGATGCCGAAGAGTTTTTAGCCTCGGATCGGACAGGGATGAAATACAGATCAATCAAAATCAACTCAATGTTTTAATGACGTTTGAATGTTTGGTGTTCATGGTTTTCTTCCTGCGTCATCCGTGGAAAAATGCCTTCTCTGATCCGTGTTCCATCCGTGGCCGAAAGAATCTCGACCCAGTCCCAAGCCCGGCGAGAGCCTCCATGTTTCGGATCAGCCACGTCCTGGGTGCCCACCGCGAGTACGACCGGCGCTGCATCGCCGAGGTCCAGGCGATGCTCGACGCCGCCTTCCCGGGCATCGGCCTGGGTGAGGACTACATCGCCAAGAAGATCGGCGAGCAGACGACGCGAGGCTATCCCTCGATCCTCCTCGCCGCCCACGGCCCGGGGGATCGCGTCACGGGGTTTGCTCTGGCCGACCATTTCGATTCGATCGGGTACGCCTACCTCGACTTCATCGTGGCGCAGGCCGAACGGCGGGGCCGGGGCCTCGGGGGGGCGCTTTATGAGGCCTTGCGCGAAGACCTCGTGGCCCGAGGTGCCAAGGGGCTCTTCTTCGAGGTCCCGACCGACGACCCGACCCAGGTCACCAACCCCGCGTATCTGAAGGCCAACAAGTCCCGTTTGAAATTCTATGAGCGTTACGGAGCGCTCCCGATCGTCGGGACCTTGTACGACCAGCCGATTCGTCCCGACAATCCCTCCGAGCCCCGACTCCTCTACGACCCGCTCCAGAATACGAAGCCGCTCGAGGCCGGTGACCTGCGCGAGGTCATGGAGATGATCCTGACCCAGCGGTATCACTACGCGACCGACGACCCTTACGTCCGCCAGTTGATCGACTCGGTGCGCGACTCGCCGGTCCGGATCCGCTCGCCGCGCTACGCCGAGCCGGGGTCCCGTCGCGAGAAACGCCCGAGGCGGCTCCATCCGCTTAAGGTTTTCTGCTCGTCGCGGCATGCCTTGCACCACGTCCGTGAGCGGGGCTACGTCGAGCGTCCGGCGCGCGTGGACGTGATCCTGAAGGCGATCAGCACGCTCCCCGATGTGGAGCAACTGCCCGTCCGCAACTTCGGCGAGAAGCCGATCCGGGCGGTCCACGACACCGACTTCGTCAATTACCTGCGGAACTTCTGCCAGGACCTTCCCAAGGGGGAGATGGTCTATCCTTACGTGTTCCCGATCCGCCGGACCGACCGACCGCCGTACGACCGGAGCCGACGCGCCGGGTATTATTGTATCGACACGTTTACACCGCTCAGCCGCGATGCCTACAAGGCGGCCCGTGCCGCGGTGAACGTGGCCCTCTCCGGCGCCGAGGCGATCGTGGCGGGCAACCCGTTGGTCTATAGCCTCTGTCGGCCCCCGGGCCATCACGCCGAGCGCGACACCTACGGCGGGTTCTGCTACTTCTGCAACGGGGCGATCGCGGCCCAGTATCTCGCCGGCCATTTCGGCCGCGTCGCGATCCTCGACGTCGACTACCACCACGGCAACGGCGCCCAGGACATCTTCTATAACCGCTCCGACATCCTGACGATCTCGATCCACGGGCATCCCAACTTCGCCTACCCGTACTTCTCGGGATTCGCCGACGAGATCGGCGAGGGTGAAGGAGAGGGGTTCAACTGCAACATGCCGCTGGCCGAGGACGTCCACGACGGCCGCTACCTCGAAGCCCTCGACGACGCGCTCGGGCTCGTCCGCAAATTCAAGCCCGAGGCCCTCGTCGTCCCCGTCGGCCTCGACATCGCCAAGGCCGACCCGACCGGGACCTGGAGCCTGACCCCCGATGGCCTCTTCGAAGTCGGGTACCGCATCGGCGGACTCAAGCTCCCGACCCTTTTGGTGCAGGAAGGGGGGTACAACATCCGCTCGCTGGGGCGAAATGCGGCCAGGATGCTGACCGGGGTTTGCGCCGGGGCACTCGGCCGGAAGCGCCGGAGCCAGGCATGAGCCGGGGGAGGTTGAAGGGAAGAGAGAGGTCGGATCGAAGCCTGATTATTCGCGATGAACAAGATTTCAGAGGTCGTCGGCGTCAACCGTGGCGGAGCAGTAAGTAGGGTGGGCATCGCCCACCGGGCCTTTCGAGATACCGGTGGGCGATGCCCACCCTACTTACGGAGACCCGGCACTGATCTCGCAATATGGGCGAGACGGTTTTCGGGATCGGATGGTTACTTGACTCGTTCCATATACTCGCCGGTGCGGGTGTCGACGCGGACCTTCTCGCCGGGGCCGATGAAGGGGGGGACCTGGACTTTCAGGCCGTTTTCGAGGACGGCTTCTTTGTACTGGTTGGTCGCGGTCGCCCCCTTGAGAGCAGGGGGGGTGTCGGTCACGACCAGGTCGATCGTGGCCGGGACGTCGATCGAGACGGGCTTGTCGTCGACGTACATGACCTTGACCTTGCTATTCGGCAAGATGTACTGCATTGCCGTGCCCAGGATTTCCGGGCGGAAGCTGAGCTGGTCGAAGGTCTCGGAGTCCATGAAGACATGCTCGTCGCCGGAGGAGTAGAGATACTCGAACTCCTTGGTCTCGACGTACGGCACTTCGATCTGGTCGACGGAGCGAAGCCGTTTGTCGATCAGCGAGCCGCTGCTCATGTTCCGGAGCTTGGTCTGGACCATGGCTCGGAGGTTGCCGGGTGTGTGGTGAGCGAAGTCGACCACGACGAAGTTGGTCCCTTCCATCGTGATGACCATCCCGCGTCGGATGTCGGTGGCCTTGATCATCATGTTGTTGCGCGTTGCCCCCGGGATACGTAGCTCGATCGGCTCGGTCTTTGGATGGAAGAAGTCAGAGCGGGCGCAACCCGCTGCCTCGACCCTGGAATTCCGTCGAGGGTAACCAATGCCTTGGCGTCTGGCTAGACCACTTGGCGACTCTCAAACGGGCTTGGTGCCGGCCAGGACCCCGCAATGAACGAGGGTCGGGATCACCTCGCCGGGGACGAGGCCCGCCTCTTGGAGCCAGGCGCGATATTCACCTGCGCTGTAGGCTCGTCCTTCGGTGAGCCGGAAAAGCGCCGCCGAGTAGAGGGCGATGGGGAGAGGTCCGTCGAGGGCGTCGTTGAGGAAGACGTCGTGGATCAGGAGCCGGCCGCCGGGCGGCAAGGCGGCCGCGATCCGGGCGATGATCGAACGGCATTCGGGCACGTCCCAGTCGTGCAGGACGTTGGAGAGGAGCACGACGTCGACGCCCTCGGGCATGGCGTCATGAAACATATCACCCGCACGGGCCTCGAGCCGGTCGGCGACACCGTATGCGGCGGCCATCTCGCTCGCGACCTTGAGGACCTCGGGGCGATCCCAGACGATGGCGCGGAGCTCGGGGTGGTGTTGGAGCCAGGCGATGCTGTAGATCCCCGTGCCGCCGCCGACGTCGAGCAGTCGCCTTGCGTCGGGCAGTGGGAATCGTTCGGCCAGCACAGGCGCGACGTTTTTCGCCCGGCCGGCCAGGGCCAGGGTCAGGTGCCGGGCACTCGCCTCTTCCTCCATCGCCGAGTCGATCCCTTCCCGAAAGATGAAGGCCGCGCCCGACTCCTCGGGTCCCTCGCCGGCGGGTCGGTTCGTCCGCAACCGCTCCACCATCTCGACGACGCCCGGGCTCTCGGCGGCCAGCCCGATGTAGCCGCTCACGTCGAAGGCGCCGCCCGGCACGAGATGCTCATGAGCCGACTCGGTCAACGTCAGCAGTCCCTGGCCGTCGTTCGCGAGCAGGCCGAACGCCCGGAGCGCGGTGATCAGGACGCTCGCCGGACGTTCCTCGAGCCCGAGGTGCTGCCGGAGCTCCTCGAACGCGATCGGACCCCGTGCGACCCGACCGAAGAGGTCGAAGTGCGCGACCGCTGCGGTAAGGAGTTCCGTGGCGTGATTGCCCCGGAAGAGCTCGAAAATCGGAGAGGGGTCGATGCGAGGTGGAACGATTGCAGACGGACTCATCCAGTGGACTCCGCAGGGGAGGGGAGGATTCACCACAAAGGCACAAAGGAGAAGAGAAGATGAGTGAAATAATGTAATTAATTTAAAAAATTGAATTCTTTGTGTCCTTCGTGCCTTCGTGGTGAATCCTCCCATTCTTAAAAACGAGGCAGGGGATCGGGCCGTGGTTTTCATCCGAACGCCCATCGCCATGCGGGTCAAGGGTTCGATGTGGATATCGTACGCGTTGAGGATCGGGAGAATCGAGTCAATCGACTCGATTGAGACGACCGATAAAATGGGAGGCCGGGGGATCGATTGATTTCTCGACGGAGCTTCCCCTACAATGGCCTAACATTCTGAGGAATAAGGGATTCCAAAGCGTGTAGGGTCGGAGTTTTCGAACGGCGAGGCACGTCCGAAGTCGGCCTTCGTGATGAGGTTCGGCGGAAGTGCTGGCTTTCGGCGGGTGCAAATACGGCCATCGCGGCCCGGTTTCGTGATTGGACTCAGAGGAGACGGGGATGGCCACCGACATTCGGCTCAAGGAATCGCTCCCGGCACTGACCGAGCGGATTGTCGATTCCTACGAGGAGTGTGGAGGGCTGAACCACCTGGGCCATTCGCCCTTGCCGAGCTACCGCGAGGTGGTCGAGATCCTCGGTGACCTCCGCGAAATCCTCTACCCAGGCTACGGGCGACGTCAGAACCTCCACCCCGGGAACGTGGGATATCACGTCGGCGACCTGATCGACAGCCTTCACGACCGGCTGACGATCCAGATCGCCCGGGCGTTCCGCCACGACTGCAAGGCGAAAGACCTCGAGACCGACTTCGAGGCCGAGGCCCAACTCGTCGCGATCCGCCTGCTCGAATCCTTGACCGAGCTACGTCGGGTCCTCGCCGATGACGTCCGCGCCGCGTTCGACGGCGACCCCGCGGCCAAGAACAACGACGAGATCATCTTCTGCTACCCGGGCGTGGCGGCGATCACGGTTTTCCGGATCGCGCACGAGCTCTTCAAGCTCGGCGTGCCGCTGATCCCGAGGATGATGACCGAGTACGCCCACGGCAAGACCGGGATCGACATCCACCCGGGGGCCACCATCGGCCGGGGATTCTTCATCGACCACGGCACGGGCGTCGTGATCGGCGAGACCACCGAGATCGGCGTCGGGGTGAAGATCTACCAGGGCGTGACCCTCGGGGCCCTCAGCTTCCCGAGGGACGAGGATGGCCACATCCTCCGCGACCTCAAACGCCACCCGACCATCGAAGACGACGTCGTGATCTACGCCAACGCCACGATCCTCGGCGGCAGGACGGTCATCGGCCACCACTCCGTCGTCGGCTCCTCCGCCTGGATCACCCGGAGCGTCCCTCCTTACACGACCGTCACCATCGAGAGCCCGATGCTCCGCTACCGGGGAACCCCGGGCGCCAATGCAACTCCCCACGAGATGTCGGGCTTCGATTATCAAATTTGAATAATTCGATCGACTTTCTCGGAGCGGCGAACCCTGAGCACGCCTCAGGTTGCCCGACTCGCGAAGACGAGCCAGCCGCCGGCGCGGAGTGAGGGAGCGAGCCAGGGGGCGCGGATGGGGCTGGCGTGGATGGCGTCGATCGGGAGGACTTCGTCGATCCGGAAGCCTGCCTCGGTGAGGTCTCGGCGGAGCTCCCGCCAACGGTAGAGGTGGACCTGCATACCGGCGACGCCCCGGTAGGTCATCGTCCGGTCTCCGAGATTGGTATGGCCGCGAAGCGCCTCGAAGGCCTGGGAGAGGAGCCAGCGGCGCCCTTGGGGATCGAAGAGGTTGAGCCAGAGGTTGTGGGCGTGCAAGGCCAGACGCCCACCGGGCTTGAGGAGCCGGTGGGTTTCCTCCAAGGCCCGTCGTCGAGAATCTGCGCCTCGGATCATCCCCAGGGTGCTGAACATCGATAGGGCGTAGGCGAAGCTCCCGCTCCGAAAGCCCTGGAGTCGGCAGAGGTTCGCCTCGACGCACGAGAGGGGGATCGACGCCAGGAGGGCTTTCTCCCGGAGTCGTTCGAGCATGGCGCGCGAGAGGTCGACGGCCACGACGGGGAATCCGCGACCGGCGAATTGCAACGAGTGTCGGCCGGTCCCGCAACCCAGGTCGATTAGCGGTCCAGGTTCGACGAATCGGGCGTCGAGGGCCTGGGCATCGGCCTGGAACAGGGGATGGCCGCGGAAGTAGTCGTCCTCTTCGGTGGCGAGCCGAGGGTTGTGAGTGTACTCCCAGAGCGAGGCATTCACCCCCTCGGGGAGTCGCCAGGACGGTGGGGCAGGGGACATGCTCATCGTTCGGGGTCGCTCGAGGAGGAGGTGGAGGAGCGCGGGGCTCAGGCCTTGGTCGCGAAGACGCGGCCGGACCGAGGCGCGAGCTCCAGGCCGCGGAGCGACCCCGCCTCGACGACGGCCGAGTCGTGGGTCCAGGCTTCGTCGAAGCCCGTCCCATCCGGCACGAGGTCTCCCAAGGGGACATCGACGCGACGCGTCCCGTTCCCGGTGTTGAAGAGCACCACCACCGTCTCCTCGCCGAACTGTCGGGCGTGGGCGAAGACGTCGCCTTCCGCGAACACGACACGATAAGAGCCCCGGCGGAGTGCGGGCCGGGCGTGGCGGAGGGCGATGTAGCGCTGGAAGTCGTGGAACAGGTCCTTGTCCCACTGCTCCGGCTTATACCAGGGGAACGCGGCCCGGTTGAAGGGGTCGTGTGCACCGGCCAGCCCGATCTCGTCGCCGTAGTAGATCGACGGGGCGCCGGGATAGGTCATCTGGAAGAGGGTCGCGAGCCGGAGCGCGGACTTGTCGCCCCGGGCGAGCGAGAGGAACCGGGCCATGTCGTGGCTGTCGAGCAGGTTCAGTTGCACCGAGGTGACGTTGGGATGGTAGAGGTTGATGAGGTCCTCGATCGTCCTCCGGAACCCCGCCGCGTCGGTCGACGGGAGGTGGCGCAAGCTCGTCTTGTTCAGCTCCTCGTAATCGATCCCCTCGCCGATGAAGTATCCGATGCAGGCGCGTGTGAAAATGTAATTCATCACAGCATCCCACATGTCCCCCTGGAGCCAGTGGCGGGAGTCGGTCCAGACTTCGCCGACGATGTAGGCCTCGGGATTGATCGCTCGGACTCGGCGGCGAAACTCTCGCCAGAATTCGTCGTCGTCGATCTCGTTGGGGACGTCGAGCCGCCAGCCGTCGATGCCGAAGTCGACCCATTTGCAGGCGACACCCCAGAGGAACTCGCGGACGGCCGGGGTGCCGACGTTGAACTTGGGCAGGGCCGGCAGGTTCCACCAGGCGTTATAGCCGGGGGCCTTGTCGGACTCGTAGGCGTAGAGCGGGAAGCTTCGGATCGAGAACCAGTCGAGATAGGCGGAGTTGGCGCCGTTCTCGAGGATGTCGTGGAACTGGAAGAAGCCCCGGCTGGCGTGATTGAAGACGCCGTCGAGGACGACTCGGATACTCCTCGCGTGCGACTCGTCGATGAGCCGACGGAGCGCGGCGTTGCCGCCGAGCATCGGGTCGACTTTTTCGTAGTCGTGGGTGTGATAGCGGTGGTTCGAGGCCGACTGGAAGACCGGCGTGAAGTAGATGGCGTTGATGCCCAGTTCCGCGAGGTAGTCGAGACGCTCGACCACGCCCACGAGGTCACCCCCCTGATAGCCGTGCGGCGTCGGAGTTGCTCCCCATTCGTCGAGGTTGCTCGGCTTGGGGACGGTTACGCTCTTGGCGAAGCGGTCGGGAAAAATCTGATAGAAGACGGCGTCACGCACCCAGTCGGGAGTCTGGGGTTCGCTCACGGGGCACTCCATGTTAACGGGATTGCAGGCCGGGCTTTGCGTGCGGCCATCCGGTAGGGGGATTCTCTAGCCACGGATCGAACACGGATGAAATACGGATCAGAAGGGGACGGAGAATCGATCGACAGATGACGCAGATGAACGCGGATTTTTAAGTCTGGTTATTCTAAAGATGCGTTCGTGCGCGTTATCTGTTGATCGATTGGGTTTTCGTCTCTCCATACCGGGGTCAACCGATGGGGACCTTGAGCCAGTAGATTTGTTGACGGTCGCCTCGGATCCGAAGGTCTTCGAGGAAGGGCTCGACGATGGGCTTGGCCATCCCCTTGAAGTAGACTTTGCCGTTCACCCTCACCTCCATCTTCCGCTTGAAGTCGATGAGCTTGGGATTCACCCAGACGTCGAGGCGGCGGAGGCCGGCGGTCTGGAATTGGAGGAGGTTGCTGATCGCGCTGGTCCGCATCCGGATGGTGGCGGGGTTGAGGTTCTTGCCGAGCGGCTCGACGGCTTCGGGGGCGGTGGTCCTCCCCTCCTCGAACTCCCGGATCACGACCCCGTAGAATCGGGAATCCGAGTCGCGGGCCGACTTCACCTCGAACTTCTTGGGCGCCGGGTCGCGACGTCGACGGTCCATCCAGTCGAAGATGGCCGGGGCCTCCTCGGGGAAATCCTCCAGGCCTCGGCGGAAGTACTCGACGTAGGTGGTGTCGAAGTTCTTCGCGATCAGGGGCTTGAGCAGGCTCCCGAAGACCAGCTCGGTCCCGGCGGGGGCGAGGTCGCCGATGACGGCGTAAACCGGGAGCTGCTCGGCGTGCGACAGCCCTTCGCCGTCGGACAGATAACGGAATGCATACTTGAACGGCCGTCCCGACACGATCGCCATCCCCGCGAACAGGTCGGGGTGGGCGGAACCGAAATCCCAGGCCATGTCGCCTCCGCTCAACACCCCGCCCAGGATGACGCGGTCGCTGTCGATGGCGTACCGGCGACGTGCGTCCCGTAGGGCCAACTCGACGGCCGCGTGTTCGCTGCCGGAATAACCGTATTCCTTGGACCGATCGGGCAGGTTGTACTCGGGGGCGATCACGATATAGCCGCGTCGCGAAGCCTCGGCGGCCCACCAGTCGATCGCCGATTGCGGCCCCCCCCCCCCGTGAAGCGCGACTACGGTCGGGTAGCTCCGGAGCGGATGGTACTCGGGAGGGAGGGAGACGGCGTATTCCGTGGGCACTTCGTTGCCGTCGTCCGGGACCCGGTGCACCGTCGGCTTCTCGCCGGGTTTGGTCTTTGGCTTCGGATCCGCGAGCGGGGGCGGCATGCGAGTCGCGAGCCTGGATAGCAGGTCGAGGCGCTGGGCCGAGCCCGCCTGCGAGGAATCGGGCGGCAAGGTGAGCGACTGGAGTTGCTCCAGGACCTCCGTTCGCGTCGTGGCGTCGCCGGCGAGGTAATCCTGGAGCATCGACCGCATCTTCCAGATGGTCGAGGCCGCCGAAAGGTCCGGCACGGCGGCGTCGGGACCGACGACGAACCCCGACATCGCCAGGGCGAAGAGTGCCTCGTCCTTTCCGTTCGATTCAGCTTTCGCTTTCTGCCAGGCGACGAATCGGTCGCGGGCCACGTCGGGCACCTCGGTCAAGGCCCGGATGACCTCGAGCATCGGGGTCTTCCACTCGGCCTTCGCTTCGGACGGGAGGCGGTCGGCCAGCGCCCGCAGGTCGTCGGTCAAGGCCTTGTCGGTTGCGGCCTGGGCGTCGTCCTTGCGGATCTGGTCGCGGACGTCGACGAGGATATCGGCGGAGACGTCCTTGGTCGGGAATGACTTGAGGAGCTTCGCGACCTCGCGGTACTGCTGCCCCTGGCGTCTGACCTCGATCTCGGCCTTCCGTTGCGTGGCGAAGAGCTGCGAGACGACCGCATGGGCGCTCGCTAAGGTATCGTTCAGGCCGGGCTCGTCGGGGAATTCGTGACCGAGGGCGTCGAGCTCGGCGTTGGCCTCGTCATACCAACCGGCCTGGATCAGGAAGCTGGCCACGCGTCGACGTTCGTTGAGGTTCGTGCGTTCGACCTTCCCGAGCAGGCCGACGACGACCTCGCGCGGGACCTGGGTCGTGCTCAATCGCCCTTCCTGCCAGAAGCCGTCGACGCCCCGTAGCTTCACCAGGTACGGCCCCATCTCGTAGATTGCCTGCTCCATGCTGACGGGCTTGGTCGAGCGGGCCGAGACGTAGCTGAAAGAGCGCCGGCCCCGGTCGTTCCAAGGGGAGATTTTGATGTCGAAAGCTTCCTTCGGCATCATCCCGGCATGCTTGACCAGCGGTTGTTGGAGCCTGAAGTTCTCCCAGTTCCCAAACGTGGAATCGGGATCGAATTTCGCGATCTTCGAGTCGCGGAGGACGACGCGCTTGAGTCCATCGAAGACCCACACGATCGTGTTGTCGCGGTCGACCGATCCTCGGTACATGACCCCGTTCTTCAGGACGACTTTGTCGCCGAAGGCGACGGTGGCGAGCCCCAGGAGGAGCATCGTCAGCGCCGAAGGGCCAACCACTCTCGACAATCGAGCCTTTGACATGCCTGGGTCTCCCTACGCCGAGAGGCCGACGATAATCCGTTCGAGGAGGGAAAGGGGGAAGGCCGGAATGCGACGGTCCGACTCCATCGTGCTCTATTCTGACACCCCGACCGCCCCGGTCAAGCACCCGCACGCTCGCGACGCGATCGTTTCCCATACCGAGGCCACCGGCCGCTTTCCCGATCGGCACCTGTGGCACGACAAGCGGTCGAATGCTTAGGCTGGAGTGGTCGAGGGCAGGGACTTGTCGAGGTCAAACGGGTGAGGGCGTTGGGATATGGCGGCGGCTCCGCTGAGGTTTCGGTGCTATCAATGCAACCAGCTCCTGGGGGTTTCGCGATCGAAGATCGGGACCACGCTGCGTTGTCCGAAATGTGACGCCGATCTGATCGTTCCCGACCCTGACGACGTTGCCGAGAACGCGGGCGTCACAACCGTGTCCCCCTCCGGTCTGGATTCGGCCGACCAGGGGATCCCTGCCGACCTGATCGACATCCGGCCCGAGGACATCCGGGTCGAGCCGGGGGCGGCCCGGCTGCTCCCGACTCGAGAACCGTCGCCAACTCCCGAGGTTGAGACCCGACTGCCACCCGACGAGTCGGCTCACATGCCTCGTCGCGAGGCCTCGGAGTTCGGCCTCGCGAACGGTGCGTCGATCGCCGAGAGCTTGGCGGCCGGAGTGGCCGCAGAACCGGCGTCATCCGCGCCCGAGCCCGAAGTCGTCGTCCCCGGACTTCAGGTCGGGTCGAACCGCCGCCTGGAGCCTGTCTCATCGACCCGTTCGCGAGACATCGTCTTGCCGCGATCGGCGGTCGCTGCGTGGTCCTTGTTCGTGCTCATTGCCCAGGGCCTTGCATTTCTGGCGGGCCTGCTCGCGGGCCACTTCCTCTGGAAGGTTCATTGAAGCCCCGTGGGAAGAGGCCTCTTTCGGCGATCGCCCTGGGCGGATTGGAATTTCCATGATGGCTTTGGGGCATGACTCGAGCGCCCGTCTTGGAGTGGGAGTGGGCCTGGGATAACATGAAGACATGGCGCGAAGGTGTTTCATAAACCCTTCGCCTGCTTCTCTTGATCTCCGTGCGACGATCCCCCGATCGAGAATCCATCCGATGTCCACAGAACCGACCGGCTTCGCCATGCGTTCCGATACCATCAAGAAGGGCGACGCCCGCGCCGCGCACCGGAGCCTCCTGCGGGCGACGGGTGTCCGCGAGAACGACTGGGACAAGCCCTTCATCGCGATCTGCAACAGCCATGTGGACATCATCCCGGGGCACGTCCATCTCCAGGAGGTCGGCAACTTCGTCAAGGAATGCGTCCGGGCGGCGGGGGGCGTCCCGTTCCTGTTCAACACCATCGGGGTCGACGACGGCATCGCGATGGGCCACAACGGGATGAAGTTCTCGCTCCCTTCGCGGGAGTTGATCGCCGACTCCGTCGAGACGATGATCGAGGCGCACCGCTTCGACGGGATGATCTGCATCCCGAACTGCGACAAGATCGTCCCCGGCATGTTCATGGGGGCGATGCGGGTGAACGTGCCGACCGTCTTCGTCTCCGGCGGCCCGATGGAGGCGGGGAAGACCGAGGACGGCCGGACGGTCGACCTGATCGACGCGTTCGTCGGTGGCGTCCAGCGCCAGAACGGCAAGATCACCGCCGAGGAGCTCGAATCAATCGAGAAGGCCGCGTGCCCGACCTGCGGCAGTTGTTCGGGCATGTTCACCGCCAACAGCATGAACTGCCTGGCCGAGGCGATCGGCATGGCTCTGCCGGGCAACGGCACGATCCTGGCGACCTCGGCCGACCGCAAGGCCCTGTATGAGCGCGCCGCCCAGCGGATCGTGGCGATGGCCAAGGAATTCGGCAGGGTCGGACCCGGGCATGGACTGCTCCCCCAGGAAATCGCGACCCGATCGGCGTTCGACAACGCGATGATCCTCGACATGGCGATGGGCGGGAGCACGAATACGGTCTTGCACATCCTCGCGATCGCTTATGAAGCGGGCGTCGAGTACTCGATGAAGCGGATCAACGAGCTCTCCGAGTTGACCCCGAACATCTGCAAGGTCAGCCCTTCGAGCTCGTACCACATCGAAGACGTTGCCCGCGCCGGGGGGATCCACACGATCCTCGGCGAGGTTGCCCGGGGCAAGCCCGGTCTTCTCGACCTGACCTGCCACACGGTGACCGGGAAGACCCTGGGCGAGAACATCGCCGACTACGACGTCCGGGGCGACAACGCCGTGGCCAGTGCCCACACGCTGACCCGCGTCCGGCCCGGCGGCGAGCGGACCAGCCAGGCGTGGACCGTGCCGAGCGTCGTGACCGAGGCCCGCTCGCAGGCCGTCGGTGTGGCCTTGCTCGAGTCCGAAGGAGAGAGCCTGGAGCCCGAGACACCCGCCGGGGGCAACTCCGGAGGCGATGGGTCGGACGGGTTCGACGGTTGGGACGTCATCCGGACCGTCGAGAAGGCCTACTCACAGACGGGCGGCCTGTCGATGCTGTTCGGGAATCTCGCTCCCGACGGGGCGGTCGTCAAGACGGCCGGCGTCGACCCCAAGATGCTCCGGCACTCGGGCCCCGCGGTCATCTTCGAGAGCGAAGTCGACGCATACAACGGCATCGTCTTCGGCAAGGTCAAGGCCGGTGACGTGGTCGTCATCCGCAACGAAGGCCCTCGCGGTGGCCCCGGCATGCAGGAGATGCTCGCCCCCACCACGGCCATCAAAGGGGTCGGCCTCGGCGATCGTTGCGCCCTGATCACCGACGGACGTTTCTCCGGCGGAACGGCCGGCGCATCGATCGGCCACGTGAGCCCCGAAGCCGCCGTGGGCGGCCCCATCGGGCTACTCCAGGACGGCGACATCGTCGAGATCGACATCCTCTCCGGCAAGCTCAACGTCCGACTCTCGGACGAAGCCCTCGCCGAACGCCGGGCCGCCTGGAAGGCCCCCAAGCCTCGGTTCACCCGCGGTTACCTGGCCAAGTACGCCAGCATGGCCACCAGCGCGGACACCGGTGCCATCCTCAAGTGGGATTGAACCCGACGAGCGAAAGCCTTTGCCCGTGATCCTCTCGGATCGAACCGCCCTGCGTCGCCCCTCGTGGGTGACGCGGGGATTCGGGCGGGTTTGCCTTTGAAACGCCCGACTCGGGCCATTGTCGTAGGTGTGTGACTTAAACGGAGCAAAATAGCTCCGACCGAAAGATGCGATATTTATTTCACTTGCCGATATGAGAATCCGCAGCTTCTGTTGAATTGGAGACGGCCGCGGTGGCAGGTCGACAGGCGGCTCGGGAAGGGACGAGGGTGGTCGGCCTTCGAGGCTGCCTCGATGGGAAGCCGAAGTGGCATCCTGCGTCCCGTGTAAGTCGGGCGCTCAGTCGGAATCTTCGGAGTCTTCAGAGTCCAGGATGACCTCGGGGGTGGAGAGGTCGAGGACGGCGGCCTTGAGCATCACGGTCGGGCAGGGTTCCCGGAATTTCAGCCGGACCCGATAGGTGCCTTCATTGGCCTCGACGCCGATGACGATGGCTTCGATCCAGGGGGTTGCCGACGGTCCGACGAGCCGGATCCTGACGAGTGCCGAGGTCGGAGGGGGCGTGGAGGCCGAGACCGCGGCCCCGACTCGACTGATGTCGATGAGCCGGATGGGGATCTCTCGAGTGCGATCTCCCTCCGTCCAGAACAGGCGAGCCCGGCGGTGCGACTCATGCCGGGGGTTGGTCCGGAAGGCTTCCCCGACCGCCCGGGGGCGTGAGCGAAGGAAGCCGAGCAACTGATTCTTGGGTGGTTTGTTCATAGACGTCTCGAGCCTGGTCGCCCATTCATCTGTGACGTCAGAATTCGACGCGAGGATTCGAGCTTAAAGCAATCCGGAGATCGGCGAAAGTCTTCACCGAATCGCCAAGAACGGAAATCTCACCGACGGTCGAAGGGACGGTCAATCGGCCGTCCCGGGCGAGTTTCGGTGGACGTCGTCTGGCGGCCTCGGCCGCCGGCCCTCATTGCTTCACGTAGTGCCGTCGAACGGAGGGCGACGAAAGGTAGACGGCAACGATCGCGTAGGCGAAGAGTCCGGCAATCCCGAGACTAATTCGATTATAGGACAAACCTTCGGTAATCGGTCGGATTGCGACGTCGGCGGCGTCGGGGTCGTCGGAGGACGGCTTTTGCTCGACGATGACTTGTTCCTGATAGGCTTGGAAGATGGGCATCGCGATGAAGCTCACCACGTCCACCATCACCCCCAGCGTCAACGCGATGATCAGGAGCTTGGCACTCCGGCCCCTGAGCAAATTGACGGCGGCGAAGGCGCCGAAGAGGCAGATCGGGATGAAGTACTGCCAGCCATCCTGTTGGTGGTTCCACTGGACGAGCGAATAGACGGCCAGGATCAGGCTGCCGAGCAGCGAGATGATGGCGATGACCGAGACGGGTAGGGGGGGGCCCGATGGCCTTGCGGGAGCGTCGGGCATCAGGTCGTCATCGAGGTCGATACGCGACCCGGTCTCGAGGTCGAGCCCGCAGGTCGAGCAGAGCGACATTCCGACGGGCACGGATCCGCCGCAGGTCGGGCACCTCCGGACGCTCGACCGTGCTTCGGCCGCGTTCACCCGGCGCGGCCCGGGCTTCTTCTCTTCGAAGAGTGCGAGGGCGTCGCCCGCCTGGGCGGGGGCCGCTTCCACGCCGGGCACGAGGAGGCCACTCGATGGGGCCGCCTCGGACATGAGCGGGAGGTCGAAGGTCTCGCGGAGGTCGCCCGAGGAAGTCGGCAGGGTGAGGTCGCCGTGCCCTCGAGGGAGCTCGTGGGACGACGCAGGCCCCGCGTCCAGCGTGCTTATCTCCGTGGACGGGTACTTCGTCGTATCCTGGTCGATCTGAAACTTCGTGCCACACTTCGGGCACTTCAACCGCTTCCCTGCCGCCTGGGGGGGGAGGTTGAGCACAACGCCACATTGCGTGCATGAAATGGTTCGCGGCATACTATTAAAATCCTTTAAGGAGATGACCAGTCGAGTTGTCCCGACGTGATGGGAGTCCTTCGCGTCCCGAGAGAGAGAATTCTCAGAATCTCGGGTAAATGTCGACGTTTATAACTTCAGCATAAACCTTCGGGCCTGGCGAAATGAATCGATCTTTTCCGGTTTTTCGAGCTCCCGCCTTCTTCGGCGTACCTCGAATCTGACCCAGGCCCGGCCTGGACGACGCGGTGGCCAATCGGTTCTCTCCCGATTCTCGGGAGCGCGAGGTTCGCCGGCCATCGGGTCGGCGACACGACCGATCGCAAAGGATTCACGTCGACCGGTCTTCCTGCCCGATTCGGGGTGAGCGCCCGCGGGCCAGTCATTGGCCCGAAATCCCGAGGGAGGTCCGGCATCGGCCTCCCCCGCTCACTTCCGAGAACATTCTCCGCATCCTCGAAGAGGGGCGGACGGCACTCTGGTCGGATTACGCACGGACCGCGAACTTCTTAGATTAGACCCCGATATGACGGCTTCGTTCCGTCTCGCTCGACCGGCCGCATCGCGTCCCCATCGGGACGACGGCCAGTTCCAGCCTATTATTGCCAGTGCGCCCTCGCACAGGCCCGCGCCTGGGCGGCGTTATCCGCCACTTGCCAACTAGTTTGCCGCGATCCCGGACGTTTGTCAAGAGATCTAGACATCCATGATTGCTTGCAAAGTTCTCGGCCTGGTTTGGTAGTGGGGTCGTCCCCGATGACGTTCGAGAATCCGCGATGGGGTCCGCCATCTCCTTGACCGTGGTGCGACTACAAGGTTAAGTTGGCGTCAAGTTTTAGGCGGCCGGATCCGCTCTTTCACTCCCTTTCACTCCCCGCCCGGAGCGAGCGATGACAGAGAAGCAAACGGTGACTCGTCGTGGTTTCTTGGAGAGCGCAGGCGCGGCCACCGGTGCTGTGGTCGCCGCCGGGACCTTCGCGCATCCTGCCGTCGGCAACGTGAAGGGGGCCAACGACCGGCTCAACTTCGCGATCCTCGGGCCTGGCGGGCGAGCCCAGGCGCACATCAACGTGCTCCTGTCGATGAAGGAAGAGGGCAAGCCGGTCGACATCGTCGCCATCGCCGATGTCTACGAGAAGAACCGGGTCAACGCCCAGAACAAGACCAAGTGCAAGCAGGCCGAGATCGACTACCGCAAGGTCCTTGAAAACAAGGACGTGGATGCGGTCGTCATCGCCACGCCCGACCACTGGCACGCGAAGATGTCCATCGACGCCATGGAGGCGGGCAAGGACGTCTACTGCGAAAAGCCGATGACTCACACGATCGACGAGGCGCGTCGGGTCGCCGAGACGGTCAAGAAGACGAAGCAGATCATGACGGTCGGCGTCCAGTCGACGTCCGATCCCAAGTGGAAGAAGGCCAACGAGCTGATCACCTCCGGGAAGATCGGCCACGTCATGCAGGCCCAGACACAATACTACCGCAACGGTTCGGTCGGCCAGTGGCGGTATTACGGCCTGTCGAAGGACATGAGCCCCAAGACGGTCGACTGGAAGATGTTCCTCGGGACCGAATTCGGCCTCGCCCCGGACATGCCCTTCAACCGCGCCAAGTTTGCCCAGTGGCGCTGCTACTGGGAGTTCGGCGGCGGTATGTACACCGACCTCTTCGTCCACCAGCTCACCCACCTGATCCAGGCGGTCGGCGTCCGCTTCCCCAAGCGCGTCGTCGGTGGCGGCGGTCTCTACCTCGAGTACGACGGCCGCGACGTGCCCGACGTGGCGACCGTGGTTGCCGACTACGACGAGGGCTGCCAGATCATCGTCACGGCGTCGATGTGCAGCGAGCAGTACGCCATCCCCGAAGTCATCCACGGCCACACGGCCTCGATCCTCTTCAACCCGAAGGGCTTCGACGTCAAGCAGGAGAAGCTCTCCAATCGTCCGGCCCCTCCGGGTGCCAACAAGACGAACGCCGAGGAAGGCGTCGAGCACGTCGTCGTCGACGCCCCTCGCGACGACACCCGCGCCCTCTGGGAGCACTACCTCGAGTGCGTCCGCTCGCGGAACCCCGAGACCCTCTGCCCGGCCGACCTCGGCTACGCCGCGATCACGACGGTCAACATGGGCGTCCAGTCGTACCGCGAAGGCAAGGCCCTCTACTTCGATAACGGCAACGTCATCGAGGCCGACAAGTCGTGGGCCGCTCGCTGGGAAGAGCGGAGCAAGCTTCGTGGCAAGCCCAGCCAGGTCATCGGCTGGAAGGCCGGCACCGAAGGCTCCTTGCTCGAGCCCCCCGCTTACATGAAGCTGGAAGGCGACTGGATCGACGGCCGCGACCCGGCCGAGAACGTCTGATCGCCTCGTCGCTCTGACGCGAGATGAGGCTGAAACCGTGGCCTGGCCGTTCCTTCGGGAGTGGCCAGGCCATGTCGCGTTTCGAAGCCCTCCGCCGCCACGACACCGGCAGGATTCGAGAACGGAGGGGAGGCCGACGAAGCCACGCTCTAACACTCTCGCGTGGCAGGAAATGATTGCCTGATTTTATGCTGATGTGAAATGTCGTCAGGACGACTGTCGGCTGATCTCACCCCAGCGGTCGAGGAGTCGGGCGGCGTTGCCGGAGTCGATGGCGTCCCGGGCCAGGGTGACGCCTGATCTCAGGCTGTCGGCCTTGCCGGCGACGAGGAGGGCCGCCGCGCTATTGGCGAGCACGGAGGAACGGACCGGTCCCGGCTCGCCGGCGAGGAGGCCCCGAATCCGTTGGGCACTCTCGGCAGGCCCGGAGATGCGGAGCTCGCTCGCCGAGGTGTGCGGGAGCCCGAAGTCCTCGTGGTTCCAATGGACGACGGTGATCTGGCCATCCTCAACCCAACGGACGCGCGTCGGGCCATCGAGCGTGACCTCGTCGAGTCCGTCGGATCCTGTGACCACCGCGGCGCGTCGGACTCCCAGCTGCGTCAGGGCTGAGGCGACAAGGTCGGCTTGGCGGTCGCCCGCGACTCCGACGAGCTGGAGTTCGGGCCTGGCGGGATTCGCCAAGGGGCCGACGAGGTTGAAGAGGGTGCGGAAGGGCAACTGTCGGCGAATGGGGGCGGCGAACCGGAGGGCCGGGTGGAAGCTCGGGGCGAAGAGGAAGGTCAGGCCAATCTCGTTGAGGCTACGTCGGACGACGCTGGTGTCGACCTCGACGGCGACACCGAGCTCCGCAAGGACCTCGGCGCTCCCCGAGTTCCCCGACGCAGAGCGGTTCCCGTGCTTCGCGACGGCGACTCCGCAGGCGGCCACGACGAGAGCGGTCGCCGTGGATACGTTGACCGTATTCGCGCCGTCACCTCCGGTGCCGCAGGTGTCGAGCAGCGGCGAGGGGAGCCCGTCCGGATCCCAGGGGTTGGCCCGGGCCCGGACGGCCTGCACGGCGCCCGTGAGCTCGTCGGCGATCTCGCCCTTTATCCGCAACGCGGTCAGGAAGGCGGCGATGGTCGTTTCGGTGGCCTCGCCGGAGATGATCGTCGAGACGGCCGAGGCGCTTTCGTCGACGGTCAGGTCGCGGCCGTTGGCGAGGGCCGCAAGCGCCTCGGTGAGTGCTGAAATCACGGGAGATTGACCGTTCTATGCTCGAGTGCCCCGCCGGCGAGTAGACGATCGAGCCCGAGGACCAGCGGGGTATCCTCGGCCGGGCGGTTGAGGGCCTTGACCGCCTCCTCGGCGGTGGTGACGGCCCTACCGCCGACCGAAGCGATCACGTCGTTCGGCTTGCATTGACTCGCGAGCGGGCTGCCGGGTTCGACCTTGGTGATCAAGGCACCTCGCTTGGCTTCGGGGAGCCCGAACCGACGTGCGGTCGCTTCGTCGAGCGTGTAGAGCTCCATCCCGAGCGCGTAGGACGACGTCATGCCGGGCCGGTCGGGGCGACGGAGGAGTCCATTCACGTTGACCCGCTCGTCGGGGGCCGGCGCCTGGGTGACGCTGCGGTCTCGCTCGCCGACCCGTACGCTCAAGGTGATTCGCTTCCGGTCGCGGAGGACGAGGACTTCAGCCGGCTGCCCGATGGGGGCCATCGAGACGACGTTGATCAGGTGGTTGAGATCCTGGATTTCGACCCCTCGGAAACGGAGGATCACGTCGCCGTCGCGGAGGCCCGCCTCGGCGGCCGGGGAGGTCGGGTGGACGATGTCGATCCAGGCGCCTCGCGGGCGGTCGAGGCCTCGGGCGAGGGCGTCCTCGTTCCGGAACTCGGGGTGGAGGTTGATCCCGAGCGCTCCTCGGCTGACCCGGCCGTTGACGACCAGTTGGTTCATGATCCAGCGCGCGAGGTTGATCGGGATGCTGAACCCGACCCCTTCATTCCCGCCGCCGTTGGAGGCGATCGAGTTATTGATCCCGATCACCTCCCCTTTCATGTTCACGAGCGGACCGCCCGAGTTGCCGGGGTTGATGGCGGCGTCGGTCTGGAGGAAGTCCTGGTTCTCGACGTCGTGGAGCTCGTCCACGTGACGCCCTCGGGCGCTGATGATCCCCTGGCTGACCGAGTGGGTCAGCCCGAAAGGGCTGCCGAGCGCGAGGACCCAGGAACCGACCGCGGTGGAGTCACTGTCGCCGAGGCGGGCTGCCGGCAAGTCGTCTCTCCCCAGGCTCAGGACGGCGATGTCGGCCTTGGCATCGAGCCAGATCCCGTCGGGTTGGATCGACCGCCCGTCTCTGAGGAAAATGTTGATCTTCTCAGGCTTGGCCTTCTCGACGACGTGGTTGTTCGTCAAGACATAGAGCTGTCGCCCGTGCTCGGGGCGGACGATGACCCCCGAGCCCGTCTCTTCGTAGTGGCGGTTGTAGGGCGGTTCCGAACTCCGCTCGACTTTATGCGAGACGATGTGGACGACGGCCGGCGAGACGACCTCCGCCACCATTTCGAAAGTTCGGTTGATATGTTCAAATTGATTGTATTGGCGGTCGAGGCGTTGGTAGAGCTCGGCCTCGCTGTTCGGCTTCGTCTGAGGCTCTCGCGATACAGCGACCACGGTCGGATTGCCGACAGGTTCAGTCCGGGCCCCGCGAGTAGCCTGCGCGGAGACGAAGGGTGCCCGACGATCGATCAACACCCCCAGGACCATTCCCAGCGTCAGGGTCGCCAACAGGAGGAGCGGTGGGGTGGTGCGAGACATGGGCGGCCGATCTCCACGCCAGGACAGGAAGGGCGGGCCAAGGGCCTCGGCTGAGGAAACCTTGCGAGGGTCGAATCCGGCGATTTTCGAACCGACTTAATATACCCCTCCGAAGGGAGGCAAGTCAAAGTTCGGCGCTTCGGCCGAAACCAAACCGGAGTCCGCTCGTGTGGCCGCCTTGCCGGCATTCTTCGCCGCTCTCCGCCAGCTTCTCGTCGAGCGATCCCCTCGCCGGACGACTTGGAGGGGAACTCGCCGGACGGCCTGTTCCTAGGCGTGCTTCGACCTGAACTCCTGGTATCTTCGTGACTTCGAGGCGAATCCCAGGGCCTGGTCGACCTGCGAGCCCGGGCCGAGATCAGGCGAGGAGTTTCTTGACGACCTGGCCTTCGACGTCCGTGAGTCGGAAGTCTCGGCCCTGGAAGCGGTAGGTGAGCCGGGTGTGCTCCAGGCCCATCAGGTGGAGGATGGTGGCCTGGAGGTCGTGAACGTGGACGCGGTCTTCGACCGCGGCGAAGCCGAATTCGTCGGTGGCGCCCAGGGAGAGTCCAGGCCGGGTCCCACCGCCGGCCATCCAGACGGTCGCCGAGTCGACGTGGTGGTTCCGCCCGACCGCGTCGCGGACCTCGCCCATCGGCGTTCGGCCGAACTCGCCGCCCCAGACGACGAGCGTGTCGTCGAGGAGGCCGCGTCGCTTCAGGTCGAGCACGAGCGCCGCGGAGGGCTGGTCGACCTCGCGGGCAACTTGGTCGAGGTCGCTCCCGAGGGTCTGGCCGGTGGTCCCGTGGTGGTCCCAGTCGGTGTGGTAGAGCTGGACGAAGCGGACGCCCCGCTCGACGAGTCGTCGGGCGAGGAGGCAGTTATTCGCGAACGACGCCTTGCCCGGCTCGGCGCCGTAGAGGGCGAGGGTCTCGGCGCTCTCCCCCGCGACGTCGATGAGCTCCGGGGCGCTCGACTGCATCCGATACGCCATCTCATACGAGGCGACCCGGGTGGCGATCTCGGCGTCGCCGGTCTCCTCGAGGCGGGCGAGGTTTAAGTCCCGGATCGCGTCGATCGTCCGGCGCTGCCGCCCGTCGGAGATCCCGGGAGGCCTCGACAGGTTCAGGATCGGCTCGCCTCCCGAACGGAGCGGCACCCCCTGATAGCTCGTCGGCAAGAAGCCGCTCCCCCAATTCACCGGCCCGCCTCGGGGGCCTCGGGGGCCCGACTGGAGGACGACGAAGCCGGGGAGGTCGCGCGACTCGCTCCCGATCCCATAAGTAATCCACGACCCCATGCTCGGGCGACCGAACTGGGTCGTCCCGGTATTCGCGAAGAGCTTCGCGGGGGCGTGGTTGAACACGTCGGTCGCGACCGAGCGGATGATCGCGATGTCGTCCACGACCCCGGCGATGTGGGGCAGGCACTCCGAGACCCAGGCCCCCGACTCGCCGTGCCTGGCGAACTTGCGGTTCGTACCCAGGAGTTTCGGCGGAGCTTTCGTGAACGTGTCCATGAACGCGAACCGACGCCCCTGGATGAACGACTCGGGGATCGGCTGGTTGTTGTAGTCCTGGAGCTTCGGTTTGTAGTCGAAGAGCTCGAGTTGGCTGGGCCCGCCGGCCATGAACAGATAGATGACGCTCTTGGCCCGGGCGGGAAAATGGCCCGGCCTCGGCGCCATCGGCTCGGCGTCGTTCGCTGGTGCGGCCGAGGCCTTCTGGCCCTCGCCCAGTAAGCCCGCCAGTGCCATCGAGCCAATGCCGAGGCCGCAACGTGCGAAGAAATGCCGGCGCGTTTCGTGGAGCAAGGCGTGTCGAGGATCCACAGCTCACTCCCGGGTAATGAATTCGTCGAGGTTGAGTAGGACCCGCGCGACCGACGTCCAGGTCGCACGATCGGTGCACGGCTCGCGAGTCGGAGTAGGACCCGAATCGCGGGTGGTAGGCTCCGATTCGCTCCGGTCGCTCCGCTCGCCCGAGAGGAGCGCACGGAGCCGCTCCAACTCTCCCGAGGCCGGCTCGCGCCCGAGGCAGAGTCGGTACCCAAAACGGATCCTCCCGGCATCGTCGGCCGGGCCTTCGTTCAGGATGCGCGAAGCCAGGGCTTCGGCGAATTCGAAGAACGCCTGGTCGTTCAGCAGCGTCAAGGCCTGGAGCGGGGTGTTCGACCGGATCCGTCGGGTACACGCCTGGATCGCATTCGGCGCGTCGAAGACCAGCAGCGAGGGGTGGGGAGTTGCCCTCCAGAAGTAGGTGTAGAGGGCACGCCGGTAACGATCGGGGCCGTCCGCCGCCTTCCATTCTCGACGCATCTGGCCGAGCGACATGACGCCATCGGGTTGTGGTGGGAAGACCCCGGGGCCGCCAACCCTGTTCGAGAGCAGCCCGCTGGCGGAGAGCGCGGCGTCTCGGATGATCTCGGCATCCAGTCGGAGGCGGGTCTGTCGGGCCAGGAGCCGGTGCGTGGGGTCGACCTCGTCGGCGTCCGGGCGTGAGCGCGAGGCCTGTCGGTATGTCATCGAGGTGACGATGAGCCGATGCATCGCTTTCTGGCTCCACCCTCGGGCGACGAACTCGCTCGCGAGCCAGTCGAGCAATTCGGGGTGCGACGGGGGCGTCCCCTGGGTGCCGAAGTCGTTCTCCGTCTCGACGATTCCCTTCCCGAAATAGGCCTGCCAGACCCGGTTCATCGTGACCCGAGGTGTGAGCGGGTTCTTGGGATCGACCAACCAGCGTGCCAGGGTCATTCGATTCCGCGGCCCTTCACTGGGAAGGGGTGGGAGCACGCCGGGAACTTCGGGGGAGACGGCCTCACCTTTCCGGGTGAAGTCGCCGCCGAGGTGGATGTGCGTCGAGCGTGGGGACGTGCGCTCGCGGACGACCATGGTCGTGGTGAACTTCGGCTCGCTCGACCTCAAGGACGTGAGCCGAGCATACAGGTCCTTCGACCCCGCGTCCTGGGCGAGGAATAGCTCCATCAGGCCGCGTCGTTGACGTTCCGATCGACGCTCCAACGGAAGGTCGAACGCAGGGCGGATCTCCTCGGATTGCGAGGTCTTGAAGGCCAGCTTCAAGGTCGCTTCCCAGGCGGTTTCCTTGGCTTGGAGTTCCGGGTGCTTCGCCTCCAACTCCTTGTGGAAGGCGGCGATCTCATTACGTACCGACGCTTGCCTCGCAAGGGTTTCGGGGGTGGCGAGGTCGAGGGTCGGTTCGTCGGCGTTGTTGAAGAAGGCGAAGAACTGGTAATACTCGCGCTGGGAGATCGGGTCGTACTTGTGGTCGTGACACTGGGCGCAGGCCATCGTGAGGCCGAGGAATGCGGTCGCCGTCGTCCCAACGCGGTCGACGATCGACTCGATCCGGAATTGCTCGAGGTCGATCCCCCCCTCCTGATTGATCGGCGTGTTCCGGTGGAAGCCGGTGGCGATCCTCTGGGGAAACGACGCGTCGGGGCGGAGGTCGCCGGCGATCTGGTCGATCGTGAACTCGTCGAAGGGGAGATCTCGGTTGAGCGCGTCGATCACCCAGTCGCGGTACTTCCAGATGGACCGGGGTGCATCGATGCTGTACCCATTCGAGTCCGCATAACGCGCGAGGTCGAGCCAGGGACGGGCCCAACGCTCTCCAAACTGGGGAGTCGCCAGGAGGCGGTCGACCAGGCGTTCGTAGGCGTCGGGACGGTCGTCGGCGAGGAAGCCGTCAACCTCTGCGGGCGAAGGCAGCAGCCCGATTAGGTCCAAGGTCACCCGTCGAATCAACGTCCTGCGGTCGGCCTCGGCGGCGGGCTGGAGCTTCGCACGTTCGAGCCCGGCCAGGATGAAGCGATCGATCGGGTTGCGTCCCCAGGTCGGGGTCGACTCGGCCGGTGGCTCGAAACGGACGACGGGGCGGAAGGACCAATGGACTTGCCCATTCTTATCGACGACCTCGTCCGACGGGGCCTTGGCCCCGCCGTCGATCCACGACTTGAGGATCTCGATCTCTCGTTCCTTGAGGGGCGGACGTTTGAGCGGCATGCGCTCGGCCCCGTTCAAACCCAGGACGGAATCGATGAGCGGGCTGTCGTCGCTCTTGCCCGCGACGACTGCGGGCCCGGCGGTCCCCCCCTCGAGGGCGGCCCGGGCGGTGTCGAGACGTAGGCCGGCCCTCGGCTTCGTCTCGCCGTGACAGGAGACGCAGTGCCGCGCCAGGATCGGCTTGACGTCGCGGAGGTAGTCGACCGGCTCGGCGGCGAGGACGCCGGGAGACGTCGCCAACAGACCAACGAGGCAGGCCAGTGATTGTCTCATCGGGCTCGTCTCGAGTCGGAGAGGCCCACGTCGCGGGCCCGGGGGCGGGGCAAGGGTCGACCGGATCGGCAGGCGAGGCGATCCTCGATGCGTCCAGAGTACCTTTATCGGTGGACGAGCCGCCAGAGAATTCCCGATCGCGACACGAGCGGAGGAGTCGGAGACGATGACTCAACAGCTGACGCCAGCCACTCGGATCGAGCGCAAGAGCTCCCTGAGGATACCGATGAGGATGAGCGGCAGCGTGGCCAGTCACCTTCGCCTCGCGCACGAAACATCCCTGGTCTCGACGACCCGTGCGGATCGCCCCGACGATTCGCACGGCCTGCTCGTGGCGGAGACGTCATGGTCGGATTGATGCCTGGGGAGCGAAGGGGATGATGCTGAGAACCAGATGTGCCCAGCCCGGAGGACCTCTCAAGACCTGGTCGACTGGCCATTCGAATTGTCGGACACGGAGTCCGGAACGGGGGGGAAAGTGTGTCCGCCCTTGGAGCAGGTTCGATGTCGGTCGAGGTCGCTTGACTCAATTCCGTCCCGACGCAACGTCACCCCATTGCCAAACCGGCGGCTCAGCGGGCTGTCGTCGATTGGGCACGGATGACGACGAGGTCTCGGCTCGGTGTCGAGTGCGAAGCGACCTGGTGCCACGATCGCCAGGCACGGTCGAGTTCCCGGACGTCGGCCAGCCCATAGTGGGTGCGCGTCGCGAGATCCCAGCTTGATTTCACGCCGTCACGGACGAATTTCAGGAATCGGGGACGCCCCCCCATCTCGATCAGGAACCTTGAAATGGAATATCCCTGGCCGTAGAAGCCCATGAGGTCACGCGGGTATTCCTCGACGCGGAAGAGCCGGGCGAGCGGCATATCTCCGCGCCTGGCCAGGAGGTCGTCGGTGATCTGGTCGTGTCGTTGTCGCTCGCGGAGGTCTTCGCTCAGGAGCGAGGCCCCTTCGTCGGCCCAACGGGGCATCGGGCCGCCGAAATAGGCGGCGAAGATCGTGTGCGTCACCTCGTGGGGGAGGGCCGAGGCGAGGATCCGGTCGAGCCGCCCCTCGACGGTCATCGTCTGGTCGGAGACCCGGCCGGCGTGGAAGCCGAACGAGGTGACCCCGCCCGCCTCGCCCTTCGTCAGCTTGACGCGGATCGGGCAAGGGCTCGACCAGGAGGGGAGATCTTTTCCCAACCACTCCCGGGCGATCGAGACCCGGCAAGTCTCGGCATGCTCCGCGACCGATCGGGCGATCTCGGCTGTCGGGGCCTCGACCACGAAATTCTTTGTGCGATGCGATGCCCCCCCGAGGATCGGGAGCACGGTCAACACAATCCCCACCAGGCCCCACCGATTCGGCGTGGGGCGACCAGATCGAGCCTCCATGCTCCAGAATCCTCCGTGGATGGCGATTCGGGGACTCGCCGTCGTGGCAAACCCCGGGTCGATCCCGCCGTTCCTTCGGGTGCGAGATCGTGACGAGGCGCGGAGCCTCGGCGAAAAGGGCGGTGAACTTTAGCAAGATTGGAAACGAATGTCGCCCCCGATCGGCGGCGATTCCGACACTCGATCGAGGGCAATCGGAAACGGATCTTGTCGGGTTCCCCGTCAAACCGCGGGCATGTATCGAGATGCTGCGACTCGATCAGGAATCGCCTCAGACCAGCGCCGGGACCGGCTCGGCGGGCAGGGCCCCGACCGAATCGAGGACCGCGACGACGCGCCGGGCGTTCGCATCATCGAGCGAGCGCAGGGGTGCGGGGAGCATTCGGTCGAGAAGCCCGCGATGTCGGCACATGACCTCGAGGCAGGCGAGCATCGGGCCGAATTCGGTCGCACGGGCGAGCTTGGAGTAATGCGACTGGAGCCGGAACGCCCGATCGGCGACGCCTTGCCGGGTGGCCTCCCAGATCGCAACCGCGAGCTCGGGGAATGCGTTCGACAGGCTGGTGACGAATCCGTCGGAGCCGAGGTCGGTCACCGGCGCGACGAGGTCGGTCCCCTGGAGGTAGCTGAAGTCGAGCTGACGACGCTCGGTCACCGTCCAGTCGATGGCCCGGCTCATGCCAGGATGGACGTCCTTGCAGCCGACGATCCTCGGGTGTTCGGCCAGCTCGCGGAGAGTCTTGAAGTCGAGCTGATTGCAGACCCAGGGGGCGTTGTAGATGACGAGCGGGCGCAGGAGGCGATCGGCGAGCGCGTGGAAATAGTCCACGAGCTCGGGCACCGTCATCGGGAGGTACCAGGGGGGGAGGGCCGCATAGTAGTCGTAAGGGAGGTCGTCGAAGAGTTGGGCGCGGGCGAGGGTGCGCGTGAGCCCCTGGTCGGAGACATTGACGACCATCGGCACGCGACCTGCCGCAGCCTCGGCGGCGACTTCGGCGGCCTGGCGCAGTCTGGCGTCGGGGATCATCTCGAAGCGGGCGGTCGAGCCTAGTACCCAGAGTCCGTGGACACCGGCCTTGAGCTGGAACTCGATCAGGCGGGCGAGGACCTTTGCATCCAGCTCCTCGTCGGGGCCGAGGGGGGTGGGCAGGGGGGGGACGATGCCGTGGAGGCGAGGCAAGTCCATCGGGGGACTCCGGAGTGTCGACTTCGATCGGGTTCGGGGAGAGGCGAGGCGGATGCCGAGGCGGGGATGCCGTGAGGGAGTACGGAGCACGATCCTGGATTTCACGGGGAGGGCCTTCGAGAATCCTCATCGACCCTCGGCCCCTCGCCACGAACCGGGGGCGCCGTTGCCTTTTCGTGAGACAACTCTGGATTATGACCGACCGAGGGCCAGGAATCCATCGGGCTTCCCGACGCTTTTTCGACCCCGGAGGGTCGCGGCCTGCCTTTCCCAAACGCGACGATTCTGCAATCCGCGAGCGATCGCACGCCCGGACCGGTGGGATGCGTCCCTACGGTCCCAGCAATCGCGACGGGTTTGGCTGATGCTCGGGTCCCGTTTCGGCCGATTCCTAGTTTCGGTGAACGAGAGCAAAGGCCGACGCGGTCCCACATCGCTCTCGTCCGCCCTCGGTCGCCCCGACGCCAAGGTGACCCCACGGCGGGCCGGACGACGCGATCTCTCTTGCTCAGGTTTGCACGGAGGAGGAAATCCAAATGGCCACCGCACGACTGCGCGTGTTCCCTCAGCCCGACGAAGAACTCCACGAAGAGGACCACTCTCCCTCCGTCCCCATCCGGCTCGTGGACCTCTATCCCCTTCTGGCCCAGGCCTACCAGGACAACTTCGTGTGGCTCCGCGATTTCGAAGAGGATCGGCTGCTCGTCAGCCAGGACCTCTACGAAGTGATCCGCTCGTTCTCGAATTGTCGCCCTTCCGCCTGAACGCGGGGAAGGGCGGACGTTGGCGAGGCCGCCGAGGGGTTCGGCCGAGATTGGCCTTGTTCAGGAGCCTCGCGCGTTCTACCCTAAGCGAGGCCAACATCCGTCGCGCCCGATTCGTGGCGAGTGGCCGTCGGACGTCCATCGATGAATACCCCTCCCGCCCAAGATGCGTTTTCCATCGAGATTCATGGGGAGTTGACACTGATCTCGGCCACACCGGCCCTCGAAACCCTGGAATTCGGGCTCGAGGAGCAGGCGGCCGCCATGATCGTGGAGCCACTCCGCCATCAGGAAAACCCGCTCGTCGTCTTCGACCTGAGCCGGGTCAACTATTTCGGGTCGATGTTCTTGGCGCTCCTGCTGCGTTGCTGGAAACTCGTGCAGGCACGCGGGGGGATGATGGCACTCGCGGGTGTTTCCCCTCACGCCCGAGAACTACTCCGGATCACGTCTTTGGATATCGTCTGGCCGATCTACGCGACTCGACGCGAAGCCATGGACGCGCTCCTCGCTGACTGACGCGATCCTTGAGATTCTCTGCGTTCGCCCTGGCGAAATGCCACGCCACGTGAGGCCGTGGCCTTGCATCAACCTGCCGACCGCCGCCGCATCAAGTAGGCCCTCGAACCGTTGACAGTTTCGAAGACGCGGCCGATGATGAAGGGGATGGAACACGAGGGGTCCGGACTCCGTCGCCCTGCGGTTGACGACGTTCGCCGGAGCGAGCATGGGTATCTATGATCGCGAGTATTATCGTGGCGAGACGAGCGGCTCAGGCTGGTTGAGCGGCGATGCCCCGGCGTGCAAGGTCATCATCGCCGTCAACGTCTTCCTCTTCGTGCTCACGAAGACTGGAGCCATAGGTGATGGGCTCTTTGGCGAACTCGAGGCCAACAGTCGCGCGATCTTCTACCAGGGCCATGTCTGGCAACTTCTGACAGCGACCTTCCTCCATTCCGACGACATTTTCCACGTCGGGTGGAATATGCTTTTCCTCTGGTTCGTCGGGCGCGACATGGAGTCGATGTACGGGACGGTGAATTTCGCCGTTTTCTACATCTGTGCCGCCGTCGTCTCGACGCTCGGATGGGCGATCTTCAGCCTGCAGACGGGCGATCCTCGCCCGATGATTGGTGCATCGGGCGCGGTCATGGCCGTGATCGTCCTCTATGTCCTCTACTATCCCCACCGGGAATTCCTGCTTTTCTTCGTGCTCCCGGTGCAGGCTTGGCTCCTCGTGCTCATGTATGTGGGGCGTGATTTCCTCGCCCTACTCAACGGGCAACAATTCACGAAAGTCGCGTTGGTCTCGCACCTCACCGGTGCGGCATTCGGGTATCTGTTCAAGCGTTTTGACCTCCGTTGGTCGCGGATCTCCTGGAATCGTGTCCGTCGCCCGAAGCTTCGCCTGGTCATGCCCGATTCCCGAGACAAGCCGGCCCGATCGACCGGCCCGACCTGGTCTCCGAACGCCGCAGCCACTCCCAAGCCCTCCGTGACGGCTATCTTGCCCGAGGAGTCGCTCGACGCTCGGCTCGACGAGATTCTCGCGAAGATCGCCCGGGACGGTCGCGGGGCCTTGACGGACGAAGAAAACCGGATCCTTCAGGAAGCGAGCCGACGCGCCAGGAATCGCCGGAGCGACCGGATTTGAATGCCTCGCCGCTCGTCCACGTCCGCGACGCTCGTCCAGCAGACCTCGACGTCATCGTCGAATACAACGCCCGTCTCGCCGACGAGACTGAGGGGAAGCACCTCGACCGCTCCACATTGGCTCTTGGCGTGAAGGCGGCTCTCGCCGAGCCGGACAGGCTTCGCTACTGGGTGGCGGAGAACCGTGAAGGAGGATCGGTCGTCGGGCAGGCGGCCATCACTCGCGAATGGAGCGATTGGCGGAACGGCTGGTTGTGGTGGTTCCAGAGCGTGTACGTGGCGCAGGAACATCGAGGGGGCGGGATCTTCCGGACTCTCTATCACCACATCCGAGACCAGGCCCTCTCCACACCCGACGTCATAGGCCTTCGACTCTACGTCGAACCCGAGAATCATCGGGCCCAGGCCGTCTACCGTTCGCTCGGGATGCTTGGCAGTTACCACGTCTACGAAGATCTCTGGACCGAGCGGTTCGACCCGGCGAATCGACCGATCCGCGACGCTTGATCCCCACCGCGGATCAGGCGGAAGGCCTCTCGCGGGGACGGTCCGGATCGGCAACAGCCCAACGCCCGTCGACACACGTCCTGCAGAGTTCGAAGCCATTCGCCGGGTCGTGGCTCTGGCAACGAAACACGATGAGATTCGCGGGTTGGCCGATGTTGAGCGTCGGCACGGGGAGGTCGAGCAGCCTCGCGGGGTTGCGAGTCACCGTCGCCAATCCCTGGGCGAGCGACAGGTCGACGGCGGCGAAAAGGTTGTTCAGCCCGACGTCGATCCCTCGATTCGAGCCGGCGAGGTAGGGCGTGTCCGCGACGACGATCTTGCCCGAGGGGTCGACCGCCCAGGCGCCGTAGCGGCCCGGCGGGAGGCCGGCGAGGGGGCTGGCGTCGCTTACCAGGATCACCCGCGGTGGTGTTTTCGCGCGGATCAACACACGGAGGGTGGCGGGGTCGAGGTGATGACCGTCCGCGATCAAGGAGGCGCTCAGGCGGTCGATCGCCGCCTGTTCCCAGATCGGGTTGGGATGCCTGGGAAGGTTCGAGACGATCCCGTTCCCCAGGTGGGTACTCAGCCGTGCGCCCGCGGAGACGGCATCGCGGATTGTCGGCCCGTCGGCGGCCGTATGGCCGAGGGCGATCACGACCCCTTCCGCAACCGCCTTCTCGATGAACCCCAAGGCCCCCGCGCGTTCGGGGGCGAGCGTCATCAGGACGACGCGCCCGTTCGACGCATCCTGGAGTTCCCGGAAGAGATCCCACTCGGGGTCGCGCACGGCGTTGAGGGGATGCGCCCCGCGATAGCCGTCGAGCCCGGAGATGAACGGTCCTTCCAGGTGGATACCTGTGACGCACGCGTCGACGTCGGGGTGCGTTTCGCACGCGGCGGCGATCGTTCGGACGCCGTGCTTCATATCCTCGATCGGGGCCGTAATCAGCGTGGGGCAGAGCCGCGCCGTCCCCAACTCGGCCTGGGCCCGGACCACGTCGACGACTTGCTCGACGGTGAGCGCCGGGTCGGAGAAGGAGATCCCCCAACGCCCATTCGTTTGGATATCCCAGAACGCCGGCGCAACCCATTCGTCGCGCGCGAGGACGTCCTCGGGGCCTTCGACGTGGACCGAAGATTCGATGGTCCCACCTGCCATCGTCAGGCGGGTCCATCGCCCGGTCTCGAAGTGCCGAGCGGTGATCTCCATCGTCTTCCTCCGCCCCCAGCTTTCTTTCGACTGATTCGGCCTCGACGGTGCCTCAGCGCGGATCCGGCTCACCACGGCTCACTTCGCGATGCGACAGGGCCGCGGCGATGAAGTCGTGGAAGAGGGGGTGGGATTTCGTCGGCTTCGACTTGAACTCGGGGTGGAACTGCACGGCGAGGAACCAGGGGTGGTCCGGCCATTCGATGATCTCGACCAGCGACCCGTCCGGGCTCAGGCCGGTGAGGCGAATCCCGTTCTCCTCGAACGGCTTGCGATAGCCGTTGTTGAACTCGTAGCGATGTCGGTGGCGTTCCTGGATCGAATCATCGCCGTACGCCCGACGCGCGAGGCTCCCGGGGGAGAGGGCGCAGGGCCACTTGCCCAGACGCATCGTTCCGCCTCGCTGACGGACGTAGGACTGATCTTCCATCAGCGAGATCACGGGGTTCTGAGTCGAAGTGTCGAACTCGGTGCTGTTGGCGTCCTCGAGCCCCAGGACGCTCCGGGCGAATTCGACGACGGCGCACTGCATCCCCAGGCAGATCCCGAAGAACGGGATCCGCTTCGTGCGTGCGAACCGGATCGCCTCGATCTTCCCCTCGATCCCTCGCATGCCGAACCCGCCCGGGACGAGGATCCCGTCGACGCCAGACAAGATCGCGGCGGCCCCCTGGTTGCTGACCTCCTCGGCCTCGACGCGTTGCACGATGACTCGCGTACGGTTCGCGATCCCGGCGTGGTCGAGCGACTCGTACACCGACTTGTACGCGTCGCGATGCTTCATGTACTTGCCGACGACGGCGATCCGAACCTCGTGGTTCGGGTGCCGGACCCGGTCGACGAGGTCACGCCAGTCGTTGATCTCGAGCGGGGCAGTCTTCAGGCCGAGTCGCTTGACCAGGAGTTCGTCGAGGCCGTTGTTGACGAGGCTCAGCGGGACCTCGTAGATGCTGAATTCCTTGTCGCGCTCCTCGATGACCGCCTTGCGTTCAACATTGCAGAAGAGGGCGATCTTGTCCTTGTCGTCGGCGCTGATCGGGTGCTCGGTCCGACAGATCAGGACGTCGGGCTGGATCCCGATCTGACGCAAGGCGCCGACCGAGTGCTGGGTCGGCTTCGTCTTGAGCTCGGCGGCCGCCTTCAGGTAGGGGACGAGGGTCAGGTGGATGTACAGGCAGTTCTCGCGGCCGACGTCGAGCGCGAACTGGCGGATCGCTTCCAGGAACGGGAGGCTCTCGATGTCGCCGACCGTGCCGCCGATCTCGGTGATCACCACATCGACGTCGTCGGTCCCGAGTCGGAGGACGGCCGCCTTGATCTCGTCGGTGACGTGGGGAATGACCTGGACCGTCCGCCCTTCGTAATGTTTCCCCTCGCGTTCCTTCTGGATCACCGAGAGGTAGATCTTGCCCGTCGTGTAGTTGCAGTCTTTCGTGAGGGGGGCGTCCGTGAATCGCTCGTAGTGCCCGAGGTCGAGGTCCGTCTCCGAGCCGTCATCGAGGACGTAGACCTCGCCGTGCTGGTAGGGGCTCATCGTCCCGGGGTCGACATTGATGTACGGGTCGAACTTCTGGAGCCGGACCCGCAACCCCCGATGTTCCAGGAGCATCCCGATCGAGGCGCACGTGAGCCCCTTCCCGAGCGAACTGACGACTCCACCGGTCACGAAAATATGCTTCGCCATCGTGCTCCCCGCGCGCATCCGCAGCGTCCCATCCTGCCCCTGCCAAACGATTCAGTATAACACGAACGTCAATGGAACCTGGAGTGGAACGAACGCCAGGACAGGCCCGTCTAAGATTTCGCGCCGGGCGTCGTTTTTCCGGAGGATCGGAACAACACCACGCCGCGGAGATTGGGCCATGGAACCCTCGCTCAACCTGAACGTCCTCCAAATCGCGTCGCCGTGTCAGGCGTCCTGGGCGGATATGCGGGGGGACGACCGCACTCGGTTCTGCGAGTCCTGCTCGAAGCACGTCTACAACCTCTCGGGGATGACGAGGGCCGAGGCGCTTTCGCTGGTCGAGGCGGCCGAAGGCCGTCTTTGCGTCCGGTTTTACCGGCGAGCGGACGGGTCGGTTCTGACCGCCGACTGCCCGGTAGGGTTGCGTTCCCGCGTTCGCCAAAGGCTCATGCGCCTCGCGACGGCCGGGGTGTTGGCCTTCGCGGTCGCCCGATCGAGTTTGTGGGTGTATTCCAACAGCGACCGGATCTCGCGAATTCCCGACATCCCCTCCGGTCCTGGTCTCGTCATGGCCGAATGGCTCGTCTGGGCCAAGAATGTGCTGGGGATCTCGAGCCCTGGAGTCGGTGGCGGTCAGGTCCTGATGGGCGCGGTCCGCTGCACGATCCCTCCGCCTGCCGCCGGCGGGCCGGCGACATCTTCACCGCCGTCTCCGTCGCCAGACTCTCCCGAGGCGATCGAAGTCGAGCCGTCCTAAATAGCTGGCTCGGCTCTCGTCGGCCCGGTACCATTTGGGGCCGAAACCCTCGGTACCGGAGACGAGCGATGCGTCTGAGTATGTCGATTACGCATTGGATTCTTGCGGTCCTGACGACGTCGAGTGTGTGTCGAGCCGAAAGCCCTTTGGGCCGCGCCGAGAACGTGATCGTCGTCACCCTCGACGGGTTCCGGCCACAGGAATTCTTCGGTGGGGCGGATGAGACCCTGATCGATCCCAAGGCCGGGGGTGTGCCCGACACCCAGGAACTGAAGTCACGGTTCTGGAGGGACTCGCCCGAGGCCAGTCGCGAGGCCTTGTTGCCGTTCTTGTGGAAGACCGTCGCGACGAAGGGACAGATCTTCGGCGATCGTACGAAGAATGCCCCTGCGACGTCGACCAACGGCATGAAGTTCTCGTACCCCGGCTACAGCGAGATGTTTTGCGGCTTTGGCGACCCTCGGATCGACTCGAACAACAAGTTTCCCAATCCCAATGGGTCGGTCCTGGAATTCCTCAATGCTCGCCCGTCCCATCAGGGGCGCGTCGCGGCCTTCTGCACCTGGAACGTCTTCCCCTCGATCTTCCGATCCGCCCAGAATCATCTGCTCGTCCACGCCGGCTGGGAGCCGATCGTCGACGAACCACTCAGCGATCGGCAGCGGCGGACCAATGAACTGACGCGAAGGCTGCCCCGATACTGGCCGGACAATGTCTTCGACGTCGTAACGATGGACTCGGCGAGCGAGCATCTCCGCAAGCACAGGCCGCACGTCCTGTTCATCGGCCTGGGCGAGACCGACGAATGGGCCCACGGCCGACGCTACGACCTCTACCTCCAATCTGCCCACGAGGCCGACGACTATCTCCGTGAGCTTTGGGCCATGATCCAGGAGATGCCCGAGTATCGCGACAAGACAGCCCTGCTCGTGACGACCGACCATGGCCGGGGCGGATCGAAGAGCGACTGGACGAGCCACGGTCGAGACATCGCGGGCGCGGAGTCGATCTGGATCGCCGTCATGGGCCCGGCGACCCCCGCCCTCGGTGTCCGCGCCGGGGTCGAGGTAACGCAATCCCAGGTCGCGGCGACGATCGCCGCGTTCCTCGGCGAAGACTTCGTCGCCGCGAGCCCGAAGTCCGCAAAGCCCCTCCCGGGCGTCTGCCCGGACTCCCCCAGGGCGACGAAATAGGGCCTCGGTCCCTCCTGAACGCGTTGGTGATCGCGTCCAGCGTATGACCAAAAGGATACCCTTCGCATGCCGACCATCGGAGCCGTGCCGAAGCGAGGCTGGCGGCTTGTGACGAGCCCGCGGGGGCTGATGACGCTCGTGTTTGTGGTGGCGGTGGCGCTGGGGGGAGTGGTCCTGATCGCCCGTCGCGATGCTGTGATCCGCAGAGCCATCGCCGACGTGACTCGATCGGGAGGGACCGTTTGGTTCGATGATGCCTGGTGGTCTCGATCGTCAGGCGACCAGGGGCTTCCTCGTTATTCGCTCCGCGGAACGAATGTGCCGTCCACCCCATTTCTCGAGGTCGCTCGGGTGGCCTGGGGCGCGGAATCGGGGACAGGGATCAAGAGGCTGGGCCCAGCGACCGTCACCGATGCGGATCTCGCCATCCTCCGGCCGTTCGATCACCTCAAACAACTCGTTATGAACGATGCCCCATCGATCACCGACGCCGGTCTCGCGAATCTGACTCACTTCCCAAGGCTTCGTTACTTCAAGCTGACCAGGGCGAAGGTCGGCGACGCGGGGATCCGGCATCTCGCCTCGTTGCCGATGCTGGATACCGTCTGGTTGGAGGCTCTCGGTTGCGGCGACGCCGGGATCGGTTCGCTTTCAGGAAAGCCATTGAATCATTTGATCATCAACCGATGCCCGATCACCGACGCAGGGTTTTCCGTCGTCGCCACCTTTCCGAAGCTGAGGGGGCTCCATTTGGACGGAGTGGCCGTGACCGATGCCGGCCTCTCGCGCGTGGCGGGATGCTCGGCGCTGCAAAACCTGTCGATCCGCAATTCGCGGGTGACCGACCGGGGCGTTTGTTCGATCATCCGGGGCAAACATCTCGATCAACTCATCCTGGGGCCCGAATGCAGTTCCGATGAGATCCTCGCCGAACTCCCACCGATGTCGAGCCTTAACTGGCTCCATCTGGAAGGTCCGCGGGTCACCGACGCCGGGATCGCCCAACTCGTCGGCTTGCCTCGTCTTCAGTCCATCCGACTTCTCGAAACGAGTCTCACCGATGCCGGCCTGGGTCTGCTGAAAAAGCTCGATCGGCTTGAATATGTGTTTTTGAGTGGAGAGCATTTCAGCGACGCCGCGATCGCCGAGCTCCGTTCGGCCCGGCCAAAACTCTACGTGGGGCGCCTTCCGATCGCCCCGGCCGCGCCGCCGACGAGACCCAATGGGCTTTGATCGACAATCGCGAAGACCGAATCGGTTCCCCATCGAGCAAGGCCGGTCCGCGGTTCGCTTGTCGGTCGACCGGGCGTTGGTTTATATTCGGAGTTTGTCGTGCACGCGTCGAATCGCCGAGGGAGCCTGGCCGAATGCCGCCCATCACTCTGAATCGTCGGCGATTTCTTGGATGTTCCGCCGCCGCGGGGCTGGCACTCTCGCAGGGGAGGGTCGGCGAGGCCGCGGTGGACGGCGAACCGGTCCGAGTGGGCGTGATCGGCCTGGGCACGCGGGGAACGAGCCTGCTGCGGACCCTGCTCGAGTTGCCCGGGGCGAAGGTCGTCGCCCTCTGCGACCAGGATCCCAAGCATCGGATGCGCGGGCAGGGGATCGTGGAGAAGGCCAAGGGACAGCGGCCGGACGGGCTCGAACGGGCCGCTCAACTACTCGAACGATCCGACGTGGACGCGGTCGTCGCGGCGCTCCCCTGTGATCTCCACGCCGAGGTTTACGAGTCGACCATCCGTTCCGGGCGGCATCTTTATGCCGAGAAGCCGCTCGCGCTGACCCTGGACGCATGCGATGCGCTGATGTCGGCCTCGGCGGCTCGGCCTGATGTCGTCGTCCACGTCGGGTTCCAGCGTCGGTCCAATCCTCGCTATCAGGATGGAATCGATCTTGCTCGACGTGGGGATCTTGGGACCCTCCTGGAAGGTCGTGCGGCCTGGGTCAGCAGTAACGGCCCGATGAACGGGCACGGCGACTGGCTTGCCCAACGAGCGAGGTCCGGCGACTGGATGGTCGAGCAGGCCGTGCACGTCTGGGATGTCTTCAACTGGCTCGCGGGCGGTCTCCCCGTCCGGGCGTTCGGGAGCGGTCGTCGCGACGTGTTCGCCGACCGCCAGCCCGCTAGGGACGTCACCGACCACTATTCCGCCCAGCTCGAGTGGGCCGATGGATTTCACGTTTCATTCTTTCATAGCTGGATCGCACCGGCCGACGATCGCTTCACCGGCGTAACTCTCCAGGTCATGGGGACGTCCGGCGGCCTCGACCTCGGCACGGGGACCGTCACCTATCGGGACAAGGGAAAACCACGCGAGGCGATCCACCCCGGGAACCAGCCCGACACCCGATTTGCCCTTCAAAGCTTCCTCGACGCCGTTCGCGCTCGGGAAAGTGACGCGTCGCCCCCCGTGACACTGGCCGAGGCCCGCGACGCGACCCTGACGGGCCTCCTGGTTCGCAAGGCCGTGGACGAGGGGCGGGTCGTCACCATGGACGAAATCCTGGCCGACTCGGGTGCAGGTCGGAGAATCTGAATGAAATCATCGCCTTATGTACCGACGATGTGATGCGGTCTGCATGAGTCGAACCTGCGAGGTGGGCTTCGGCTGAAATTCGTCGAGGGGAGTCTTCGAGTCCGAGAGAATTCGGGTTACCCGGTGGGAATCAGGTAAACTTTTGGGTGGATTGGAATTGGAAAACCAGGCGGTCCGCGTACGAGCGGGGATCAGGATCTCGGGGCGGCACGATGGTCCAGCCCGTCATCCAATCCCACTTGACCGTCCATCGATCCGACGCCATGATCGGTTTTGCACCCTTTGAGCGCACGCCCTCGGCCGCCCCGTGGTCAGGACGACCGCGCCGGCCCGATTGGGTGATCTCGTGTGCTTCGGTCTTCAGGAGGAATACCGATGACGTTCGACCAATGCCAATCGACCCTCGCCGCCATTCGCCAGAAACAGGGGACTCGGTGCCCCTTGGTCCGTGTGGACTACGGCGGCACGATGATTCGAGGCCGACTCTCCCGAGCGGATAGCGACCCGGATCATTCCCACGATGCGAGTTCCCCCTACGGGGTCCTCGTGCTCGAAAACCTCGGGCTGAGTCGCGCTCCGGAGACGATCCTCCAGATCGCCAACATCCCCGAAGGTGGCCTGCATCCGCTTGATGACGATTGAGCCCCGGCGCGGACGCCGGTACGCCGACGATCCGACGTAGGGTCGTGAAATGCGTCGAAGTTCGACCGTGACCGGAAACGCTCCGAGAACCGCCGAGGTTCGGTGGGCCAAGAACTACCTTTCCCCCCCGCCTTTGCGGAAAGGCAGCTCCGTGACCACGGCGGAGACAACCTCGGCTCCCGTGTGGATCTCGACAACGGTCCCCTCGTCGGCCTGAGCGACCCGGACGTAGGCGAGGGCGACTCGCCCTTGCGAGTCGCTGGAGACGGCTGACGAGGTGACCGTGCCGACCTTCTTCCCGCCGACTTCGATCGTGGATCCGCTCGGGATCGGCGGGACCTTGGCTTCGATCCTCAGGCCACGAAGAGACTTGTTGACGTGGCCGAGGGCGTCGAGCCGAGCGACCGTCTCCTGGCCGAGGTAGCACCCTTTGACGAAGGAGATTGCACTCGCGTCGCGTCCGACCTCTTGAGGGAGGTTCTCGGCAGTGACATCTCTCCCGGAAACGGGCGTCCCCGCTTCGATGCGCAAGGTCTCGAATGTTTCCGCGGTCAACTCGGTTAACCCGAGCGCCTGGCCTTGCTCGTGAATCCGGGCGGACACTGCCGGACCGTCGGCGAGTGCGCCCAGGATCGTCAGTCCGGGGAAGCCCGAGGGCGACTCGCGAACCAAGCGGACCGGACGTTCGGCGATTCGAGTGGCTAGATGTCTCAAGTCGCCGGGTTCGGGGAGCTGCGCGCCCGAGAGCATGAGGATGTCGTCGGCCTTCGGTCCGGAGACGTGGAACTCAAACGTTTGGGCGCGGACGTCTTCGAGTGAGACGTCGTCGAAGACGCCGTACTTGCGCAGGTGAGGGAGGACACCGTCGAGGCCACCCGGGTCGGTCCGGAAGAGAATCCGGTCCTCCAGGGCGAGCAGCGTGGCATAGCCGAGCGTCTTGCCCTGGGGACTGGTGACGAACGTCTCCTGTCCTCTCCCGACGCCGAGGGCTTTCACGTCGTTGGTCGACAGGTTGTGGAGGTACTTGGCACGGTCGGGTCCACCGATCTCGAGCCGCTCCCGATCCGTACGGTCGATGAATCGCGCATTCTCGGCGATCGCAGCACCAGAACCTGATTCGATCATGCCCGTCGAGTCCTCTTCACGTGAGATCCGTTTTGTGCTCGTTCAAGGTCTCACCCCATCCTTTGACGGCGAAGGTCCGACCGGCCTCGCGGAGTCGATGGCGGCGACTCCTTCGTTCCAAGCGAAGCGAGAGGCCGTCAGGATTCGTCGGCCAAGTCGGGGCGGGTGAGCTCGGCGTGGCTCACGACGAGACACGAGGCGCTCGAGGCGACGAGACGTCGGGCCTCCTCGGCGCGATCGAGGGGGATCATGCCGAGTTCCTCCGCGACGTCGCGTTCGAGAGTGCTCAGGAGGTAGATGTCGGCCCAGGCCAGGCTATGGGCGAGTTGTTTGGCGATGGAATAGTCGGGGTCGTCTTCGTGTCCACGGAGGGCGGATTTCCCGTTTCGCGGGTCGTCGAGTCCGACCAGGCGTTGCATGGCAGGCCCAAGCGTCCCACCGGCTCGGGAAAGGGCGACGATCTTGCCCCCTCGTCGCACCAGGCGCGTGGCGGTGGCGAGTCCGTCGACGAGCTCGCTTATCCCGGTAGACATCCCCGCCTGTCCGATGCCGACGAGGACCAAGTCGGCCCGAGTCTCGGCCTGGAACGACCAGGCGCGGTCGACAGCGGCCATCCCTTCGTCTCGGACCGACGACTCGAGGCCAGCGACGACTTCGCAAGGCCCCGAGGTCCCCGCAACGACGCCGATGTGAAACTGGCTGCCGAGCAACCAGCTCACCTCGCTCGCTTCAGTCAGTGCCGCCGAGGGGCGATCACGCAGAGGGGGGCTGTCGCTCGCGAGCTTCGTTAGCGACCGCATCGCCGGCAGGTCGCTTAGGCCGGGAAAGAGAGTGCTCCAGGGTCCTCGATATCCGAGGATGCGGTCGTAGGCGAGCCGGCCGATCGGGAGGACGAAGTCGGCGTCGGTCGCCAGGCGGTTCAGGTAGACACGACGCTCACCCTTCGTCGTGGCCAGGTAAGCGAGGCCCGCCCGATCGTCGGGGTCATGAATGGCCAGGGTGGCACCAGCGGGGATCGCCGGGGCCGTGTCGCAACGTGCGCCCGATGACACCAGGACGGTGATCCCAGAAGCTTCGACTCCGGAATCGAGTAGGATCCGACTGGTGGCATCGAGGACCGCCGCCGCATCGGGAGTCTCGGCGTCGAAGGCGATGACGACCTGATCCCCCGGGACGACCGCCTGGCGGAGCGCCGGGTAGTCTCGAGGGTTCTCCAACGCGTCGATGACGAGGCGCTCCACCTCGGACGCTGGGGATCTGGGAGGGCCGTGCCACTCGCCGACCAACCGGTCCTCGGGGATCTCGACCTCGAGCTGCTCTTCCTGAAATTGGACCGCGACCTTCATGGAAACAACCCGACGCTTCGAGATTCGATCACGATCGGAAATTCCGGACGTCCCGAGATTCCCGATCATGATAGGGCCGCCCGCTCGAGGTGGTCAAGTTTCCCTGTACCCTTCGGTAGGGATGGATCCCCATGTGTCGAGCTCTCGTCACCTGATGCGGAACAAATTCCGGACTTGCGGCGACGCGACGCCGAGTCGGGTGTCTCTTAAATCACGGGGATGCACCAGCACGGGGCCGTTCCCAGCATCGATGTTCGATATGGTTGACCATCGGGGCGGATCTTTTGATAATTACCAGGATTGTCACCTCAACTCTCCAATGAATGATGGCCGGGCCTCTTCTCTCGACTGGCGAGCGGATTGATTCTCGAGGGTTAGGGAAGGGTGGGGACTGTTGAACCTCCTCAAACGCACGCGGAGGCTGCTGCAGGGCTTGTCCGCGGCCGCCCCCGCGAAGGCCCAGTATTACAGCGTCACCTGTCCCGAAGGGCATCGGCTCCGCGGTGAGCGCACCGAGGGCTATCAGGCGTTACGCTGTCCGACTTGCGGCGAGGGGATGTTCGTCCTCCCCAAAAGTCCCCTTCCCGAACCGGTCTCCAAGGAGGCCAACCGAGCACCTCGCAAGGTCTCCAGTCCCCTTCCCCCGGAGCGAGAGGACGCCCCCGTGGCGCTCTCGGATCCCGTCGCGGTTCTGCCTTCCGGCAGTGACCTGGACGTTGACGGCGAGATCGAGTGGGTCGACGAGAGCCTTGGGGGATCGTCCGCGAAAAGTGGGGTAGGGGTGCGTGGCGACCAACGCCCTACCCAAGCCGTTCCCGCTCGTTCGAAGGCCTCGGCGACGGAGAAACCGAGGAAAGACGTCTCGACGCCGGGACTCGGCGAACGTCCCAAAGACACGGCGTCCGTTCGGCCTCGCGGCAAAGCCTCGGAAGCGTCCCCGAGAAAGCCGATCCCCGAGCAAGCCGTCCCGGTGGACGTCCGACCCACGCGCGAGCGACTTGCCCAGTGGGCCGTCCGTCGGCGCCATCCTTTGATCTTCCTGGCGGTGGGGATGCTCGTCGTCGGGACGGTCGGGTACCGTCTCTGGCGTTCCCGGTTTCAGGAGTTGCCCCGGATCGCCGAGCTCGGACGGGTTGAGGGATTGGTCGCGCTCGACTCCGGGAAGTTCGACGCCGCGGGGCAATTGCTGTCCGAGGCCAATCGCGCGGTCGAAGCCCTCGGCGATGCCGTGGAAGGGGCGGCGGAGATCCGTCAAGGGGCCAAGGAGGCGGCCATCATCACCAGCCTGGTCCCCGACTCACTCGAGTCGATCCTCGCCAACGCCTCGGCGGATCCGAAAGAATGGGGCTCACGATTCGGGACGCTGTACAAGGGTCGGACCATCATCTGCGACGCACACATCACGGCCGTCCCCGACTCCTCGGGCTCGGGGAGCTATGAGGTCGACTACCGGATCTTTCCCGCGACCGAAGGCTCGAAGCGTGTCGGCCGGATCAGCCTGAGCGGGCTGAAGCTCCTGGAAGATCCACCGCGCAAGCTCGGCGATCGGGTCGTCTTCGGGGCCCGGCTCGCCACGTTCGCGCTGGAGACCGAGAGCAACGAGTGGGTAGTCGGGCTGGAGCCCGAGAGCGGCGTATTCATGACCCATACGAAGGCCCTCCAGGCCCTCGGCTGGCCGAGCGTCGACGAGCTTGCCCCCGAGGACCAGCCATGATCCGGTTCGTCTTCATCCTCTCGGGGTTTCTGAGCCTCCACGCCGTCGTTGGGGTCGTCGAAGCTGCGGTCGTCGCGGTCGAGCCCGCGGAACTGATCAAACGTGATGATCTGATCGGTCGGGAGATCTCGGTCGACGACCGGGTCGCCTTCTTCCAGGTCCACCCGGGCCGGGGATTTGACGAGATCCATTTCAAGCGGACGCCGGTCGTGTTCCGGCTTCCCCCGAAGCTTCGGTACGCTCAGGCTCCCAGTGCGCCGGCTGCCCGTGTCCAGGGGCTATTGAAACGCGATGGGAACACCTTCGTGTGTGACGTGACCGGGGTCGAGCTGTTTCCCAGGGACCTCGATCGGCTCAACCGAGGGGTCGAAGGCCTGCCACCCGGCGAGTTCGAGCGGCGCTCGTCCTGGGCGCTCTGGGCGGAGCGGAGAGGTAACGAGTTCAAGGACAACGAACTCCTTCAACGTGCCCATGCGATCGACGCCGAGGCCTTTCGGAGCGAAGCCGAACGCGTGACCTCGGACCCCGCGAAACATTGGCTGGCCCTCGCGGAGCGTGCCCGTTCTCGCCAAATCCCGGAGCCGGAACCGTCCGCACTCGCCCATCGGGCCTTTCGTCGGCGACTCGAAGACGCTCGCACCGGGGCCGAGTTCGAGGCGTTGGCCATGGACATCGCTCGATTCTTCCCCGAGTCCGCGAAGCCGGTCGGGTCGGACCCCAACGGCCTCTCGAGTTGGGAAGCCTCGTATGCCAAGGAACCTGGAGCGGCCTACCGCTCCGCCCCGAAGCCCGTTCAAGTCTCCTTGAATCGCCGGCTTTGGGCCGACGCGATGGAGAAGTCCTTCGAACGTCGCACCGGCGACGATCCCAAGCAAGCCCTCGCCCTCGCGGACCAGGCCGTCCCCTTGCTCCCGGATCGGCCGAAACTGATCGGCAGGCTCCTCGAGCAAGGGCTCGAAGTCGCCTCGCGTGGACTCGGTTCGCTCCGCCTGGGAGAAGTCCAGACCTTGGCCAAGGCTTACCGAGAACGGTTGAACCAACCCGACCGAGCCGTCTCGCTCCTTCGCGATTGGTTGAAGGAGAAGAGGATTCGCCACCTGAGCCCGACCGACGCGGAAGGACGCGTGGCCCTCGCGGTCCAATACGAGACCTTGGTGAGCGATCGTGAGACGGCCGTCGCACTCCTCCGGGAGGCCTGGAAGATCGACCCGCAGTCGAGCGAAGTCTCGGATGCCCTGCGACGGCGTGGCTTCCGCAAGGTGAACGAGGAGTGGATGGAGAACCCTCGGAATTCCGCGAGCGCCGACACGACCCCCACCCCTTCTCCCGGCGAATCGGAACGCTCGAAGCGGCAGCCTCTCAAGGGCAAGACATCTCGAGAGGTCCGCAACCTGCTCGGCAAACCCAACCGGGTGATCTTCTCAGCCTCGCAAGGTCAACTGATCGAGCAGTGGATTTATCTTGCACCCACCCAGGATCAGTATGTAAATTTTCTGCACGGCACCACCGACCTGCTGCCGACCGTCCTAACCCACTACTCGCTGTCCCACCGAGCCTCGACATCCTTGCGACCCTGACCCGCCGTTGAAAGCTCGACAGCCGACCGCCCCGGCCGCTCGCGAACGAATCGCAAAATGCTAGGGACGCTTTGGGAACTTTTCGGACGGACGATTGTCCAATTTGCAGACACGGTGACAGTGTCTGCGTCGTTCGGGAACGATCGTCCTTGATTCTCGCTTTGAGGATTTCCCCAGCTATAAGCGGAAGATTTCCCAACCAGGAACCGGGCGACGTTAGGCCCAAGCCTTGCAGTTGTTAAGTCTTTATCCTACTTGAGGATCGGGTTCTAGTCGCGATGTTGCGCCGGGGATGGATCCCGGACAGCCTTGAGTAATCGCGTCCGGAATTGCCTCGAGCCTTCGTATCAAATTGAGCGAGGACATTCGCGATGTGATGGAGGAGGGGATGGATTTGGGAAGAAAAACCAAAATTTTGGCAAACCTTTGTCCGGTCTTGACGTAATAATCTGCAGATCGTCGAAAAGTCGAGGCGTCTCTTCCCCATGGCGCATAATGTGCCTGAGATCTTGACGAAGTACCCCGGAACGCGGCGATCTATCACTCGGTGGCGAAAAGGCGACCGAGATCCATGGTGGCGGTTAACGGCGACCTGGTCAATCCCTTATTGATCGAGCGTCTTTCGAGATTGTCATCCTCGAGGCCGGGTCTGCCAGGTTAGTTGGATATGCGGGTCCGTCGGTCCGATCTCGGAAACCGTTGATCCGCTTCGACGTACACCAGGAGGTGTAAAATGGCCCGCAAAGATGCTTTGCTTCGTCTCCACGCGCGGCTGGTCGCTCGCCGCGATGCCCTCCGAAAGGCCTTGAACGGCGACGACGAAAACTTCCGAGAATTTGCCAAGCTCGACGTGGTCGGTGACAACGTCGACGCGGCCGTCGATACGGCGAACGACGAGATCTCTTCCCAGATCGTGGAGATCGAGAGCCGCGAACTCGGCCAGATCGAGCACGCCCTGCAGCGGATCGTGGAAGGCGCGTACGGCCGTTGCGAATACTGCAACGGCAAGATCGCCGAGGCTCGGCTGAACGCCCTGCCTTATACGAACAGCTGCATCGATTGCCAACGCGAGAACGAGCGGAATGGCCAGGCCTTCGGCGTCGGCTCCGACGATCACCGCTGGGCCAAGATTTATGACAAGTCGATGGATGACTCCGATCGAGACTCGGAGATCAACCTCAGCGACTTCGAGATGGACCTGAGCGAATCCGGGCGTTAAGCCGTCCGGTGAGCGAAGTCCTCTCCGACCAAGGCCGTCGGCCAGCGCCGACGGCCTTTGCTTGCGCGCGGATCCAAAGCCATCGGCCGAGTTGACGGTGACCGCGAGAAGCGGTCCGGCTTTCGTCGGTCAGGAGGTGCGATGGCCCCACCGGGCCGACGGTCTCGTCTCGGGGAGCCGTCCTTGTCATGGAAGGCTTGGTTCGATTAGACTGTCGCAATCTTTGTGAGACCCCGGCCTGATCCGCGGTTCTCGTTGAGCTGAGCGGCTTTGTTGAGGATAGTCAGGGAGAGTTCGATGGCGAATGACGCGGCTACGGCCACCAAGACGGAAAACGCGGCCGAAGCAACGCAAGCTCCGGTGGCCGCCGAACCCAAGCAGCCGGCCGATCCCCGGCTCAAGGTTCTCAAGAAGTTTCACGGCAAATTCTTGCCCAAAGGTATCTTGCGCACACGCCACAAGGCCATTATGGATCGCTGGAACTCGGGTGACGATCACGGCAACGTGACGCTCGACGAGCTCAAGACTCTCCTCGCGGATTGGCGGGCGACGCGCGAGAAGCCGCCCCGTCTGCCCAAGGCCTGAGTCGTTGGCCGCTGGCCGACGCTCCGATTGGCGGGCTATCCTCAACGATGCGGATTCGCCTCTGGCCCCGGTCAGGTTGTGACCGGGGTCGTTTCATTCGAATCCGAAGATCGTAGTGAAGGCTCAACCATCAACCCGACCCGGTTTTGGGGAGGAGCGTCGTCGGTAATGCGACGTCGTGCGTCCGAGCTGTTCTCGATCAGGAACGATCCGGCTGAAATGCCGGTGGTTCCCGGAACGCACCGTGGCGGACAATTGCCGGAGGCGTTCGCCGTAAGCCCTCATGAGGGCATGGCTTGATTCCTCGGCGATGGTCTGGTCTGATTGAGGAGCGATCCGAGTTCGAGGGCTCCTTGAGGGGGGCGAGGGATGATCGTCGGAGTTCCCAAAGAGGTCAAGGTCGACGAATATCGGGTCGCCGTGCTGCCCGTCGGAGTTGAAGAACTCACGGCCGCGGGGCATACCGTGTTGGTCGAATCAGGCGCTGGCCTGGGGAGCGGGATCGCCGACAGCTTGTACTCGTCGGCGGGGGCCACGATCGTGGCCCTGGCGGACGAGGTCTGGTCCCGAGCCGATCTCATCGTCAAGGTCAAGGAGCCTCAAGCCTCGGAGTGGCCGCTCCTCAGGGATGGCCAGGTCGTCTTCACGTATTTCCACTTCGCCGCCGACTCCGCCCTGACCCACGCGATCATCAAGAGCGGGATCACGGCGATCGCTTACGAGACGCTTCGAGACGCCAAGGGAACCTTGCCGCTCCTGACGCCGATGAGCGAAGTGGCCGGCCGGATGAGCATCCAGGAGGGGGCCAAGTTCCTCGAGCGCCCGCAGGAAGGGCGGGGGATCTTGCTCGCCGGGGTGCCCGGCGTGGCGCCGGCCGACGTCACGATCCTCGGCGGCGGCATCGTCGGCTCGAATGCGGCCAAGGTCGCTGCGGGGCTCGGGGCGAACGTCCGGATTTTGGACGTCAACCTCGATCGGCTCCGCTACCTCGATGACATCATGCCCCCCAATGTTACCACGCTCTACTCGGATCGGCATATGGTTCTCGAGTCGATCGAGCGGGCGGACCTGGTCGTCGGGGCGGTCCTGGTCACCGGGGCGCGAGCGCCTCGGCTTGTCCGACGCGACGACCTCTCCCGCATGAAGCCGGGGGCAGTTATCGTCGATGTGGCCATCGACCAGGGTGGGTGCATCGAGACCAGCCGCCCGACGACCCATCGGCAACCCACGTATGTCGTCGACGGCGTGGTCCATTATTGCGTCACCAATATGCCGGGGGCGGTCGGCAGGACCAGTACGTATGCCCTCTGCAACGTCACGCTCCCGTACGTGCTCCAACTCGCGAGTCACGGCTGGAGACAGGTGGCGGCGGCGGTCCAAGGGGTCGCGGAAGGCGTGAACATCGACCGGGGCCGCGTGACGAACCACGCGGTCGCCACGACGTTCGGCCTTCCCTATGTGCCCTGGAACCCGCTCGCAGGCGCCCCGGCGAGCGGGTAATCGGCCACTCGAGACCGCTCCTTTTGATAAGTCAATGTTTCGAATCGACTCTGTCGAATCCAAGGGAGACGTTTGCGATGAGTGAAAACGAAAACGAATACGAAAACGGCAACGGCCATGAGCACGAACACGAGGTCGAGGAGGCGATCGAAGAGGCCCTCGAACTCGATACCCAGAGCCAGATCTTCCTGGAGATGCGCCGACAGAACGTGGACCTCCTGAAGATCGCCGTCGAGGTCGCCGGCTTCTCCGGCGCACACGCGCCCCTCAAACCGGGCGACCTCCGCAACGCGCTCAAGACCATTTGGGACATGTACTCCGAGTTCTACGGCTGGGTTGATCCCGAAGAGTCGGACGACGATGAGGACGAGGACGAAGAGGATGACGACCTGTGAGCTCCGGCTCCCCTGAGCGGATCGTCGACACGGTCGGCTGGGTGGGACACGCGTCCGATGGATTCGTCCGTCTGATCGACCAGACCCTCCTGCCGACCGAGTTCCTCGAGATCGACTGCCGCGACGTGCCCACCGTCTGGGAAGCCATCCGATCGCTCCGCGTCCGAGGCGCCCCGGCGATTGGGATCGCCGCCGCCTATGGCGCGGTGCTCGGCGGGCAAGCCGCGCGTGGCGGGGATATCGAGTCGCTTCGCGGTGCCCTCCGCGAAGCGACGGCGATGCTCCGCACGAGTCGTCCGACGGCCGTCAATCTCTTCTGGGCCCTGGATCGCATCGATCGGACGATCGAGCTCGAGTCCTCCCTCGGGCCCGAAGCACTCCTCGCGCGCCTGCTCGAAGAGGCTCACGCGATCGCTGACGAAGATCGGGCGATGTGCCGGTCCATCGGACGCCTCGGCGCCGAGCTGGTGGCAAGCGGGCAGGGGGTCCTCACGCATTGCAATGCGGGAGGACTGGCGACTGCCGACTACGGCACCGCCCTGGCCGTCATCTTCACGGCCCATGAACAGGGGAAGGCGGTCCACGTCGTCGCCGACGAGACCCGTCCGCTCCTCCAAGGTGCCAGGCTCACGGCCTGGGAGCTGCAACGCCGCGGTATTCCCGTGACCGTCATCTGCGACAACATGGCGGCGCAGGTGATGAAAGAAGGCAGGGTCCAGGTCGTCATCGTCGGCGCCGACCGGATCGCGGCCAACGGGGATACGGCGAATAAGATCGGCACCTATGGGGTCGCGCTCCTCGCGAAGGCGCACGGGCTTCCTTTCTATGTGGCCGCGCCTTCGAGCACGTTCGACCTGACGCTCGCCGATGGCTCCGGGATCCCGATCGAACAGCGGGATCCGAGCGAGATCACCGAGGGGATGGGGCGTCGCACAGCCCCGGAAGGCGTTGCCGTCTACAATCCGGCTTTCGACGTCACTCCGGCCGAGCTGATCACCGGGATCATCACCGAGCGTGGCGTCGTCCAGCCCGTCGACTCGCGGACGATCCTCCAGGTCCTCGGCTCGACGTGACCGGCTTTGACCCGATGATGGGCAGGGTTCTCCATGGATCCGAAGCATCTCGAGGAACTGATCGCGGTCGAGCAGAGCTACTGGTGGCACGTCGCCAAGCGTGAGCTCGTCATCGAGATCCTCCGGAAGCATTTCCCGCCCCCCGCGCGACTGGTCGAGGGGGGGATCGGCGGAGGTGCCAACTTGCTGGCGTTCCGGGACCTGGGCTATCGGGTCTCAGGGTTCGACCTCATGCCGGAGGCCGTCAGACACTGCAAGGCGCTGGGCATCGACGATGTCCGGGCCTTCGACCTCGAGCAGCCCTGGGAGATCCAAGACGGCCCCGCCCGCGTCGTTGTCATGCTCGACGTCATCGAGCACGTACCCGACCCGGTCAAGGTCCTGCGGAATGCAGCTGAGATCCTCGACGATCGGGGGGGCATCGTCCTGACCGTGCCGGCCATTCCCGCGTTGATGGGTCCCTGGGATCGTATGCTCGGCCACTTTCGCCGATACTCTCGTCGGATGCTCGAGGAGCATGCGCGAGACGCCGGCCTCCGGGTCGAATGGGTCTCTTCCTGGAACGCGTTCACACTCCCCGCCGCGATCGCGCTTAGGACCCTGGAAAAGCTCGGGAAGAAAGGTCAGACCGCGGAGTTCCCGCGAGTTTCTCCCCAGGTCAACTCCCTCCTCATCAACATGGCCAGGGCCGAGAGGCGGGTGATCGCGACGACGCGACTGATGACCGGTCTCTCCCTGGTCGGAGTCCTGAGGCGATGAACGAGGGACCCGACTTCGCTCGGAGATCCGAAGGACCCGTCTTCGTCTCGGTGGTCCTCCCCGTCTTCAACGAAGCGGCCGTCCTCGAAACACTCGCGGGGAGCGTTTCCCGAGTGCTCGACCGGATCGGCGGCACGGGCGAGGTCGTCTTCGTCAACGATGGGTCGCGAGACGGAAGCTCCCGGGTCCTCGACCGACTCGCCGAGAGCCATCCCAGGATCCGAGTCCTCCATTTCTCCCGTAACTTCGGCCATCAGGCGGCGCTCCAGGCTGGGCTCGTCCACAGCCGGGGCGATGTCGTCGTCGTGATGGACGCGGATCTTCAGGATGATCCCGAGGCGATCGCCCTCTTCCTCGAGCGTTGGCGAGACGGGTACGACGTTGTTTATGCGATCCGGACGGCCCGCAAGGAAGGAGCGGCGAAGAGGTTCCTATTCTTCGCCTTCTACCGCGTCCTTAACTTGGTCTCGAGGATCCCGATGCCGCCGGACGCCGGCAACTTCGGCCTGATCGATCGCCGGGTGGCCGACGAGATCGCCCGACTTCTCGACCGCGACCGATACTTCGCGGGGCTCCGGACCTGGGTCGGGTTCCGACAGGTTGGCGTCGAGGTCGAGCGCGGTCCGAGATACGACGGCCGGCCTCGCGTCTCGCTCTTCGGGCTCGTCCGCCTCGCGAAGAGCGCGATCTTCTCGTTCTCGTCATTCCCGTTGTCGGTCTTCTACGCGATCGGCTCGCTCTCCATGACCGTGTTCCTCGGCCTGGCCGCGTTCACGCTCTATCACAAGCTCTTTACCGGCCTCGCGATCCTTGGCTGGACGTCGATCACGATGGCCATCAGCTTCTTCGGCGCGATGAACGCGCTGGGGATCGCGGTGCTCGGTGAATATGTGATCCGGATCTACGAGCAAGTACGATCCCACCCCTTGTACGTGATCGACCGTCAGGTGAACTTCCCCGGTCCGACCGAAGCCGGCGATCCCAACGTGGGGGCTGCCGGGTGAAGTCCGGCCTTCGGGACCTACAACGGCAGGCACCGGTCTGTTAGCATCCTGGCTCGCGTTTTCCGAACCTTTCGCGAGGCCCGAGATCCTTCCAATGCTGGCTCATAACGTCTACTTCACGCTGAAAGACCGGTCCGAAGGGAACATCCAGGCGCTCGTCGGGGCCTGCAAGAAATACCTGGTCGGGCATCCTGGCGTCCTCTTCTTCGCCTGCGGGACCCTCCAGAAGGACCTGACCCGCCCCGTCAACGACCTCGATTTCGACGTCGCGCTCCACGTCGTCTTCGACTCGAAGGCGTCCCACGACATCTATCAGGACGCGCCGCTCCACCTCAAGTTCGTCGAGGAGAATCGCGAGACCTGGGCGAAGGTCCGGGTCTTCGACTCGGCCGTGGAATCCGCCTAAGGCGGGGTTGCGCCGGGGATTGGGCCTCGGCGACTTCTTGAGAACGGATCGGCGTCGACCGCTTCGGAAACCCGGCTTTGCGGAGAAAGCCGGGTTCGAGGCGATGTCGTCAGTTGAATGACTATCACCTGGCGATATGACCATGCGGTAGGATGTATCCCGAGGCGATGAGCGCCTCGATGATCGCGTCGGCACACGCCTGGATCGAGAGCTTGCTGGTGTCGATCGTGACCTCGGGGTTGAGGGGCGCTTCATAAGGGTCGTCGACGCCCGTGAAGCCCTTGATTTCTCCCGCGCGGGCCTTGGCGTACAGGCCTTTGACGTCGCGGTTCTCGCAGACGTCGATCGGTGTATCGCAGAAGACCTCGACGAAATTGCCCTTTGAGGCCTTACGGGCATTGTCGCGCGTCGCGCGATAGGGGCTGATGACCGCGCAGAGCGTCGTGCCGCCGTGTCGGGCGACGAGCCCGGCGACGTAGCCGACTCGATTGATGTTCGCGTCCCGGTCTTCCTTGCTGAAGCTCAAACCCCTGGAGAGGTGGGTGCGGATCTCGTCGCCGTCGAGCAGTGAGACATTCCTGCCGAACTCGGCGAGCCGCTCGACCAGGGCATGGGCGACCGTGCTCTTGCCCGAGCCGGAAAGGCCCGTGAACCAGATCGTCAGCCCCTGGCGGAACTTCGGGGGATGGGTCTCGTTGAGGATCTCCGCCACCGCGGGCCGGCTGAACCACTCCGGAAGCGGCAAGCCCTTGGCGAGGTACTCGTCGCGGACTTGGGACGCGGTGAGTATGGCCGTCCTCGCGCCCTTGGGAACCGTGTCGACCGGCGAGTATCGCTCCTCATCGGGCAGATAGACCATCGGCTCGTGGTCGATGATGTTCACGCCGATCTCGGAGTATTGCGACGCCGTCACAGCGAAGTGGGAAGGAGACGGTTTGCTCGTCCCGTCGAGGCCGGGGCTGGCATGGTCGGGGTCGACGAGCAAGTGCGAGCAACCGAAATTGCGTCGAATGATCGCGTGCAAGAGTGTTTCGCGCGGGCCCGCCATGCGCATCGCCAAGGGGAGCAGGCTGAGTATCGCGGTCCCGGCGACATAGTGGTTGTCGACGAGGGCTCGATAGCAGCGGACTCGGGTGAAGTGATCGACATCCCCCGGTTTGGTCACACCCACGGCCGGATGGATCAGGAGGCCGCCGCCGATTTGTTCGGCGACACGCTTCGTCGACTCCTCTTCCGCCCGGTGGATCGGCTCGCGCGTCTGGAATGCAACGACCCTCGACCATCCGAGCGCCTCGAACCGTTCGCGGAGTACCTTCGGGGTCGCGCGAAGTTCGATGAAGTCGAAGTGGGGAGGTGTCCGGAGGACCTCGAGACGTCCCGACGCATAATGACCGGGCTGGCGGCTGAGGTGACCGACCGCGGGATGCGATGCGTCCGTGGTCCCGTAGACGCCTCGGGCTTCCTCGCCCTTGTCGTACTCGAAGATCTCTTCGATGTGGAGAAAGGCCAGGAGATTCCCATAGACGTCGCGCAAGGCCAGGGGCTTGCCGACTTCGGTCCCCTGTCCGGGCGTGACCGGGAGGGTGATGGGCAGGGGCCAGAACGTCCCGTCGGCCAGCTTCATCTCGGCGACGACTCGTTCGTAGTCGGCCTTGCCCAGGAAGCCTCGGAGCGGGGAATAGGCACCTGTGGCCAACAGCTCCAGGTCGCAGAGCCCGCGCTCATCGAGGGTCAAGCTTGCGAAGTCCTTGGCGGTCGCCTTCATCTCGGCGGCACGCGACTCGCCCGTGAGAAGGTCGACGAGGGCTCCGCCATAAGGTGTGATCAAGCCATTCTGGGGAGACGAGGTCGGCGCAGAAATCGTGGAACTCCCTTCGAGCTCAAGGCCCTGGTGAGGGCAAGGGTCGCCCTTGCGGGTTTGGAACGCGACGGGTCTCCGGGAGCCGCATCGCCCGAGCGGTTAGATAACCCATTCCCGCGGTGCCGAGCGTTCGGCGAGGTGTGCGATCGTGGTCTTGTCGAGCACGGCCCGCTCCGCACGTCGGACATTTTCCCAAACCAGCGCGAGGACCTGGGCGGCGGGTTTGAGAGGTTCGCGAGGCGGAGGCTCGGGACCGTCGATGGCGGTCAAGACTTCGCCGACCGAGATCGACGTGGCCGGCCGGGCCAGGCGATACCCGCCCGAGGCGCCTCGGGTGCTCGAGACGAGCCCGGCCCCCTTCAACTGGAGCAGAATCTGCACGAGATAGCGTTCGGGGATGCCGTGGCTCTCCGAGATCTCTCGAATCCGGATCGGAGGGTCATCGGGGCGTTGTCTGGCCAGCGCCAGGACGGCCAAACACGCATATTCGGCTTTTGCAGATACCCTCATCGGTCTCCCCCCGCGCGTTCGGTCATCAATCGCGGCGTGAAGGGGCGAACTGGTTGACGACCGTCTCGAACGACGATCTTTATGATCCCTTCGATCGGCATTCGTCCGAGCGTCGATCGGCAACCGTCGCGAACGTGACGATCACAGTTGGCTGCTGTCGAGGGAGTGCAGCCCGCATTCGGTCTTCGCCTGTCCCGCCCAACGGCCTGCCCGCTCGTCCGTCTCGCCAGGCTTCACGGCGCGGGTGCATGGCCAGCATCCGATGGACGGATACCCTTGGTCGTGGAGTGGATTGTACGGGATCTTGTTCGCCCAGACGAAGGCCCAGACGTCCCGATGCGTCCAGGATAGCAAGGGATTGACCTTCACCAGGCCAAACTTCGCGTCCCAACCGACCACATCGGCTCGCGCCCGGTGAGCGGACTGATCGGAGCGGATCGAGGAAACCCAGGCGTCGTACCCCGACACGGCACGCCGGAGCGGCAGGATCTTGCGGTCGAAGCAGCATTGATCGGCCTGGTTCACATAAAGCGGTCCGTTGTGCTTCGCCTCGTATTCGGCGGTCGTGGTGTCGGGTTGCACGAGCTCGACCTCCATCCCGTACCGGGACGCGATCCGGTCGCGCAACTCCAAGGTCTCGGCGAATTGATAGCCCGTGTCGAGGTTGAAGATCCGGACCCTCGGCTCGATCTCCGACAGCATGTGGATGATGGCACACCCTTCCGGACCGAACGCCGTGGCCATGGTGAGCTTGGGGAAGAATCGCTCGACCGTCCAGGAGAGGATCTCCTGGGGGGTGGCTTCCTTCAGCCTCAAGTTGGCTTCCGTCCAGTCGACGCGAGTCATCATCTCGGCAGCCATGGCGCGGTCTCAGCCCCTTTCGATTTGGAATGTCACCTATCTTACAGAAGTTGGTGAACAAAGTCAATTTTGCGGACGAGAGCCGTGGCGGGTATGGCCGCTTCGGTAAAGACCGAAACTTAGTCACACGCGAGTGTTTGAGCGGACGCTGATGGGACGGGGATTTCCGTCGCGGATTCAACGGCGAGGCGGGGCCGGCGCCACGGGGCGGGGGCGGAGGAACATCAGGACGAGCGTGTCGCGTGGCGGGATCTGGTCGCTGTTGGCGACGAAGGTCCGGTCGGCGTCGTTCGAGGTACTGGCGAAGGGGAGGTCGAGGATGGAGTTGGCGAAGTTGGCGACGGTGATCAGGTCTCCATCGTCGGCGGCGTACCCGGGCTTCTTCGAGACCGGATCGACGTAGAGCTCGCTCCCGGCGAAGACCCAATCCTTCTCGAGAGGGGTCTTCGACTTCTCGGAACGGATCACGCGCCTGGCGTCGATCTCTCGGTCCTTCTCGCCCTCTTTCCACTTCAGGGTGATCGCGATCGGAGAGCCGGTGGGGGGTTCGAACTTGGGAACGAAGCGGACGGGGTGACCGGTCTCGGCTCCGGTCAGGAGGAGCCCGGCGTGGATCGCTCGCGGGGAGGCTTCGGTGGCCAGGACGGCTTCATGCTCTTTCGTCCCCTTGAGGCAGAGCAAGTGTTCGAGCGGGCCCTCGCGGAGGGCCACCCGGGCGCGGACCACGAGCTGTCGCTCGCGGGCGTCGAACCAGAGATGGTGGCCGAGGGATTTCCAGGCGGGGTCGGGGCGGAAGGAGTCGGGCGGGGTCGCCGGCGGCTTATCGGGCGGGGCGGCCGAGAGGATCGTGGCGGTCAGCAAGGCGATCGGAACGGAAAACACGGTCCCTTGCCTCCTCGGTGCGACGTCGATTGGGGACGGCGACGGGCCTGGATTTGACCCGAGCGGGGCCCCGTATCGAGCGTGAGGATGGCGGGGCCACCTCCCAGTAGAAAGCAAAACAGCCGCCGAGGAAACAAGATTCCTCGGCGGCCGCGCGCGTTGGGAGGTACAGACGGGAAACGTTACTGCGTCACGGACGGGATGCCGAGCCGCTCTTCTTCTTCCTCGAGGATGATGATCCGAGGCGTGACCATCAGCATGAGGCTTGAAGTAGTGCGACCGATCCCGATGTTACGGAAGAGGCGGTTGAGCATCGGGGTCTTCGACAGGACCGGCACCCCGTATTCTTTCCGCTCCTCGTTGAGCCGCTTGACGCCGCCCAGGAGGACCGTGCCGCCGTCGGGGACGGTGACGGTGGTCTGGACCGTGGTGAAGGTGAACTGCGGCAACTGGATCGTGCCGTTGATCGCCGCCGAGCCGCCGCCGAGTCCGCTACCGCCGACCGCCGCCGGGACCTGGATCGTGTTGAAGCTTTCCAGGACGGTGAAGGTTGGGGAGAGGGTCATTCGGACGTAGCGACGGTCGGCGGAGACGACCGGGGTCACGTTCAACTGCACGCCGTTCGGGAACGACTGGACCGTGGGCAGGAACGCCACCGAGCCAGGCCCAACGATCGGGGTGAGCGACTCGACGAAGTAGATCTGCTCGGTGTTCGAGATGAACGCCGGGGCACCGTTGAAGGTCGTGACCTTCGGGGCCTGCAGGATGTTCGTCCGCACGTCGCCCTGGGCGGCCGTCAGGAACAGGTACACTTCCAGGTCGCTGAGGAAGGCGAGCCCGAAGGTGGCACCCGCGCCCGGGGTCGAGTTCGTCGGGGCGATCAGGTTGGCACTACCCTGCGTGAACGGGATCGACAGGTTGTTGGAGAACCCGTTGAGCCCGCCGCTGCTGGTACCCACGACGAGCGGTCCGGTGCTCCCCTGGGTGTAGTCGCGGACGGGGTTCACGATGTAGGCCGTCGAGGAGGAAGAACCTCCCGAGCTGCCGCCGCTCGTGGTGCCGCCGCCGCCGCTGCTGCCGCCGAGGCCGCCGAGGCCACCGCCGTTCTGGCCGCCGAGGCCGCCCGTCGTGCTGGTGCCGCCCGAGCCGCCGCCGCCGCCGCCGCTGAGGCCGCCGCCGCCGCTCGACCCGGTGGAGCCGCCGCCCGTCGTGCTGCCGCCGGTGGTGGTGCCGCCGGTGGTGGTGCCGCCGGTGGTGGTGCCGGTGCTCGTCGTCGCGAAGATCGAGTTCGACGCATTCTGCACGGCGATCGTGCTGTGCTTACCCACGGCCTTCGAGAGGATGTCGAAGTTGAAGTCGACACCGATCTGCTCGAAGAAGCTGTCGCTCAAGGTGATGAACCGGACCTCGATCGAGACCTGCAAGTCCTGGAGCCGGCGGAGCTGGCGGAGCAGGTCGGCGATCTGGTCGTGGATCTCCGCCGTGTGTCGGATGATCAGGCTGATCGTCAGGAAGAACGGGGTGATCGAGCCGATCGGCCGCGTGGTGTCGATGCCGCCGGCGTCGCCGCCCGCGTTGTTGCCGAGGCCGTACGACGCCGAGTCGTCCATCCCCGAGCCGTTGTTCACCTGCCAGGTGCCCGGGGCGATCGAGGCCGTGATGAGCTGGATCAGCGGGGTCATGTCGACCTGGGGCCGCTCACCCTTCGCCGTCTTCACGCCCGCGGAGAGCGTCGAGGAACCGTTGGCCAGGGGCGTCGTCTGGGCCTGCTGGAGCGGGTTCGCCGCCGCGTTCGCCGCCGCCGTCGACGGCAGGAGGCTGCTCTGCATCCCGTTCGGGGCCGGCGGGAGCATGAGGTCCGCGACGTAGTAGGTGTGGGGATACGTCGAGGTGAGCGAGGCCTGGGGGCTCGTGATCATGAGCACCTCGTCCTCGATCTTGTAGTTCAGCCCCAGCGGCTTCAGCAGGAGCTTCAGCGCGGACTTCAGGCTGACGTTCGTGACCACGAGGTCGACTTTCGTCGCGGTGGTCAGGTCGACGTCGCTGAGGGCCTTGGGGTCGAGGACGATGTTGAGGCCGGTGTAGTTCGAGAGGAACGCGACCGCCTCTGCCAGCGGCTGCTGGACCATGTTCAGCGAGACCGGGTCCTTCAGCTTGGCTTCGATCTCCAGCGTCTTCGGGTCCTTCTTGAACTCGAGCCGCTGGTTCATCTTCATGCGTTCTTTGGTCAGGTCCTTGAAGTTCTTGGCGAACGCGATGCCGTTGATCTGGAGCTCAGGATCGGCGATCGCGGCGACATCGACCTCCTGGAACGCGGTGAGCGCACCTTCTTCCTTGGCCGACTTGTTCGCGAGGTCGGCCTTGTAGTGACGCTCGGCGCGGGCCTTCCAGGCCAGGATGGTGGCGGCGACCTCGTTGGGGTCGACCTCCTGGGCCATCTTCGCGAACTTCTCCGCGTCCTGGTACTTGCCCTCGGCCATGGCCGTGGTGGACCGGTCCATCAGGTCCTTCATCCGGTCCTTCTTGGCCTTGTCAGCCTCGAAGATCCGGAGCCTCTTGGCCTCGATCTCGGCCTTGAGGGTCTTGTCCTTCATCTTCACGTCGAAGACGAGCTTATCCTTCTTGGCCAGCTCGATGGCGACCTCCAGCCGACGGATCAACGTCCTCGAGACGGTCTCGGGGAGTTCGGCCGCCTTGACCTTAACCGCCTCGAGGGTCGACTCGTAGATGGCGATCGCCTTGTCGGGATCGACATCCTGGAGACGACGGGCCTCGGCGATCTTGGTGCCGACTTCCGCATTGAGCTTCTGGGCCGCGAGGGCCTCGGTGTCCTCGGCCGGCGAGGCGACGTTGACCGTTGCCTTGCCCGCCTCTTCCTGCGGAAGCTTCAGCAGCAGGTCCTGGACCTTCTGCATCGTGGCTTCGTCGAGGGGGGCGTTCAGGGACGCCACCTGATTCAGGAGCATGCGGGCGTGGGCGTGGTCGCCCTTGCGGACCGCGTCGAGGGCCGCTTCATACGTGCTGAGCGCCCCGCCCTGTTCGGCGAGGGCCACCTGGGCGACCAGGTCGTCGGCCTGGGTCTCGAGCCCGGGGTTATTCTGCTTGACATCCAAGGCCTTCTGCCGTGCGGCGGCGAAGTTGCCGGCCGTGTAGAGGGCGCGGGCGTCGTTCAGCAGCTTCTCGGCCGGGTTGTCGAGGCCGGGAGCACCGGCGCCGGCACCGGCGAGGGTCGGATCCGAGAGCGGCTGGATGTTCGGGGCCGTCCCCTCGACCTGCTGGACCTTCGGGTCGGCGAGGCCGGTACCGGCTTCCTTCGCCCGAAGCTGTTCGGCTTCGGCGAACTTGGCGGCGGCGGCCGGGTCACCCTTGGCGAGCAGTTCGTTCGCCTCACGCTCCACCGCGACGCTCGGCGCCTCGGTGGCGGCGACGGCAGTCTGGCCGGGGATCCCGGGCGACTGGCCGGCGCGGGCCATCTCGATGTCGTGGAGGACGGACTCGGCCCGGTCCGCGGTCAGCGACGGGACGACGTTCATCCGCTGGGCCTGACGAGCCTTGGCCTCGGCCTTGCCGTACTGGCCGGTCGTCATCAGGTGGCGGGCTTCCTGCACAAGGATGTCATAGACCCCCTGGCTCGCCTGCTCCTTGGCCCCGCCATTGCGGAGGGCGTCGCGGCGACGCAGGGCGCGGGCTGCGGCGGCCACCTTCTCGGGGCTGTCCTCAAACAAGCCGTAGGCGAGCTTCCACGACTTGACGTCGAGGGCGAGGGCCTCGGCCTGCTCGAACTGCTTGCTATCGAGCAGCGCCCGGGCTTCCTTCAGCTTGGCCTTCGCCGCGCGATGGTCGCGGGGCTGGTCGACGGCCGTGACCGCCGCAACCTTGGGGCGGGCCTTTTCCAAGGCCTCGGCGACCTTGGTCGGCGTGTCGTCGAAGAGGCCCCAACGGACGTCCATCTCCCGGGTCTGGGCCACGAGCTTCGCGGCCTCGTCATAGTTACCCAGGCGGATCTGCTCGCGGGCCGATTGCAGCATCCAGCGGGCGGTCTGCTTAGGATCGCCCGGGGTGCCGCGCGGGTCGCCCGCGGCGGTCGGTCCTGCCGGCACCGGGGTCATCGCCGGGGCCGCCTCGGGGGCAGTCCCGGCTCCGGCCGCACCCGGCGGGGCGGAGAAGAGCGGGGCTGCGGCCGCCGGGGCCGGGGCCGGCTCCGGTGTCGCCGAAGCGGTCGTCACGGCCGAGGTGGCCGTCGGGACCGCGTTGGCGGGCGCCACCGCGGTATCCGCGGGGGCTTTCGCCAATTCCTTCATGTACGCGTCGAGGACGGTTTGTTCGCTGACCGAGAGCTGGTCGCGATAACTGCTGGCCGCCGCTAAATACTTCGATGCCAGCCCGAATTGCCCGTTGTTGAAAAGGCGGGCTCCCGCCTCGAGATAGCGGACGGGCGGTACGGGCGCAGGCGGTCTCGGCGTCGATGCCGGACTGGCTGCATCTTGGGGCGGGGCGGCATACGTGGCCGCTCCCCAAGCGCCAAGAACCAAAAGGGTTGCGAGCGTTCTGAGCCTTCCCAACGCGACCTCCTTTCGCCACTCGCGGAGACAACCGCCGACTTCCCTGGCGACGGTTCCTGACATGCCCCCGCGGCGGGAGACGTGAATCCGGTGGGCCTCCACTATGCCACTGCCTCGGTGGCCAGCGAAGGCATCCGGCTATCCTAAGGGCTTCTCGGAATCGGAGGTGCGAATTCGAGGACGACGCAACCGAGAAAGGAGAAAAGACGTGGCGGTGTAATACCCCGATGCGTTTTTCTAGTCAAGCGGGTTCCGAAAGATTTTTCGGATGGACCGATTGTGCCGATTCTCCGGGTACGTCGGGTCCTATCGACCGATCCCCATCGCTGTCTTCAGCCGATTCTCGCGAGTATTGCCGAATGTGTTCCCCGGTCGACACGATGCTTCGCATCTCGTGATCGACGACCACACCTCGCGATCTCAAAGAGGCGTTTCATAAGAATTGAAGAGAACGTCATTCGAAATGAAGCAACGACCCGACATCGGGCCAGGATAACGCAACACGAGTCGATCCACAGATGACGCCGATGGACACAAATGAAATTGGAACATTTTATGATTTCATCTGTGTCAATCGGCGTCATCTGTGGATGAATCCGCCTGTTCCTGTCGGCGGTCCCTCGGCGGCTCGTTTTCGCCCGATGTCGGTTCGTCGAAATGAAGAGGCCCCCGACGAGACGTCGGGGGCCTTGATGTGATGATCTTCGATTCGGTCGGCGTGTTCGCCTCGTCGGCTCAACGACGCCCGCCCATGGCTCCCATCCGGCCCATGGAACCCATCGGTCCCATCATGGCCGCTCCTCCGAATCTCCCCATCGAGCTCTCTCGCTGCTTGCCCGACTCGTCGAGCTCGCGTTTCGCGTTGATCTCGATGGTCTTGCGGACCTCGTCATGAACGTCGTTCGCCTGGTTGCGGACGATCACCGACCCGTCGTTACGCACCAGGAGCGAGAGCGAGGGGATCTCGAGTCGGCCCGGTGTGTTGAGACCCTTGGGGAAAGGCAGCGAACCCCCCTTGGTGTCGAGCACGAGCTGGTGGGTGTCGAAGTCGATGTTGGCCCGTTTCTTCTGGGTCGTCCCGTCGGTAGTCGGGATCGCGACGGACCTCATGTCGCCGATGATGCCGCCGGGGCTTGCGGGGAAGTTCCTGACGACGGTCACGCCGCTGTCGGGGGTCCAGCGGGCCACCTGGAACTGGATCTCGTCGCCCATCTTGGCGGGGTTCGGGACGGTGTGCATCGCGTACGCGGCGACGTCGGCGGGCATGGTCACCTCGTCCGTCGGCTCGCTCCAGGGGCCGAAGAGCTCGATCGACTTGGTGTCGACACCGGCGTTCACATCCTCATGGCCCCGGTTCGGGTTGAAGACGACGAGCCGGACCCGGAACTTGTAGGTCTTGTCGGGGTCGACGGTGAAGTCGAGAGATCGGATCATGAGCGTATCTTCATCCGACGTCGGGAAGGTGATGGTCTCCCCGCCGCCCATGCCCATGCCCATGCCCCCTCGGCCCATCATCCCGCCCATCTCGTCGCCGCCCATCATGGCGGAGGCGGACATCCCGGCGCCACCGGCTCCGCCCATCATTCCGCGGCGGCCGCCCATCATCCCGGCCCCGCCCATTCCGGCGCCTCCGCGGGCCATCATCGCGGATCGCCCGCCTCCCTCGTCCCTCATGCCGGCTCCTCCGAAGGCTCCGGGCATCGGGGCGACTTCCTTGTTTTCCTTGGGGACGAGGCTGGCGACGTGGACACGCTCCCAGTAACCCGACTTGAGGAACGGGAGCGGGTCGACGAGCGAGTCGAGCCGGACCGTTTCCGGGGTCAACTCTTCCTCTTCCTCGGGGAGGTTGTCGACGATCTCCCAGTTCTTCTCGGAGTCGACGGCCTCCCACTCGGTCCACGAGCCGTCCGACTGGAGGACCTGCCGTTCGACGTCGAGCTGCTTGAAGTGCGGCTGCGCGACCGCCGGGTTCTTGAGCGCCTGGAGGTAGTTGTCGCGGAGCTTCTTGTGGTCGAGGACCCCGGTGATGGCAACCCAACGCAGGCCCTTGGTGATCTCCTTGGGAGGAGCTTCCGGCTCGCCGTTCGTCTCGGCATCCTTCTCCGAATCATTCTTCGGGGCATCCTTGCCGACGAGCTGGCCTTCTTTCCTCTTCTTCTCGAATTCGTACTGTTTCTTTTGCTCTTGCTCGATCTGGGCGGCGCTCTTGCCTCGCCTCCGGCGCTTGCCTTGCATCCCCGCCATCGGGGCATTCATGGGGCGGCGACGCGAGCGGAGGCGACGCGGGGTCTGCGGGATGTCGGCTTCGGTCTTCGAGGTATCGGGGATCCGTTCCCCGTTCTCGTCGAGCTCGAAGACCAACGCGCTACCCCGGCCGGGGAAGGCGTAGAGGTTGGTCGCCGCGATCAGCACGGGGGTGTCGCGGATCAGGCCGCCGCCCGGCTCGCTGGAGATCCAGGGGCTGCGGACCTTGAACACGACCGGGTCGAGGCGGTCCTTGGCCTGTGCGTCGACGAGCTTCTCGAACGCGGCGTCCTTGAGGTCGCCGCTTTCTTCGAGTCGTTTGAGAATATCATCAGGCTCCTGGCGAGCCTTGAGGTTCGAGTCGGCCGCATCGGCGGCCTTGCGCACGGCGTCGGGCGTGGTGTCGATCGTGGACACCGTCGCCGCGGAGAATAACAGCAGCAAGGACACCCCGGTTGCCAGGCCCATCACGACCTTCTCGCCGTGACGGAGGCCTAGCTCCTTTAGCTTGTCGACCGACGCGTTGGCCATGGTGGCAACTCCTCTCGAGATCGATTCTGGGCGATGCGCCGCGGCCCCGTGTTTCCAGGGCCGCAGCACTCGAGGTCTAGATCCGTTCGGCTCGGAATGAGACGGTCATTTCTTGGGAGTCGCGGCTTCGGGGGCCGCCGCTTCGGCCTTGGGGGCGTCGGCCTTGGGCGCTTCCGTCTCCGCCTTGGGGGCGTCGGCCTTGGGCGTTTCCGCGTCGCCCTTGGCCTCCGCCTTGGGGGCATCGGCCTTGGGGGCATCGGTTTCGGCCTTCGGAGCTTCGGCCTTGGGCTCGGGAGCGGCCCCTTCGGCCTTGGGCGCCTCGGTGGCCTCGTCGCCTTCGGCCTTGGCGGGCTCCGTCTTGGGGGCGGCCATCTCGCCGTCGGCGGCGGGTGCCTCCTCGGACTGGCTGGGCTCGGCGGGCGGGTCCACGGGGGGCGGGTTGTAGAACCGGGCCTGGCCGTAGACGGTCAGCTTGACGATGTAGAAGTACGGGTCGTTCATCGATTGGACGACCGACTTCGTTACCTGCTCGAGTTCGGCCTTCTTCTTCTCGGCGCGGTTCTCGTTCCGGGTGTTGACGCCGCTCTTCGTCGCGGCGGCCATCATCCCTCGGCCTCCACCGCCGCCATACGCGTCCATCATCTGCCGCGACATCATCGGGCCGCCGAATCCCGTCATTGGGCTCATCCCTCGCCCTCCTCGCATTCCTCCCATCATCTGGCGCTGCATCATGCCGTTCATGCCCATCCCGCCGCCCATGCCCATCATGCCGCCCATGAATTCCTGGGTCAGGCCTTTCTCGGGCTTGATGACCCTCGTGAGGGGCTTCGAGAGTTCCATCTCCGCCGCCTGGATGCCCATCGGCGAGTTCTCGAAGGCGACGAACAGGTCCTGGATGTGGTCCTGATCGATCAACACGGAGAGCTGGAAGGGGAGGATCTTGAACTGGGAGGTCTCGGACTTGGGCTTGAGATAGTAGACCTGCTCGGCATTCTGTCCGATCCCGCCTCCCATCATGTCCATGCCGCGCATCTGGCCGGGCATTGGTGCGCCCGACTCCTCCTCTTCGGCCGGGGCCGCTTCTTCTCCTTCCCCGGCCGGGGCGTCGAGCTCGGGGGCCTCTTCGAGGGTCTCCCCCTCGCCGATGGAGACCTGGTCCTGGGCCGCCATGTTGCCGACCTCGAGGATGTCGATCTGCTTGATGATCGCCGAGTCCCAGTCCTTGGCCTTGGCGTTCACGTCTTCGATGACCTGGAGGAGGGTCCTCTGGATCCAGAGTCGCTCCTGGGCGGCCCAGACCTTGCCCAGGGTGGGCGGGCCGGGCGGGGTCTCGATCGTGAACGGCGCGGGGCGGAGCAGGGCCTCTTCCGGGGGCGCGGAGACGACGCCGGTCCCCTCGATCGGATCAAAAGGTCGGCAAGTTTTGTAAACGCCTTCGACGTATTTCCGGTAGGCGAGCACGTAGTCGAAGATCGTCTGGTGGACCACGCTGGGGTCGACGTCCTTCGGCCACGCTCGGCCCCACGCCTGGAACTTATCCTTGACGTTCTCGGGCCAGGTCAGGAACGGCTCTTGCCGTTGGTAGAGCTTCTTCCATGACGCATTGACGTCCTTGCTGAGCACGTCCTTCTTCTCGTCCACCAGCGGCTTGTATTGCTCGTTGGGGATCTGGCCGCTGGTGTATTGCTGGACGCCCTTCTTGGCGGAGTTGATCTTCTCGGTCTCTTTCTTGGTCTTATCCTTGATCGGGCCCGAGCCGAGGGCGTAGCCGATCATGGGCAGGAGGGCCGAGATACCCACGACGATCCAGAAGCGATGCTTGATCGCCTGTCTCAGGATTTCTTTGACTTGGTCCATGGTCGCGGTGGCCTTCGATGTACGACGAGTCGGGGATGGGAATCGACCGAGACGCCCGGGCGGCAGGCTGTGGACGTCACGGTCGCGGAGCGTGGCGGTAGAGAAGGCCGGGGAGTGGACCCCCGGCCTTCGGCCTGGGTTACTTGGCCGGGGCGGCGGGCGCGGCCGACTTCGAGGCGTCGCCGGCCGGAGCCGCGGCCGGCTGCCCAGGGGCGGCCTTGGTGTTGGCGGCAGCAGGGCCCGCGGCATTGGGGGCGCCCGCGGCCGGGGCCGGTTGGGTCAAGGCCTTGGCCACCTCTTCCGACTGCTTGTTGGAGACGTTCTCCAGGTCGCTCTCCTTCAAGGTGACGACCGGCTGATTCTTCTCGGCTTCCTTCACCTTCGTGCGGATCTCGACGAGCTTGGCCTTCCGATCCTCGGGCGTCGCCGGGATGTCTTCGGGCTTGGGGGCCTGCCAGATGAGTTGGATCAAGAAGTCGGTCCGTGTGAGCGTGACGACTTTCTTGTCCATCTCGCTTTGGCCCAGCCCCATGCCCATGCCACCGCCCATCTGTCGACCCATCATCCCTTCGCGACCCATGCGGCCTTGCATACCCATCATGGGGCCTCCCATCCCGCCACCCATTCCGCCGCCGCCCATCCCGGGGCCGCCCATCTGACGGCCTCTTTGGCCGCCCATCATCCCTCCCTCTCGCATCATCCTCGAGTTCGCCATCCCCGAGACCCCGCCGCCTTCCTCGCCGCCACCCCCTTCGGCGTCTGCCGGGGGCATCGCCCGATCGAGGATCGGCACCGTCTTGCCCGCGAGGCCGTTGGTCTCGCTCGACTTGAGGCTCGTCCAGTTCTTGTCGGTCGTGAACCAGGGGACGACCACGTGGTGGTAACCTTCGAGCCTCATCTCCGGCGTCATCAAGGCCGGCAGGATCTTCTTGACGAGGTAGCCGTAGCGTCCGAACATGAACTCCTTCTTCACGTCTTTAGTCTTCGAGAGCTCTTCGGGCGTCGGGTCGGGGTTGTAGTGGTGCCCGATGATCTGCACGATCCAGCCGCTCCCGCTCGGGACCTCGGCGCGGTCGTACGGGTGCATCGAGAAATCCTTCGCAACCTTGCTCGGGCCCGACGGGGGTTCGAGCGTGAACCACTCGTCGGCGACGTTGGCGCGCCAGACGGGCTTGATCGCGTCGATGTGGACGCGGAGCCGATCGAGGGTCGCCTGGTTCTCCGGCTTGTCGGGGTCGAGCTTGTATTCCTTCACCGGGTCGGGGAAGTGCGAGTTGATGACCTTCAGGAAGATCGGCCACTTGCCCCGGTCGGTCGCGCCGGCGACGAGCGAGTTCCCCTCGTCGTAGACCTTCTTCCACTCGTCCTTCGCGGTGGTGAAGGCCGAGGCGTAGTCGGCACCCCGCTTGGAGACGGCGTTGGCCTGTTCGACGGCGCTCTTGAACGGGGCCGTGTCCACCTTGGCCAGGGCCCGGTAATCGCCGAGGAAGAGGGCCGAGAACCCGAGCATCAAGAGCGCCGAGGCCGCCAGGGCCCACGGCTTCTTGGCACGGATCAACCGGACCTGCTCGATCTCGGGGGGCAAGAGGTTGGTGTGGATGCCGCTCTTGCGGAGCCCCTGGACGCCGAGGCCATAGGCCACGCCGAAGGAGGGGATGTTCTCCTGGAACTGGGGCGCCGTCTTGACGTCGTCGCCCACGATCCGGAAGAACGTCTCGAGCTTCTCGACCTCGTGGTTGAGGTTCTGTTGCAAGAACTTCTGGAGGCCGGGGAGCTTGAACCCGTTGCCAAGGCCGATGATCTTGATGATCTTGGCGTTGCGGTTGACGCTCGAGTAGAACCCGATCGAGCGGTTGATCTCGCTGGCGAAGTCGTTGAACACGCCTCGCATCGCGGTGAAGATCGACCGGGGGTCCGGGGCCTTGGTGGCGTTCCGCTTCAGGTGCTCGGCCTTGGCGAAGGTGAGCTTCAGCTCCTTGGTGAGCGCCCGCGTGAAGTGGTTGCCGCCGATGGGAACGTTGCGCTGCCAGATCCTCACGCCGTCGGTGATGATCAGGTCGGTGTTGTCCGCCCCGATGTCGATCAGGACGACCGAGCCCTTCTCACCCTTCGAGGCCGGGGCCTTCTCGCCCTCGGCGTTTACACCCTCCGCGGCGGGCGGGGGCGGGCCTTCCTTGAGCTGGTCGAACGTGATGAAGTTGTAGAGGGCGATCGGCCCCATCTGGACGATGTCGACTTCGATGCCGACGACGCGGAACGGCAGGATAGCCCGGTTGATCTGGTCGCGCTTCATCGCGAACAGCCCGACCTCGGCCATCGTGAAGTCGTCGTCGCCGTCTTCGTCGCTCTCGCCGATCTGCTGATAGGACCAGACCACCTCTTCGAGGGCGAAGGGGATCTGCTGCTTCGCCTCGAACTTGACGATGTCCGGGATCCGCTTCTTCTCGACCGGGGGGAGCTTGATGAACTTGACCAACCCCGCCTGGCCGGGGACGGCGATCGCCACCTTGCAACCCTTCAGATCATTCCGCTCGAGGAAGGTTTCGAGCGCCTCCCGGACCAGTTGGTCGGGATCGGCGTCGGGTTGGCTGAGGATCTTGGGATATTCCACATAGTCGAAGGCTTCGGCCGTCACCTGCTCGGGCGTCTCGCCCGGGACGAGCTTCAGGGCCTTGAGGGCGGCCTGGCCAACGTCGAGTGCCCAGACGGGCTGGATCTTCGCCATGCGGTCAGTCTCCTGTCGCGCCCCGAGTGGCGCCCCATCGCAGGTGAACTACAAAAAGTCGAGTGGAACGAAGTGCGGTCGAAACCGACCGGCAGAACGCTCGAGGTCAGGCCAGCCAAAGCAGGACGCCAGGCCCGCCGGACCCCGGAAATCGAATCACGCTAGCACAGGAGTTGACGTATCGTCAACGCGGCGAGAGCCCCCGCTTTCGGAGACGTTGGACGCCCCAACGGCCGGGTCGCGGAAGAGATTCAGCCGGCTTGTCGTCGTGCCCTCGTGACATCTCCTTGGACGCTCTCGCCAATCGGAAGTTCCGAGCCGATCGCGAATTCTCAGGACATCCGGCCCAGAATTCTTGCCCGAACCCCGCCTTCGGCTCGATCGCTTTAGTTTAACACATGGCAGGACAGGAGGTTTCTTTCCTGTGGAGGAAAAGGCCTTGCCCTCACATCCGTTGCGATGTGTTTGATGGCGACGAAGCGTCCGGCGTATCCTGATCGGTCGGAGCCCGTCGGGTGGAGATTCATCCTTTGGCTCGGGTAGGGACGGACCGGCCGTCACTCGCGTTGAAACAGGGGCTTGTCTCGTCGAGGACACCCCTTTACATTGTGGGCTTCTTCCCGAAGAAACCCGGGATCTCCGATCTTCTCGTTGGGTGAGACCCGCCGATGTCCGAATTCTTTCCAGAAATCCCCCGGATCGTCTATGGGGGACCGAAGTCTCGCAATCCGCTCGAGTTCAAGCACTACAACGCGGACGAGGTAGTCGGGGACAAGACGCTCAAGGAGCATCTGCGCTTCTCGGTCGTCTACTGGCATACGTTCAGCAATCCCCTGGCCGACCCGTTCGGCGCGGGGACGGCGCTCCGCCCCTGGGACGACGGCAGCAACTCCGTCGAGAGTGCGTGCCTCAAGGCCCGCGTCGCGTTCGAGTTCTTCGAAAAGCTCGGGGCCCCGTTCTACGCGTTCCATGACCGCGACGTGGCGCCGGAAGGCAAGACGCTCAAGGAGAGCCACGCCAACCTCGACGCCGTCGTCAAGGTTTTCAAGGAGGAGCAGGCGAGGACCGGGGTCAAGCTCCTCTGGGGCACGGCGAACCTCTTCACCAACCCGCGTTACATGCACGGCGCGGCGACGAGCCCGAATCTCGACGCCTTCGCATTCGCGGGGGCGCAGGTCAAGAAGGCCATGGAAGTGACCCACGAGCTGGGCGGCCTCGGTTATACCTTCTGGGGGGGCCGCGAAGGGTACTCGACGCTCCTCAACACCGACATGAAGCGTGAGCTGGACCACCTGGCCCGGTTCCTCCACCTGGCGGTCGACTACAAGAAGCAGATCGGCTTCGGCGGGACGTTCTACATCGAGCCCAAGCCCAAGGAGCCGACCAAGCACCAATATGACTCCGACGCCGCCGCCTGCTTGAACTTCCTGCGGACGTACGAGCTCCTCCCCCACTTCAAGCTCAACCTCGAGACCAACCACGCGACCCTCGCCGGTCACGAGATGATGCACGAGCTCGAAGTCGCCATCGGCGCCGGGGCCCTCGGCTCGATCGACGCGAACACCGGCGATCCCATGCTCGGCTGGGACACCGACCAGTTCCCGACGAGCGTCTACCTGACCGCCCAGTGCATGCTCTGCATCCTCGGGATGGGTGGCTTCACCACCGGCGGCGTGAACTTCGACGCCAAGGTCCGCAGAGAGAGCTTCGAGCCGGTCGACCTCTTCCACGCGCACATCGGCGGGATGGACGCGTTCGCCCGAGGCGTGAAGATCGCCCACGCCATCATCAGCGACGGCCGGCTCTCCGCCTTCGTCAAGGAACGCTACCGGAGCTGGGACAGCGAGCTCGGCCGACGGATCGAGTCCGGAAACGCCAGCTTCGCCGACCTCGAAGGCTACATCCTCCCCAAGGGCGAGGCGGCGAAGAACGCGAGCGGGCGTCAGGAAATGCTCGAGAACCTGATCAACGAATTCATCTGACGCTGCCTGTCGGCATCGATTCGAGACGAAACGGGGGACGCGCGCGACCGGCGTCCCCCTTTTGCTTTTCGTCGGGTCAATCGAATCTTTTCAGCCACGGATGAAACACGGATAATCTGAAGAATAGAATTGAAAATCTATTTAAATCAATTTTTGATCTGTGAAAATCTGCGAAATCTGTTGATGAATTACTTTTTCTTGCCCGTGAGCCCGAAATCGATGACCCGAGACTCGTTCGATCGCCGAGGTCGGGTCTTCGTCGCTTTTTCCTGAGCGGCTCGATGATCCATCGGCTCAGGCGGAGCCGCCGGAGATTGGCCGCTGTCCCCAGGGGATCGGCATCGTCGGTGCTTTGCGGTGTCGGTCTCGGCGAGGGTCGAGTGGCCGGTCCTTGAAGTAGGTGACGAAGCGGACGAGCTGCTTGACGGCTTCTTCGTAGACCTGGCGACCTTTCTCCTCGGTCGCCAGCTCGGGTTCTCCGAGCACGCCGGTCTCGGAATAGCTGCTCGTCCAGGAGACGAGGGTCGCCGGGCCCGCGGCGAAGAGGTCGACCCAGTTGAAGGGGTTGTGTTCCTCGTTGAAGCTGATGACCCCGTTCTTGATCTTGTCCTTGCGGACGTTGTCGCCGTCCAGGTAGAGGTAGAGCGACGTCTCGAGCTCGCAGGCGTGGGCGCAACCGCCGGGGAATTTGCTCTGCCGCCAGTTCGGGAGGAACTCCTTGTCCACGGTCAGCAGGTTCCACCAGGCGGCGACGACGCACTCCGCGTCGGTCTCGAGGTTCGTCCGGCGGGCGGCCAGGTCGAGGTTCGGCATGTTCGAGCCATGCCCATTGAGAAGGATGATCTTCTTGAACCCGTGGTAGGCCAGGCTCTTCGTGATGTCGAGGATCTGGTGGATGAAGTGCTCGAAGTCGGTGTTGATGGTGCCGGGGAAGTCCATGACGTGGCCGGTGTAGCCGTAGGCGACGGTCGGGAGGACCAGGATCGACTCGGGGATCTGCCTCCCCGCCCCGGATGCGATGCCGCCCGGGCAGACGATGTCGACGTCGAGCGGGAGGTGGTGGCCGTGCTGCTCCACGGCGCCGCAGGGGACGATGCAGACCTTGCCCAGCTCGATCGCGTCGTTGATCTCCGGCCACGTTAGCTTCTCATATCGGTATTCTTCGCGGGCTCTTTGGCTCATCGTCGTCCTCGGAGGGTGGGGGCCGGGGGGGCGGAATGAAGGAGGCGGACGTCGACGGTTCGGCCCGCCGATCGCAGACGTGCAGGATGCCGGAATGGTCGGCGATTCTCAAGCATGGGGGACGAGGCCCTGGTCGTCGGCTCACTGCGGATGTGCATGGAATCCGAGCGGAATTCGAAAAGCGAGCAAGCCGTGGTGGTAGGCAGGCCGTCGTTTCGGCTGATGACTTGGGCCGGATGGCCTCAAAACGACGACGCCGACGACGGAGGGAGGGGCACTCCTCCGTCGACGGCGGCGATGCGGAAGGTCGCGAGATCGAAACTCATCCGAGGACTTGGGGGTTCATCTTGAGCGGGCACCACGCCGGTTGGGTACGGCGTCGGGCCTGGGCGTTAGATCGGCGAGACATCTCCGAGACTAGGTTTCGAGCCGGCCTTGGCATGCACGGAGGTCGTCGGTCGGGCCGGTTCGTCGCTCAGAAGAGCAGGATGACGTCGGCAGCGATGGTGAACTGGCTCTTCTTCGTGCCGTCGAAGAACGGGTGGGTGAACTGCGACCAGTCGTATCGCGCTTCGGGCCGGACCCAGAGCCAGGGCTTCGGCTTGTACACGAGGCCGACGGTCTGCTCGTAGAACGTGTCGCGATAGCCGGTCCGCTGTCCGCCGTCGTCGCGGAAGACTTCCGAACGCCAGACGCCGGTCAACTTCTCGTTGAAGGCGTAGAGGAACCAGTTCCCGAACCCTTGCCAACTGTCGTTCCGGTCGGCACCGCCCGAGAAGAGGCCGTTCGCCAAGGTGACGCCGCCGCTGCCGGGGATATTATTCTCATACGAGAGGTCGACTTCGGCAACTTGGGTCAGTTTGTCGGTCCACTTGTAGGAGTAGACTCCGGTGAACGAGAGTCGGTTGTTGCTGCCGTAGCCGAGGTTGCGGCGGCCGTCCTCGTGCGGGGGGATCGTGTTGCCGAGGAGGAAGATCTGCTGGTTGGTCCCCGAGAGGAAGCGAGGATACTGGTTAGGCCCGAAGATGTAAGAAAGGGCGAAGTTCGACTTTCCGCTCTTCGACGTCCAGGTGATGCCGCCGATGTAATTCCACTTGTAGTTGGCGTTGAACCAGCGGTCATAGCCGTTGACCGTACCGTTCAAGATGTTGATGCGATCGGTGAGGTGCAGAGTCGACATCATGCCGAGGTGGGTGAACGGTTGGCCGTAGTTGAACATGTAAGGGACGGAGAGCAACGGTCGGCCGATGGCGGGCACCACTTCATAACCGAGGATGGTGTAGAAGCGACCGCCCTTGACGTCGAGGCCTCCCTTGGTGAGCCAGGGCAGGTGGACCTCGCCGTAGATCTGCGCGGGGTCGTAGCCGAGGAAGTGGTTCAGCCGGAACGAGTGCTCATTGAGCCCTCGCATATGGTTGAACTGCCAGTCGTTGCCGAACAGGTTGTCGACGCGGAAGCCGAAGTTGATCTTGTCGTTCTGCTCGAGGGGGTTCTCGATGACGAGGTAGTACTGGTTCCCCATCCAGCGGTTGGCCTGGCTGTTCGGATTGACGCCGAAGTTGACGTCATTCTTCGGGGTCCCCAGCGTGTTGCCGGTGAAGCTGTTCTCGATCCAGCCGTAGACCTTGACCGGGGCGTCGGCCCGGTTGAAGAAGTTCATCAGGAGCTTGGATTCGTCCTTCCCCGAGCCCTCCTCTTCCTTGGCTTCTTCCGCGGCGAGCTCGCCCGCCTCGGCGGTCGTCGGTTCGCCGCCGCCGCCGGCACGTTCCGCCCTGGGGAGTGCGACGTCCGTCTCATTGTCCGGTCCCGGCGAACCCGTCGGCGAGGAGAGCTCGGAGGGGCCTTCGGCGGCCGGGGTCGTCGGCGAGGGGTTGGGCGGATCCTGTACCATCGACGTCAGGACCGGCCGATCGGACACGGCGCCCCGATATTGGGGGCGAGGGGCCTGCGTCTGGTAGGGCAGGGGGATGGAGGTCGGCGGATAGGCATTTCCGGCTCCAGAAGAGCCGACCTGGGCGAGGCTCTCCCCAGCCCCAATCACCCAGAGCAGACCCAGGACGCCGACTCCTTTGACGATCGGTATTCTCACGGTCATCCTCCTGATATGACGTCGTCCACGAATCCTTTCGTGGACCGATCACATGGCAGCATCCCAGTGGAATGCCCGAATGGACCTCGCTCCTCGTCGACGGTTCGCAACGTCTGTCGAGTGAGTCCTGCTGCGATGGCCGTCGCTCCAACACGGCGAGATCGGGCAAAGACCCCTTGCGGGATCCCCGGGAGAGCCGATCACCTCAAGGAGTTCCACCAACGCGATGTCGGAGAACCAGCCGGTCGCCCTGGCTCCTTTCGTGCTCACCCGCGTTCGATTCAAGGTTACGAAGCCGAGAAGGCAACGTTTCGATCGAGATGCGAGCATTGGGCTTCGATGAGCGAGAGAACGATGGCTCGTCCCCCGGGTCGAATCCCCGCAGCGGTGACGCCAGAACGGCAAACTGACTCCGACTCGCGATTAAGATCGGATGATGTCACCGCGGAAATTAGCGATTCTAGTGATAGATGGGCATGCCCTGGAGATGCGGAAGAATTCGAAGGCGAGGACCTGTGGGTCGGGGCGCAATCCGAGACTCCCCGAAGCAAATCGGAGAGCACGGCTGAGTCCTAAATCTCTGATGCGGCTGTGTGTAAGACCGAGTGGCTAAGGCGCCAGAGTTATCTGCCAGGGTCGTTTGTGAGGGTGCGGGATCAGTCGGAGGGAATGAAATAAAGCCGGCCAGATAGTCTCAACCCTAGTCCACCACCTCTCCCATGGCGACTAGGACGACACTGTCTGGCCGGCTGGTCGGGCCCATGCCACGCTCTTGAGCGAGGGCATGGTCTGTGTAAGAAAGGGCGAGCGGGGGGGTCGTGCGAGGCATCCCGCTCGCCCCTTTGGCGGTAAGTCGATCCGGCTGGAAGCCATTTCGACCGTCGCCAGTTGGGGTGTTTTGTGCCGACGCCCATCGGGGCCGTCGGACTTTTCGTAAACTAGAAGAATCTTTGCACTTAGCTCAGTTTCAGGCTTCTTTTCGTGTCAGACGAATGGTACAAGTGCAAAGAGAGTGCCAGACGGAAAATGGCGTCCAAAAAAGTCGGTTTCTTCCCCGTTCGTCCGGGTGTGATTTCTGTAAGGTACTAGTAGGAATAGGGTTGTGAGATCTGCTCGATTTTTCGTTTCCGGACTGACGTTATTGAGTTCGATCCGCATGACTCCGAGGGCTGTCTGGGGATTGGGCTCTACTGACTCTTTTGTGGGCATAACGCTGTGGTTCAAGGAAATGGGAGCCTGGTCCTTCACGACGCGGGATTTCCCTTTGAGGCGGAGTACACGCTGAGGCTCTTTCCATTTCCCAAGATCCCTGGAAAAATCGGCAACATGAGTGAAGACGGCGAGATTGGTCTGCAGGGATATCTCGAGTTGAAGTCGGCGGCCTCCGCCTGGGAGGAACAAGGTCAGGAGGGCCCTTTGACGTGTTGGCTCGATCGCGAACTCGATGCCGAGGGGGTGCCGCAGACCCTACCGCTCAAGGCATGGGTGCCGGCGCTTTCCCTGCTTGCCGAGATCCGTCGACGTCGGCAAGGCGATTGGCCGGAACCGTTCGACGCGAGGATCGAGGGTTGGTTTCGCCAAACGCTTCGGTTCTCTCGGCCCGACGGGTCGACCGTCTTCGCCCCGGAAATCGGTGGAGAGAAGGCGCACGTGCGGGCTCTGTTCCGCTACTGGGCGGAGCATCTTTCCGACCCTGGCCTGGGGACCGTGGTCGACTGGTGGTTCCCGGTCCGGACGAAGCGACATTCTCCGCCGCCTCTACCGGCCGCCGCACAGGCGGATCGGCCGCTTGCGATGCTCCGAGCGGGGTGGTCGAGCCAGGGCGACTTCCTGGCGATCGACCATCGCTCCGGCGGCCCCTCGTCGAGCATGGAACTCTTCGGTGCCGGCCGAACCTGGCTGGGGCCGGATTGGGGATCGGGCCCCACGCCGAGTTCCGGCGCAGACCGAGCTCGGATGACTCGATGGGTGTCGAATTCGTCCGCCGACCTGGCGGAATGGAGCTTCCGCGCGGGGGAGACCAAGGTCCAGCGTTCGGCCCTCGTGCTCCGAGGGCGACGGATCGCCTTGATCTCCGACCTCGTGGAAGGTGCGGGATCGGACGCCGCGATGCGGGTCGCGCTTCCTTTGGGAATGGACGCCGATCCCCTCAAGGGCAACCGAGGGCTGGGACTCTCGGCCGCGAGGGGAAGGGCGTCGGCCCAGGCGTTTCCTCTGTGTCTTTCCTCACTCTCGGATCCGACCGAACCGGGTTCTTTCGACGTCGAGTCGAGGGAGCTTATCCTTCGGAGGAAGGCCGTAGGCAGGCGCGTCTGGCTCCCCCTGCTGATCTCCTGGGATCCACTCAGGGGCCGGAAGTCGGTGACCTGGCGGATGCTCACCGTCACCGAGAAGGCCAAGGTCTGCTCGTCGGACACGGCCGTCGCCGTGCGGATTACCTGGGGACGTCACGAGACACTGGTCATCTATCGAAGCTTCGGCCCGCCGACCTCCCGCGCGTTCCTTGGGCACCAGACGTCGGCGAGACTGCTCGTCGGCCTTTTCAATGAGCGCGGGGACATTACGCCGATCTTCACCGTCGATGAGTGAAATGGGCCCGATTTGGGCGTGCAGGATTTGTCACAAGACGAGGAGGATTCGCCACAAAGTCACAAAGGACACAAAGAAAAATTTTAAATAGTTAATAATTTGTTCTCTGGTATCCTTTGTGTTCTTAATGTGGTGAATCTTCCCCAACGTTTTACTGTAGATAGGGCGAGTTTCGGGGCAAGTCCTCAGCTTTTGGTCTGCCTCGGCATCGAGGCGATCGCCATGAGGGAGCCGAGGATGTACACGAGGGAGACGACGACGGTCAGGTAGCCGGTATGTTTGTGGGCGGTGACGATCTTCGGGGCGTGGCTGGCCGTGATCAGCATTCCGAGCGTGAGCTGGGTGATGATCAGGGCGGCGGCGATGAATCCGAGAATCACCAGGAAAGGTCTCATCGGGGCATTCTTCCTTCGAGCTTTCGAATGTCGTCGCGAGCGGCCGCGATGCGGCCGGGCCCTAGTCACCGACAAGGATAGTCGATCGACCTCCGATCGTCACCGAGGCGACGGGCGAAACGCTTGTCGCGATGCCCCAACGGATATCACACTCAAGCCATGGAAATCGACAGCGACCGCATTCGAGATAATCTTCAGCTCGTCCGATCCCGGATCGAAGAGTCGGCGCGACGCTCGGGACGCGACCCTGGCGCGGTCTCGCTCGTCGCCGTGACGAAGAAGAACCCCGTCGCCATGATCCGCCCGCTCGTCGCGCTCGGGGTGGTCGAACTCGGGGAGAACTACCCGCAGGAACTGTGGAGGAAGGTTGACGAACTGGTGGATGTCCCCGTGCGCTGGCACCTGATCGGCCACCTCCAAGGCAACAAGGCGAGGAAGACCCTGCCGATGGTCCGGATGATCCATTCGGTCGACTCCCTGAAGCTGCTTCGAGAGCTCGGACGCCTGGCGGCGGACATGGGAGGGGCGGAGCTCCCCGAGGTCTGCCTCCAGGTGAACACCTCGGGCGAGGCGGCCAAGCACGGCTGGTCACCAGAGACGGTCCTGGAGGAAGCGGAGGCGATCGCCGAGGTTCGGGGTCTACCCGTCGTCGGCCTCATGACCATGGCGGCCTTCGATACGGACGCGACGACGGCCCGACCGTCGTTCACCCGGCTCCGCACGCTTCGCGACGAGCTCCGGGCCCGGACGGGGCTCGCGCTCGACCATCTCTCGATGGGGATGTCGAACGACTACGAGACGGCGATCGAAGAGGGGGCGACCCTGGTCCGCATCGGTTCGGCCCTGTTCGAGGGGGTTACCCCGTGATCGTCCTGACCCCCAACGCTCGGGGGATCGTCCTCAATGTCCGCGCCCAACCGGGCGCGAAGCGGGACGCCGTGCTCGGCGAACGGGCCGGGGCGCTGCGAGTCGCCGTCTCGGCAGCCCCCGAGAAGGGCAAGGCGAATGCGGCGATCCAGGGAGTGCTCGCCGAGGTCCTGGGATGCCGGTCGTCGGAGATCACGCTCCTCAGCGGGGAGACCTCGCGCGACAAACGGTTCCTGATCACGGGGATGACCGCCGACGAGCTCCAGGCCCGGATCGGCCGACGACTCGATCCCTCGGGCGATTCCTCGCGAGGCCCCGAGGGCACCGCGTCGAAAAAACGGTAGAATCGAGCCGGGGAGCCGTTCGGGCTCCGGTCGGCGGCTCCGCTCCGGGGTGTCCCCTTCGTCGGGTCAGGCTCCTCATCGCGGTTTGTCAAGAAAATCGAGATATGGCGAACTATCCAGAAGAGTTGACGATGGTCCCCTGGTCGGGCCCGCCCGCCTCGTCTCGGGTGAAGGTCCCGGGCTCGAAGAGCCTGACCAACCGCGCCTTGATCGTGGCCGCGATGTCGGAAGGCTCGAGTACGCTCACGGGGGCACTCGACAGCGACGACACCCGCGTCATGGTCGACTCCTTGAAGCGACTGGGGATCGAGGTCGAGCACGACGTCGAGTCGGCCACGATCCGGATCCGGGGGTGTACGGGGAAGGTCCCAGCCCCAGAGGCCGAGTTGTTCGTGGCCAATTCCGGCACGAGCCTCCGATTCCTGACGGCGATGGTGGCGACGGGGCAGGGGACCTACCGACTCGACGGCACGGCTCGGATGCGGCAGCGGCCCGTCCAGGACCTCCTCTCGGCCCTCAACGGGCTCGGGGCCGAAGCCAAGAGCGACCTCGGGACGGGCTGTCCGCCGGTGACCGTGAAGGCCAGCTACCTCGACGGCGGCTATGCGTTCGTCAAGGGGGACGTCTCGAGCCAGTTCCTCAGCGGGCTGCTCATGGCGTTGCCCTACTCGCGCGACACGACGACGGTCGAGGTGCAAGGGACCCTCGTCTCAGTCCCGTATGTCACGATGACGACGGCGGTTATGGAAGCGTTCGGGGTGCGGATCTCGAACCGAAAGAATCGGCGGTTCGACATCCGGCCCGCCCGCTACGTCGGTCGCCCCTACGCGATCGAGCCGGATGCCTCGGCGGCGAGCTACATGTTCGCCCTCGCCGCCGTCACCGGGGGGACGATCACGGTCGAAGGGCTCGGGACCGACAGCGTGCAGGGGGACGTCGGCTTCGTCGACATCCTCGAGCACATGGGCTGCACGGTCGTCCGCGAGCGGAACGCGACGACCGTGACCGGCGGCCCGCTCCGGGGCGTGGACGTCGACATGAACGCGATCAGTGACACGGTCATGACCCTGGCCGTCGTCGCCCTCTTCGCCCAGGGAATCACCCGGATCCGCAACGTCGCCCACATCCGTCACAAGGAGACCGACCGCATCGCCGCCCTGGCGACGGAACTCCGGAAGTTCGGGGCGACGGTCGAGGAGCATCCCGACGGCCTGATCATCTTCCCTAGCGGGACGATCACCCCCGCTCGCATCGCAACCTACGACGACCATCGCATGGCGATGTCATTCGCCCTCGCCGGGGTGAAGGCCGAAGGGGTCACCATCCTCGACCCCGGTTGCGTGGCCAAGACCTACCCTGGATTCTGGGACGACCTCGGCAAGCTCGCCCCTTGATGCCCCTTGCCGCGAGGGCCTGTCGGGCGACCTCTCGCCAGGTCGGAGTGAACTCTTCGGCCCGGTTGCGGGTCATCTCTTGCGGATCCTTGACGCTTTCCCGTGAGGGGCGTTAAGGTGAACCCGCGAACAAAGATCCTCGTGGCTCATGTCGCGAAATCGGTGCTCACGTTGGAGGGTCAGGAAAGCCAGCAACGTGTGATCCGTCGTATTCCCTAGTGTGGGCACCGCCCACCGTCATCAGGAAAGGCTGGTGGGCGGTGCCCACCCTACTTGATGACCTGGCAACGATCTCGCGACATGAGCCAACCTGGTGTTTAAGAGAAGACCGGGTTTCAAGATACGTTCTTACCCCTTTCCCCGACGGCGGCCGAAGACGCGACGACCATGCTGAAACGGACACATACCTGCGGCGTATTGACTCAAGACCACGTCGGGCAAACCGTCACCTTGAACGGCTGGGTCGACGCCTGGCGCGACTTCGGCGGCCTCGTCTTCATCGATATCCGCGACCGCTACGGCCTGACGCAATGCGTCTTCGAGCCTGAGGTCGGCGAGGCCCTTCAGGCCGCGGCCCGCGAGTTGCGCAGCGAGTATGTTGTTGCCATTCGAGGTGAGGTGGCCAAGCGCCTCCCCGGTAAGGAAAACCCGAAGCTCAAGACCGGCGCGATCGAGGTCCGAGCCAAGGAGCTCGAGGTCTTCAACGCGACCCCGACGCCGCCGTTCGAGATCCAGGGGGCCGAGGCCAACGAAGAGCTCCGCCTCAAATATCGCTACCTGGACCTCCGTCGGCCGGCGATGCAGTCGATCTTCATCCTTCGCGACCGCATGGCACAATTGATGAGGATGTCGCTGTCGGGGCAGGGTTTCCTCGAGGTTGAGACGCCGATCCTGGGACGAAGCACCCCCGAAGGGGCCCGCGACTTCCTCGTCCCGAGCCGCGTCCACGACGGCCACTTCTACGCCTTGCCCCAGTCGCCGCAGCTTTATAAGCAAGTGCTTATGGTTGCGGGCTTCGATCGGTACTACCAGATCGCTCGCTGCTTCCGCGACGAGGACCTTCGCGCCAACCGCCAGCCCGAGTTCACGCAGCTCGACGTCGAGATGTCGTTCGTCGAGGATCAGGACGTGATGACGACCATGGAACCCCTGGTCGCCGCCCTGGCCAAGGAGTTCACGGGCGAGACCCTCTCCCAGCCGTTCCCCAGGCTCGACTACCACGACGTGATGGAGCGGTACGGCAACGACCGGCCCGACCTCCGGTACGGCGTCGAGCTCAAGGACCTCGCCGACCTCGCCCCCGAGACCGAGTTCAAGGTCTTCCACCAGGCCAAGGAGCTCGGCCTTCGGATCCGAGGGCTCTGCGCCCCCGGCGGCGGGCTGAAGTACAGCCGGAAAGACCTCGACGGCCTGACTGAGTTCGCCGGGACCTTCGGCGCCAAGGGCCTTGTGTGGCTCAAGGTCGAGGCCGACACCATGACCGGCCCGACCGCCAAGTTCTTCCCGCCGGCCGTCCAGGCCAGCCTCCGCGAGCGGTTCTCCGCCGTCGCGGGAGACCTGATCCTGGTCGTCGCCGACAGCCAGGCGGTGACGAGCCAGGCCCTGACGAACCTCCGATCCCGGCTCGCGGCCGAGCTGAAGCTCTACGACCCGAAGTCGTATCACTACTCCTGGGTGATCCGCTTCCCCCTCCTCGCCTGGGACGCCGAGGAACAGCGCTACGTCGCCGAACACCACCCCTTCACCATGCCTTTGCCCGAAGATCTCCACCTGCTGAAGACCGACCCGGCCAAGGTCCGCGCCCAGGCCTATGACCTGGTCGTCAACGGCGAAGAGTGCGGCGGCGGGACGATCCGGTGCCACGACCCGATCGTCCAGGCCGAGATCTTCGGGCTCCTCGGACTGTCCCCCGAGCAGGCCGAAGAAAAGTTCGGGTTCTTGCTCGGTGCCCTCAAGAACGGTGCCCCGCCCCACGGCGGAATCGCCCTCGGCGTCGACCGCCTGGTCATGCTCTACGCCGGCCTGACCAACATCCGCGACTGCATCGCCTTCCCCAAGACCGCCAAGGGCAGTGACCTGATGACCGGTGCGCCGGGGACGGTGGATGCCCGACAACTCCGAGATTTGCGGATTCGGATCGTGGAATAAAGAGGATTCACCACAAAGGACACAAAGAAAGTGAGCGGGTTGAAGTTCAACTCGCTCTTCTTTCTTTGTGTCAAATTGTCTTTGATTGTTGATTTGATGATGTTAGGTTTTCTGAGAAAAGCTAACTCGAGCACATTGTTTCAAATTACTTGCTTGCTGTTTCTACTTTGTGTCCTTTGTGCCTTTGTGGTGAATCCCTCCTTCTCCCGCTACCCCAACAATCCCCAAATCGTTAATCCAAGCTCCCCCAGCAGGATAATGATGATCAGCACTTCGCCCACCAGGCTTTGAAATCCTAGTAACCGATCTACCATCGATTCGTAGCTCGCTTCGACGGCCTCGGCACGTTCGTCGATTCGTTCGCACCAGGCGTCGAGACGGAGTTTCTCGGCCAGGACTTCGAAGGTCTGGGCGGAGCCGACCGTGGAACTAAAGGAAAGGCTGTCGGTGAGCGGCCCGGCGTAGTGGGGTAGGTTGAGGTGGAGTCGTCGGATCGCGGCCGCGTTGTCGACGAGCTGTCGGCGAACCTGGAGCGTTCTCAGGCCGGGCATCACGGCGTGTCTAAGGTCGTCTCGTGCTTGTTCGGTCAATCGGTCGAGCTCTCGATCGATGGCGAGGAACCTCCAGTAGACGCCGAGTGCCAGGAGGACGGCTTCGCCCTGCGCGGCCCAGGCCGAGTCCGATGCAGAGATCAACGCTCCGGCCGCACTCACCTTTAGGAGCAACTCGCCGACCTCGGGACTGGGGGACTTGAGCCTCACGGTTTGCTCGGGGCGTTGGGGAAGTAACGTCTCCAGAACTGGGGTCGACCTGTTCTTGAACGATTCTTGGGTCGGGGCAAAGTCGATGGCGAAGGCCACGACGGGCTCTGGGGAGAGGGGATGAGCCGTCGTGAACCAGAACCCCAGGGCCGAAGCGAAGCCAGGCCGTGGCAGACCGTTCGCGAGGGCCCCCGTCGATTCGAAACGTTGCACGGATATTGACCCGGCCAGTTGATCGATATCGATCGCCCGCGCATGTCCGTTCGCATGGACAGCCGTGAGTAAGGAGCTCACCCCAGGGGCGTTGTCTTTCATCCGCGACGCCCCCGAGGCCGATGTCGATCCACCGATGGGGTTAGAGGGAGCAGAGCCCGGCGAGGTCGCGGATGGCGGCCTGGGCGACGGGGCTCGGGCAGGACCAGACGAGGAAGAAGAGGGCCTGTCTCGCCCAGCGCTGGGCAGGGTCGGAGCGAAGGAAGCCACTCCCTTTGCGAGCCGTGAGGTAGGCCTGAGTGGTCCGCAAGGCAAGGGCGTTGGCCTGGCCTCGGACGTGGCCCGGCGAGTGGGCGCCGGGGAGCCCTTCGGCGGTGGCCGTCAGATCCTGCCAGAGCTGGGTCCAGGCCTCTGTCATGGCTTCAACCGGCTCTCCGAGGTCCTCGCGGCGAGGGAGCTCCGCGGTGAGCATGTCGAGGGCGGCACGTGCCTGCCCGAGGGCCAGGGCCGAAGTCTCGAGGCCCCCGGTTCCGGCCGAGCCCGGGGTCGTGAGGACGTCGGCGGACGGCCCGGCCAGGAGGTCGGTGTCGGAGATCAAAACACCGTCGCAGGTGATCTCCGACGTACACGAGGCCTGGAGGGCGGCGAGCTCGAAAGGGGGCTGGACGGAGAATCCCGGCCTGTCCTTCGGCAAGGCGATCAGGAGTTGCCGGCCATCCTCGAGGACAGCCCCGACCACGACGACGTCGGCCTTGATCGCGCCGGTGACCCAGGGGATGGCCCCGTCGAGACGGTACTGCCCCAGGCCGGCCTCGACGGCGAGGAGGGCCTGGGCTCCATGCCGGCGCGAGGTCGTCAGTTGGGAGAGCCCGACCGTGGTGAAGGCTCGGCCGGCGGTGATCTCGGCGAGCCAATGATCGGCGCAGGGGCGAGGGGCGTTCACGAGGAGACGGCGGACTCCAGCGTCGTGCTGGGAGAGGATGAACGCGGCCGTCAGGCTGCCCGAGGCCACCCGGGCGTAATACTCGAGCAAGGCCGACCGGGCGAGTCCCAGGCCGCCGAGTTCCCGAGGCAGCACCCAGTGGGTCGCACGGGCCTCGACGAGGATCGACCAGAGTCCCGACGGCCAACCGCCAGCCTCGTCGGCCGCCCCGTCGGCCTCCGCCAGGCGCTCGACCAGACGTGCCAACCGCTCATCGCTCCCCGTCGCGGGCCACGGGAAAAAACTCGGAGGAGTCATGCTCATCATGGTAGTCTGACTCAATCACGGGACCTCGGCAATAGGATCGACGCGAAGGTACACGCCGCATGCCCGCTCCGTACTGCTACGACTATCCCCGGCCGGCCGCGACGGTCGATCTCGCCGTCTTCGCGCTGGTGGACGATCAACTCCGCGTCCTCCTGATCCAACGCAAGCACGACCCGTTCGCCGGGCTTTGGGCGTTTCCCGGCGGGTTCCTCGAGATCGACGAGCCGATCGAAGACGGGGCACGTCGCGAGCTCCGAGAAGAAACCGGATTCGACGCCTCGGGTCCGATCACCTTCCTCGGAGTCTTCGGCACTCCCGGCCGCGACCCGAGGGGCCGCACGATCAGTTTCGTCTTCGGCGCAGCCGTTCGAGGCCCTTTACCCTCCGTGCTCGGTGGCGACGACGCCTCTCATGCCTCCTGGATCGATCCCAAAGAAGTCCCGCCCCTGGCCTTCGATCACGACGAGATCCTCGCCAAGGCGCTCGAGTGGGTTTCGAAGGCCGTCGAGGAAGGGCCGATCGGCCTGGCGCTTCTCCCGCTCGAGTTCGGCGACGAGGACGTCAAACGCCTCTTTCGGAGCCTGGGCAAGCCGACCCGCCTCGCCTACATCTGGCGAGACCGGCGTCTCAAGGCCGGGCAGATCCTCGTCGATGCCGGGGATGGCAAACGCTATCGCTCGAAACTCTCCTGAAACTCGAGCCGATCACGCCCTGCTATCGTCGCTCTAATGCGGCGTTGCGAGCGAACAATCACAAGCCCGAAGCGTAAACGAGTGAATCTTCTTTGATTCGCTGTAAGACAATTCACTCGCTTGCGCTTCGGGCTTGTAAAGCAGCGGATCAGGCTGAGAGGTCGGCCTCGCAGACGATCTCGAAGCCCATCGCGTGGAGGGCCGTGCCGGCCTGCTCGATGTTGTCGACGTGCATGGCGACCGCGCAACGGCCGTGGGGATGGATGATGAGCGGGTAGGCGTAATAAATGTTGATCTCGGCCTGGAGCAAGGCCGTGCAGAGGTCGGCCAGGGAGTTCGGTCCGGCGGCGAGCTCCGCGACGAGGAGCTCGTTCTCGGCGAACGCGAGCTTGTGGAGGGCGAGGATTTCCCGGCCCTGCTCGGGGTGGCTTAGGATGAGGCGAATGATCGAGCAGTCGGCGGAATCGGAGATCATCAAGCCGACGATCTTGACCTTCGATCCATGAAAGGCCCGAGTGACTTCGCGCAGTTGACCGACCCGGTTCTCCAGGAACACGGAGAACTGGGCGATCGACGGCCAGTTGCGGCCGTGCATCGTTTCGAAGTCGACCTCGCTCCCACCAGCCTCGCCAAAACTCATAAACGAGCCTCGTTCGGTCCTCGGTGCGGGGCGGGTTAGTTACCTCAAACCTCACCGAAGTTTAATGCTCGAAACCAGGACGGTCAATGGCCCGCGCCTTGCCGCCTGTCCTGATCTTCGGGTCGTAGCGACGGATACGAAGAGGATCGAGGGCGAGGTCCCATCGAGAGACACCGTCCCTTCGGATCCTCGATTGAGGGGCTGGACAGCCAGGCCGGCCGCGTCGGCAAACCGGATTCCAAGAACAGTGCCAGGCGACGAGGAGGATTGGAGCCTGTTTCGAAACCCGGTGTTTTCTTAAAACCGGGTTCCTGTGCCAGTTGACCACGACAACCCCCGGGCAAGGTTGTCGGCGAGACCTCGGGATCCCTTCCGCTTGTCGGCGTTGAGTGGGCCAGAAACCCGGTGTTTTCTTGAACACCGGGTTTCGGAACCCGCGCTCAACCCCCTTGAGAGGCGGTTGTCGTCGCGGCGGTCTTGGCGGCGTCGTTCGCTTTTTTCTCGAGGGCGAGAGCGTCGGCCTCGGCCTTCAACGACTGGACCTTGGCGGTGGCAGCGTCGATGGCGGGCTTGTTGTCGGCGAGGGCCTTGTCCGCGGCCGCCTTGGCCGCGGTGGCCTGGTCGGCCTCGGTTTTGCGGGTCGTGGCCAGAGCCGTCGCGGCCTTGAGCGCGGCGTCGAGGTCGTTGAGTGCCTTTGTGGCAACACCCTTGTCCGCGGCCGCTTTCTGGGCCGCGGCCTGGGCCGCAGCGAGGGCGGTGGTTGATGCGACGACCTGGGCTTGGGCGGTCTCCACGGCCTTGAGGGCCACTCCCTTTTCGGCCTTCGTCCTGTCCACGATCATCTGGGCGGCGAGTTGCAAGGCGGTCGCGGATTCGATCAGACCCTTGAGCTCGGCCGCGCGAGTTGTGTGGGCTGCGAGGTCGGCGGCACCCTTCTCTGCGGTGGCCTTGTCGGCCGACTTGGCGGCATTCGAAGCCTCGACGACGAGCTTGTCCTCGGAGGCCTTGTCGGCCTGGAGCGTGGTCAGGTTGGCCTTGAGGGCGGTCGTGGCGTCGACCGCACCTTTCTCGGCGGACGTCTTCTCGATCGCGGCCGTTTCGGCGGCGGTCTTCGCCACGGCGGCCTGGTTTGCCTGGGCGATAGCCGGGGGGACCGCCTGCTCGGCGGCCTCTATCCGCTTCAAGGTCGCGGCGGCGTTCTGGCTCTCCGTCGTCCGCTGAGTGACCGCGGCCTGGGCGGCGGTCAGGGCCGCCTGGGCAGAGGCGAGTGCGGCCGCTTTCTCGGCGCCCGCGGCGATCAGCGGGGCAAACTTCGTCGACTCGGCCTCGGCGGCGGCCAGGGCCTGGGTCGTCTGCGCGAGCCTCGTGGCGATCGGCGCGGGGTTGGCGGAGAGGTTCGCCAGCCGATTCCCCTGGGCGAGCCCGAACGCCCGGACTTCGCCCGACCAGTCGCCCGCGATCACCTCGGCGGCGTCGTGGGTGAACACGGCATCGAGGGCCAGGTCGTTGAAGGGCTCAAAATCGCGCTGCTTGCCGCCGTTCTGGTCCCAAAGTCGGGCGACGCGGTCGCGACCGGTCGTGACGAGCCGGCCGTCCTGCGCGAATCGGACCGAGGCGGTGCCGCCGCCGTGGGCTCCCCAGTTCTTGATCTGCGAGCCGTTCTCCATCTCCCAGAGGCGGACGGTCCCGTCTTCGCTCGAGGAGGCAAGGACGTTCGAGTCGAGCCGCCAACTGAGGTCGGTGATCGCCAGGGTGTGCCCGCGGAGGTCGAAGTACTCGCGACCCGTGTGGGCTTCCCAGACGACGAGGCCGTTGTTCCGGTCGCCCGACGCGAGGAGGACGCCGTCCGGGCTGAACTCGATGGCCGTGACCCACTCGGTATGCTTCTTCGACTCGTACACGAGCTGGCCGTCGGCCGTGCTGTAGACGCGGAGGATCTTGCTCGGACCGCCGAGGGCGACGAGGCCGTGGTCGGGGCTGATGTCGGCCGCGAGGACCGCGTCATACTCCTTGCCGATCTCGAAGGCCCGCTTGCCCGTTTTGACGTCCCAGACGACGGCGAGGCCCGACTGGCCCCCTCGCCCGCCCCCCGCGAGGAGGAGTCCGCCGTTGCGGCTGAACTTGAGGACGTTGATCGTCCCCTCGGGGAACGGCAAGACGCCGGCCAGGTGATTGTTCGTGGTGTTATAGAGCAGGACCTGCTTATGTCCGGCGACCGCGACGAGGGGAGCCCAGGGACTGCTCGCGATCGCAAGCACCGCGTTCGGCCGGGGGGCGACGACGACGGGCTCGGTCGAGAGGTTCTCGGGCATCGCGGGCGGGCCGACCGGCTTGCCCGCGGCGTTCGGGTCCAGCTTGAACTCGAACTTCGGCTTCGCCTTGACCATGGCCAGGCTGCCGGCCGCCTCGAGCGCTCCGCCTTCGATCCACTGCTTGATGACCTCGATCTCCGCGTCGGGGATCCTCGGCGAGTTCGGGGGCATCTTCGGCTCTTCTTTGTGCGTGATCAGGCTGAAGAGCGTGCTCCCGTCGACGTCGCCCGGCTCGACGACCTTGCCCGAGCCTCCGCCTTGCATCGTGCCGCCGAAGGTCTCGAGGTTGAGGCCCCCCTTCTGCTTGTCGGCGTTGTGGCACGAGTTGCAGCGGCTCTTGAAGACCGCCGAGACCTGGTCCTGGAACGTGACCTTCGCCTTGGCGTCTGCGGCCAGGGACGCGCGGTCGACGCCCAAGGTCCAGGCCAGGATACCCGAAGCGATCACGCCGATCAGTTTCGCACGCATATACGCAGGCCTCGCGAGGGATCGCGGCCGAGGCGGTTAGCCCCGTCCGGACGGGCAGGTGTGTCGGGGTGGTCTGGTCGAACGCGGTTCAGGAAGGGCCGTGGAGCGGGGCCGCGCGACAGTCGTCGTCACGCAGCCCCGAGGGGAGATCAATGGTTGAACAGGAATTCACGACTATTGAGCAAGGCCCAGAAGATGTCGTCGAGGGCCTGCTTCTGGTTCGACCCTTCGGCGAGGGCCGGGGCGAGCTTCTCGATCTCCGACTTGGTCGGTTCGCGTGAGAGAGTGCGAATGTAAAGCTCGATGATCCGTTCTTCGGGGAACTTCTTGTTCGCGATCAGCTTGGGGATCAGCCCCCCTTGCTGGATCTTGGCGTTCACGGTGTCGCCGTTGAGCAGGTGGAGGGCCTGGGAGAGGGTCGGCTCCATCTTCACCTCGCATGAGCAGACGGTCTCGCGAGTCGCCCGACCGAAGGTCGTGAGGAAGTAGGTCGAGCTCGTCCCGTCGGCGATCTGCACCGCGCGGGCGCCGAGCGGGAGCCCCTGGAACTTGTCCTTGGTGTCGGTCACCGTGCTGATGGCATCGAGGAGGTTCTCGGCCTTGATCCGCCGCAGGTTCGCGTGGGCGAAGTTCCGCTCGTCTTCCTGGTTACTCTCGTTCCGCTGCGTCGATCGCTGGTAGGTCTTCGAGTTGCAGATGTCGCGGACGAGGGCCTTCAGGTCATACTTCGAGGCCGTGAACCGTTTGCCGAGCTCCTCGAGCAGCTCGGGGTTCGAGGCGGGGTTGCTGACTCGGAAGTCGTCGATCGGCTCGACGATCCCGGCGCCCATGAAGTGGGCCCAGACTCGGTTGGCGAACGAGGTCGCGAACCAGGGGTTCTGCGGCGAGGCGAGCCACTTGCCGAGGACGACGCGGCGGTCCTTGCCCGCGACGTCGGGGGCGTCACCGCCCAGGAATTTGGGCTTCATCACGGCGCCACCAACCGGGTGGTTCATCTCGCCGCCGCCCGAGTTGAAGAAGATGATCTCGCGATAATCCTCCCCTTGCTTCCGGCCGATCTGCGAGAAGAACGCCGCGAACCCGTAGTAGTCGTTCTGGGTCCAGCGGTCGAATGGGTGGTTGTGGCACTGGGCGCACTGGATCCGCATGCCCATGAAGACCTGGGCGACGTTCTCGGAGAGGGCGAGGGTCTCGGGGGCCCCGAGGTAGAAGTTGGTCGCCGGGTTCTTGAACGAGCCGCCGTTGGCGCCGAGGATCTCCTGGACCATCTCGTCCATCGGCGTGTTCTTAGAGAGCTTCTCGACGAGCCAGTTGTAGTACAGGAACATCGCCTTCTGGCTGACGTTCTTCGTGGCGTCGGTCCGCACCTGGAGCAGCTCGGCCCACTTGTTGACCCAGAGCTCGGAGAACTCCTTGCGGCCGAGCAACTCGTCGATCAGCTTCGCCCGCTTGTCGGGGGCCGTCGACGACATGAAGCGTTGGTAGTCCTCGATGGTCGGTGGCAGGCCGATCACGTCGAAGTAGGCGCGACGGAGGAACGTCGTGTCGTCGCAGATACCGGAAGGTCCGATTCGGAGTTTGCGGAGTTTATCCGCGACGAGCTTGTCGACGAAGCTGGCCTCGGGCTCCTGCGGATACTCGAATTTGAGGCCCTTGGGGAGCACGATCATCTGCGAGCCGACGGTGAACGTCTCGAAGCGGGCCATGACGAAGGCCTCGCCTCGGCTCCCGGCCGTCACGAGGCCATCGGAGTTGACCGCGGCCGACCCTTCGTTGTTCGTGAGGAAGACGCAGAGCCGGGTCACGTCGCGGTCGCTACCGTCGGAGTATCGGGCGCGGGCGGTCATCTGCTGGGTGGCCCCTTGGCCGTCGAGCACGCCTTGCTTCGGATAGAGGTCGACGCCGACGACCTTCGGGAGCTTGCTGGCGTCGTCGTTCGGGGCGCCGGATTCGATCCAGGTCTGGATCGTCTTGTACATCTCGCTGTCGGCCTCGAACCGCTTGCCGCCCGTGTGCTGCACCGCACCGATCGACTTCTCGAGGAGCGTGCTGTCGGCGGGCACGGCGAGGTTGACTCGGCGGCCGACCATCTCGCGGGTGAGGCGGAAGTGGTCGCCGTCGGGGTCGAAGCCGAAGAGCGAGAGCCGGAAGCCGTCCTTGCCTCGAGCGGCCCCGTGGCAGCTCCCCGTGTTGCAGCCGGCCTTCATGAAGACGGGCATGATGTCGAGCCGGAAACTGAACGGAGGCCGGGCGGTCGCCTGGGCGACCTTCAACGGCATGGTCAGTGTCTGACCGCCGAAGGCGACCGCAACCGTCGACTCACCGTCTGCGGCCGGGTAGAAGGTCGAACCCTCGCGCTTGACTAGCGCCGGGTTGGTGACGGTCAGCGTCGCATCCTTGGTCACGTCGCGAGTGATGCCGTCGGCGTAAGTGGCCTGGACGACCACCGACTGGCGATCGGCCGCCGTGGTCAAGTTGATGTCGGCGGGGAAGACTTCGACCTTCGCCAAAGCCGGCCCGTCGGCCTTCCCGGACTGCGCCAGGCCGAGCAGGGCGACCACGGCGAGGGAATATCGAACGAGTCTCGCGGTCATCGAGTTCGATCCTTCAAGGGGCGTGGGACGCACGCGGGCTGGGGGTCGAAACGTTTTCTCTATGTGGTTCATTTGCCGGCCTGAGCCTGGGCTTGGGCCCGTTCTTTCGCCTCGAGCCGGAGCTTCTCAAGCCGGCTGAGCGGCTTGGCTGGGGCCGCGGTCGGCGGAGGTGCGGCGGCGGCCACCGGCATCGGCGCAGGGGCGGGCGCGTTGGCCTTGGGCGGGAGCGGCACGTCGATCCGCAACTGGCCCGTCCCGATGTTGTGGACGATCGGTTCGCCGTTCTGGGTCACGATGACCTGGCAGAACAGGCTCGCGTGGTTGCCGGCGGGGGAGACCTTGTCGGTCTTGATCTTGAAGAGGAGGTTCGTGGAGTCCTTCGTGATCTTCAGCACGTCGGTCGTGACCTTGTTGGGCAGGCCGAGCAAGGTCACGGTCGCCTCACCGGGGAAGTCGACGGCCTTGGCGACCGTGACCGCCATGTCGACCTCTTTCCCTTGCTCGACGCTCGCGGCCTGGTAGGCGAAGCCGACGTAGGGTGCGGCGATGGTGAGCTTGGCGAGCTGGGACGAGACCATGATCGGTCCCGTCGGTCCGCCCGAGTAGCCGTTGACCACGATCTTCCAGGTCCGCAGCTCGGCGCCTCCGTCCGCGTTCATCGGGATCAGGGCCTCGTTCTGCTTCTCAGGGATCGCGATGCTTCCCGAAGAGCCGACGCCTGGAGGATTCCAGGGCAGGGAGACCGAGATCGCCGCGGTGAACCCGGGTTTGCGGGTAGCGACGACCTTCAGGTTCATCGAGCCGCCTCGGACCATCGGAACCTTGGGCTCGACGATCTCGATGGAGTAGGGGGCTTCGTCGGTCACGACGACAGGGAGCGTGTCGACGGTCCGGGTCCAGAGCGAAAGCCCGGCGTTCTGCGGGTTCAGCACATATTCGATGTTGTTCGCGAATTCCGATGTTACCTTGACGTTCGGGTCGACCGGCTTTCCCTGGAGGCCCATCAGGGTCCCGGCGAGGGGGGCGTCGGCCTTTGCCGAGAAGAGGACCGGGAAGGTGGCGATGCTCGCCGACATCGTGTCGGCCTCCATCGTAACCCCGGCGGGGAGATTCGAGGGGGTGAAGTTCAACTCGCCGCCGAAGTCGGCGCGGCTGGCGTTCACGAGGATCGCCTGGCGGTTCCCCTTCGGAACGGCGATGGCCATGATCCCCGTCCCGCGGGCCACCGACTCCGGCGGGACGCTCAACGCCAGTCGGGGTTCGACCGGGCTGACCTCGATCCTATAGGCGTAGTCAGGCCCCCCTTTGGAGAGCTGGTCGACGATCCAGATCGCGTACTCGCCGTCATTCGGCGCCGAGAACCGGAAGTAGCTGTCGGGCCCGGTGCTGTCGTCGCTCCCGAGCAGGGCTCCGCCATTCCTCGGCCCAAGATACATGACCGAGTCGAGCGGCGACCGCAGGCTCCTCGCGAAGACCTTGACGTCGAACGTTTGCCCCTTGGTCGCCTTGAAGACGAAGTTGTCGACATCCCCGGGCTTGCCGATCACCCCGTTGAGGGCCATCGGGGCCGTGAACGGGGTCGCGGTCGGCTGCGTGTCATTCGGCTCAACCTCGACGACGTTCCCGAAAGGCGAGAGTCGGAAGACGTTCGGATGGGGAGCGATCCCCTTGTCGTCCTGGGCGACGACCCCATAGTCGCGGATGGGTGTCGCCGGTAGGGTGACCTTGGTGGTGGTGTCGCCCGCGACGTCACCGACCCATTTCACGTCGACGGCCTCGCCGATCTTGCCGCCGCCGGGGATCGTCCCGGTCGGCCTCGGGAAGTTCCCGACGTGGAGCCGGTAGAGGCAGGCGCCGTTGCCGGCGTAGGCACTCTCGCGTACCTGGATGATGTACTTGCCGTCTTCGGGGGCGATGACCGACGCCTCGCCGTCCATCCAGATCAGGGCCGAGTCATCGCTCGATGCGAGCTCGAAGCGCTTCGCGTTCATGATCGCGACGTAAGGGTCGAAGAACGTGATCCCGAGCCGGATCCCCTCGACTTCGGCCGAGATCCGCTCCCCCTTCTTCGCGTCGACGACGTAGTAGTCGACGTCCTCGTTGTCCGCGATCCCGTTGACGGTCGAGTTCATCGCGATCACCTGGGGGACGGCGAAGTCGTTGTTCGGCTCGACCTCCGAGACCTCCTTGAGGCCCCCCACGCTGAAGCTCCTCGACTCGCTCAGGCCGGTCGCCGAGCGGAGCCGGAGGTCGACCAGGCCAAGCGGGCAGTCGGGGGCGATCTTGAAGGTTGCCTTCACCGCACCGTCGTTGACCACCTCGAGCTTGGAGACCGTGATCCCGGGCCGGTAGAAGAGGATTTCCTTGGCGTCGGTGAGCCGGGCGCCCCCGAGCGTGACCTCGAGTTCAGTCCCGCGTTGGCCGCCCATCGGGCGGAGCGAGGAGAGGCTCGGGGACGAGGCCAGGGCGTCCGAGCCGATCATGCCGAGAGCCAGCGCCAGCGTCGCGAACGCAACGGCGAGGCGCCGCGACCGGATTGCGATTCGATCAGCCATGGGATTAGAGATCATCCAAAGGGAGGGTCGTGGGGAGACGATGCCGGGCGTGTTCCGGGGCGAGCAGGGGGGAGTGGCCCGCCCGTCTGCATGGGACAGACGGGCGGGAGGACTCCGAGCTTCGGGGCGATCAGGCGAGCAGTTCGTTGCGGACCTTACCGCCATCGACGATTTCGATGGGCCGGTTGCCCGGGGCCATCAGCTCCTTGTCGGCGACGATGCCGAGCTGGTGGTAGACGGTCGTTGCGAGATCCTCGGGGCCGATCGGGTCGCGCTCGGGCTCGGTGGCCGTCGCGTTGGAGGCACCGTGGACGTAGCCTCGCTTGAACCCGCCGCCCGCGAGCACGACGCTGAAGACCTTCGGCCAGTGGTCGCGGCCCGCGTCCTTGTTGATCTTCGGGGTCCGGCCGAACTCGCTCGAGACCATGACGATGGTCCGATCGAGGAGGCCGGTCCTGGAGAGGTCGTTGATGAGGGCGGCGTAGGCTTGGTCGAAGGCGGGCATCTGGCTCCGCATGCCGGCCGCGATCCCCGTGTGGAGGTCCCAGCCGCCGTATTGCAAGCAGACGAGCCGGACGCCCGCGGCGACCAATCGTCGGGCCATCAGCATCCGCTGGCCGGCCGTGTTGCGGCCATACTCATCGCGGATCGCGGCGGGCTCGGCGTTGATGTCGAACGCCTCGCGGGCCTTCTGCGAGCTGATCAGGCTGTAGGCCCGCTGATAGAAGGTGTCCATCGCGGCCAGGCCGTCGCTCTTTTCCTTGTGCGCGAAGTAGTCGTTGACCGAGTCGAGGATGTTGCGCCGGGTGGCGAACCGCGACTCGTCGATCCCGCCGGGCAGATTCAGATCTTGGACTCGGAACCCGCCGTCGGCCGGGTCGCTGCCGAGGCTGAACGGCGAGAACGAGGAGCTCAGGTAGCCGGTCCCCGCGTAAACGTTCGGGATGCTCGGGACGCAAACGTAAGGCGGCAGGTTGTTCTTCGGGCCGTACTCGTGCGAGACCACGCTGCCGAAGCTCGGGTACTGGAGCGCCGGGCTCGGGCGGTAACCCGTGAACATGTTGTGCGTGCCGCGCTCGTGGGCCGCCTCGCCGTGCGTCATCGAGCGGATGACCGTCAGCTTGTCGGCGACCTGGGCGGTCTTCGCCAGCGTCTCGGAGAACGGCTCGCCTTCGATCTTGGTGGCGACGTGCGAGAGTTCGCCGCGATACTCGATCGGGGCGAACGGCTTCGGGTCGAAGGTCTCCTGGTGGGCGATACCGCCGGGCAGGAAGATGTGGATGACCGAGTCGGCCTTCGCGGCGATCGGGGCGTAGTTCTTTAGCTCGGCGCGTGCCTTGAGCTGGAAGTAGTTGCCCAACGAGAGGCCGAACCCCATGGTGCCGACCGTCAGGAATCCTCGACGACCCATCGATTGCCGCGAATGACCTTCAGACATCGAAACGTCTCCTTCGGGAGAATGGATCGGATTGGCTTACCGAAAGTCCCTGGCCTGCCCGCCACATCGCTCAAAAGGCCGGACGCACGACGCGTGTCATGCCCGATCCCGAACGCGGAGGCGAGTTTGCGGAATCAAATCGCCGAGACATTCGGGTTGGCTGGTTGGTTGGACCTTCGACCCTCGGGAGGGCTTCCGGTTTCCTGGGCAAGACAGCGGGCGGGGGTCACACGTCCATGCAGCTACGCAGGTCGGCATGGGGCGATTTAGAAGGATTGTGCTGCGAATGTTCAACAAGACGCCGAGACTATGCCTCTATACGGTCGCGTGAGGACATCCCGTTGGCGCTTTTTTTCAAGATCCCTGAGATTCCAGAATCGATTGATCCTGAACGCCTTTGGACAATTTTTAGCAAACCGTGTTCCGTAGTCGTTGGACATTTCGTGACGGTCATGCGACGTCCTGCCTCGATGCTGGCCAACCGCGGGCGGCCGCGATAAAGTCGGTGACGTTGGAGACATTCGACCAGCACCCGCTCATCCCTGAGTCCGGGATCTACCCGAGGAACTGCGAGAATGAGGATGATTTCCTTCGGATCACGATTTGGGTCGGTCCTGGCGGGCCTCTTCGCGTTGGGGGTGGTGATGGGAATGCAGGTCCAGGGCGCCGAGGGGGCTCGGGATGCTCACTCGTTCGGGAATCCCGAGCAGGTGCGCGTGAAGCGGGTCGAGCTCGACCTGACCGCGGATTTCACAGGGAAGACGCTGCGAGGGACCGCGACCCTCGACTTCGAGAGACAGCCGGGGTGTCCCGCCGACGCCCCGCTCGACCTTGATACCTGGGGACTCGCGATCGAACGGGTCGAGGCGATCATGGGCGGTTCGACGTCCGCGGAGACCCCCTTCGAACTCGGGGCTCCGGCGGGCGCACTCCCGATCCTGGGTTCGAGGCTGAGGATCATCCTCCCTCCTTCGGCGACGCGCGTCCGGATCACCTACCGAACGGCCGAGAAGGCGGGGGCGTTGCAGTGGCTCGACCCGCCGCGGACTGCGGGCAAGAAGCAGCCGTTCCTGTTCACGCAGTCGCAGGCGATCCACGCCCGGTCGTGGATCCCCGTGCAGGACTCGCCGGGAGTTCGGATCACCTACGGCGCGACGATTCATACCCCCAAAGGCCTCAAGGCCGCGATGAGCGCCGATCACCTGCCGAGCGACGAGGCTGAGGGGCTCTATCGCTTCGACATGCCCCAACCGATCCCCGCCTACCTTATCGCGCTGGCCGTGGGAGATCTCGCTTTCCGGCCGCTCGGGCCGAGGACCGGCGTCTATGCCGAGCCTTCGATGATCGAGGCCTGTGCCAACGAGTTCGCCGACACCGAGAAGATGGTCGAGGCGGCCGAACGTCGCTACGGCCCTTATCGCTGGGGACGCTACGACATCCTCGTCCTGCCGCCCAGCTTTCCCTTCGGCGGCATGGAGAACCCCAAGCTGACGTTCGCCACGCCGACGATCCTGGCCGGGGACCGCTCGCTGATCGCCCTCGTCGCCCACGAGCTTGCCCATTCGTGGTCTGGAAACCTCGTGACGAACGCGACCTGGCGTGACTTCTGGCTGAACGAGGGCTTCACCACCTACCTCGAGCGCCGGATCGTCGAGGACATCTACGGGCGTGACCGCGCGAAGATGGAAGAGGTCCTGGGGTTGAAGGACCTACGGGCCCAACTGAAAGACTTCGCCCCTCGCGACCAGATCCTCCACATCAACCTCGAAGGGCGCGACCCGGACGAAGGGATGACGGGAGTGCCTTACGAGAAGGGGGCCTTCTTGCTGCGGACGCTCGAGGAGGCGTTCGGTCGGCAGCGGTTCGACGAATTCCTGCGCGGCTACTTCGACCACTTCGCCTTCCAGAGCATCACGACGGACATGTTCGAGGCCTACCTCCGTCGCCACCTTTTCCCCTTCGACGAACGGGCCGCCTCGCGCATCAACCTCCACGCCTGGCTCGAAGAGCCGGGCCTGCCGGCCGACCTCCCCGAGCCGAAATCCGAGAAGCTCGCGATCGTCGCGCAGAAGGCTCGGGACTGGGCGAACGACGCCTTGCCGGTCGGTCGAATCGAAACTCAAGGGTGGTCGACTCACGAGTGGCTGGAGTTTCTCCAGACGCTCCCGCTCGAATTGCCAACCGAAAAGATGGAAGAGCTCGACCGCGCCTTTGCGCTAACGGCCTCGGGCAACTCCGAGGTCGCCGAGACCTGGCTGCTCATGGCGATCCGCAACCACTATTCGCCCGCCGACGCCAGGCTCGAGTCATTTCTCACGACCATCGGGCGGCGGAAGTTCTTGATGCCACTCTACGGCGAGTTGAAGAAGACGCCGGAAGGCAAGGCCCGGGCGAAGGCCATCTATGAGAAAGCACGGCCGTTCTATCACCCGATTACCGTGGACTCGGTGGATCGTCTGCTTGGCAAGGGCTGAGTGTCAGCCTCGAAACCTGATCTCTCTGAATAATCGGGTTTCTGAGGCAGGAGACATCGACATCCCACGAGGGGTTGTCGGCGTTGAAGGGGCGGAAGCCCAAATGTCTCATGGAGCGAGGGCGGTGTCAGGGCCTTCAAGCCGGGTATGCACCGTCCTCCGGTCTTTCCCGGTAGATGCGGGGAAGCCGTCAGCATCCCGCGACGGGTCGTCGGCGTCGAGCGGATCAGAAACCCGTCTTTTAAGAAAAGAACGGGTTTCGACACGGGTTCTCATGGCAGCCGGACTGTCGTCTGACCGACCTTTGGCTGCGAGTCCACCGCTTCTGCCCATCGAGGAACGCAACGATGTCCGAAACTTTACTCCCCGCGACCGTGATCGGCAGTTGGTCGTTCCCCGGCTGGTATGAGAAGTTCATCGCCGACGTCGCGGCCCATCCCGGCCTATTCGGCCCCGTGGACCGCGAGGAGGCGCTCCGCGACGCGATCCGACTGGCGGTCGATGACCAACTTCGCGCGGGGTTGGACCGCATCACCGACGGGGAGATGCAGCGGGTCGACTTCAACCTGGGATTCTACGATTATCTCGAAGGGCTCGAAGCCCTGCCCATGGCTCGAAATTGGGGGGCCCCTGCGCACGACCAGCGCTCAAAATATCGCTGCGTCGCACCCCTCCGGGCACCCAATGGCCTGGGGATCGTCGACGAATATCGACGGCTCCGCGAGTTGAGTTCGGCCCCTGTGAAGATGCCGATTCCCGGGGCTTTCACGCTGGCGGGATGCCTCGCGGGGGGCGATGTCTATCTCGATCGTACGGCCGTGACCGAGGCCCTGATCCCGATCGTCAATGCCGAGCTGAAGGCCGCGTGTGCCGCCGGGATCGAGTTCCTTCAACTCGACGAGCCGAGCTTCGCCTGCCACCCCGACGACCCCGAAGTCTTCCTCGACGTCATCGCCAGGACCGTCGAAGGGGTCGACGCCTATGTAAGTATGCATATGTGCTTCGGGAATTATCGGGCGAGGGCCGTCGGCTGGCGGTCGTACTCCCCGCTGTTCCCGCACATCGGCCGCGTGAAAGTCGACCAACTCGCGCTCGAGTTCGCGAGCCGAGAGATGGCCGAGGTGGAATTGCTGGCGCAGCTTCCGGACACCATGGATGTCGCGGTCGGACTGGTGGACGTCAAGAATACGTGGATCGAGCCGCCCGAACTGGTCGCCGAACGGCTCCGGCAGGTCCTGACGCTGGTCGACGCCTCGCGGGTGTCGATCACGCCCGATTGCGGTTTCTCGCAGACGGCCCGGCATATCGCGGTCGCCAAGTCGAAGGCGATGGTCGACGGCGTCAGGCTCGTGCGTGCCTCGATCGGTGGGCAAGCTTCGTGAAGGCCGCTCACTTGGGTGCGGGTTGCGCCTTGGTGTCTCCGACGTTCACGTCGATGCTGGTCTTTTCGCTCTTCTGTTCGGTGATCTTCACGGGGGTCGACTCGGACTTCTCGGAGATCGTCTTGCCCGTCTGATTGTCGATCACCTTCGTGTCCTTGACCACCGTCACGTCTCTCGTTTTCTCTTCGCTGATGTGACGCTCCTTATTGGGATCGATGCCGACCGCGGACTCGGCGGCCTGGACGTCCGGGTTGCTCGACTCGCGGCTGCACCCCGAGAGGGCCTCCGCCATCCCGATGACCGCGATCGACAACAAGAAGGGATGGAAAAATCGCTTCATGATCCATTCTCCGGAAGAAGTTCGATACGACAGTTCTTATCGAAGACTTGATGCACATCCGGTGCCGGATCGGTGTCGGAAAGCCATTCGGCTGAGTGCCGGATTGTTGGCTTCGGGAGGAGCGAGCAGGAATGATCGAGCCATTGCGGTCGGGTGCCGAGTTACTTGAGGAGATCCGCACGTCCGAGCCGGGGCGAGGGTCGCTCGATATCTGGTGGCTCGGGCAGAGCGGCTATGCGTTGAAGTCGCCGGACGGGCTGCTCGTCATCGACCCGTACCTCTCGGAGCACCTGACCGCCAAGTACGAGGGAACGGCCAAGCCCCACGTCCGGATGACGAGGGCACCGTTTCGGGGTGCCGAGCTCGCGGTCGTCGACCTCGTGCTCGCGAGCCACAAGCACTCCGACCATCTCGACCCCGGGACGATGCCGGGGTTGCTGGAGGCTTCTTCCGAGGCCCGGTTAGCCCTGCCGAGGTCGCTGCTCGAGCACGCCAAGACGCTGGGATTGCCCGAGAATCGATTGGTCGGGCTCGACGCCGGAGAGACGATCGAAGTGCGAGGGTTCTCGGTCCGGGCCATCCCCTCGGCGCACGAAGGGCTCGACACCGACGAGCACGGCCATCATCTTTATCTGGGGTTTGTCGTCGAGTCCGAGGGGGTTCGGCTGTATCATAGCGGCGACACGATGGCCTACGACGGCCTGGTCGAGCAGCTTGGCCCCGAACGATTCGACGTCCTCTTCCTGCCGATCAACGGCCGCGACCCCTCGCGAGGGGTCGCGGGGAACATGTCGGCGGCCGAGGCCGTGACGCTCGCGGTCCGGGTCCAGCCTCGGTTCGTCGTGCCTCACCACTACGATATGTTCACCTTCAATACAGTACCGGTCGGCCGTTTCGAGGCCGAGGTGACACGCCTGCCTGGCGGGGTCGTCCCTCGGGTCTTGCAGTGCGGCGAGCGTTGGGAGATCAAACGGTGGGCGTGACCCTTGGGATCGACATCGGGACGTCGGGGACGAGGACTATCGCGATCGACGAGCGGGGCGTGGTCCTCGTCTCGGCCTCGGCGGAATACCCGTGCTCCCACCCTCGGCCGGGCTGGTCGGAGCAGGATCCCGAACTCTGGTGGACCGCGACGAGGAGCACCATCGCCGAGGTCCTCGCCAAGGGCCAGTTGAAGCCCTCCGACATCGCCGGGGTCGGCCTGAGCGGCCAGATGCACGGCTCGGTCTTCCTGGACGAGGCCGGCAAGGTCATCCGCCCCGCCTTGCTCTGGAACGACCAGCGCACGGCGGCCGAGTGCGCCGAGATCGAGTCGAGGGCCGGCGGCCGTGAGGAACTCATCCGGATGGTGGCCAACCCGGCTTTGACCGGGTTCACGGCACCGAAGCTCCTCTGGCTCCGCAACCACGAGCCGCAATCGTGGGAGAAGGTCCGACAGGTCCTCCTCCCGAAGGACTACGTCCGCTATCGCCTGACCGGCACGTTCGCGACCGAGGTCAGCGACGCGTCGGGGACCTTACTCCTCGACGTGGCCGACCGATGCTGGAGCCGAGAGCTGCTCACCAAGCTCGAGATCGACCCGGCGCTCCTGCCACCGTGCTATGAGAGTCCCGAGGTCTCGGGCAAGGTCGGCCGGATCGGGTCGGAGGCGACGGGCCTCGCCGAAGGGACGCCGGTCGTCGGCGGGGGCGGCGACCAGCCAGCCGGGGCCGTTGGCAACGGGATCGTCCGGCCGGGGGCGGTCTCGGCGACGATGGGGACCTCCGGCGTCGTCTTTGCCCACACCCGAGAGCTCGGCTTCGACCCGCTCGGCCGTCTTCAGCGCGGCTGCCACGCCGTGCCGGGGGCCTGGCACGTGATGGGCGTCGTGCTCGCCGCCGGCGGCAGCCTCCAGTGGTACCGCAACGAGCTCGGCAGGGCCGAGATCGAGGCGGCGAAGGCCCAGGGGGTCGACCCGTATTTCCTCCTCACCGACGAGGCCGCGATCGCGGGGCCTGGGGCCGAAGGCCTGTTCTTCCTCCCCTATCTCACGGGCGAACGGACTCCCCACTTCGACCCCAACGCCAAAGGATCATGGGTCGGCCTGACCGTCCGCCACGGCCGCCCGCACCTCGTGCGGAGCATCCTCGAAGGGTCCGCGTATGCGATGCGCGACAGCCTCGAACTGATCCGCGAGATGGGGGCCGCCATCGAGCAGGTCCGGCTCTCCGGCGGCGGGGCCCGCAACCCGCTCTGGCGCCAGATCCAGGCGGATGTGTACGGCGTCGACGTCCATACCCTCGAGTCGACCGAAGGGCCCGCGTTCGGCGTCGCACTCCTCGCCCAGGTCGGCACCGGAGGGTTCGCCTCGGTCCCCGAGGCCTGCGACGCGACCATCCGCCTCGCGGGGAAGACGCCCGTCGACCCCAAGACCCAGGCGTTCTACGACCGGGCGTACCCGATCTACCGGCAGCTCTACCGCGACCTCCGAGGCTCGTTCTCGGCCATCTCGGCGCTGGTCGATTCTTACGGACGTTAAGACGTCGAGGTCGGGAGGTCGGGACGTGGCCCATCGAAAGAAAGCAGCACGATCATCCAAGCCTCCCCAGGCGCCTCCTCAAGAGGCGCCCGAGGTTCCCGACGAGCCCTTCTGGTCGACGAGGAGGCTCGTGCTGGCGGTTGCGCTGTTGTTGACGTCCCACGCGACGCTCGCGGTCATGAGTCTCGTCCTCGAGAATCCGACCGTCGACGAGGTAGTCCACCTCCCGGCCGGCCTTACCTACTGGCAAACGGGGAGCTTTCGGCTCTACCACCACAACCCGCCCCTGATCAAGCTCGTGGCGGCCTTGCCCGTATTGGGCATGGACGGCTTGCGCGTCCCGTATGACTCGAAGATGTCGGGTTGGAACGACGAGCCGCCGAACAAGGCGGCCTTCGCCCATGCTTTCCAGCAAGAGAACGCCCCCCACTACTTCGAGCTCTTCGCCCGCGCCCGGCTGATGATCCCCTTGTTCTCGATCCTGGGCGGCCTGGTCGTCTTCTTCTGGGCGAAGTCCTTGTATGGGGCAGGGGGGGGACTCTTGAGCCTTTCGCTCTGGATCTTCTGCCCGAACATCCTGGCCCATTGCCGACTGGTCACCACCGACGTCGGCGCGACCGCACTCGGGGCGCTCGCGACTTACGTCTTCTGGCACTACCTCAAACGCCCGACCTGGTTCAAGGCCGTCCTCGCAGGACTCTGCCTCGGCATTGCCCAACTCTCCAAGTTCAGCCTGATCCTCCTCTACGGGATTTGGCCCCTCCTGGGAGTCGTCCACTGGCTCTCGAACTCGGCTCGAGGGGCACGCTTCGAGGGAATGGCCGCGGGGCTCGGGCGCTGGGCCTTGATGTTCGTCCTGAGCCTCTTCGTGATCGACGCGGGCTATGCGTTCGAGGGGGTTGGGATCCCTCTTGGCAAATATGAGTTCGTGAATAAAACGTTCACTCGAGACGTCCCCCCCGGGATGTGGCGACCGTCCAGCCCAGACGCTCTGCTCAACGGCGCGTATCGATACCGGGTCAACCTCTTCCGGGGGACCTGGCTCGATTCGCTCCCCGTCCCGCTCCCCAAGCACTACATGCTCGGATTCGACGACCAGAAGCTCGAGGCGGACGGGATCCCCGAGAGGTATCTGGATCCGAAATCGGAGCGGGACGAGCCCAAGGGTTACCCCGTCTATCTGGACGGCGAGTTGCGGCAGAAGAGTTGGTGGTATTATTACTTTTTGACGTTGGTCTACAAGGTCCCCGAAGGGACCTGGGCCCTAGTCCTGGCCTCGCTGGTGGTTATGGTGGCCTCGTCGCGGTCGCGGTCCTCGTGGTTCGACGAGCTGACGGTACTCATCATGCCGGTCGTGATCCTGTTCGTGATGAGCGTCTTCACCAACATCAACATCGGCCTCCGTTACGTCCTGCCGATCTTCCCTTATTTGTATATCTCCGCGGGGAAGCTCGTGCCCTGGGCGGCGGGGATGAAGGACCTTGCCCAGCGGCGGGCGGCCGGGGTCTTCCTGGGAGCGAGCCTGGCGGCGACGTGCGGGGCGACGCTTTGGATCGCGCCGCACTTCCTCGCCTATTTCAACGCCGTCTCGGGGGGCCCTTCGAACGGATCGGCCCACCTCATCGACAGCAACCTCGACTGGGGACAGGACCTGGTCGGGCTCAAGCGTTGGCTCGAGGCGAACGCGCCGGAGGAACGGGTCGGTCTCGCGTACTTCGGCCAGGTCAACCCGAACGTCTTCATGTTCCGCAACGAGGGGGGATTCCGGTGGTTCCTCCCCCCTCCGCTCCCCGGCACGGCCTTGCCCGAGGCCTTGCCCAAGAGTTATGCAAAGGGACGCCTTGACCCCGGCCTCTATGCCGTCAGCGCGTCCCTCGTCCGAGGCCTACCCTGGCGGGTCTACGACGACGAACTCCCGCGGTGGGCCCCCCGTGGCGTCTGGATGAACGCATACGCCTACTTTCAAGAGCTAACGCCGTTCGCACAGGTCGGGTATTCCATCCTCCTCTACCGAGTGACGCCCGAGCAGGCCGAACACCTTTCACGCCACTGGCGAGACGCGGGCGTCCCGCCTTTGAAAACGCCGTAGCGGCCGTCCCTCGAAACCCGTTATCTAAGAAAATGACGGGTTTCGAGAGAGGTTCTGGGAGCACCATTTTGCGTGCTCATTCGCCCGGCGAGAGCACCTGCGTGATGATTCCACCCCCTTCGGCCTTCGATTCCCACGCGGCGACCACAGGTCCGCGCCCGCCCGGGCCGCACGCGACGACCGGGTCGTTCGCTTGCTCGGCGAGCTTGAGAGGCGTCGAGCTTCTCGGGGTAAGTGCGAGGAGCCGACCGGGTCGGCTTTCGAGCCAGACGGTGAATGGTCCGTCGGCGGCGGACGTGGCCCAACCCTGGACGCCTCGGCCGATCGACCGTTCGGCGGATCCCGGTGCGGCGGAGAACATCCGGCCGCCTCTCATCCAGACCGTTTCGACCTTGCCTTCGGGGCTGACGGTGACGGCACCCCCGTCCATCGGGCATGCGTTGAGCTGCCAGGTCCCCCTGCCGAGCTTCTCCGCAGCGTGAAAGGATCGGCCTTCGTCGGTCGAACGGGCGATGTAGTGATCACGTGAGCCGTTGAGCGAGTTGCGCCACATCACGTAAAGCGTCCCGTCGGGACCGAACGCCGCCGAGGGGTGGCAACACTCGCAGACACTCTTACCCGAAGAGCGGTAGACGAGGGCATCGGGCTTCCAGGTGGCCCCGTCGTCTTCGGACCTTGCACCGAAGATCTCCATGCGGCCATTCCGGAGGTCGAGCCAGGTGCAGAAGACTCGGCCGCCGGGACCGGCGGCCATCCCGTGCAGGCCTTCGCGTGCGGAACCGGCCACCGTGTTGACCCGGTTCGGGCCGCTCCAGGTCTTCCCGAGATCGGTCGATCGCCAGGAGGAGACGTCGCCGTCCCGTCCTTTCCCTTGCGCCCCGCCGATCGCGGTGATGGTCACGGAGTTCTCCGTCGCGACCACCCTCGGTCCCCGACGCATTCCGAGCGCCAGGACTCCGGGCGATCCGACCGTGGAGGTCGTGAAGGTCTTTCCTCGATCGTCGGAAACGGCCAGCCGCACCGTGTCGCCGCGACCAAATACGACGAAGATCCGACCCTTGGCGTCGACCGTAACCTGCGGCTGTTTCGCCTCCTGATCCGGACCTCCCTCCGAGTCCACCCGGACGGGTTCATTCGCCCAGGCTCCGAGGCCAACTCCGTTCAAGGCGGTCGAGAGAGCCAGGGCCAGACAGAAACGAAAACGGTCATGCGTCATTGCCAAACTCCAGGAGGACAAAACACGGCGCGCCGGGCGACTGTCGATGCTCATTATTGTCGTGGGACATGAGGATTTCATCGATTAACGGAAGCGGAGTCTCGATCCAGGTCCCGTTCCCGCTTCGTCGCAGGTCACAAGAATTCTCATCCGAGGTATACGATCGGGTTGCCGAGGAATTCGATCGGGGGACGGAATATGTCCGCAGGGGCCATCTTCATCACGCTCGTGGTTGCTATGTTTCCGGCCCTCATCCTCGTGGCTTTGGTGGTCAAGCTTGCTGAGATCCGAGAGGCGAGCCGTTGGCCGGCGACGACCGGCAAGGTGATCGCGTCCCGGGTCGAATCTCGCAAGAACAAGCCGTCCGACGCGAGCTATGGCTTCAGCGATACCGAGGTGACGAACGAGCCGTTCGTCGAGTACGAGTACACGGTCGGCAAGCGAAAACTGAGGTGTCACCGGGTGACGATCGGCGAGAAGTTCGACGGGACGGAGTTAGAGGAGGTCCTCGAACGCTACCCGGTGGGTAAGGTCGTGACCGTCTTCTACAACCCGGCCAAGCCGGAGGTCGCCTTACTGGAGCGTACGCTCCCGATGGGGAGGATGACGGTGGGATTCCTCTACGTGATGGGCTTCTTCATCGGCGTCCCACTGATCGCCGCGGTCCTCTACTTCAACACGCTGGGATGGCTGAAGACGCACATGGCCGATCCCGGGCGGGCCCCGCTCGTCGCGATCAGCTCGGGCTTCGGCTTGGCCGTCGCGCTCTTCGCCATCGCGTTCTTCAAGCACGTCCGCAAGGCCTGTTCCTGGCCCGTCACTCGGGGGAAGATCTCCGAAGCCAACGTCGAGGCGTTTCGGCCGTGGCGAGACGGCACGTCGACCTACGGTCGAACGAGGACGCGCTTCAAGCCCGGTGTCGTCTACTCGTACGAAGTCGACGGCCGAAAATACCTCGGAGATCGGCTGACGATCGGCATCGTCGTGTCGTCAACCCTGCCGGGCCTCGCGGGCCGGACCGCCGCGAAGTATCGGGTCGGCAGCGAGGTCGACGTCCACTACAACCCGCTCAGCCCCGGGGAGTCTGTCCTTTCCCCACGCTCGTCCTTCGCTTACCTCCTGTGGGTCGTCGCCACCATCCTGCTCGCGTTTTCCTGGGCCCTGGCGACCGGAAGGCTACGCTGATCGTCCACAAGCGTTCAAGGGGCGGGCGGAATTCCGCAGATCGAATCATCGATCGTGTCATCACACATCCGTCGATGCAATTTGCCGTCAAAAGCCGCCAACTTGAACTCGTCCGGCCGTCCGAATTTTTTCTTGCGTCGCGGCTGGCTTAGGTTTACAACGTTCAGTCCCGGCGCGAAGGGGTCACTGAAGCAGGTCCGGGCGCTTCGACAGGCTGGAGACTGGGACGGATGAGCGATCAACAACTCGCCGCGCGAGCTCGCGCGGCGCTCGACGCCGGTGAAGGCATTTTGCGGTTGGCCCCGACCTGGGTGCCGCGCTCGTTCCTGATGCCCGGAGCCCGGCTCAAGCTCGCTCCCCAGGATCTCTACGCGTTGGGGACGCATCGCGGTGGCATCGACGAGCGCTGGTTCTCCTCGACGACGGCCGCGGCGAACGAAGGGGCTCCCCCCGACGAGGGGCTGAGCTATGTCGTCCACGACGGCGGCAAGTTCACCCTCAAGGATGCCATCGCCCTGAACGGCCCCGAGATGATCGGGGCGGCGATGTGGGACAAGTACAAGCGCTGGCCCGTCTACTCGAAGTTCTTCGACAACCTCGGCCCGATCCCGCACCACATGCACCAGTCGGCCGAGCAGGCCGCGCTGTTGGGCCTCGAAGGGAAGCCGGAGAGCTACTACTTCCCGCCCCAGCTCAACTGGACCGGCAATAACTTTCCTTATACGTTCATGGGTCTCGAGCCCGGGACGACGAAGGACGAGCTCCGACGCTGCCTCGAGCGTTGGGACGAGGGCGACAACGGGATCCTCGACCTCTCGAAGGCCTATCGCCTCAAGCCGGGGACCGGTTGGCTGATCCCCCCTTGCGTCCTGCATGCCCCCGGCTCGCTCGTGACGTACGAGCCGCAATGGGGCTCGGACGTCTTCGGGATGTACCAGTCGATGGTCGAAGGGCGCCGCGTCCCCTGGGAGCTGCTCGTCAAGGACGTGCCCCCGGACAAGCACCGTGACCTCGACTACCTCGTCGAACAGCTCGACTGGGAAAAGAACGTCGATCCTCACTTCAAGGATCACAACTATCTCGAGCCGATCGTCCACGCCGGTTCCGAGGCTGAGGGCTACCTCGACAAGTGGATCGTCTACGGCAAGGTCGACGGCAAAGACCTCTTCACGGCGCGTGAGCTGACCGTTTTCCCGGGCAAGTCGGTCACGATCAAGGATGCCGGGGCCTCCGGCCTCGTCGTCACTCAGGGCCGAGGGACCGTCGGGAAGGTCGACGTCGACTGCCCCGCCTACATCCGCTACGGCGAGGTGACGAAGGACGAAGTCTTCATCACCGAGAAGCGGGCCAAGGAAGGGGTGACGTTCACCAACACCGGCACCGAGGTGTTCGTGAGCCTCCGCTACTTCGGCCCCGACGTCCATCCCAACGCCCCGGCCGTCGGCGACTATCGCAAGGGGCGCTGAGGCCTCTCGATTTCTACCGGAGGCTCCGCCGGGGACTTCCGCACGAAGGCCGGTCCCCGCGGGGAAGCCTCCCCAGCTTCCGGGTTCCAACCGGCCAAGAGTCGGGAGTCCGCATTCAAGCTCCCCTTGGACCCGAACGTGGTCCAAGGAGTGTCCCCCGACCGATGAGCGCCCCGCCCGTCTACAGAGGAAGTGATGTCGATGAGCGCACAACATCCGAACAATTTCCCGAAGTTGCACAATGCGGCGTGGCCGGGCGTGGTCGGCAAGGGTGAGGGCTCCGAGCCCGCGATCGGCCTCGACACGATGCTCGACTTGACCGCGGCCGCGGAGGTCGACGGGATCAAGTTCGATGGCGTCGACCTATTCCTCTTCGCCCCGCACGTCGACATCGACTCCAGCGACGACGACCTCAAGGCGCTCGCCGACAAGGTCCGGTCGAAGGGCCTCACGATCGGCTCGGTCGTCGCGCCCGTCTGGCCCCCCACGGGGGGGGGCTCGGCGATGGATGAGGGCGAGGGGCGTGCCCAGTTCCTCGAACAGGTCCGCAAGGGCTGCCGGATTGCCAAGACGCTCCGCGAGCTCGGCGTGAGGCCCTACGGGGTCGTCCGGATCGACTCGGCGACCGGGCCGGGCGACTGGGCCAGTGACCCCTCCGGCAACCAGGCCAAGATCGCCGCGACCTTCAAGGAAGCGGGCAAGATCGCCAAGGACTCCGGCGAACGGCTCGCGGCCGAAGGGGAGATCTGCTGGGCCGGGATGCACTCGTGGCGGAAGATGGTCGACCTCCTCGAGCGGGTCGGCGAGCCCGAGACCGTCGGCTTCCAGGCCGATATGGCCCACACGCTCCTCTACACGCTCGGCGAGAACGCCCCCGAGGACCGGATCCTCCCCGAGAACTACGACTGGTCCGACCGCGCCGTCCTCGACGAGGCCCTCAAGACGCTGACCGCGGCGCTGCGGCCCTGGACGATCGACTTCCACGTCGCCCAGAACGACGCCACCGTCTTCGGCTCCGGATCGCACGACCATACCGGCCGCCACTGTTTGGCCACCGACCCCAACGGCAAGCTCGACATCCCGCACCACGCCGGCTTCTGGCTCCGCGACGAGTCGGGGACGCTGACGAAGGCGTTCCGTCACATCTGCTGGGACGGCTGCATGTTCCCCAACGCCGTCATGATGGAGCCCAAGACCTGGAACGACATCCTCGCCAAGTCGATCGCCGTCCGCGACGCGCACGGCTGGCAGGAATAAGACCGTCCCCGACCTCTCTCGACGATCACCCGCGTCCCCGACCTCGGGTCGCGGGCCACCTATTCCGACTCCTTGGTGCCCACTTTCCGCTTCATCAGGTGAATTCATGGCCGCGAAGAAACCCTTGAATATCGGCCTTGTCGGATACGGCTTCATGGGCCGGACGCATTCGAACGGCTACAAGCGAGTCGGCGACTTCTTCGACCTCGAGTATCGCCCGGTCCTGAAGGCGGTCTGCGGCCGGAGCGCGGAGAACGCCGCCGCGTTCGCCGAGAAATGGGGATACGAGTCGTCCGAGACCGATTGGCGCAAGCTCATCGAGCGCAAGGATATCGACGCGATCGACATCTGCACGCCTAATAACACCCACGCCGAGATCGCGATCGCCGCGGCCGAAGCCGGCAAGATGATCCTCTGCGAGAAGCCCCTGTCGATGGATCTAGTCGAAGGCCAGACGATGGTCGAGGCGGTCGAGAAGGCCGGCGTCGCGAACACGGTTTGGTACAACTACCGCCGCGTGCCCGCCGTCACCCTGGCCAAGCAGCTCATCGACGAGGGCCGACTCGGTCGGATCTTCCACTACCGCGCCAACTTCCTCCAGGACTGGACGATCTCCACAGACCTCCCGCAAGGCGGCGCGGCGCTCTGGCGGCTGGACGTGGCCGCGGCCGGTTCGGGCGTCACCGGCGACCTCCTCGCCCACTGCATCGACACCGCCATCTGGCTCAACGGGTCGATCTCGAAGGTCTCGGCCATGACGGAGACCTTCGTCAAGGAACGCAAGCATAACCTCACGGGCAAGGTCGAGCCCGTCGGGATCGACGACGCCTGCGCCTTCCTCTGCCGCTTCAACAACGGCTCGCTCGGTCTGTTCGAATCAACGCGATACGCCCGAGGCCACAAGGCCCTGTACACGTTCGAGATCAACGGCGAAAAAGCCTCGATCAAGTGGGACCTTCACGACCTCCACCGCCTCGAGTACTTCGACCACCGCGACGAGGCGGCCTTGCGTGGCTGGCGGTCGATCCACGTGACCGACCCCGATCACCCTTACATGAAGCAGTGGTGGGTCCCCGGCCTCCAGATCGGCTACGAGCACACGTTCGTGCACCAGGTCGCCGACTTCCTCCAGGGCCTCGCCTCGGGCACGCCGGCCAGCCCCACCTTCCGCGAGGCACTCGAGACCCAGGCCGTCTGCGACGCCGTGCTCGACTCGGCCGAAGTCGGCCAGTGGCAGACCGTCGTCCCCGTCTGAGAACCCTCCCCGAAACCCGGTTTTTAAGAAAGGCCGGGTTTCGTGACGGCGACCCCATACTTCGCGGCGACCATTGCCACCCATCGATCCGGGTAAGGGGGGCACTGCCCACCAGCCTTGCCCGGTGCCGGTGGGCAGTGCCCACCCTACAAAATGTGAGGACGCTCTGATGAAAACCGGGATGAACCTGCTGCTCTGGACCGACGTCGTCAAGGCGGAGCACGACGCGCTACTCGACCAACTCAAGGAGATCGGGTTCGACAGCGTCGAGGTCCCGGTCTTCGCGATCGACGACCGTGCGCCCTACGAGCGGCTGGGCAAGCGGCTCAAAGATCTGGGCCTCGGCGCCACCGCCGTGACGGTCATGTCGCCCGAGATCAATCCGATCTCGCCCGACGCGGCGATCCGCCAGGCTGCGGTCGCCCATCTCGACAAGGTCCTCGACCGCTGTGCGGCGTTCGGCTGCGAGATCCTCTGCGGCCCCACGCACTCGGCCCTCGGCACCTTCTCGGGCCAGGCGCCGACGGAGGACGAGTTCAAGTACGGCGTCGACACCTTGCGGCAAGTGGCCGAGAAGGCCAAAGGTCACGGGGTCAAGATCGCCGTCGAGTATCTCAACCGGTTCGAGAACTACTTCCTGACGACGGCCGTCGAAACCGCCAGGTTCGTCCGCGCGGTGGACCACCCGTCGCTCAAGATGATGTACGACAGCTTCCACGCCCACATCGAGGAGAAGGACCAGGCCAAGGCGATCGCGTCATGTGCCAAGGAGACGATCCACGTCCACGTCTCCGAGAACGACCGCGGGACTCCCGGGACCGGCCAGGTCCACTGGGACTCGTTCTGGTCGGGCCTTAAGGCGAGCGGCTACGACGGCTACGTCACCATCGAAGCCTTCGGCCGCGCCCTGCCGGCCCTGGCCGCCGCGACCCGAGTTTGGCGCGACCTATTCCCCGACGCCCTCGGCCTCTGCCGCGAAGGGCTCGCCTTCATGAAGGAACGATCGGCCTGAGTGGAGGAAGAGGGTTCGCCACAAAGGCACAGAGGGCACAAAGAGGATCGAAATCAAGAGGTTTCGATTTGATTCTTTGTGCCCGATCGAATGGGTGGATTCGACCAAATCGACGGGGCTTTGGACCAAAACTCGGCTCGTCAAAAATAAAACACAAAGGGAATCAAATTGCATTTGATTCCCTTTGTGTTCTTTGTGCCTCTGTGGTGAACCCCTCTCCCGATCAGACGCCGACTTTCTTGCTGCCGCGTTCGGACCGACGTCGCCCTTCCTCGGTGAGTTCCTTCTTGCGGAGGCGGATCTTCGAGGGGGTGATTTCGACGAGCTCGTCGGACTCGATGTACTCGAGCGCGACTTCGAGGGTGAGCAAACGGGGGGGCTTCAGCAGGACGTTCTTGTCGGAGCCCGACGCCCGCATGTTGGTGAGCTTCTTTTCCTTGCACGGGTTGACGACCATGTCGTCGGACCGGGCGTTCTCACCGATGATCATACCCTGATAGGCCTCGTCGCCGGGTTCGACGAACATCGTCCCGCGCTGCTGGAGGCTGTCGAGGGCGAACGCGACGACCTGGCCGCGGACCATGCTGACCATGACGCCGTTGGACCGCTTCGGGATTTCGCCGCGGAACGGTTGGTAGTCGTGGAAGTTGTGGTGCATCATCGCCTCGCCCTGGGTCGCGCTCAAGAGGCGCGTTTTCAGGCCGAGCAGGCCGCGGGCGGGGATTTGGAACTCGAGGTGGGCGTAGGCGCCTTTGACGTCCATCTTCGAGAGCTCGCCGCGGCGGGCCCCGACCAACTCCATCACCGGGCCCATCTGGCCGTGCGGGACGTCGACGACGAGATATTCATAAGGCTCGTGCACGACGTCGTTGAGGCGCTTCATGATGACTTCTGGCTTGCCGACGGCCAGCTCGAAACCTTCGCGCCGCATCGTCTCGATCAGGACCGAGAGGTGCAGGAGGCCGCGCCCCGAGACGATGAACGAGTCGCGTTCGTCGGTGGGTTCGACGCGGAGTGCGACGTTGGAGCGTAGCTCCTTGTCGAGACGTTCCTTGATGTGGCGGGTCGTGAGGTAGTCGCCTTCGCCGGTCAAGGGGGAGTCGTTGACGGTGAAGAGCATGCTCAGGGTCGGCTCGCCGACCTCGATGCGGGGGAGGGCGAGCGGCGCCTCGGCGTCGGCGATCGTGTCGCCGATCTCGACCGAGGAGAGCCCGACGATGGCGACGATGTCACCCGCTTCGGCCTTCTCGGCCTCGACTCGACCGAGCTTGTCGAAGACGAGGAGGTTGTCCACCGAGCCGGGGGTCACCACCCCTTCGGCCTTCATGAGCACCGCCTTCTGGCCCTTCCGAACGCTCCCGGTCGCGATCCGCCCGATCGCGATCCGCCCGACGTACTCGGAGAAATCGAGGGTCGTGCAGAGCATCGAGAACGGCTTGTCGACGTCGACGACGGGCCCGGGAACTCTCTCAACGATCAGGTCGAGGAGGGGGCGGATGTCCCCCGAGATCGCCTTCGGGTCGTGGGACGCGAAGCCGGCACGGCCCGAGGCGAAGATGTAGGCGAAGTCGAGTTGCTGCTCGTCGGCGTCGAGCTCGACGAACGTGTCGAAGACCTCGTTGAGCACCTCGTCGGGGCGGGCGTCGGGCCGGTCGATCTTGTTGATCACGACGATGGGGCGAATCTTGTTCGCGAACGCCTTGCGCAGCACGAACTTCGTCTGGGGCATCGGCCCTTCGAAGCTGTCGACCAGGACGAGCGCGCCGTCGGCCATCTGGAGGGTCCGCTCGACCTCTCCGCCGAAGTCGGCGTGGCCAGGCGTGTCGATGATGTTGATCTTGGTCGAACCGTAGTTGATCGCGATGTTCTTGGCGAGGATGGTGATCCCGCGCTCGCGTTCCTGGTCGTTTGAATCGAGGATGCAATCGCCAACGAGCTGGCTGGCCCGGAACTGGCCGGACTGCCGCAACATGGAGTCGACCAAAGTGGTTTTGCCGTGGTCAACGTGGGCGATAATCGCCACATTTCGAATGTCGTTGCGTCGAGTCATGGGAATGGAGTCCGCCGAGGGAGGGGCGGGCCTTTGGAATGGGCGTACGGCGAGCGCTACCGAGGACTCAGTCGAGTTGTTATCTTAGCCCAACCCCTCCCAACCGACAAGGGCGATTCCGCTCGCGGGCCGGCCTCCGAGACGTGAATCCAAATGGTGTAAGAACTTCGACCACGCTCTCGAACATAAAATCTCAAAAGAATTCGATCATTCCAGGAGTCGTCCAGGGCGGACTGATCTGCGAGACCAGGGTGTCTCGGGGGACTCGAGAGGCAAGGCGACGAGAATACACATCAGGATCACGGCGACCCCGTTCAACCGCGAATCCTCGGGCAGAATCCCGTCGAACTCGTTCGGCTCGGCCAATCCGTTCACGGCCAGGGCGAGGAATGACGCGGCGAAGAATAAGCATCGGAGAGTCGAGCCGCTCAGTGACATGAGAGTGATACCTCGGGTTTCAGAGGGGGGGGGACACATCACGGTATGAGTGTTCGGTGAAGGTCGATCACTCGTCGGGATGATGTGAAATGGAAACACTCGACGAGGTGAGATGTTAGGCGAAGAGTTCCGCGACGGGTCGCCCTCGCGTGACGGGGAGCGGTCGGCCGAGCCGATCGTTCACCTCGGCGCCCCAGTCGAGGCCGAGGGCGTCGTAGACCGTGGCGACGAGGTCTTCGGGGCCGGTCGGTCGGTCGATCGGCCGGGCGGCGTAGCGGTCGGACTTGCCGATCACCGCACCGCCGGTGATCCCGCCGCCCGAGAGCAGGACCGAGTAGCAATGGGGCCAGTGGTCGCGGCCGGTCGAGTCGGTGCCGTTCTCGCCCGTGGTCTGGCCCATGCGCGGAGTCCGTCCGAACTCGCCCAGGCTGGCCACCAGCGTCGAGTCGAGGAGTCCTCGCCCGTCGAGATCTTCGAGGAGCGCCGAGAGACACTGGTCGAAACGTGGGAGGAGCAGGTCTCGCTGTTTGGGGATGCTGTTCGTGTGCGTGTCCCAGTAGCTGTCCGCGAGATTGAGGGCACCTCCCCAGTAGACGGTGACGAAACGGACGCCGGACTCGATGAGGCGACGAGCGAGGAGGAGCGACTGCCCCTGCGTATGTCGGCCGTAGCGGTCGCGGACCTCGGGGCGTTCCTGACTCAGGTCGAACGCCCGACGCGCCTCCGCCGACGTCACGAGCTGGAACGCGCGGCGATAGTAGTCGTCTAGTCGATCGGGCTCGGGACGGTCGTTGAGCCTCGAGAACTGGTCCTGCACGACGCTCAGGAGCTCCCGGCGGCGGTCGAGTCGTTCCGGGGAGACGCCAACCGGGAGTGAGAGCTCATCGATCCCGAAATTCGGCTCGTTCGGGTCCAGGGTGACGGAGAACGGGTCGTAGGACGCGCCGAGGAACCCGCCGGTCTGTCCGGGCATCGGGATCCCGATGTCGCCGACGAGCGGGCCGGAGATCTGGACGAACGGCGGGACCACGACCGGCCCCGTCCGCGACTTCGCCGCGAGAGCCCCCGGGTTGGGGTGGTCGTCGGGTGAGCGCCTGATGTCGAACTGATCGCGGATGGGGGGAGTCCCGCTCAGCGTGTAATAGCCCGCCGGGTTGTGGGTCGAGAACCGATGTGACATCGACCGAATCAGGCTGTACTTGTCGGCGATTTTCGAGAGCCTGGGCAAATGCTCGCAGACCTGGATCCCCGGGACGTTCGTGGCGATCGGCCGGAACGTCCCCCGCACCTGCTCGGGGGCCTGCGGCTTCATGTCGAACGTCTCCAACTGGCTCTGGCCCCCCTGGAGGAAGAAGAGGATGCATCCCTTCGCCTTGGCTTTCGGCGTCGATCGGCCTCGCGCCTTCGCGGCCATCTCCTCGGCCTGGAGCAGGCCGGGCAGGCCGAGGCCGAGCGTCCCCAATGCCCCCACCCGTATGAAGTCACGTCGCGACACGCCGTCGCAAAGCCGGGAGGAACCGGCGGTCAATCGAATCATGGAATTATCCACAAGATAATAGATTTTGAAAGATAGGCGCGGAGCCTCCGGCTCGCGCCATGCCGTCCCACCTCGGGAATGGCGTCGGGATCACGGCCTGTTTTCGAGACAACGTCGATGTGAAGGGGCGAGGCGAGGGCCTCGCCTGCACGATCCGGCCGCCCACTCTCGCTCTTCAACGGAGCGTGCGGAGTGACCGTGCACGTGGTCCGATCAGGGACGACTCCGAGAGGCCTGAGGCCGAGCGGGAAGGGCGCATCGGCCGAACCTGGGGACCCTCCGAAGAGGCCGGGAACGATCAGGGTCGGGAGAGATGGATGGCGACGGATGTCGAGGACGAGCGGCGAGCCGATAGGCCCGACGATCACAAAACTCGATCACCGCGAGAGGGGGAGTGTGGGGGGAGGGATCAGCAAAGGAATCGGCACAGGGCGATCACTCGTGAGCATCGCTGGGCACGCGCCGAGGGGGTGTGAGGACCACATCGAGGGGGAAGGGAAAGGAGCTCGACTTCCGGGACGAGGGATGCGGCGAGGAACTCGAGGGTCCGACCGTCACGCCTCAAGGCTTCTCCGGGGCTATCCGAATCGCCGTCCTCGGAGTCGTCGGGTGCCGTCACCTCGCCGTCAGGAGGCGAGAGAGCTCGTGTCAGTTGGAGGAGGTTTTTCACCAGCGTGAATCGGCCCAAGCCCGTCCCGTGCACGTTCGGGCGGCTCGCGGGGGGATGCCAAGGGCGTGGATGCCTCGAGAATCCCCGAGAGATCTTCTTCGCCAGCGGAGGGACGCGGGCAGGTCTGGGCGTGAGTTTGGCGGGCGATGCTCCTAGGTCTCTGTCCCTCGCCGACGGGGCGACGATCGCGACCGATGCCCCGCGCACGGCCTGCCCCGGCTCTGCGTGGAGCACAGAGCAGAAGACCAGCACGTGAGTCAGTGAGAGAAGGATCATGACAGGACCACCAAGGGGCCAGAGAGCGGGCACCACTCGGGCATCGGAAGTGATTATACCGCGATCGTCCCACGCGTGAACGCCAATCGGTCGCGGGACGAACTCGCGTGATCTCGCCGCGAATGTCATGCCGGAAAAACGATGGCCCAGGCACCCGGCGGACCCGGTGGCCGTTGCCCACCGGGCCGGAAGAATTTGCGGTCGGCATCAAGCCCCGAATGACGATCCTGTGCCATTTCGCTCGACGATGGGAGGCCCTTGGCGAATCTCGCCGAGGAGGTAGGTCGTCTTCGATTGCGACTCGTAATACGTCCGCATCACCATCTCGGCGAGGACGCCCATCAGGATGCTCTGGACACCCATCAGGAAGAAGAAGATGGCCAGAAGGGGCAGGGGAGTCTCGACGAAGTCCTTCGTGCCGTTTCCGGTGACAATTTTATGAAAGAATTTAAAATAAAGCATCAAGGCGAACGTCAGGAAGCTGAGGGCGACGGAGACCAGCCCGATGCGGCCGAAGAGGTGGATCGGGCGTTGGGCGTAGCGCTGGAAGAAGCGGATGAGCATGAGGTCGAGCACGACGTTGAACGTGCGCCCGAGGCCGTACTTGGTGCGGCCGGCCTTGCGGGCACGGTGGTGGACCTCGAGCTCGGCGACGCGGGCCCCTTGCCACATGGCGAAGATCGGGATGAAGCGATGCATTTCGCCGTAGAGGCGCACGCCTTCGAGCACGCGACGGCGGTAGGCCTTCATCGTGCAGCCGAAGTCGTGGAGGGGAACTCCCGAGATCCGGGCGACGAGCCGATTGGCGATCCAGGAGGGGACCTTGCGCGTCAGGAACTTGTCCTGTCGGGCCCTTCGCCAACCCGAGACGACGTCGAACCCCTGGTCGAGGCGTTCGAGGAGGCGAGGGATGTCGGCCGGGTCGTTCTGGAGGTCGCCGTCCATCGGGACGAGGATGTTGCCTCGCGCGAGGTCGAGCGCCGCGGAAAGTGCCGCGGTCTGGCCGCAATTGCGGCGGAGGAAGGCGACGCGGACGTGCTCGGGGTCGCCGTCCTGGATCGCCGCGAGCCGGGCCGCCGTCCCGTCGGTCGACCCGTCGTCGACGAAGATCAACTCGTAACGTAGGGGCATGCCGAGGAGGGTCCTCGACAACTCCTCGGCAAGCGGTCCGACGTTCTCCACCTCGTTGTAGACGGGGATGAGGACCGACAGGTCGATCGTCAGTTTGGCCTCGGGTTCCGAGGCCGATGCGGTCGGGGTCGTGAGCGACATGGGGGGTCAGCCGATCATGTACTGGTGGAGATGGCGACGGCTGATGATGAGCGACTCGCGGCGCTTCTCCAGCGATCCTTCGAAGGCGCGGTCTTCGACCTCGATCGCGACATGGCCGTCATAGCCCGACTCGGCCAATGTGCCAAGGAATCGCCCCCACTGCACATCGCCCAGGCCGGGAAGCTTCGGGGTGTGCCAGAGCTTCGGAAAGCTCAAGACCCCGTGGTCGTTGAGCGGCCCTCGATCGATCCGGGCGTCCTTGGCGTGGACATGCACCATCCTCGACGCGAACTCGGAGAGCGGGGCGAGGTAATCCATCTGCTGCCAGATGAAGTGGGACGGGTCGAAGTTGAGGCCGAAGCTCAGGCTCGGGATGTCGTTGTACATCCGGCGCCAGATCGCCGGCGTGGTCGCGAGATTCTTCCCGCCTGGCCACTCGTCGGCCGTGAAGAGCATCGGGCAGTTCTCGATGCCGATGCGGACGCCCTTGTCCTCGGCGTGTTGCACGAGGGGCCGCCAGACTTCGAGGAAGCGTGGCCAGTTGGCGTCGACCGAGAGCGCGGGGTCTCGACCGACGAACGAGTTGACCACGCCGATACCGAGCGCCTCGGACGCATCGATCAGGCGGTGGATGTGAGCGACCGCCGCCTCCGACTCGGTCCGGTCGCTCGTCAGAGGGTTGGGATAATACCCGAGCCCCGAGATCGCGACACCATACCGCGCCGTCAGGTCCTGGACTCGCTTGATCGCGTCGGGCGAGAGGTCCGTGGCGTCGAGATGGGTGACCCCGGCATAGCGTCGTTCGGCGCGGCCCGGGGGCCAGCACATGACCTCGACGCTCGAGAACCCAGCCTCGGCGGCGAACGCGAGGACCTGCTCCAGCGAGTACTCCGGAAGGATCGCCGACACGAAACCCAACTTCATCGAAAACGCCTCCGCACACGACCGATCACGCCCGACACCATTGTGGGGGTTCGCCCGGGGGAGTGCAACACGTCGAATACGAGGGACTTTCGGGTCCGTCCTGGATGACTCGGAGTTTCGGCGTGCTCCGCCTCCAACTCTCCGAATCAGATGCGGCCCAGTCCCATGAGGAGGCCCACGAGCAGTCCGACGAGGTGGGCCACGTTGGCAATCGGGCCCAATGCGCCTGAGAAGCAGAGTACGAGCCAGAAGAGCATGAACTGGACGGTGCTCGGATTGAGGACCATCCCCTGCTCAGGCTCGTTCCGCCCTTTCATCCAGACATATCCCAGTAACGCATAGACAACCCCCGACATTCCCCCGAACGGGATCGCCTGTTCCCGGCCCAGGACCTGAGAAGCGAACTGCCCGACGTTCGAGGCCACCGCAGAGAGGAAGACCACGAGGGCGAGAACCTTGGTGCTCCGACGGATCTCGATGAGCGAGCCGAGGCTGCGAAGCATCAACATGTTGAACGCGATATGAACCACACTGAAATGAACAAAAATCGGTGTGACGAGTCGCCAGACTTCCCCCGTGAGGATGTCATGCAGCCCGGAGGAATACCACCGGCCGTCTTCGCCTGTGAAGAACCTCGAGAAATAGAGCCAATGATAGAGATCGAACGTGACTTGTCCGTTCTTGCCCAGGAGGTAGAAGACGAAGCAAGCGAAGGAGACCGCTATCAAGGCGGTCGTCAGTGGTCGTCTCCGGAGGTTGGGCTGCTCCCAATGCCCCCTGAGGTCTCGGACGTTCTTGCGGTATCGCTTTTCGGCGGCTTCCTTCTCACGGGCGACGGCCCTGGCGCTCTCCTTCGCCGAGGTATATCGAGGATCGTCGGGGTTTTTGAGGTAATCGGCGAGCTCTTCGCGGGCCTTCGCGAGGTGGTCTTCCTTGTAGATCCAGAGGAGCCAGCCATCCGGGAGGTTGTCGGTGCGCGTATCGAGGCCGAGCGTCGTCAAATGATCGGTCAACGGCCTGGGGTCGAACTCTTTGGGGAGCGTCCCGATCTGTCGCAATGGAGCGATCCTCGATATCCCGAGACTCGAGCCCTGGCCCTCGCGAGCGGACCTCCACGACCAAATTCGGGCTCGAGGCCATAGAACACGGTACCAGAATCGTCCGGGCGCACGTCAAGCGGCGACGCGACCGGGCCTGGAAAGTCATCATTGCGGGGGAGGATCGTCTACAGAGACCCTCCGACGATGTTGAGGCCCGCGGAGAAATGCGAGGAATACGGGTCTCAAACTTTTCTTCAGCAAGTATAATGCGTCCAGGCCTGTCCAAGCCGGGTGTGCGATAGGTCCGGTGTGAACTCGACGCGGACCCGCGCCTTCCCGCGATGAGCGGAGGTCGAGGATATGAAGTGGCCCCTGGTGATTGTCGGGTTGCTGGCGACCTTTGTCGCGTCGATGGGTCGGTCGCCGGTGCTTGCGGAAGGGCCGCAGGCCGATGACCTACCGAAGGCCGCGGCCCGTCGCGTCGACTTCGCGAAGGACATCCGTCCCGTCCTGACCGAGCGCTGCTCGAAGTGTCACGGGCCGGAGGCGCAGAAGAGCGGCTATCGCCTGGATCGTCGCGACGATGCGTTCCGAGGGGGCGACTCGGGCGAGCCCGCGATCGTGCCGGGGAAGGGGGCCGAGAGCCCCATGGTTCACCTCGTGGCCGGGAACGACTCCTCGGGCGTCATGCCGCCTCAAGGCCCCAGGCTCGACTCGGAGCAGGTTGGCCTGATCCGAGCCTGGATCGATCAGGGGGCCGAGTGGCCGGTCGACGCTGCGGCAAGTCAGGATCGTTCCGCGTCCGAGGCTCCCCACTGGTCGCTCCGGCCACTGGTCCTCCCTCGGGAGCCGGAGCCGAGGGAGCACGGCTGGGTCAGGACGCCCGTCGATGCGTTCATCCTGGCTGGCTTGGAGTCGAAAGGGCTGGCCCATGCCCCGGAGGCCGATCGCAGGACGTGGATCCGCCGCGTCAGCTTCGACCTGACCGGCCTGCCGCCAACCCCCGAGGTCGTGGCTGCGTTTGAAGCCGACTCGGCTTCCGATGCCTATGAAAAGGTCGTCGATCGGCTCCTCGAGAGTCCTCGATACGGCGAGCGCTGGGCCAGGCACTGGATGGACGTCGTCCACTTCGCCGAGACGCATGGCAACGACCAGGATCGGCCTCGGCCCAACGCCTGGCCTTATCGCGATTATTTGATCCGGTCGTTCAACGACGACAAGCCCTACGCGCGATTCATCCGAGAGCAACTCGCGGGGGACGTCCTCTACCCCGGAGATCCGCAGGCGGTTGTCGCCCTCGGCTTCATCGCCGCCGGCCCCTGGGACGAAAGCTCCCAGCGCGACATCCGGGACGACACCGTCGACAAGAAGGTTGCCCAGTATCTCGACCGCGACGACATGGTGGCGACGACCATGTCGACATTCACGAGCACGACGGTCCACTGTGCGCGCTGCCACAACCACAAGTTCGACCCGATCAGCCAGGAGGAGTACTACGGCCTCCAGGCTGTCTTCGCAGGGGTCGATCGTGCCGAGCGGCCCTACGTCATCGACCCCAGGGCCGAGGCGATCCGCCAGGCCTTGCTGGAGAGGAAGGCCGCGCTCGAGACTCGGCTCCAGCCGGCGTTGGAACGCCATCTCGGCCGGGATGCCCTGGTCGCAATCGCCGAGGGCCAGAAGGCCTGGGAGGACTCTTCGGCGGCCGTTTCGAACGATTGGATCGTCCTCGAGCCTTCGAGCGTGACATCCTCCGGTGGGGCGACCCCGAGGAAGCTGCCGGATTCCTCCATCCGCTTCGACGGGGCCGAGCCCGACGTCGACACGTACACTTTCGTCGCCCCGACCGCCTTGAAGGGGATCAGCGCGGTCCGCGTCGAAGTCTTGACCGACGACGCCCTTCCTCAGAAAGGCCCGGGCCGGAGCCCGAACGGGAACTTCCATCTCACCGAGTTCCGGTTGAAGGCCGCCCCCGGGAGTGATCCCTCGAAGTCGAACCCCGTGGCCCTTAAACGGGCCTGGTCCGACTTCGACCAAGACGGATGGACGATTGCCCACGCGATCGACGGCCAGGGGCCGACAGCTTGGGGGATCTTCCCCGAGGTTGGCAAGCCCCACCAGGCCGTCTTCGAATTGTCGGCGCCTGTCGGGTTCGATGGGGGGACGGCCCTGACCTTTGTGCTCGAGCAGGGGCACGGCCGGAAGCACCTGATCGGACGGGTTCGCCTCTCCGTGTCGACCTCGCCCCGGCCCTCGCTCGCGCGGCCGTTGCCGGCTCGGATCGTCGAAGTGCTCGCGATTCCTTCCGGGCGTCGAAGCAGGGAGGAGCAGTCGGCGTTGGCCGCGTACTACCTGACGATCTCGCCCGAGGTCCAGGCGGAGATGGATCGGGCCGGTCGGGCCCTCTCGTCTCTGCCGGCGCCTCCGATGGTTTATGCGGGAGCGCATGACTTCAAGCCGGAGATGAGCTTTAAGCCGGCCAAGGCACCAAGGCCCATCTTCATCCTGAGGCGTGGCGATCTCAACAACCCACTCAAGCCGGCCACGCCCGGGGCACTAGCCTGCGTGCCCGGCCTGCCTTCCCGTTTCTCCCTGGAGGAGCCTGGCGACGAGGGAGCCCGGCGAGCCGCCCTGGCCCGGTGGGTCAGCGACCCGCGCAACGTGCTGACCTGGCGCTCGATCGTGAACCGGATCTGGCATTACCACTTCGGGCGAGGCCTGGCCGATTCGCCCAACGACCTCGGCCGGATGGGGGCCGAGCCGACCCACCCTGAGCTGCTCGACTGGCTCGCCGTGAGCTTCCGCGACGGCGGCGGCTCGCTCAAGGCACTGCACCGACTCATCTTGACCAGCTCGACTTATCGCCAGTCTTGTCGGCATGACCCCGTCGCGGCGCGACTCGACGCCGACAACCTCATGCTCTGGCGGATGAACCGATCGCGCCTCGATGCGGAATCGGTTCGCGACGCCGTCCTCCAGGTCTCGGGGAAACTCGATCTGACCATGGGAGGGCCGTCGGTCAAGCAGTTCATCCAGAGCCAGGGCGTCCACGTGACGCCGGTGGTGGACTACCTAAACTTCGACGTCGACAGCCCCGGCAGCTATCGCCGGAGCGTCTACCGCTTCCTCTTCCGCACGGTCCCCGACCCGTTCATGGACTCGATGGACTGCCCCGACTCGTCGCAGCTCAGCCCCAAGCGGAACGCGTCGGTCACCGCGCTCCAGGCCCTGGCGATGCTCAACGATCGCTTCATCGTCCGGCAGAGCGAGCACTTCGCCGCTCGAGTCGAACGGGACGGGAAGGATCTACGTGGCCAGGTCGTGCGGGCCTATTTCCTGGCCCTCGGCCGTCCTCCGACGCCGGATGAGGCCGACGCCGTCGCCGCATATGCCGCCGAGCACGGCATGGCCAACGCCTGCCGGATCTTGCTCAATAGCAACGAATTTATGTTTATCAACTAGGACCATGCGATGCCCATCGACCTCGAACGTCCGGACGTCGAGCCGCACCCGTTGGGCCGTCGCCGGTTCCTCTGGGACGTGGGGGGAGGCCTCGGTGGGATCGCCCTGGCCCAACTGATGGGGAGGGGGCAGGTCCTCGCGGACACCGTCGCGCCTCGCGAAGACCTGAATGGCGGGCTGCACCATCGTGCCAAGGTCCGGCGGATCATCCAGCTCTTCATGAACGGTGGCGCCAGTCAGTGCGACACGTTCGATTATAAGCCGGAGTTGATCAAACGCCACGGCGAGAAGTTCGACCCCGGCGGGCGGGTCGAGGCGGCGACGAGCGTGCCGGGCGACATCCTCAAGAGCCCCTGGTCCTGGAAGCAATATGGCGAGACCGGGCGTTGGGTCAGCAGCGTCCTGCCTCACGTGACTGAGATCGTCGACGACCTTGCATTCCTGATGTCGATGGCCTCGAAGACGAACGTCCACGGGCCCGCCAGCTACATGCAGAACACCGGGTTCGTCCTCCCCGGATTTCCTTGCCTGGGCTCGTGGATCTCGTACGGGCTGGGGAGCTTGAACGACAACCTCCCGACCTTCGTCGTGCTCCCGGACTCGCGAGGCCTGCCGTACAACAACACGGGCAACTTCTCGTCGGCCTTCCTCCCCGTCGCCCATCAAGGGACGATCATCAAGCCGAACGCCCCCGTCCCGATCGCCGACCTCTTCCCGCCCAAGTCCGCGGCCTACATCACCCCAAGAGGAGAGTCTGAAGGGCAGGCCCTACTCCGCAAGCTTAACCAGGATCACATGGCGCATTGGGAAGGGGATTCCCGGCTCGAAGCTCGCCTCGATTCCTACGAAATGGCCGCCCGGATGCAACTGAGCGCCCCCGAGGTCCTCGACATCACGGGCGAGTCGCGGGCGACCCAGGCGCTTTACGGGATCGACCGGAAGGAGACCGAGGAGTTCGGCAGGAATTGCCTGACCGCTCGGAGGATGATCGAGCGCGGGGTTCGGTTTGTCCAGGTCTGGAGCGGCACCGGCGGGGCCAGCGGCAACTGGGACAACCACAACGACGTCGGGAATGACCTACAGGCGATCGCCAGGAGCACCGACCAGCCGGTCGCCGGGCTGGTCAAAGATCTTAAGGCGAGAGGACTCTTCGAGGATACTCTCGTCATCTGGACGACCGAGTTCGGCCGGATGCCCTTCAGCCAGGCCAGCAAGGGGCGCGACCACAACGGAGGGACATTCGTCTCCTGGCTCGCGGGCGCGGGGATCCGAAGCGGCGCGGCTTACGGCGAGAGCGACGAGTGGTCGTGGAAGGCCAGGACTCCCACGTACAGCTACGACCTCCACGCCACGATCCTCCACCTCCTCGGCATCGACCACGAGCGTCTGACGTATCGGCACAACGGCGCCAACCGTCGACTGACCGACGTGCACGGGCACGTCCTCACCCCGATCCTGGCCTAGTGCATCGTCGAGGCATGATTCGGGGTATGCCGTGGCAGTTGTGGCAGCCCCTCTGGCAAACAAGGCCGCATGGACGTACCCCCGGTGGGTGGGGGACTCTTTCCCCGCTCTTGCTGCGCGAGCCGAGAGTGAATCCGCGGGGCAAGAGTGCCCCACCCACCGGGGGATCCTCCTCATCCGAGTGAAGCCGTAAATTCGACCCCAGCTTTTACAGTCGACGCATCACTAATGCCTGAAAGTCGGAAAGCGGGGCAGTCCGCACCATCAGGAGAGGAGCGAGATGCTCCGGACACCGCCGACGAGCGTTTCGATCGTGAGCGGGTCGCGACCAGGGAAGAGGCAGTAGGTCGGATAGGGATCGGTGCCGTCGACGATGAGTTGGCGGTGGTTGGCCTGGCGGAAGCCGTCGTCGCAGGGCTGGTGACCGGTGACGAACCAGTCGGCGTCGACCATGGCGGCGAATCGGTCGATCGTCGTCGGCTCGGTGTTGCGGCCCCAGGTCAGGGCGTAGACGGTCCCGTGTCGCGCCATGGCCTCCTTGGTCCACGTCTCGGCCTCGAGCACGCCGAGGTCGAGCCCGTCGAGGTCGACGGGGTCCGGGATCGTGTGGCAGAGGAAGACGCGATTCGGGGTCCGGACCGCCAGCGGGAGCGCGGCGAAAAGATTCTTGTAAGCGACGAAGACCTCTTCATCGCGAGGCGCGTACGCCGTGGCGATCCCCAGGCGGAACTGGGCGTTCAAAGCCATCCCGTTCTTGCCGATGATCCGACCCGTCAACTCGGACAACTCGTGGTTGCCGATGATGACGTGGACCCGTGTCGGGTACTGGCACTTCAACGCCGAGACCAGGTCCACGAGCTGGTGGGAACGATCGCCCCGGTCGTCGGGGTAGAACCGGGGTCCGTGGATCAGCTCCTGCAGCACGAGGTGGCGCTTCGGGTTGAGGTTGAGCGCAGCCTCCTCGAGGATCTTCCGGAAGGCGGGAATATTGCCATGGAGGTCGCCTACCACGAGCACATCCGCCGCATCCTCGAGGGTGACAACCCCTCCTCGTCGACCCGGTGTAGTCCGGAAGAGGTCGGTGGCGCGTCGGATCGTGGTCAGGAGCTTTTCGGGGTCGGGCATGGTTCGACTACGCTCGAAAAGGGGCCAGGATCCGGACCGCCGTCCGGGGCGCTCTCAAAGTCCTCATCTCATTTTACCACCATTCTCGACGCATTGACGAGATCCTTTTGTTGGATGGTTGCATGGATTTGGTCTGGGTGGCACGTTCCAGACCCTCACGTAGATGATGGGATCGCTGCAGCGCCGTGGAGAGATGTGTCATCGGGACTTGTTCTGCCGGGAAGACCGATCGTCTGACCGACCCGTTTCAGCGATCGTGAAACCCATATTCCACCGATAGGAGTGATGGAGCGATTCCTTTCTCAAGGAGGAGGCCATGGGCCAACGCGACGAGATAGGGATGCGTGGCGAAGCCCTGTTTACGGCCGCTATAATGAGCTTCTGTGGACGCACTCGACCGTACTTCGTTTCGCACTTCCTCGGGGACAAATTCCGGACACTGGACTTCATCGTTGAGTTGGTCGACGCGGAGCCAGGAACCCCGTATCTCTTTGTTCAGGTCAAGACGACAACTCAAGGATACACATCGGGTAAGGGACCCAAACGCCTGAGAATTCGGCTCGAAGCGGAGGATGTCACTCGGATGCGCGAGTACCTGGCGCCGACCTACCTCGCCGGCGTCGATCTCAACGAGGAACGGGTCTTTATTCTGTCAATCAACGAGATCACCACGTCTTCGGTGAGTGGGATGCCGACATCCTTCCCATCGGACTGCGGGAATGTGAAACGACTCTGGGAAGAGGTGAATGCGTTTTGGAAAGCCCGCGACATGAGGATGATGAGTTCGGTTTTCTCCGTGTAGGAGATGGAACATGGCAACCAACGTGCTTCCTTACCTCAACCAGCGTCTCGAAGCTCTTGCGATTATCCATCTGACGCGCCGCAAGGACCTTGTTGTCACGAAAAGCGACCTCGATATCGGTGTCGACCTGTTCGTTTACATCAATCAGTCCAGAGAGCCGAGTCGGCGAGTTTTCGGTGTCATGATCGAAGGAACGACTGACGCGATCGCCGATCAGGAGGAGGCGACGGCCCGTTTGAACCTCTTGAAGATCCAACAGAAGGGCGCACAGGTCATGATGCCTGTTTGCGTCTTTCTGTTTTCCATGCAAGACGATCAAGGCTATTACGACTGGCAGGCTGAGCCTCTGTTCGAGGATGGCAGAGTCCAACTCCCGCTTAAGACGACCTTCGAGGCGCGTGAACTTACTCCGCACGCGATGGATCGCATCATCGACGCGGTGAATCGCTGGTATGATGCAGTGTTCAAACTGCCAGTCATACAGGGTTTAAAGAATTTGCCAAACTGAGCCCAGTTCCAACCCTCGACCTCAGAGTCGAAAGGGGCTCGCGTTCGTGATCCGGTCAGGAGTCGTACTCGGATGCCTCTTCCCAGTGCTCGTAGAGCTTGGCGAGGGCTTGCTTGAGATCCTCGTGCTGGCGTTGGGTGTCGACGGCCTTGATCGGGTCGCGCCAGGTGCTGGGCTGGCCGAGGAGGTCCTCGAGCTCGGCGACTTTCGTTTCGACCTGGGCGATCTCGCGTTCGATGTCGGCGGACTTCCGGTAGGGGAATTTGCGTTTTCGCTTCTCGGTGCGTTCGGCGGGCTTTTCGGGGGTGGCCCGGGCGGAGGCGGCGGCTTTGGTCTTGGCCTCGGCTTCCTTCTCGGAATCCATGATCCGCTGGTAGGTCTCGAAATCCCCCTCGATGATCCGGGCGCGGCCGTTGCCGAGGACGATGATGCGGTCGGCCACCTGGTTGAGGAAGTAGCGGTCGTGGGAGACGACGAGGACGGTCCCCTCGAATTCGCGGATCGAGCGCTCGAGGGCTTCGCACGACCAGATGTCGAGGTGGTTCGTGGGCTCGTCCATGACGAGCAGGTTCGCCCCGGTGGCGGAGAGCCGGGCGAGGGCGGCTTTCGCTTTCTCGCCACCGGAGAGTTGGCCGACGGTCTGGAAGACGATTTCGCCGGACAGGCCGAAACGTGCGAGGAGGTCGCGGATCTCTCCCTGGAGCCATTCGGGGTCGTCTTCGGGCCAGACGGCGCGGACGACCGTCGTCGTCGGCGAGAGCGACTCGAGCCCCTGGTCGTGGTAACCGACCTGGACTTTGTGCCCGATCTTCACGTCGCCGGAATCGGGCTTCTCTCGCCCGATCAGGGTCTTCATCAGGGTCGACTTGCCCGAGCCGTTCGGCCCGAGGACACCGACGCACTGGCCTCGCAGGATGGCCCCGTTGAAGTTCAGGAACAAGGGTTTGTCGAAAGATTTACAGAGTTGACGTACGTCGATTACGATGTCGCCTGATCGCTCGACCTCGCCGAAGCCCATCACCGGGCCGACGATGTCCTGGACCGTCTCGATCCGCTCGATCCTCGCCAGCTTCTTCTCGCGGTCGTGGGCCTGCTTGGCCCGTTGACCGGCGCCGTATTTCCGGATGTAGGCCTCGAGGTCGGCGATCTTCTCCTGCTGACGCTCGGCCTGTTTCTCCAGGTTCGTGGCCTTCTCGCCGCGGAGCCGCCAGTACTGGGAGTAGTTGCCGGGGTAGGCCTCGACCTTCCCGTTGTGGAGCTCCCAGATCTTGGTGACGACCTTGTCGAGGAAGTAGCGGTCGTGGCTGACGACGACCATCGCGACCGACTGCCGACTGAGGTAGTTCTCGAGCCAGGCGGTCGTCTCGATGTCGAGGTGGTTCGAAGGCTCATCCAGGAGCATGAGGTCGGGGTTCTCGAGGAGCAGCTTCGCGAGCATCATCCGCGACTGCTGACCTCCCGAGAAGGTCCTCGCCGCGCGCTGGAAGTCGCTCGTGGGGAAGCCGAGTCCGGAGAGGATCTCTTCGACGCGGTGGTCGATCGAGTAGGCGTCCTGGTGCTCGAGCCGGTCGTGGATCTCGCCGTAACGCCGCTCAGCCCGGCCTCGATCGTCGTCGTCCTCGGCCTCGGCCATCTCCTGCGCGGCCTCTTCGAGCTCGCGCTGGAGGTCCAGGACCGAGGCGAGGCCTTTTCGGGCGACGGAAACCAAGGTTTCCTCGGGCCCGAAGTCGGGCTGCTGGCGGAGGAGGCTGACGCGGATCCCGGGTCGGACGTAGAGGCTGCCGTAGTCGGCCTGATCCTCCCGGGCCAGGATTCTCATCATCGTCGTCTTGCCGGCCCCGTTGGGGCCGACCAGGCCGATCCGTTCCCCGGCGCGGACCTCGAACCTCACCTCGGAGAAGACCGGATCGCCCGCGAATTGTCGTCCCAGGCCGTTGGCGGAGAGCAGTATCATGGAAAGATTATTGCTGTAAAGTTTGACTTATGGGTGGATGGCTGTGGCTGGCGTGACGACTGCCTGCTGAATCCGGGCGAATCCCGATACGAGCCCGAAGCGCCAGAGAGTGAATCTTCCTTGATTTTCTGAGTCTGGGGATGCACTCGCCGGCGCTTCGGGCTCGTCACGGAGGGATGCCGCTAGGTCGTTGATATCAGCCGATGTCCTCGCCGAAGGTCCGCTTCTTCCGGAGCATGTGGTGGTAGTGCTGCGCGAAGCGGTGGGCCTCGTCGCGCACGTACTGGAGGAGTCGCAATGAGAAGGATCGGCGACTCAGGACGATCGGCTCCGACTGGCCGGGGACGAAGATCTCCTCCTCGCGTTTCGCGAGCGACATCAGGGTCGGTGGGGCGACCTTGAGGGCGTCGAAGGCCTCGAGTGCGGCGTTGAGCTGCCCCTTGCCGCCGTCGATCATGAAGATATCCGGGAACGGCTCGTCGCGCTCCCGGAGACCTTGAATGCGACGACTCACGACCTCGCGGATCGACGCATAATCATCGACACCTTTGACACTCTTGATTTTGTAACGTCGATACCCGGGCTTGAACGGGAGGCCGTCGATGAAGGAGACGAGCGACCCGACCGTCTCGGTCCCGCCGAGATGGGCGATGTCGACGCCGTCGATCGTCCGGGGGATCGAGTCGAGCTTGAGGATCGACTTGAGTCCCTTCAGGCCCTTCCTCGGGTCGACGTAGAAGACCTCGGGTTGGGCGTGCTTGGCGAGGTCGCCCCGGAGGTTCAGGTTCGTGAGCGCCTTGATCTCGTCGCGAAGCCGGGCCGCCTTCTCGAAGAGCATGGCCTTGCTCGCCTCGCGCATCTCGTCGTCGAGCTCCTTCAGGACGACGTCTTTCTTGCCGTCGAGGAAGAGCCGGAGGCGGCGGATGTCAGTCCGATACGCTTCGCGATCGATCCTTAGGTTGCACGGGGCCGTGCACTGGTCGATCGAGTGGAGCAGGCAGGGGCGGAACCATCGCCAGCGAGGGTCGCCCTCCTCGATCTCGAGGGAGCAGGTGCGGAACTTGAAGATCCTCTGCAAGACCTGGATCGCCCCGCGTAGGCTCTTGGCCCTGGGGAAGGGGCCGTAGAGCTTGACGCCCCGGTCGAGCGGCTCCCGCGTGAAGTTCACGCGCGGGAAGTCGTCGTTGGTGGTGATCTGGAGGTAGGGGAAGGACTTGTCGTCCTTGAGGCTCTGGTTGTGCTTCGGCTGGATGTCCTTGATCAGCCTCGCCTCGATGAGGAGGGCGTCGACTTCGCTATCGGCGGTGAGGAAGTCGATGTCGACGACCTCACCGATCCAGTCGCAGATCCTCCGGTCCTCGGCCGAGGTCTTCTGGAAGTAAGACCCGGCGCGGCTCCGGAGGTTCTTCGCCTTGCCTACGTAGACGACCCGGCCCTGGGCGTCTTTCATGAGATAGACGCCGGGCGTGGTCGGGAAGAGGCGGACCTTTTCGGCCGGGCTGGTGGTCGTCGTCGGTGTGTCGGACATACGGCCCTCGCGGAGTCCCTCCCCGCCGTCGTGGCCCCCGGATCCTACGAGGATGATCCCACAACGTCTCGTACGTATTGTTCGATGTCGCTTGAGATTTGGTCAAGCCTCCGGGTCGTCTCCGCCTTGATGGCCGCGAGCTGACCCCGGTCGGTGACCCCCTCGGTGCTCGTCCTGGCGAACAAGTAGAACTTGATCTTCGGCTCCGTCCCCGAGGGCCGGGCGGCGAACCGGACGCCGGGGGCGTCGAGGTGGAAGATCAGGAGGTCGCCCGACGGCTCCGGCAGAGGTTTCGTCTCCGACGAGCCCGGCGTGATGATCACGTGGTTCTTGTAGTCGTAGATCTCGTTGACGGCCAGGCCGCCGATGGTCTTGGGAGGGCTTTCGCGGAAGGCGGCCATCAGCCTGAGGATCTGGGCCGCCCCTTGCCGTCCTTCCATCGTCTTGTTGATCAGCCGCTCGCCGTAGTGGCCGACGTCGAGGTAGAGCCCGTCGAGGTATTCGAGCACGGTCTGTTTTCGGGCCTTGACCGTCGCCGCGAGCTCGGCGAACAAGAAGGCGGCGACCGCCGCGTCCTTGTCGCGGACGTGTGTGCCTTTCAAATAGCCGTGCGATTCCTCGAAGCCGAAGAGGAATCCCTCGGGCCCGGCTTCGTCGATCCGCTTGCCGATCCACTTGAAGCCGACGAGCAGGTCGTCTTCGGTGCGGACGCCATCCCGCTCGGCGATTGCCCGGGCCATCTGGGTCGTCACGAGCGTGGTGATAAGGTAATGGTCCGGCCGGAGTCGGCCCAGTGCCTTGGTCTCCTTCACGACGAACGCGGCGAGGAGGGCGCCAATCTGGTTGCCGTCGAGGGTGATCCAATCGCCCTTCGGGTCGCCGGTGACGGGCAAGCCGACGCCGATGCGGTCGGCGTCGGGGTCGCTGGCCATGACAAGATCGGCGCCGGTGGCCTTGGCCTCGGCGATCGAGGCGTCGAGGGTCTTGGGGATCTCCGGGTTCGACACGTGGCCGGGGACGTTCGGGAAGTCGCCGTCCGGCGTCCGCTGCAACGCGAGGATGTTCACCCGGTCGAAGCCGCCCGCGTGAAGTGCCGCGGCGACCGAGGTCTCGCCCACCCCGTGGAGCGGGGTATACACGATCGAGAGATCGCGGTCCTTGCTGACCGATTCGCCGACGACGGCCGCGATGTAGGCGTCGTCCACCTCCGGACCCGCAAGGACAATCGACCCGTCGGCGACCCCGGTTTCAAAGGGAGTCTCCGGGATCTCGCGGTCGGAGGCCGCCTTCACGCATTCGATGATGCCGGCGTCGTCGGGCGGGACGACCTGACCGCCCGTGGCCGCGTAGCACTTGAACCCGTTGTCAGAGGGTGCGTTGTGCGAGGCGGTGATCATGATCCCGGCGTCGCAGCCGAGATGGCGGACTGCGAACGAGAGCAGGGGGGTCGAGCGGGGCTCGGTGAACAGGTAGACCTTGAACCCGGCGGCCGCAAGGACCTGGGCGCAGATCTGGGCGAACTCCGGCGAGTTGTGTCGGGTATCGCGGGCGATCACGCACGACTTCGGGGCGTCGGCCCCTTTGCGGCCAGTGACGTAGTCCGCGAGCCCTCGGGCGCTCTCGCCGATCGTGCGCGAGTTCAGGACGTTCGTGCCGACGGGATACATGCGGCCGCGACGCCCGCCGGTCCCGAACTCGAGGACGGCATAAAATGCGTCGTCGAGCACCTTCCAGTTCCCGGCGGCAATCTCCGCGACGAGCCGCTCCTTGTGCGTGGCGAACGGGGCCTCGGTCAACCAGCGGCGAATGTTGGCCGCCGCAGTGGCCGAGAGCTTCCCTTCGGCTTCGGCGCGTGAAAGTTGATCGAGCGAGTCGGCGGCCGGCGGCATGAAAGGAGTCTCCGGAGGCATCGTCAACAGGTGCGCCGTCTGGTCGTCGTTCGACGTTCGTGCGTTCGTCAAGAAACGACGTCGAATCGCGGGCGAGCCTGGCAAAGGTCGTACACCAAGCTATCTCGATTGGGCGGGCGAGGCAAGTCGCGGAGTGAGGTCCTTGCCGACCTCGGCGTGGGCCTCAACTCGACCGATCGGACGTAGCGGTTGTACCTTGCGAGGATTTTCACTCGCGCCCACGATGGTGGCGCAGCCGATGAAGTCGAGTCGCTCATGGATCGAAATCGATGCGGAGACCGAGGCGTGGAGACTCCAAGGTTCATGCCTCAGGTGCCACGGGTTCCGTCTTCGGACTTCGTGCGGAATAGGCTCGGCCGACGAGATCGGGCTTGGGCGTGGGGTTCGTCGGTGACGCTCCCGACCTTCCGGGCTGGGATCCTCATCCGATCGAAGATCGAGGCAATGGGCCACGCCTGATCCGCACGGGATCCGAAGACGAAACCCGTGGTACTCTCGACCTCCGTTCCTCCACCGTTTTCGCTCTGCATGAGGCAAGGTGAGTTCTTCGGGAGTTCCAAAGGCCATGAAAGAGACGCCCAGGAAGGCGGTCGTGCTCCTCAGTGGAGGGCTCGACTCCGCGACCGCGCTCGCCGAGGCGAAGGCCCTCGGGTTCGAGGTCTATGCGTTGACGATCCTGTACGGCCAGCGGCACCACGTCGAGCGCGAGGCCGCGAGGCGAGTGGCGGCAGCCTCGGGCGTCGTCAGGCAGGTCGAACAGGTGATCGACCTCCGTGCCTTCGGCGGGAGCGCCTTGACGGATGACCTGGACGTGCCGAAGGATCGCGATGGCGACGTGATGGCTTCGGGGATCCCGATTACCTACGTCCCCGCTCGCAACACCGTCTTCCTCTCGCTCGCCCTGGCCTGGGCCGAGGCCCTGGGGGCGTTCGACCTGTTCGTCGGGGTTAACTGCGTCGACTACTCAGGCTACCCCGACTGTCGACCGGAGTTCCTCCAGGCGTTCGAAACGCTCGCCAACCTTGCGACCAAGGCGGGGGTGGAAGGGACGGGGCGGTTCGTGATCCATGCCCCGCTCCTGAAGATGACCAAGGAGCAGATCATCTCCAGGGGGCTCGAGCTCGGCGTCGACTATGGCCTGACGCACAGTTGCTACGACCCGGCTCCCGACGGACGGTCGTGCGGCCATTGCGACTCGTGTTCGCTCCGATTGGCCGCATTCGCCGGCCTCGGGCTCCGCGACCCCATCGCCTACGTCGATCATTCGTGATGATCGACGTGTCACGAACGGAGAGGAGGGCCTTGACGGTCACCAGTAGACCCACTCATACGGCGGGTCGAGGAGCTGGATTTCCTTCTCGTTCAGGTTGTGCTCGTCGCCCCTCCGGACGAAGTCGACCCGCAACGCCTTGTAGCGGATGATCGGCTTGACGGGGGCCTTGGCCGCGGCGTCCTGGGGACGTGGGATCACCTGGAGGCCGTCGGAGAGGCCCCTTACGTAGATCTGGAACCGGTCGGCATGCGGGTCGACGTTGTCCCAGATGGCGACCCCGAACACCGCGTCGTCCACCCCTTCCTTGGTGCTGGGCGGGATCGTCCCCATGATGTTGACCGCGCCGAGCAGGGGGATCGTCGGTTCTTCACGGGCCTGGATGTTCTTGACGGCCGATGGGACGACGGTGTCCTCATAGCGCTTGCCCGTGTCGGTCACGAGGCTGAACTGTGGGACGAACATCTGCGGCTTGCCGGTGTGGTTGATCACCCGGTAATACATGTAATGCAGTTGCCGACGCTTGCCGCCGATCTCGGACGTGATGATCCGGACGGGCTTGAAGGCGAAGTCGAGCACCCAGATCCCCGACTTGTCGCGGGGCAGGAGGGCGGTGTCGACCATCTGGACGTTGAAGCCTGCCGACCCGCGCCGGACCGCCGTCGTCTTCAAGGCCGGTGCCAGGGTGACGTTCGGGATCTCGGGGGGGGGCGTCAACTCGAGCGTACTCGCATTGGCCGCGATGGGCTTGGCGTCGGGTGGGTCGGTTTGAGCCCAGGCCGGAGTTACCCCCACGGCCGCGGCGAAACCGACGGCCACGAACAGACGGATCGGTGGCATAGACACGGCATTCTCCCCAGCATCGACGGTCAGCGGGAAGGGACGACGAAGACGAGATCGAAGTGGAGAATCCATCGAGGTTTTCGTATTAAACAAGATTTGTCGGCAATTCGTCAAGAGATCCTCTGGCGATCCTGGAATCTTGGGTGTTTTGGGTAGAATTGCCCGACGTCCGCCGAAAGAAATCGTCGGATTTGCTGAACCGGGCTTGGGTTGAAACCTCCGAGCGGTTACTTACAATGCTGGGGTTCGCTCGAATAGAGATCGGCTCGTTCGGACTGCGCCTAGCTTATTGACGAAGGGATTTCGGACGATGCGCTTGGTTACGCCGGTCTCGGCCGTTTTGGTCGTACTGTCGGTGGGATCCGCCTGGGGTGCCCCCGAAGTGATCGGCCTGAAGGACGGTCATCAAGTCGTCGGCGAGGTCGTCGCCGAGAAGCCCAGTGCTCTCTACATTGACCTAGGCTTCGATGTCCTTCGAATTCCTCGCGATCAGGTCGTCCATCGGGGGAAGCCCGAGGCCTCCGGCTCGGCTTCGCCTTCGACGGGGCGGGCGATCGATTCCGACCCGACCGGCTTCTTCGCGACCGGGTCGCTCAGGGCCGCACCGGTGAAGGAGCTCGTCTCGAAGTATGGCGAGGCGGTGATCTCGATCGAGACGCCTTCGGGCAAAGGCTCCGGCTTCGTGATCAACGACGACGGCTACGCGGTGACCAATAATCACGTGATCCAGGGCGAGACGCGGATCTCGGTCGTTCTTTACATGAACGTGCCGAGCGGCCTTGCCCGACGACGCGTCGAGAACGTCGAAATCGTCGCGCTCAACCCGTTCGTCGACCTCGCGCTGTTGAAGCTCCCTCCTCAGAAGGATTTGAAACTCAGCCACGTGATCCTGGGTAGCCTGGACGACCTCAATGCGGGAGATGGTGTCTTCGCGATCGGGAACCCACTGGGCCTGGAGCGGAGCGTCTCGCAGGGGATTGTGAGCACGCGGAACCGGAACTTCGAAGGCCAGATCTACCTCCAGACGGACGCGGCGATCAACCCGGGGAACTCCGGCGGCCCGCTGTTCAACCTGAAGGGGGAAGTCGTCGGGGTGACGAATATGAAGGCCACCCAGGGGGACAACCTCGGTTTCGCGATCCCGATCAACGCGGTGAAGGATTTCCTCCGCAATCGCGAGGCGTTTTCGTTCGACAAGGAGAACCCGAACACGGGGTATCGCTACCTCGATCCACCCCGACGGATTCGCGCGGGGAGGCCCCCCGAAGTGCGTCCGGCGTCGTCGACCAAGGAGAAGGCTTCGGGTAGCCCCGAGAAGACGGCGGCACCTCGACGGTAATGCGGGGTCGCGGTGGACAGGGAAGGAACACCGGGCGGCCGCCAGTCACCGTGGGCGTCGGCCCGGGCGAATTGCGGGAATGAGTCGAGTAACGGAAGACGTGCCCAATCCGCGCCGCTCTCGGTGTGGCACGGGATTTGATTCGGTAAGTTCCCTCCGTAACGGTGAGCCGGGGGATGGAGTTCGACTTGGTAACGGAGTCTTGAGTATGCGAAACCCGATGCGGGCGGCCCTCCGCCTCGTCCTCGCCGGCTGGCTTGGCCTGGCTGGTCTGTCGCTCGTGGCGGTCCAAGGCCGGGCCGCGACGCCGCCGGAAAAAGTGCTTCCCGATTCGACGATCGCCCTGCTGAAGATCAACAACGCGGCCGCGTTGCGAGAGTCGTTCAAGCAGAGCCAGTTCGGTCAGCTTTGGAACGACCCGGCGCTGAAGGCCTGGCGGGATGGCCTGGCCGAGCAGGTGGCGGACGCGGGCAAGTCGCTGAAGAGCAAGATTGGGGTCACCTACAAGGAGCTCCTGGACCTGCCCCAAGGGCCCGCCTCGATCGCGGTCCTGCGCCGGGACGATCCCAAGCTGCCGATTGCCGTCGTGATCTCCGCCGACGCGGGCAAGAACGCGGCGACCATGGCGGACGTGCTCGAGAAGGCCTCCAAGCAGGCCGAGGGCGGCGGCGCGAAGATCGCGACCGAATCCTTCAAGGGCGCGAATCTGCACGTGATCCAGCCGGCGCAGAAGAAGGACGGCGCCAAGGATGACGACCGCCCTGAGCCGCCGGTCGTCTGGACCCAGCAAGGGACGACGTTCTTCATCTCGAGCGACGTCGACGCCATCAAGGACATCGTCGCCCACGCCGACGGTCGTGACGACTCGATCTCGGGCAACGAGACCTACATCCAGAGCCTCAAGAAGCTCGGCTCGGATGGCCAGGTCGTCTGGTTCATCGACCTCGCCAAGGTCTTGAAGCTCGTCGTCCAGGCGAACCCGGCCGCCAAGGGGAACCCGGCCCAGGCCCAGCAGGTCGACACCCTGATCCAGATGTCGGGCCTCAAGAACCTGAAGGCCGCCGCCGGCAGCTTCGTGCTCAACTCGGGCAGCTACGACAGCGTCTCGAAGACCATCATCCTCTCGCCCGGCCCCGCGCAGGGCTTGCTGAAGATCTTCCGCCTCCCGGCGGTCAGCCTCCGCCCGGATAGCTGGGTCCCGGCCACCGTCGCGAGCTACCAGTCGTACAGCTGGGACCTCGACGGGGCGTATACCGCCATCAACGACCTGGTCAACATGTTCCAGCCCGGGGCGCTCGACGTCCTCGAGCAGTCGCTGGTCGGACCCAACGGCGGCGAGCCCTTGAAGTTCCAGAAGGACCTCTTCGGCCCGATCGGCGACCGGTTCACGATCATCAGCGACTTCAAGAAGCCGATCAAAGAAGACAATCAGCGTATGTTGATGGGCGTGGCCCTCGAGGACGCGAAAGCCTTCCAGAGCACGCTGACGAAGATCATCGGCCTCGTCGGCGCCGCGCCGAAGACGCGCGAGTTCCAGGGCTCGACGATCTATGACTTCGAACTTCCCGAGCTCCCGAACAACCCGGCCGCCCCGCAAGGGCGGCAGTTCAAGGGCCCGATCAGCGTCACGATCGCCAAGAACACGCTCTTCGTCTCCAGCGAGCCGACCTTGCTCGAGCAGGTCCTCCGCGGCGGCAGCCCCGCCCTGGCGGACAGCACACCGTTCCAGGCGGTCGCCAAGGAAATCCCCGACAAGGTCAGCAGCATGACCTTCGTCCGGCCCGAAGAGCAGGCCCGGCTCACCTATGACATGATCAAGAGCGGGCAGTTCGAGAAGGCGTTGCAGGGCGCGGCCACCGCAGGTGGCCCCGACCTCTCCAAGATCGGCTCGATCCTGGACAAGGACAAGCTCCCGGACTTCTCCACGTTCGCCAAGTACCTCGCCCAGGGCGGCGGGTACAGCGTCCAGGAAGAAGACGGCGTGACCATCACCACGTTTACGCTCCGCAAGGGCAACCCCTAATCCCAGGTCCCCGTCGCGAACTCCGTCTTCTTATTATTTGAAGGCGGAGTTTGGCGCGGGCGCTGCCGTTGACAACACGCGAGGCGGGCCGGACTTCTCCGGCCCGCCTCGCTGTTTTTATCGGCATAACCCGCAAAAACGCTCATGTCGACGAAAACGGAGATCCGATGGAAAACCAGCGATTGCAGTCGACAACCCGCAAAGGCCGACATCCCGGACCGATCGCGTCGATGAGTGATTTCGCTGTGGACCTCTCAAGCTGAGAGTTTGGCGCAGCCGATACCTTGAGAACAGACGGTGACCATAGGGTTGGGCGTACGCGTCCTGCCCTGAAGGATCGGTCGAGGCGCAGGAGGAGTTGCGATGTGGGACCGCAAGAGGCGCGGGTTGGTTCGCAGGTCGCCGAAGCGGGGGACGGCCCCTGGGTTCGATTCCCTTGAGGGCCGAGAGTTGATGGCGACGGCCTCGCTCGCGGCGATCAGCCCCCTTCAAGTCCCGACCACACTCGGTGCCGAGGTCCCCTTGAACGGGAGCGCCTCGACCGACCCCTCCGTGTCCTACTCGATCTCATCGAGCAATCCTGATATCAAGGCATCGATCGCCGACGGCCAGTTCCTCAGCTTGACGATCCGCCATACGGCCGCGTCCGGCTCGACGACCGACGTCAGCTTCTCGGGAACGGTGACGATCCAGCTCACGCAGAACCTGGCGCCGGACGCCGTCCAGCAGATCGTCAACGTGATCACCTCGGGATTCTACAACAACAACCCGTCGACCGCCGGGACGTTCAATCGGATCGCCAACGGTTTTCCGACCACGTCCGACTATATCTTGCAAGGCGGCTCGATCACGGGGACGACGTCGGGAAATAGCGGCCAGCCCGGCACGCCGTTCATCGACGACTTCAACCCGCAGCTCGCCTTCACGGGCAACGGCCAGCTGGCGATGGCCAACTCCGGCCCCGACACGAATGACACCCAGTTCTTCATCACGACCGCGGCCTCGCCGAACATCAACTCGTTCCGATCCCTCGACTTCGGCTACACCATCATCGGGCAGGTTGTGTCGGACCCCGACAACATCCTCTCCCAGATGACCAAGGTCGCGGTGAACTCGAGCACCAACCAGCCGCTCAGCTCGGTATTCTTCACGACGGCGCTCAGCTCGACGAACCCGAACGGCGTCGCGCAGATCGACGCGACCAAGGCGGCCGCGGGCGAGACCTCGACGATCACGGTGACGGCCAAGGGGAGCGACGGCACGACCTCGGTCCAGAGTTTCCCGGTGACGGTCATCCCGAACAATAACTCGAGCGGTACGCCCGTCGTCGAAAAGCCATACCTCCAGCAGTTGCCCTACGCGACGACCGTGCTCAACCCCGGGACCTCGAGCCCGTCGGTCGTCTACCAGCAGAGCGTCGGGCTGAACCAGAAAGATATCTTCCAGATCCAGGGATATGCCGCAACACCGAATGACCCCTTGACCTATAATGTCTCCGGCGGCGTGACGACCAGCAGCACAGGCGAGCAGACCTTCGCCGCCGTGCAGAACGCGACCGCTACGGTCGACCAGGCGACGGGGGTGGTGACGGTCGTCCCGACCGCGGGATTCTCGGGCACGATCAGCCTTCTCGTCGGGGTCCGCGACCAGACCAACCGAGCGGGGATCGATCCGGCGACGAACGCCCAGTATGCCCTCGAATCGCCGCCGAATTATGATTATCATCGAATTCAATTGACCGTGAATTCGTCGTCGTCGCCCGTGGCGTTGACGCCGATTGCGCTGGCAACCTCGGTGTCGGCGAGCGCGAATACGCCGCAGACGGTCCAGTTGAACGGCAAGAGCGCGAACCCGGCCACCTCGACCGGCCTGACCTATTCCCTCCTCTCGCAGCCCACCCACGGGACGATCTCGAACTTCAATCCGAACAACGGGACTTTGATCTATACGCCGAACCCCAACACGACGGGCACCGACACCTTCCAGTACCAGGTGACCGACCACGGGACCGGCTCGACGAACCTCACGAGTCCACCCGGTACGGTCACCGTGAACATCGGGTTTGCCAACACCGGCGCCGTGCGACTGATCGGCAATGTGCTGGTGGTGACGCCTGTCCCATCGAAGCTCAAAGATACGAACATCATCACGGTCGCTGAGCTGACGAGCCCGAATGGCTCGGCACAGAACGTGCTCCAGGTGACGGTGAACGGCACGATCGACGCGCTGCAGCCGCTCGCCTCGAACATCAACCGGATCGTGATCTTCGGCTCGAAGTCGAACGACACCGTGATCGTCAACCCGAACGTGGATTCCGGCATCCCCGTCATGCTCGACGGAGGCCACGGTGGCTTCAACGTACTCCAGGCCGCCAACGGGCCGACCCGATTGCACGGCTGGTTCGGGAAGTCCACTTTGAAGGGCGGCCAGGGTATCAACGAGCTGGTCGGTCGCGCCGGCCAGGTGAAGTTCAAGCCCTCGGTGGCGACCACGTACGCCTATGCGGGCGTGCCCGCCAAGAGCTATACTCGAGAACATTTCCATAACAATACGTACCTGCACATCCAACCCTCGAGCGGTACCTTCTACCGGGTCGTCAAAGGACGGTTGGTCAAGGCAAAGTCGGTCTGAGACCCGTCCTGTCCCCCAAGTGGGATTGAACGCAGCAGGGATCGTTTGAGGCCCGGCCCTCCTCGATGGAGGGCCGGGCCTCTCGCATTTCCGGCCGCGACATCTTCGTCGGCCTCAAATCGCTTCGGGATGCGCGACAAACCTATTGATTGCGGGATTATGGGGAACGCGTCATCTCGGGAAAGCTCCGTGACCGTTTCCATGCACGAGTTTGAACTCAAGCTCCGGAGAAGAGCGACTTTGCTCCTCCATGCGAGGGTGCAAGACGACATGACGTAGCAAGCAAGCTAGGCATCAGTCTCAATTGCACTCGTTCTCTTCCCCTTGAGTGAATCCTCGAGTGTTGCACTGCACGCTGGTGTGCCAGGCCTGCCCGACGATCGGTATAATTGTCGTGTGTCGATTGCTCGACTCCATCTCTGACAGACTCGTCTCCCAAGGTATGAGAATTGCTTGTCCCTGCTTCGCCTCAACTCTGATGGTGACGGGCGAACCTCCTTAGGGGAAGAGATAGGAGAGGGACAATGAAGCCTCTGCTCAATTGCCTCAAAGATCCCTGCGTCCATATCGTCGTGCTTGGGTTGTTGCTGGTGCAGGTCGCGATGTCGATGGGGGCGAATTCCGACGCGATCGACGGGGCCAAAGAAGCGCTCTCCTGCGAACATTGTCAGAGAAGTCATCATGATAGTTTATATTGTTCGCCTCCTTCGATATTTGGATCGGGGCTCACGGCGATCGATTAGTCGTCACCTCGGGTACACTCCGAGTCTTCGAGGGCTCGTAAGACTCACCGGTTCGGCCGAGTCATCCTGGCCGAACCGCAGACGAGGGGTCTCGCGCCCCTGGCGTCTGTGTCGGGTGAAGAATACCATCGGGGACCGGATGAGCTCCCTGCTGGAATGCGACCTTGCGAAAGACCTCACTCCCGATCGACGCCCGCCTCGATGAGATCGTCGCGCAGTTGCGAGAAACGCGTTGCCTGGTCCTGGTGGCTCCCCCTGGAGCGGGGAAGACGACTCGAGTCCCGGTGGCAATCGTCGATGCGGGACTCTTGTCGAAAGAACATCCGTCGCTGGTCCTCCTCCAGCCAAGGCGTGTGGCTGCCCGCGCCTCGGCGGAGCGGATCGCCGAGGAAAACGGCTGGAGCGTCGGCGGTCGGGTCGGCTATCAGATTCGCTTCGAGCGTCGGATTGGCCCCGAGACAAGGATCCGGGTGGCCACAGAGGGGATCCTCAATCGGCAGCTCGTCTCCGACCCGTTCCTCGGCGGCATCGGGGCGGTGGTGCTCGACGAATTCCACGAACGGAGCCTTCACACCGACCTCGCGTTGTCGTTGCTCCGCGAGATCCGCGAGTCGGTGAGAGACGACCTGTTCCTCGTGGTGATGTCGGCCACATTGGATGCGGAACCGGTCGCCCAATATCTGGGGGGATGTCCGGTCGTTCGGGTCGACGGGCGGGCTTATCCCGTCGAGATCGAGTATCGCCCGACGGAGAAATCCTCCTCGGCCGAAGCGGTCGGGTCCGCCCTCGACGAGGTGCTCGACTCCGATGCTCGTACCGGCGACATCCTCGTGTTCCTGCCCGGGGCCGAGGAGATCCGGCGTGCGGGAGCTCGGATGGCCGGACGAGCCGAACGCGAAGGCCTCCTGGTCTTACCCCTCCACGGCAGCCTACCGGCCGAGGATCAAGCGCGTCCCCTCCGGCCGAGCGACCGGCGGAAGATCATCCTGGCGACGAACATCGCGGAGACCTCGTTGACGATCGACGGGGTGACGACCGTGGTCGACAGCGGCCTCGCCCGGTTCGCCAGCTTCGATCCGAGAAAAGGGCTCGATCGGCTCGAACTGGGCCGGATCAGCCGGGCTTCGGCCACCCAACGCGCAGGTCGTGCGGGGAGGACGGCGCCCGGGCGTTGCATTCGGCTCTGGTCGGAGGGCGAGCAGCGAGGACGGTCCGAATCCGACGTCGCCGAAGTGCATCGCGTCGACCTCTGTAGCACGGTCCTCGCTCTTCATTCCTGGGGGACCTCCGACGTCGGTCAGTTCGGCTGGTTCGACCCCCCCTCGGAGGAACGTGTCCGAAGTGCGGAACGGCTCCTGACCTGGCTCGGTGCTCTGGATGGCGACTCGGGGCGATTGACCAACCTGGGTCGGACGCTCGCCACGCTTCCCGTCCACCCTCGCCTCGGCCGGATCCTCGTCGCCGCGTCCCGCGACGGTTACCCGCGCGAAGGCGCCGCGCTGGCGGCCTTGCTCTCCGAGAAGGACATCCTCACGCCGGTCTACGGCCCGACTCGTCCGTCGGCGTCCGCTCGAGGATCTTCCGACCTCCTCGTTCGCCTCGACCTCCTCGCCGAGGCCGAGCGGGCCCGTTTCGCGCCTCGACTCCGGCAACAGGGGGTCGACCCGATCGCGGCCCGGCGAGTCGCCCAGGTCCGTGACGAGTTGTTCCGGATCGCTCGGAGGCTCCGTCGCCATGCGCCAAACCTGCAAGATGAGACTCCCGACGAAGCGACCATTCTTCGCTGGGTGACCTTGGCCTATCCGGATCGAGTCTCGCGACGCCGAGGGGGGGAGGCGACCGGGGTGATGGTCGGTGGTCGGGGCGTCCGATTGGACCGAGAATCGGTCGTCCGCGACTCCGACTATTTCATCGCCCTCGACCCTCGCGAGGACCGGAGGGGCAAGGCCCTCGAGGCTCGCGTGGGGATCGCGAGCAGTTCGCGCGTCGAATGGCTCGAAGAGTTCTTCCCGAATTTGATCCGTCGCGAGGTCGGGGCCCAGTACGACGACGAGCGACAGCGCGTGGTGGGCGTGAACACGCTTTGGTTCCTCGACCTCATCCTCCGCGAGGATCGGAATGCCCCGGTCGATCCGTCGCTGGCTTCGAAGGCCCTGGCGGATGCACTCCGCCCCCGTGCCTCGGAGTTCTTCCAACAGGACGAGGCCGCGAAAAACTGGCTCGCCCGCCTGGAACTGCTCCGTACGGCGATGCCCGAACTCGACTGGCCCGACGTCGAAGACTCGCTCGGCGACATCCTCGAAGAGGCGTGCGCCGGCCGTAAGAGCTTGGACGAGTTGAAGCGGGCGGGGCCGGTCACGCTGTTGAAAGGCCGGCTCTCCTTCGCTCAGAACCGGACCATCGACGAACAGGCCCCGGAGGCGACCCTGGTCCCGAGCGGGAATCGAATCCGGATCAGCTACGAGTCGGGCCGGCCTCCGACCTTGGCCGTTCGGCTTCAGGAGCTCTTCGGCTTGAAAGAGACGCCCAAAGTGGCCGGAGGTCGGGTCGCCATCCTGCTGCACCTACTCGGTCCGAACTACCGTCCCGTCCAAATCACCGACGACCTCCGGAGCTTCTGGTCGACCACCTACTTTCAGGTCCGAAAAGACCTTCGTGCCCGATACCCCAAGCACTCCTGGCCCGAAGACCCACTCACGGCCCGAGCCGAGGCGAAGGGGGGACGGAGGAGCTGAACTCGGCTCCGAAGGTCTCCCAATTCAGGTGCAAAGGTCTGCTCCCGGACCCTCTTCGGCCGGAGTGTCCGGATACGCCTGCCCCACGAAATTCATCGTTGTGGACGGTGCGGTCGGTCGTCATGATGGGCCGAAATGGGTCGCGGATCGCGAAGCCTCGCGGTGGAAATCCTGGAATCGCGGCCTATCCAGACGTTTCATGAGATTGGGAGCCGGACGCGATGGCCGCTCACGAACCCGAAGACGCTTCGTTGGCTTCGAGGATCCCCAACTCGGCCGAGGATGCTCCGCCGACTCCAATCGATTCGCCCTCGAGGAATCGAGGATCGGCCGGCCGGATTTTGGGGCTGATCGTGTTGGCCGGCCTCCTAGGCGGCGGTTTCTCCGCGCTCTCGGGCGAAGCCGTTATGGAGTTCTACCGATCTGAATTGAACCCGAATACGAAGTCCGCCCCGAGTCTTGAGAACGCGAGCCGGATGAGCAGCGCCCGGGTCGGCAGTGTCTCGATCACGTTCGCTGCGGCGAGCGGGATCCTGGGCGCCGCCCTCGGGCTGGCTGGCGGGCTTTCGCGGCGGTCGTTGCCAAGAGGAGCGAAGGCGGCCTTAACGGGACTCGTGGTGGGACCGATGCTGGGGGCTCTCGTGGCGATGGTCGTCGCGTCGCAGTATTTCAAGAAAGTCGACCCCCAATCCGAAGAGCTCCTCATCCCCCTGGCGGTGCACGTCGCACTTTGGTGGATCGTTGGGATCGTCGGTGGGCTCGCCTGCGGTATGGGGCTCGGTGGGGCAGGGCGGTGGAAGGTCACCGTGATGGGCGGGGTCGTCGGAGCGACCGCGGGGGCGGTCGTGTCCGAGCTCGTAGGGGCGATCCTCTTCCCCAGTGCTCGGACCCAACTCCCCGTCGCAGAGACGTTGACCGCGCGAGTGATGTCCCAAATGGTCGTCGCCTCCCTGATGGCGGTCGGCGTGGCGCTTGCCTCGGTCCGCTCCGAACACACGCCGGTCGTTCCTCCGACTCAAGCCTGAGTGGTTCCAATCCCCGGGGACCTCTGCCGGATGGTATCACCGGCTCAGGCCGACGTGAGGAGGCCGGGCCGGCGGTTCGGTTCGGGCTCGGGCAGCCAGTAGCACAGCATTGACGAGAGGACGCACGAGCCGGCGAAGGCGACGAAGGCGTGGTCGGGGCGGTGGGCGTGGTTGACGCTCGCCATGAGGAGGGCGACGATGACGCCGCCGATGCCGTAGGTTACCCCCATGGTGATCGAGCTGGCGACGCGTTGGCCCTCGGGCATGAGCTTCTGTCCGTAGCTGACGAGGATCGGCAGCGTGGCCCCGAGCAGCAGTCCCGTGGCCGCGGAGCAGGCCACCATCAGGCCAAAGCCGACCACCGGCGAGGCCAGGAGACAGGGGGCGGCGAACCAGGGGAGCCGCGTGAGGACCTTGCGCTCGTTGGTCCGGCGGACGAACGCCGCACACGCGAGTCCCCCGACGCCGATGGCCCCGAGGAAGACGGATTGGACGATCCCAATATCTTCATTGGATAAGCCCCGCCCCTTCAACACGTAAGCAAGGGCAATCGGAACCCCCATCGTCGGCAAGACCCGGAAGACGCCCACGAACAGAATCGCGGTGACGGCCTTCCGCCGGCCGCGGACCAGGTCGATCAGCGAGACGGCCGCCGTCGCTCCCTTGGGTGCGGGCTTCTGGGCGGAGACTCGTCCCATCCCCATGAGGAGGAGGGCCAGGATCGGCAGGCCCCAGGTCATGCTCCAGACGAGCGCCCGGAGGCCGAACGAGGTCGTGATGGCCCCGCTGTAGAACGGGCCCGCGGCCTGCCCGAGGTAGCCGCCGACGGCGAAGATCGACATCGCCCGGCTCCGATGGTCGGGCGAAGAAGATCCGGCGAGCGCCGCGGCTTCGGGGTGGAACGCGGCAATTCCGAGGCCACCGGCGATCAGGAGCAGGTTGAGTGCGACGAGAGAGTGGACGAGTCCGATCGCGCTGAGGCAGATCACTCCCACCACCGGGCCGAGCCAGAGCATCATTCGGCCCCGGTCGCGGTCGCCCCAATACCCGAAAAGAAGCTGGCTTACTGACGACGCCAGGCCCCAGAGGACGTACGCCCATTGGATCGAGCCTTCGTCGAGGGACAACTGGTTCTGGAGGTCGGGCCAGAGGGGTTGGACGAAGGCTGCGAAGGTGTCGACCAGCCCGTGGGTGAGTGTCAGGACCAGCAGCAGCCGGGGAAACGGTCTCAAGGTCGCCTCATGCATTATCTGGGAAGGGAGTCTCGGAAAACGAGAAAGGCGGCCCTGGCCGCCTCTGGAGAAGCCCGTTTTCAAGGTTCCCGATCGCGAGTCGAAAGTGGGGACAACTGAGGTGACGAGATTCGTGGGATACGTCGACGGCGATAAACCGTCCGATTCGAGGAGTTCTGGGATGACTCATTCAGGTCGTAGTCGACGACGGCTTGACCCCTCGGACGATTGCCCGTGCGCAGAGGATCCGGATGCGGCCGTCGGGCTGGAGGGCGGCGTGGAAACCTCGGGCGCGAGGCCCTTCGAGCATCATGACGCGGACTTCCTCCTTCGGTAGGGAAGGGGTGCCGCGGTCGAACCATTCGTCGAAGTCGAGATCAAAGTGTTCCTCGACGAGACGAATCTCGACGAGCCCCGCCGCCGCGAAGAGGTCGACCAACTCGCCCGGGGTCAGGTTCCTGGTGTGCGTCGAATCCCGGGCCTTCTCGATCTCCTGATGTTGCTCGGCCGCCAACCGGTCGGGGTCTGTGGTGTGATCCGAGAGGACGAGGATGCCTCCGGGGCGGAGGAGCTCGACCTGTCGGGAGACGAACGCGAGGGGGTCCGTCACGTGATGGAGCACGTATCGTGAGATCGCGGCGTCGTACGGGCCGTTGAGTGTCGGGTCGTAGATAGACAGTCGCTCGAAACCGGCGCGATCGCCGAAAGCCTGGCAGCGCGCCCGGGCCCTGGCGATCATCTCGGCGGAGAGGTCGACCCCCTCGACGCGGTGCCCCGCCTCGAGGAGGACGCTACTGACGAGTCCCGGGCCGCAGCCGACGTCGAGGATGAGGCTCTCCGGCGGGAGGTCGGCCGCGAGGACCAGCCGAGCCAGGGCGGCCGGGTCGCTCTGGACCGGGGCTCGCTCGAACTTCGGTGCCTGGCCATCGAAGGCTGCCGAGAGCGCACGGTCGTGCTCGGACATCCACCACCTCTCTTGTCGACTCGACCGGGATCAATCAGTGGGAGTTATGGACGATCCTCCCCCCAACCATCGTCCAGATGACCTCGGTCGTCCTTATGTCATCTTCGGGGCAGGTCAAGGGGTCGCGGTCGATCAGGATGAGATCCGCGAGCTTGCCCGGCTCGATTGAACCCTTCTGTTGCTCCTCGAAATGGAGCCTGGCGTTGTTGATCGTGTAGAACCGCAGGGCTTCGAGCCGGCTGAGCTTCTGGTCCGGGTTGAGGACGCCGGCCCCCTCGGTCTTCCGGGTCGCCGCGACCCAGATGCCGAGCCAGGGGTCCCACGGGTTGGTCGCCCCGAGCGCATCGAGCCGGATCATGTGGTCGCTTCCTCCCCCGATCGTCAGGCCGGCGTCGAGCCACTTGCGGTACGGGTGGAACCAGGTCATCCGCTTCGGGCCGAGGACTCCGAGGAGGACCTTGGTGTCCTTGAAGACCCAGGCGGGCTGGAGGTCGGCCCCCACGCCGAGCGCCGCGCATCGGGTGAGGTTCTCGGCGGACACGAAGTTGGCGTGTGTGATCATCCATCGCCGGCCCCGGATCCCGATCGTCCTGTCCGCGGTCGCGTAGGCCTTCAGGAGCTCGTCCATGGCCGCCTCGCCCGCCGTGTGGGCGGTCATCTGCCAACCTCGACGGGCGGTTTCCTCGGCGATCGTCGCGAGGGTCGGCGGAGGGACGAACAGCAGGCCTCGATACTCGGGCTCGGTGATCTGGTAAGTCGGCCCGACCCCCCAGGGCTCTCGCATCGACGCGGTGCCGTTGAGCATCCCGCCGTCGAGGAAGATCTTCAAGGGGCCGACCCGCACCCAAAGGTCTCCGACACCGCTGGGGCCGTTGGGTTCGCCCTCCTCGCCGTCGGCCGCGAGTTCTTTGATCTTCGCGACGATCGCGGCTCGGTCGCCGAACGGAGGTTCGAGGATTCGGGTCGCGTTGATCCGGAGGTTCAACTCACCCTTGTCGCGGAGCGATCGATAAAGACGCAACGCCTGGACGCTCGCTCCACGGTCGGCCACGCTCGTCAGCCCGCGCGCGTTGTATCGGGCGAAAAGCTCCTTGACCCGGTCGACGGCCGGTGCGCCGTCGTCCGAGTAGGCGTCGTCGGGGAGGTCCTTGAGGACCGAGTAGGCGTTGCGGAGCATCCCCGTCGGCTCGCCGGTCTTGGGGTCCTTGACGATCTGCCCGGCGGGGGGATTGGGGGTGTCTCGAGTGATCCCGGAGAGCACGAGCGCTTTCGTATTCGCAAGTCCCGCCGGCCCGGCCTGGTGGAGCACGGGGTGGTCGGGCGCGATCGCGTCGAGCTCGGCGCGGGTCGGGAACCGCCCTTCCGCGAGCCGGGTCGGGAACGCATAGCGGACGACGATCCAGCTCCCCTTCGGCTGGACCTTCACGCGACTCTCGATGTACGCCTTGATCGCCGCAAGCGAGTCGTACGCGGGGATCGGGTGATCACGCTCGCTCGAGGCCGCCCCCAAGGGGTGCACGTGGCTGTCGTAGAGCCCCGGCATCAGGATTTTGCCGCCGGCATCCACGGTCCGGGTCCGGGGCCCCGTCGTCGCGTCGATCTCGGCGTTGGTCCCGACCGCGACGATGCGGTCACCGACGATCGCGATGGCCTCGACGAGCCGATCCTTCGCGTCGAGTGTGATGGCCTTCGCGTTGCGGATGATGAGGTCGGCCGTCGGTCCTTCGGCAACCGCCGACGAGAGCGGCAGGGTGCCGAGGAGGGCAAGTCCCCCCACGAAGGCCCTGAAGGGAGGCCGGGCAAAACCGGAGATTCGATTGATGTGATTCATTCCATTTATGTGGGTTTGAATATGTTGTGAGGGAATTACCGAAACCCGGTTCTTTCTTAAGAACCGGGTTTCTGGGAGGTACGATGATATCCCGCGGGCCGTTGTCGGGGTCGGGCGTCGGAAACCCGGTCTTAAAGAAAGAACCAACCGGGTTTCGGCACGGAGACTCAATCCTGAGGAGACTCGGCGAGGATCGCCTGATACGCCTCGCGGGCCTTGTCGTAGGCCGCCTTGGCGGCGGCTCGGTCCTCGGTCCGAATTGCCCGTTCTTTCTTGGACCAGCACTGGTCGACGCTCTTGATGCACCACTCGGCCGACTTCCTCGAGGCGCGGATCGGCTTCCCGTCGACGAGGACGAAGACGGGGTTGGAATGGGCCGCGGGATAGATCCTCAGGGCGACCCAACTGGAGCGGTCGACCTTCACGTCGAACGAGACGTCGCGGAACGTGCCGTCGGCGGCGATCTCCGTCTTCGCGACGGGGAGGCCGTTCACGAGGACTTCCACGGGGACCGTCCGGGTCTTGCCGACTCGGGCACGCTCGACATCCCAGTAAGGCTTGGACTCGAGCGAGCGGGCCTTGAGCTGTTCGAGGGCCGGGGTCAGCTCGGGTTCGAGGTAGGCCGCCACTTTCGCGGTGACCTTGACCATCCCCGGCGCGTCGAGCTTCCGTTCGCTCCCCGATTCGCCGACGGCGATGTCGTCGACCTTGAAATCGACAAGGTGGGCCTTGCCGTCGGAGACATACGACCGGCCGAGCTTGATCCCTTCGCACCAGCGGTCGAAGTCGAGCTTGCCGTCGTCGAGCTTGACGTAGACTCGGCCGAGGCCCACCCGCTCGCCGTAGATGCAGGGGAAGTCGGTCTCGCCGCTGATCCGCGTCCTGTAGCCGCAGTTCAGCGTATGATACCAGATGTTGAGCTCCCAGGGGGCCGGCGTGTCGACCGTCGAGATGAAGTCGACGACGTCGTGGACGACGTCGACGATATACTCGTTGGCGCCGATGCCGTCGAATGGGGGGACCTCATCACTCGGGATTTTCGTGTCGGCGATCCGCAAGCCCCAGCCGGAGTGCGAGAACCCGACGACGCCCCCTTGCGACTTGCCCCACTTCAGGACAGGCAGGTCCCAACTCGGCCACTGTTCGATGCGGGTCGTCCCCGGGTAGTCGTCTTCCTTCAGTCGCAGGAGGCAGAGGTGGCCGGCGTGCGACGAGGGGAACCCCGAGACCTCGACGTCGTAGCGCATGAGGTAGTCCGGGGTGGAGAGCGGGTGGAGCGAACCCTCGAAGTATCCCTTCTGGGCGTACCAGCACGGCCCCCAACTCAGCACGCAGCCGACGTCGAGGTCTTCGCCGAGGATCTGCCGCATCATGTCCTCGGGCCGGACGCCCTCGGTCGGGCTCTCGTAGTGTCCGCAGCCGGCCGCGTGGACGTGGTGGTCGCCCGAGTACCAGTGCATCCTGGCGAGGTGGGCCCACCGCTTGAGCTGGAACGACTCGCGATGTGACCGGCCGGCGGGGACGGTGATTGTCTTCGTTTGGGAGACATACTCGGGTCCTCGCGTGTATTCGACGCGATAGGTCCCCGGCGGGAGGAGGACCGTCTCTCCCGACTTGCGGTAGATCTGGGGATGGAAATAGAGATCCGGGGCGAGTCGTCGCGACTGGGACGGATAAACGCGGCGCTGGGCGTCCCGGAACAGGAATGAGGCCGTGGTCGGCTGGCCGTCGACATCGAGGACTTCGAGCGTCACGGGGACGGCGGGCTCGCAAGTGAAGAGGATGTCGACGTCGCTGCGAAAGCCGAGATCCTGGGTCCCCTGGCCGACGTTGAAGCTGATCTTCGCGTCCCGAGGCCCGGCATCGCGGCTATAGACCTGCAGCAGCCGATATTCGAGCGCGAGGCCGGAGAGGTTGGGCCGCAACGGGCGGTCTTTGAAGAGACTCACGTCCATCCAGCGCTTCGCCACCTCGGCGGGGGGGATCGAGAGGCTTGGCTCTGCGCTGCCCGAAGAGGGCTTCTGCAACCTCGCGGCATTCGGGCTCTCGGCGACGAGGGGGGCGGTCACCCCTCCTTCGTTGTGGACCTTGACGAGGAAGACGCGCCAGCCGTGCTGGACGAGCCGAGGCGAGGCCGGCCCCTGGGCGGCCTTGACCCGGCTCTCCGGATTGATTTCGACCCCGACCAGGCAGAGCGGGTCGAGGATCTCCTGGATCGTGCGGACGGCCTCCGCGCCCCCCGTAATCTTCAGGGCCCGATCGAGGCGAGTCTTCGACTCCGCCGGCAAGGGCTGCCCAAGCATCTCAAGGGCTTCGACCACCTGCTGGGCCTGGGCGGACAGCGGCTGGAATTCGACCCCGTCCACCAGGGCGAGGTCCTCACCGAGGCAGGGGAGTGCCAGGGCGAGCCAGAGCGCCGGCGCGAGCGGCCGGAGGGTGGAGTGGGCTGCGCGGAGCGACATGGTGCTGGGTTCCCTTCGTCAAGGGGGAGGGAGTGTTGAAGAGATCGCGTGGTCGCATCTTCTCAGGGCGCTGGTCTACACGGTCCCCCGCTCCCGTTCAATGGTCTACCCCCAAGGCGCGAATGGCCGAAAACTGTGCTTGTCGACGCGCCTCGGTTGAGGTATCGTCCGGCCGCGAACTCGATCCCATCCCCCTGAGTCGCCCCGGTTCGCCTCGATCGCTTGAAGAGTGGCTCGTCGCAGACACGTCCCGTATTCTTCGATTCCTGACCGGGAGAACGAGGAAGGACCCCATGAGACGCCTTCGTCTTCGCGTCCGCCGGTTGGTCCCGTTGGCCTTCCTGCTCCTGCCCCCAACCCTCTGGGTCTTCGTGCTGACGATCGCCCCGACCGAATGGGCGCGGACCCGGATTGTCGCCAAGCTCAACAAGAAGAGCGGCCGGACGATCCATCTGGGCCGGTTGAACATCGGTGTTTTTGGGGGGATCCGTCTGTCGGACCTGGAAATCGGCTCACCCCACTCGTCGAGAGACCCCTGGCTGAAGGCCAGGTCGGTCCAGATCAACGTCAGCGTCTGGCAGCTCCTCTGCGGCCAGGTCGAACCGAGCCGGATCGCGGTCGAAGGCCTGAACTTGAGGGTCCTCCGACGCAAGGACGGGAGCCTCGAGCTCGCCGATCTTTTGCATCGGGAGGGGGCTGCATCCTCGGACGAGGAACAGGAGCCTTGTGAGCCCCAAGCACTCGAATTGACGCTCAGCGGGGGACACGTCTCGATCATCGACGAGCCTTCGCGATCCCACGTGGAGCTCGCGAACGTCGAAGGACATGCGAGCTCGCAAGGCCACGTGGGAACGCTCCACGAGCTCCGCGGGACGCTGAACGACGGCCCGTTCTCGCTGTCGGCGGCGGTCGATCGGACCACGTCGGAGCCCCGATTCGAAGGGCGATTCCACGGGAGGAGCATGGCACTGATAGGGATGTCCAACGCCCTCTCGTACGTCATCCCGGTCCTCTCGGGGCTCCCCGATCCCCAGGCCATCGACGGCAAGATGCGGCTGGACGTGTATCTAAGAGGCCAGGGCAAAACCCGGGACTCGCTCAACCGCTCGATGATCGGGCAGGGGGCACTGGTGCTCGACTCGATCACGCTGACCGGCTCGCGATTCCTCGCCGAACTCTCCGACATCCTCGACCTCGCCAACGGCGAGGCGGCCGGCACCCTCCACTCCGACTTCCTCGTCAAGCAAGGCCGCGTCGGTACCGAAAACCTGACCGTCGACGTCGGCCGGATCCCCATCGTGTTCGCGGGGTGGACCGACTTCGACGGGTCGCTCGACTATCGCCTCCGGACCGATGGCGTCACCGAACGCCTGCCGTCGCAGGCCCGCGAGTACCTCTCCGGGTTCTCGATCGACCTGAAGAACGTCTCGTCCTTCCACGTCACCGGGAACCTGGACGCCATGGACCTCACCCTCGACGGGAAGCCCATCGAGCTGACGTCCAAACGCGGCAAGGGCGGGCCCGACCGCCAGAAGCTTCGGGAGCTGGGTCGGAAATTTCGAGATCAGATTATCCGTTGATTGTGTGGTCTTCCGGAGTTTATCCGATCGCCTTTCGGGATACCGCGACTCGAGGGGCCCCTCGCCCGTGCTTCGTCCCCCTCGGTTGCTTGCCTGGGACCCGACGGGATAGGACCGACCTCGTCGGGGTCGGGAGGTTGTCCCGAGGTTCGCCGGTTCGTTAGGATAAAGGCCTCGTCGGACCCCGAGAGGTTGCCGATCCAAGGCCTCCTCGGCCGGGGACGGATCGGTTTCGATCGGCCTTTTTCCACCTCGGATCGCCATGTCGGCCAAGCTCTCCCCGGGCACCTTCTTCGGGCGTACGCAGAAGAAGATCGAGGTCGGGGGCCTCACGTTCGCCGAGTCGGTTTATTCCGCGGGGTCGGAGCTCTACCTCCCGCGCCACGCCCACGAGGATGCGTTCCTCCACTTCATGATCGAGGGCGTCTGCGAAGAGGTCTACGGGCGCGAGACGCGGGTCCGGTCGTCCTCGACCTTGGCGTTCCATCCGGCCGGCGAGCCGCACTCCAACCGCTGGGATGAGTCCGGAGGGCGGGTCTTCCACGTCGACCTCTCCGGCGTCAGGGCCGAGGCAATCCGCGAACACGCGCCGACCCTCGATGGCCCGGCCGAACTCCCGGGAGGCGTGGCACCTTGGCTCGCGGCCCGGCTCTACCGCGAGTATTGTCGCGCTGATGGTGCCTCTCCCTTGGCCCTCGAAGGGCTGGCCCTCGAGATCTTCGCCGAGGCGTCGCGTGTGACCGTCCCTCCCGGCGACAAGACGCCCCCTCGCTGGCTCCGCGGCGCCCGAGACTTGCTCCATGACCGATTCGCGGAGATGGTCTCGTTCGACGAGATTGCGACCGCGATCGGCATCCACCCCGTCCACCTCGCCCGCACGTTCCGTCGCTACTACGGTTGCACGCCGGGCGAGTATCTCCGCAGACTTCGGGTCGAGTTCGCCTGCCAGAAGCTCGCGACCACGAGCACCCCTCTCATCGAGATCGCACTCGCCGCAGGGTTCTCGGACCAGAGCCACTTCACCAGGACGTTCCGGCTCCAGATGCGGATGACGCCCGGCGAATTCCGTCGCCACTTCCGTGCGCGCTAAAGACGTGCCAAGCGAAGTTGGAGCCCGACTAGAACGATTCGACTCCCCGCCCCTATCCTGACACTTCTGGCGAGATGCGCCGGAGCGAGAGGGCCGGATTCGGGACCGACATGAGATTATTTTGTGTTCAAGTCTCGGGATTTTCGAGGTGTTGTCATGTGACCCCGGCGCCGGGTCGTGCGACGAACCCTGTCGGCGCTTGGCCCCGTGGTCACGGTTCCGAGACCGCAAATATTTGGGTTTGATCGGTCGATCGAAACCGCGTGTTCTCGTGGATGGGGAAGGTCGAACCATGGGGGACAACGTGAGACTTCGAGCTTGGTTCCTCGCGATGATGTTTCTATCTCCGCTTGCACTGGCCCAGGGCTCGTCGCCTTCGGCCGGGCCGAACGCGGCCCCCGTCGGTGTTCCCAAAGGGCCCGACCCGATCGACGACTACATTAAAGGGCAGATGAAGCGCCACCGGATCCCGGGGCTCTCGCTCGCAGTGGTCCGTGATGGCAGGCTCCTCAAGGCCGAGGGTTACGGCCTGGCCAACGTCGAGACGAACACGCCGGCAACGCCGGAAACACGCTACAAGATCGCCTCGGTCAGCAAGCCGATTGTTGCTGCCGCGGTCATGCTCCTCGTCCAGGACGGGAAACTCAGCCTCGACGACAAGGTTGGACTCTATCTGGAAGGCATCCCGAAGGCCTGGGAAGGGATGACCGTCCGAACTCTCCTGAACCACACGTCGGGGCTCGACGAGGACCTTCCCGGGTTCGAGCCATACAAGCTCAAACCCGACGCCGAAGTCGTCCGCTCCGGGTACGATCGTCCGCTCCTCTTCCCGCCCGGGGAGAAGATGAGGTACTCGAACGCGGCGTACTTCGCGCTCGGCGAGGTCATCCGCAAGGCGAGCGGTCGGCCCTGGGACGAGTTTATTCGGGACCGTCTCTTCACCCCCGCCGGGATGACTTCCACCCGCACCACGACCACGACGGAGATCGTGCCGCAACGGGCCCGAGGCTATTCATCGAAGAGCGGTTCGCTCAAGAATGCGGAAGACTGGGTCGCGGTCCGACCGAGCGGGGCTTTTCTCTCCACGGTCCTCGACATGGCGAAGTGGGACGCGCTCCTCGACTCGGACGCAATCCTCTCCAAGTCAAGTCGTGAGCAGATGTGGACACCGACGAAGTTGAAGGACGGGACGGACCTTCCCTATGGCCTCGGGTGGAGCCTCTCCCCGTGGAAAGGCCATAAGCGAGTGAGCCACAACGGCCACCTCCCCGGCTTCCTGACCCAGTACCAGCGATTCGTCGACGACCGGCTGACCGTCATTGTCATGGTCAATACCGAGCGCGCCGACACCGAAAAGATTGCGTTCAACCTGGCCGGGTTCTACATCCCCGAGTTGAAACCCCCGGTCTTGGCCCCAATCCCGGACCGAGAGCCGGAAGTCACCTCGAAAGTCAAGACGCTGGTCGACGGCTGGGTCGGCGGGAAGGTGGACCTGGACCTGTTCGCCGCGGATCTCAGGAAACGTGTGGTCGAGTCTCCTCCGGGAGACGATCTACGCTGGCCCGGGCCGATCGCGTCCGTCACCCTCGTCGAACGCAACTCCCAGGGTGACCGACGCGAGTATCGCTATCGCGTGAGCTATCACGATTACAGCCTCCTCGTCGTCTGCCAGTTCGACAAGGCGAACAAGATCACTGGGTTCGGAACCCAACTCGATTAACCCGCGGTCACTTGGCGCCCTCGACTCCACCCGCCGCCCCTCATCCGTCAGGGGCGGCGAGCTCTCCCTTACCGGTCCCGTCGTCACATTCGAATCTCATGGGGGCGTTGGCCGTCGGCCTACTCGACTCCGACCCGGATCGGGCATTGATTTCGATTCAATAAAATATTGACGACGTGATTTCAGGGCCACAAGGTCTCGACGAAATTCTTAAGAGAAAGATGTTCGCGGCAATTATAGGAAGAATCGAGCATGGTTGAATGCTATCATTGCCTCCGGTAGATTTTTCGTGGTCATCGACGAATCTACACGAGCCTTTCACCGACGGCCGCTATACTAGGTGCTCCTTGTGCTCCTAGCCGGGTGGAAACGGGCCGACGCAACGATCCTGGACCCCCCAACGTTAGAGGGGGCTGGGCCGCGTGGGCCGATGTTTCGCCTGTGCTGAGGATTTCCCCCCCAGGGAACGAGCTGGCTCGTCGGCGCGTGGATTTCGCCCTCGGTGTGAGGGGCGAGAATCTCCAATCGGCCGGCCGAAGCCTTCACCGTGCTGAGAATTCCCCCCAGGGAACGAGCTGGCTCGTTGGTGTTCGCTCTGCGCCTATTTCCCAAGGGGCGAGATTCTCACAACTAGGCCCGAGGCCCAACATGAAGTCGTCCGTGCGTCAAGGTTTCACCCTGATCGAGCTTCTCGTCGTAATTGCGATCATCGCCGTCCTGATTGCCCTGCTGCTTCCCGCCGTCCAGTCGGCACGTGAGGCGGCCCGCCGGATGCAGTGCACGAACAACCTGAAGCAGATCGGGTTGGCGATGCACAACTACCACAGTACTTATGATGTCTTCCCGATGGGTGCCGCGAAGAATTGCAACTCCGACCCCTCCTCGACCTGCCCGGGCTATGCCGACTGGCGGGGCTGGAGCGCCTTGAGCACCACGCTCCCGTTCGTCGAACAGGCGCCGCTGTACAATGCGATCAACTTCAGCATGGCCGAAGAGATCCACGACGCGACCCCGGCGCCCGAGAACGCCACCGTCGTCGGCACCGTCATCAAGACGTACATGTGCCCGTCTGATCCGAACGTCGGCCAGATGAACATCAACAATTACCACTCCTGCTACGGGACGACGACCGACTGGCCGAGCGGTCCGAGCAACGGTTCGGGCAACATGCAGAATGCCGACGGTAACGGCAGCACCGGGATGTTCGCGGTTTGGATCAGCTACGGCATCCGGAATAACACCGACGGCACGTCGTCGACCCTGCTCTTCTCCGAGGCGCTCGTCGGTGACAACAAGGGGAACGAGAGCAACCACGGCCGCGGGATCGGCAGCACGAGCCCCGGCAGCCACTATCGGGGCAATGGCGTCGTCGTGGCCGCGGCCAAGTTCGAGGTCGACGACTTCACCTCGAGCCAGGCCAACATGCAGGGGATCACGGCCAGCCTCCAGGCGTGTGCGGCGGAGATGAGCAACCCGGGCTCCGTCCTCATCACGAGCCACCGCGGCTATCGCTGGGCCTCGTTCTCGGAAGGCTCGGCGTTCAACGTCGCCCAGACCCCGAACGACAAGACCTATCCCTTCAACGTCTGCCGAGGGCAAGGCAACCCCAGCCAGAGCGACAACGGCAGCAACTCCCTCCCGGCCAGTAGCATGCACCCCGGCGGCGTCAATGCGGTCTTTGCCGACGGCAGCGTGCGGTTCATCAAAGACTCCGTGAACCGGCAGACCTGGTGGGCACTCGGCACTCGAGCCAACGGCGAGGTCATCAGCGCCGATTCTTATTGATCGAGTCGCGAGCCGACGTGACGACAATGCTCGCCACGTCCCAGGATTCTGGACGTCCGATCGAACCCTCCCCCGCCCGGGAGAGGGTCTTTCCGTTTCGATTTCGTTGGTCTCGAATCGCCTTATGATGGGACGGCGTAGGCCGGGGGAGCATCCCCCGGCCTTTCCCTATCGCGGAGTGACTCCCCTGATGCGTGCGATCTCTTCTTCACTGCTTCCGGTCGTGCTCATCGCGACGTTGGGTTGCGGCCCCAATCCCTCCAACCTGAATCTCAAGCCTCCTCCGAACGGGGGCGCGATGGTTCGCCTTCCGAGGGACCGCGGTTATGTCGCGATCAAGACGGAAAATCCCTCGCCGACGCAGGGGCCGAAATTGAAGAATCGGCCGGTGAGCATCGTGGCCTACTTCTATCGAAACGATGCGTCGACTCCAATGACCCCGGCCCCCACCGACGTGGTTTTCAAGATCGGGACGACGGAGAAGGCGAAGTCGGTGACGCTCGCACCGGACGCCAAGGACCCGAATCGTTTCGTCTCCGAACCGGGCCCCTATTCGAGGGGCATCCAGGGGATGATCCATGCCAAAGTCGATGGCGAAGAGGTGGAGGAGTCGTTCTCCTCGCTCTGATCGGCTCACCGTGAGGAGGCTTCGGCCGAAGGCGCGGAGCCTCGACGGGAAGAGCTGAGTTCGGGCGGCCTTTCTTCGGCCACAGACGGGGATGCGTGGGACAGTCGTTCGACGGCCGCCAGCGTTTCGGCGTCGTCGGGGCGATCCTTCAAGGCGAGGCGATACCACGCGAGGGCCTCATCCCGCAGTCCCATCCGCTCGCGGAGATTCCCCGCGCGTTTGTAGAGGTCGGGGGCGGGGGTCTTCCCGATCGTCGAGATCCCATTCAGCTCTTGGTAGAGCGGCAGGATTTCGGCCACGGCCTCTTGCCTTGCACTCAAAGAGCGGTCGAGTCGATTGGCCTCGTCGGCGAGGCCCGCGGCGGAGAGGGCTCGGATCAGTCGGAAGGCGAGGGTCCGGTCCCCGGACGAAGCGTCCACGGCCCGGCGATAGCCCGCGACGGCCGCCTCCCGGTCGTTTCGTTCTTGCGCGACCTTCGCCGAGAACCGAGCGAAACGAGGGGAGCCGGAGAGGTCATTCGGCAACCGTTCCAGGGCCCGTTCCAGGTTATCAATCTGTCCCGCCTCTTCCAGGAGCGTCAACCAGGCCTCCCAGGCGTCTGGTTGCTCCGGCGCGACGCGAACGGCCTGTCGCACTTGCTCGAGACCCGAGTCGATCCGCCCGGAACGCTCGAAGGCCAGCCCAAGCGTCACGAGCGCGCGGAAATCCTTGGGATTCGCCCTCACGATGGGCCCGAAGACACCCAGGAGGGATTCTGGGGCCGGGGGCTGGGCCTCCTGTCGGAGGATTTCGAGGAGGTACTGCACCCGGTCGTGCGGGTCGGGCTCGATCTGGTGCATCTTCAAGGCGAGCCGCCGGGAGGCTTCGATGCGGCCTTGCAGGTAGTAGAGCTCGAGCAAGTGCCAGCCCGCCTCCTGGATCTGCGGATTGAGCCGGAGAGCTTCCTCCCAGGAGGCCTCGGCATCGACAAGTCGCCCGAGGCGGTATTGCGCCTTGCCGCGATAGAGGGCGGCCGTGGCCTGGAGTCTGGGTAGGTCGGTCTTGATGTGTTGAAGATGTTCGAGTGCCCGAAGTGCCGGGGCCGGGTCGAGGAGCTCGTCCGGGTTGGCGGGAAGGTAGGGGCGCTCGATCGCGAACTGGGCGGTGAGCATTTGGGCTCTCGCGTCCGACGGGTCGCGGCGGAGGTAGTCGCGGGCGATCGCCTCCGCCTCGTCGAACCGATTCGCCTGGGCCATCGCGACAGCCAGGTCGAGATCCGGCATTGGCGCGAGCCGGGACCAGGCCGTCCCGAGCGTCCCGACCGAGAGGATGACCACCGACCCGACGACGACACCGGTACGAAGTCTCATGGTTTGGTCCCTGCGGCGGGCGTGATCATGCTCGGGTCGTCAACCCGGTGGGTCCTGCCGACAGCCGGTTTTTCCAGGGTCGATCGCTTTCCCCCCGGCCAGAGGATTTCCACCCGATCGACCTCGGTGGCCGAGCCCAGCCCTACGAGGATCCGGGGGTCGTTCGAGGAGAGGTAGGATCCCCCTCCCTTGAGTAGCCGATGGATGACCCGGCCACCGGCGTGGACCGAGACGGTGGCGCCGATCGCGGGCCGATGGGATGGGCCGGTTCGGAGGTCGAGCCGGATCCAGGGATGTCGATCGGATTCGTTGAGCAGCACCGCGGGCCGCGAATCCATCAGGGTGACGATCGCGTCGATATCCCCGTCGTCGTCGAGGTCGCCGAAGGCGGCCCCTCGGGCGACGTGCAGCGTCTCGAAGAATGGGCCCGCGCCTGGGAAATTCGGCCCCGCGGCCCGGACGATGTTGAAATGCCCGTCGCCCCGGTTCCGCCAGATCTTCGGGAGCTCAGCCTGCGGGATGTCGAGGCCGGTGACCGCCGAGAGGTTGTCGTCGACGTGTCCGTTGACGACCATCATGTCCGGGTGGCCGTCGTTATCGAAGTCGGCGAGGGAGCAGCCCCAGCCGACGTCGGGCATGCTGTCCTTGATGATGCCGGCCCGGGCGCTCACGTCCCGGAAGAGGTGGTTCCCCAGGTTCTGATAAAGAGTGTTATAGTCTTCACGAAAGTGGGTCACGAAGAGGTCGGGGCGGCCGTCCCCGTCGACATCCTCGGCGTCGACGCCCATCCCGGCCTGCGCGAAGCCGGCCTCGCTGAGGGCCGCGCCGGAGGAGTCCGTGGCGTCCTCGAAGGTGCCGTCGCCCCGATTGAAGAAGAGGAAGTGGGGGCTCATGTCGTTGGCAACGTAGAGGTCGGTCTTGCCGTCATGGTCGAGGTCGGCGGCCACAACGCCGAGGCCCCGGCCGTCCTTCCGGAGGATGCCGGCCTTCTCCGTCACGTCCTCGAAGGTGGCATTCCCTCGGTTCCGGAGCAAGAAGTGACGTGTCGGGGTGACGGCGTTGGGGGAGGCATACGTCCGGATCCCCTTGTTCTGGATCTCGGCGAAGGCCGTCGACGTCCCCTCCGGCCAGGTGCCATAGCTAGTGACGTAGAGGTCGAGGTCGCCGTCGAGGTCGTAGTCGAACATCGCCGCGCCCGACGACCAGGGGCAGAAGTTATCGGCTCCGGAACCGGCGCTCGCGTCGCGGAACGTCCCGTCCCCCTGGTTCAGATAGAGGACGTTCTTGCCGAGGTTCGTGAGGTAGAGGTCGGTCCAGCCGTTCCCGTCGACGTCCCCGGCGACGACGCCGTGGTTGAAGCCGTGGAATCCGACCCCGGCTTTCGTGGTCACATCTTCGAATGTGCCATCCGAACGGCCTCGATAGAGTCGGTTCCCTCCCGAGCGATTCGGGGCCTCCATGGGGAGGTTCCGGAGGGTGGCGAGATAGACGTCAAGGTGGCCGTCGCCGTCGTAATCGAGCAAGGCGAGCCCGCTCCCGTTGGCCGTCGGATAGACTTTCTCCGGGCTATTCCCGCTGAAAAGGACGAAGTCGATTCCGCTCCTATCGCTCACATCCCGAAAACGGATCGTGTCCGAGGCCTCGGCATCGGAGGAACGCGAGGCGTCACCGAGATCCGTCGGATCCTTCGCGGGCCTAGCGGCTTTGACAAGGCTCGCCTCCTTGGCGAGCGTCGGCGGAGTGGGGCGGCAACCGGGCGAGCCGATGAGGGCGAGCAAGACGGTGAGGGCTGCGAGACGGACCGGGGTCCGGGGTGCTGTGACCTCGGCATCCATGAGAGTCATTCCGGATAGCTCGGTGAAGGGGCCATGCCTTTGAGGGGCGCCCGAGCGCGACGTCGCAGCTCGTCGGCCCTGGCGGCGAAGCGCTCGGCCTCCGGCGTGTGCCCGAGACGTCGATGCGCGAGGCTCAGGCTGTAGGCCGTCATCGGCGAGCCCGGCTTGAGCGCCTCGGCGTGTTCGAGGAGCTCGAGCGCCTCGGCGGGCCGATCCTGATTCAGGGCGAGCTTCCCGAGCTCCAGCCAGGGGCCGGCCAGTTCGGGATCCCACTCCTTAGCCGTTCGCCAGGTACGCTCGGCCGCCGCCAGGTCCCCTTCCTGATGATACGCACGGCCCAGGAGCCCTGCCAGCCTTGCGTCGGGCAGAGACTCGAGGGCATCCTCCAGATAGATCCGCGCCTCGGATGATCGGCCGAGAGAGAGGAGGTCTTCGGCCAGGTACGCCCAGAATTGCCAAGAGGGGTCGAGCGGCATCGCCTTCAGCAAGGGGTCCAGCTCGAGGACACGCTGGAACTGGGCGACAGACTGGTCGGTGTACCCGGTTCGATGATAGATCAAGCCCGAGAGCGTGTGACCGATGGTTCGTCCGTCCGGGAGCTTCATCAGGCGTTCGGCGATCTCCATCGCCTCAATATATTCGGTGTTCGACATGTGGACGCCGGCCAGTCGTCGGAGGGCCAGGACGTCGTTGGGGAAATCGACGAGGATTTCGCGATAGGTCGCGATGGCCCTGGTTCGTTGGTTCGCCCGGACGATCGCATACGCACGAATGTGTCGATCCTCGAGCGACAGACTCCCCGCTCGCTGATAATACGACTCGGCCCGATCGGGCTGGTCGAGCCGGCTGAGGCTCTTGGCCGCGATCAGCGACGCACGACCCACGCCCAATCTGTGAGAGTTGAGGTGCTTAAGGGCTTTGCGGAGGGCTTTGGAAGATTCGCCGCGTGCGAAGTCGGCCTCGGCGATCCGGAGACCCTGAGGATCGGCCTGCCACCAGGCGACGGGGATGAGGACGAGGGCCAGGGACGTGGCGAACAAGCCGAAGGCCCACGCTCGCCTTGCGGGCTTGCGGACGGGGGCCGGCGGCGCGGGGCTCGGCCGATTGGTCGAGCGGGAGAGCTTGGTCGCCATCGAGTGTCACCTTCGCCCACGGCCCGACTCTGACAGGGACAGGGGGGCGCGCGACGACCGGAGGGATGACACCCGACCGATCCGACGCACGACCCCCGCGACATTGACGTCCATCGGTTTTACGGAAACGCCGCCCTAATTATCAATAGGAATCGGCGCTGATGACCTCGCCGCCCGAGGGGGTTGCGAGGGCCTGCCAGGTCGTGTAGCTAACGGTCGACTTGATGAACTTCACCGAGCCGTCCGCGAAGGCCGTGTTCACGCCGCCCGGGTGGCTCGACGACGCCGCGATGTTGTTGATCGCCGACGAGTTTGGCTGGCCGACATTCGCGTAATAGCACGATTTCCGGTTCGGAGTCTGGGTGTGCGAGTAGGTGGCCGACTGTCCCGAAATCCACCAGTCGCCTTTCCATGTCCAGTTGTGTTTGGTCCCTTGATCACACGCCTGAGCCTGGGACCTGTCGTTAGTGACCGTGCCTGCGAACGCGTCCGCCCTCACGTCTCCGCTTGCGCCTGATGTGTACACCTGGCCGAGGCCGTCCTTGGACACCGCCGGATCAAGTCCGTCCCCCTTGAGCCATTCGCTGAACACGACGGTGTTGCTGGTACCGTCCACGAACGATGAGATCGTGACGGTCGCCTCGGCCTGGATCGCGCTCAACTCTCCGGTGCCCTGCAACTGTTTCCAACCCGGCCAATATCCGGGGCCACGGACCGAGCCGCCCGTTGCGCCGGTATACGGATTCGGGCCGGCGTTGAAGGGATAGTTGAGCTGGCCGATGATGTGGAGAGTGTCTGATGCGGTGAACTTCATGCCGGTCAAGTTGGCCTGGCCGATGTCGGAAGGACAGAGGAATGCATTGATCTGATTGCACGTCGCGGAGGCGTTCTGAAGGCCCCAGAGGTCGCCGTCGGCGGTCGACCCGAGGTAGCCATTCATGATGTCGCCGCCCGGGCCGCCCCAACGCTCACTGTGCATGAAGTTGATGGCGTTGTAGATCGCGTTTTGCTCGAGGAACGGCAGCAACCGCGCGTGGATGGAATGGCCCTGGCCCGTGTTCGCGCCGCCACCGGCCGGAGGGCCGTACATGACCATGACCGGGGGCATGGCGTTGTTCTGACTGATGTAATTGTGCACGCCCAACCCGAGTTGCTTCAGGTTGTTGGTGCACTGGATGCGCCGCGCCGCTTCACGCGCCGCCTGGACGGCGGGGAGGAGAAGGGCGATCAGCACTGCGATGATCGCAATGACGACCAGCAACTCGATCAGAGTGAACCCGCGTCGTTTAAAAGACATAAGATTCGATCTCCGCAGGAAGTGTGGACCGAGTGAGAGAGGATGGATCGTAAACATTGACGAGCGATCGTCTACCGGCCCGAGGCCGAGGCGACGACACTCTTCGACGGGCCGGAGCGAGCCCCCTGGGACTCCCGGCCGTTCTTTCCCCGTTTCGTCTTCGACTTGGGCGTGGGGAGCTTGGCCTGCTGTTGCTTGAAGAAATCGGCCTGGCTCTTCGGCGCATCCGCCGCCGCGGTCCCCTTCGTTTGCGACACGCCCCCGTCGTTAGGCCCCTCGCCGCAACCCGCCAGCGAACAAACGATCACGAACGCGAGGGCCAACCCCGCAAATCGACGAGATGAAGTCATGAGTGAAACCTTTAGAAATTCACCGTTGAAAAAACCGAGTTATTAAGACTAGCGAATTCGAAGCCCTCCATCGGGTCACCGGCCCGTCGCCACCGTGGCGGCGGGCCATAATCGATCGGCGGAGGCGCGCAACGGGATCGGAACGTCGACGGGGAGAGCGACGCCGAAAGGAGCCCTGCTTAGTCGACCGCCGAGCAATGTCCGCACGTATTCGGAGCCTCGGGTCGATCCAACCTCGCGAGGGATCGACGCCGGCCTAGCCGAATGGCTGAGTCATACGAATTGATTCGAAGAATACATGAAAGACGATCGATGATTCTTTCCACGGACCTTATGCTCTGTCAAGAAAAAATCTGGCAGACTGCTATAATATTCTCGCTATAATCCCGAATCCGGACGATTGGCCGAGCCAATGGATACGCAGGCGAATGCTTGCATGTTAGGGAGGCCTGCGGATTTCGAGGGCGAATTTCCTCGCGAGCGACGGCCTCTCCCGATATATCCAGTCGATTCGTTCGGATCTCTAGCGGGCATTCTTCGATACACAATTAATTCTATCGTGTGCGGCTGGCGTCGTGCGACCGGTCTGGGCGTGACTCCGCCCCGGTCGCCCTCCCGCTGCGCGCCGACCGGGGAGGTCTCCATGTCCGTGAGCGGCTCGAAACCAAACGCAACCCTCTCGTCGGATTCGCACGAATCGTCGGCCGCATCGTCCCCCGGCGGTGCGGGGTTTCTGTCCCTCGCGTTTATCATCCCGATCGTACTGATCGCCGGTGGCCTCGCGGGATTGGCGTCCTGGGGAATGGGGGAATGGGCGGAGGATTACTTCGCTCCCTCCTTCGACATGTCGAAGGAACTGATGTCGAACGCGCTCAAGTCGACTGCCGAGGTCGGTCGACAGAAACGTGTTGCGCTGCTCCAGACCGCCGCGGTTTCGTATGGTTCTCTCGGGGCGTTTCTCGGTTTTTCACTGGGCATCGCCGGCGGGCTCGTGCGTCGGTCGCCCTCAAAGGGCTTCGTCGCCGCGGTGGTCGGCACGCTCTTGGGCGGAGCGGTTTGCGCGGGGGCTTCCTTGGGGCTTATCCCGATCTATTTACGCGTGTTCCAGGAATCGCCGAACCATCTGGGGGACGACCTCCTCTTTCCCCTGATGATCCACGCGGGGATGTGGGCGGGGGCGGGGGTCGCCGGGGGCCTGGCCTTTGGTTTGGGATCGAGCGGTGGCTCTCGAGCGGCCCTCGCCTGTTTCGGGGGTGCCCTGGGGGCAGTCATTGGGACTGTCGTCTTCGAGGCCCTCGGCGCCGTCTTGTATCCGCTCGCGTTGACCAGCAGTCCGATTTCGACATCATCCGGTGCCCGGCTCTTCGCGGCATCTTGCGTCGCCATCCTCTCCTCGCTTGTCGCCGTGTGGACGTCTCGGCCCTCGAATCGGACCAGCCGGGTACAGAGTCCATGATCTCTTGAATCGTTAGTTTTTGTGTCCCGATGCGATGAAGAAGGTCGCGGCTTAGTTGAGCCCTAATGGAGTCGGACCTCCTCGGGCCCAGAAGTTTAGGCCTAATAAAATCATCGAAGCCCCGACACCCTCTCGCCCGATTGGAGCGGACGACACTCGAGTTGAACTCCCCTTAAATCCCCGAGCGGCCTCGTACGAGCCCGTCGCACCAGCGAAAGGAGTTCCCCTCAGGAACGCGAGGCAGTTCCACTCGCTGGCAGCTTGGGCTAGTCGAGGGGACGCAACCTGGACGGTAGTCGCTCCCCGACGATCTCGACCAGAAACCTGAGACCGAACCTTCAGGGGGCTTCGGCCCTCTGACGGCCGGGACGATCACGTCGGCTTACGCGCGATGCCTGAAGTGGGACGCGCGAGTGTCCTTGCCGAGGTCGAGGTTTCCAACGATTCTGGGGCTTCGTCGGCGTACGTTCGTCGAGCAGGGTCCGGCCCAGTCGAGGGATACGAGATGACGATCCGCGCAGTCACGGAAGAACCGGCCGAATCAGCGACTGACGAGCCGACAACAACCACCGAATCTGCGAGCCCCCGGTCGGCTCGGCCTGGCGGCAGCCGAGAGTTGCTGGCGCTGGCCCTGCCGCTCGTGGTGAGCCAGGGGTTCATGACGGTCCAGGTCTTCCTCGACACCATCCTGCTGTCGTGGCACGACTCCAGGGAGATGGCGGCCTCGTTCCCCGCGGTGATGTGGTTCTGGCTGGTCTTCGGGCTGATCCAGGTAACTGCCGGGTATGTCTCCACGTTCGTGGCCCAGTATTCGGGGGCCGGCCGACTCGAGCGGGTCGGTCCGGCCGTCTGGCAAGGGATCCACTTCTCGCTCCTGGCCGGGGCACTCATGCTGCTCATGTACCCGGCCGCCCCGTGGCTCATCGCCGTCGGGGGACACACCGAGGCGCTCCAGACGCTCGAGGTCACCTACCTGCGCTGTCTCAGTTTCGCGGGCCTGCCGATGCTCATCATGGCGGCGGTCAACGGGTTCTTCTCCGGTCGGGGAAAGACCTGGACCGTCCTCGGGATCGAGACGGCGGGGACGGCGACGAACGTCACGCTGGCCCTCGTCTTGATCTTCGGCCGGCTCGGGTTCCCCGAACTCGGGATCGCCGGGGCGGGCTGGGCGACCGTCGCCGGCTCGTGGATGTCCGCCGCGGTCGCGATCGCCCTCTTCCTCAGTCGAGAGAACCGAATCGAGTTCAACACCGTGCGCGGGTGGAAGCCGGAGCGTGAGTTATTCGCTCGGCTGATGAAGTACGGCGGCCCGGCCGGGATGCAGGTCTTCCTCGACGTGCTCGTCTTCCACGTCTTCGTCCAACTCGTGGGGCGGTTGGGAGAGGCCCAGGCCGGCGCCACCACCCTGACCGTTCGATTGAACATGGTGGCGTTCCTGCCGATGATGGGGCTGGCACAGGCGGTCTCGATCCTGGTCGGCCAGAGGCTCGGCGCGGATCGACCGGACCTGGCCGAGCGGTCGGCCTACACCGGCCTCCGTTGGATCTTCGGGTACATGAGCCTGGTGGCCTCGGCCTACGTCCTCTTCCCCGGGACCCTCGTCGGGGTCTTTGAAGGGGACCACGACGCCGAGCAGTTCGCCGCACTCGCCGCGCTCGTGCCCTCGCTCCTGGCCTGCGCGGCGGTCTATTCCCTGGCAGACTCGGTGAACATGACGTTCTCCTTCGCCCTCCGAGGCGCGGGGGACACGCGGTTCGTCTCGTTGCTGACCTTCGCCCTCGCCTGGCCGATCATGGTCGTCCCGACGGCGTTGCTCGTCCGGGCCGGCGCAAACCTCAACTGGGCTTGGGGCTTCGCGACCGCCTACATCCTCGCCATGGCCGTCTGCTTCACCTTGAGATTCCGCTCCGGGAAGTGGAAGAGCATGCGTGTGATCGAGGCTTCTCCCTCCACAGAGGTGGGCTCTCATCTGCCGGCGCAGCCCTCTGCCTGAGAATCCGTGCCGGGGTCCGGTGCTGTGACTCGGGGAGCGGAATCGGGCCTGTGACGGAATTTCTAGTAGCCAAAGTCGGTGCTCGTGTCACCCGATGACAATCGGCGACACGAGCCCTCACGTTTTTTTGCGGTCTGTCTGACGGTGAGCGCCGGACAGACGTACTCGGTGGCCGATGGATCAAATCAGTCGATTTCACGAAAACGAATCACCGATAGACTTTATGTTTGTTTGGCATTAATTTTTCTGTTTTTTTGTTGCATGCCGCGAATCTGATCCTGATATTGACTCTCGCGGGGTCCAGGCCCAGTCATATCATGAATCGAACGCACGCGATGAGAGTCGCGGACTGAAGCCTTCGGGCCGATCAGGCCCGTGGTTCGGTGCGAGGTCGCTTTCCTCGCACCGCTCCGGGGTCCTACCTGGAGCGAGTCCTGGAGATTTTGCGCCTCAAGCTGAGGGACAGGGTCGAGACCTGGCCTCGTATGTCGCCAATCTGGGTTTCTCCACACGATCGAGAGAGAAAGACATGCGCTTAAAGCTCGTGCGATGGGCCAATGCGGTTTCGTATCTTGACGTGAACGTGTTCAGGAATCGACGCCGGACGATGTCACGGGCCTTCGTAGGCCGGGCCGAGATACTGGACGATCGGACGTTGCTCAGTCAGATTCTCTTCTTCTCGTCTAATGACGGCACCAACGGCCGCGAACTTTGGAAAACCGACGGGACGACGGCCGGTACTGTCCTTGTCAAGGACATAAACCCGGGGGCGGCGAGCTCGAACCCGACCTCGAACATCGAATACAAGAATCTCCTGTTCTTCTCGGCGGACGACGGGACGAATGGTCGAGAGCTTTGGAAGAGCGACGGTACGGCCGCTGGGACCGTCATGGTTAAGGACATCAACACCGGTGGCACCTCCGATCCCAGCGACTTCGCAATCGTCGGGACGACGTTGTATTTCGCCGCGACGGACAGCACCAATGGCCGCGAGCTCTGGAAGACCGACGGGACGGCCGCGGGCACCGTCCTGGTAAAGAATATCTATCCAGAACCAATGTCGGGTCCGAACAGTTCCAGCCCCCAGAATCTCATCAATTTTAACGGGACCCTCGTATTCGAGGCGACGGACGGTACCAACGGCCGAGAGTTGTGGAAGAGCGATGGAACTGCGGGCGGCACGGTCCTCGTCAAAGATATCTCGCCGGGGGTGGCGAGCTCGTTCGTGGCCGCGGCGTCCAACAATCTGACGATCGTCGGAACGAACCTGCTCTTCGCGGCGGATGACGGCACGCATGGTCGAGAACTTTGGAAGAGTAATGGGACGGCTGCCGGCACCGTCCTCGTCAAGGATATCAACCCAGGCGGGACCGTGTCACATTCGATCGGCATCGACGATGCTTTGCCGATCGATCATCTGGCACTCGGGTCGTCTTACTATTTCTCGGCGGATGATGGTACCCACGGCGCGGAGCTCTGGAAAAGCGACGGGACGAGCGCCGGCACCGTCCTCGTGAAGAACATCGACGTGCCTCGGTCCGGAGAGACAGATGTAGGCTCGAGTCCGTGGGGACTGGTCAATTTCGGCGGGACGGTCTTCTTCTCGGCGCTCGATCGCGATCATGGACGCGAAATCTGGAAGAGCGACGGAACGGCTTCCGGCACTGTCCTCGTCAAGGATATTTACGTTGATGTTGTGCAACCTCCCCCGGGTGGTGTCGTCTCTTCCCAACCCTACTCGTTGACTGTCGTCGGGAGCACGCTGTTCTTCGGCGCCGCCCAGAACGCCGGGATTCCCTCAATGTACAATTTCGAGCTCTGGAAGACCGATGGGACGACGGCCGGCACCGTCCTCGTCAAGGAGATCAACACGGGCGCCAGCAATAACCTGGGGTCGTTCCCCGCGGATCTCACGAACTTCAACTCCGGACTTTTCTTCGCAGCTACCAACAGTGGGACGGGGGCCAATCACGGCCGAGAGTTGTGGAAGAGCGATGGAACTGTCGCCGGCACGGCGGAAGTCAAGGATATCAACCCCGGGACGAACGACGCTTTCCCGCCGCCGAGCGGATTTCTGAACCCTCCCCCCTCAGTCAACTATTTCCGTGTTGTGAATTTGTTGACGCCCTTCGCCAAGACTTCCGGCACGGCGCCCACGTCCGCAGTGACGTCCTCAGAATCGACCGCATTCGTTCCACAAGCCCAATCCACGCCTAAGGATTTATCAGAGCCGAATCTATACTCGATGTTTCTCGCAACCTCGCCGCGACCCGAGTTTCTGGATTCGGTCTCCGAACCTGTTGCATACACTCCACCGAGTGGCCGGTCCATCCTTCACGCCTTCGGGAGGAAACCATTCGGGCTGACGACTCCGTGAGAATAGCTCGGGGCTCTCGCCGAGTGGTCGGTCCTGAGCGATGTTCGGCGTCTTGACGGATCGGTCGGCTGGCGAAGAGTCCACGTTTCGGTCATGGTCGGATCCCTGACGCCGCTCATGGTCCCGGCCGCCCCCTGGCTGATCGCGGTCGGGGGCGATCCGTTGCGTTTTCTTCGTTCGTGGAGTGTTGATACGTCTCAGTCAACGCCTCGCAGCGGACTGCCCGGGTCGGGCCGGCTAGGAGCCTTGCAGGCCAACTCAACGTCTCGCCGGGTTTCGGAAATGTCAATTCAATCGGTGTCCGACTGACATGAAAGGGAATTCCTTGCGTTGATCTTGGCGTCATGAGACGCTGGGTAGGCTCTCCGATCGGAGTCGAGGCGATTCAACACAAGGAGTGCGGCGATGCGGACGAGGGTGAGGGGAGGATGGATCCGCTGTGTCGCGACGATCGGTCTGTCGTCCTTGCTAGCGGGATGCGGAGAACTTGGCGAAGGGCCCAAGGATCCCCCCGCACCGAATCGAGGGTTTCAGAAGACGCAGATGGACCCCGAAGTCTTCCTCGACGATCCGGGGAACTTCCGCATCCGGCTCCCCGTGAAGCCCGTGGCGCAGCATCAGAACCTGACCACGCCCGTCGGGTTCCAGATGCTCCACAGCTTCGTGAGCACGAAGCCGGACACGTCGATCTATTCGGTCCTCTACTCCGAGTTTCCGGAGGAGTACGTCCGCGCGAAGGGCGTTGACGCGATCCTCGACGGAGGGCTGCGTGGGATGATCGCGGCCGGCCAGTGGTCGGTGACCAGCCAGGAGCCGACCACGTTTGGCCTCCACCACGGTCGCGACGTCCACTTCGAAGTCCGGTCGACGACGAGCCCCGAGAAAGGGATCGGCCGGGCTCGTGTTTTTGTCATCGGAAATCGGCTCTATCAGGTGGTCATGATCGCGCCGGAGTCGAAATATCGCTCCGATGATATTCAGGGACGTTTTGACTCGTTCATGTTGCTCCGGAATGTTCCCGTGTTGGCGACCGCCGCCCCGCTCGCTTCCAAGACAAGCTCGTTCTCCTCGACACCCGCCGAGATTGACGATCCGGGGCCCGATCCGAGCAAGCCCGCCGAAGTTGCCATCGAGCCAAGCGTCGCCTCCGACGGCGTCGTCGACCGTCCCGAGCCCGAGCGGCCCGACGATCGCGAGGCCTATCGCGAAACGGCCCCGAAAGGCGGAGTGCTCGTGGGAGTCCGCATCGGCTACATCGACGCGTTTGGCGGGTTGAAAGTCGGCTCGATCCTCCCCATCTTCCAACTCGGCCACGCGTACAGCGAGGGCAATCGACACGGGGCGCCCCTCGATACTTCGGTCACCCTTGTGGCCCGGCCCGGCTTCGCCGTCGGTGCGATCAACACCCGCACGGGCCTCCTGCTCGACGCCTTACAGGTCGTCTTCATGAAGTTCAAGGACGGACGACTTGACCCCGCCGACTCTTACCTTTCACCCTGGCTCGGAGATCCGAGGGGGGGGAACCTCGCGAGCGTCTCCGGAGATGGCAAGCTCGTCTCGGGCATCCACGGCCGGAGCAACGGACGCGAGATCAACGCGCTCGGACTGGTCGTCCACGAGTGAGCCGGGACAATCCGCTCACAAGGCCGGCTCGCCCGCGAGATCGAGCGAGGGCTCCGGTGCTCATCTCGTCGTACCTCGTTAACCGATTGAAGGGGGGCGATGCCTGAAGACGGCTTGGGGGGGCTTACGTGGCCTAACCTCCCGTCTTCCCGCCTTTGGTTTCCCCGTCGACGCTTGAAGACTCCTTGATCGACTTCGCCCACTTGACCAGCGCCGTGAAGTCTTCCGGAGTACTTCCCACGATCAGGATGTTATAGCCTGCATTTCCGAAGAAAACCTGGAGCTCGAGTTGGAGCTCTCCTCCGTCGGGGACCTCGTAGGTGAGGTCGACGACGAAGCGCTCCTTGAAGTCGGCCTCGTCGAGGTCGGGGATCGATTTCTTGGTGAGCTTCGCACCAAGGCCTCCCATGGCCTTGGCGGTGCCGTTGATGTAGCCCTTCGTCGTGGCAACCTTCGCGGCACGACTCGTGATTTCACGCTCGTCGACTGTGACGATGACCTTCGAGACGGCATCCTTCTTCGTGATGAAGATCTGATGGCCGACGATCTTGCCGGCTTTCTTCATCTCCTTGACCTCCGCTCCATAGCCCTGCGGCAATGGCGGCAGGGTCAGGAATCCTTTCAAGTCAGAACCCGTCGCCGAGTCGCGACTCTGCGACGGTGGTGCCGTCATCAGACAAGCGATCAAAATTAATGATGATGTCATGAGATTCTCGTTTTGCGAACGAGTGGTACGTCCTGAACGCTGGGGGGATACTCGTTGTATTGAAAATAAGGACAAAAATCAAAGGAGAGGCGTTTTCTCGAATGGGATTCGGACCTTGGGGTTGCCGAGACGACCGGAGGTGGGTGAGATCCTTCTCGATGAAGCCGCCCATCGGCGCACGTGAGCCCAAGTATCGTGGCTCGGAGCGAATGGCGGAAATTGTCGGAACTTTGTCATTTCTGCCAGGTGCGTTCGACGCTATGATTCCCTTGGGATGACACGAGAGGCCAGGGGAGATTCGAGATGCTTGGCCCGGGGGATCGTCGGCGAGGTCGGGAGTCGGGGCTGCGATCCAGGACGAGACGAGTGGTTCTCGTCGCTTATCCCGGGGTCAACCTGCTGGATGTGGCCGGGCCGGGCGAGGTCTTTTCGTCGATCGCCGAGGCGTTCGGTGAGGACGGGGTCGGCGAGGAGTACAAGGTCGAAGTCGTTTCGACGACCGGCGAGCTGTGCATCAAGACGTCGAGTGGAGTCGTCATCCTGGCGACGGGCTCGCTCTCTGGCGTGCGAGGCGAGATCGACACGCTGCTCGTCCCGGGAGGGACGGGTGTGTGGGAGGCTCAGAGGGACGAGGTGTTGGGGGATTGGCTACGTCGCAAGGCCTCTCGAGCGGCTCGCGTCGGGTCCATCTGCACCGGGGCGTTTGTCCTGGCCGCGGCAGGGCTGCTCGACGGCCGACGCGCGACGACCCATTGGCGATGGTGCGAACGACTCGCCCGCGAGTATCCCAAGGTCTCGGTCGAGCCGGACCCGATCTTCGTCCGGGACGGATCGCTCTTCACGTCGGCCGGGGTGACCGCCGGCATGGACCTGGCGCTGGCCTTGGTCGAGGACGACCTCGGGAGGGAGGTCGCGTTGACGATCGCCCGCCATCTGGTCTTGTTCGTCCGTCGGCCTGGGGGACAGTCGCAATTCAGCCCTCTCCTGGAGTTGCAGGCCGCCGAGCGTCGCCCCCTCCGCGACCTCCAACTCTGGGTCGGCGAGAATCTCGCCGCAGACCTCTCAATCGAGGCGCTGGCGGGTCGCGCACACATGAGTTCGCGTAACTTCGCACGCGTCTTCCACAAGGAGGTCGGGACCACGCCGGCGCGATTTGTCGAGCGGCTCCGGGTCGATGCCGCGCGTCGCCTCCTCGAGGAGACCGACGCCGGGCTCGAGCATGTCGCCCGCGAATGCGGGTTCGGTGGGGCCGACTCGATGCGACGCTCGTTCCTCAGGGTGTTGCATGTGCCGCCCAACGACTACCGAGGGCGATTCCGGGCCTCGCCCGCCGGTTGAGTCCCGGGGTCGGGTGCCTCGACGCTCGACGGGCCCAAGAGCCGCAAGTTGAGGTCTCCACGGCAAGACCCGATCGCCCATCGGGGGGCGCCCGGTCATGGAATTTGCAAAATCTCAAGAGTTCACGTGAAGGTTCCCTGACTTTTTTCCAATGTTTGGAGGATGTCCGATGCTTCCCAAGCAGATCGCCGGTATTTCGATCCCCGATAGCAGGCTCGCCGTCGAGGCGACGACGCTCGTGCGGGACACTGAGTCGCCGTTGCTCTTCGACCATTCTTTGCGCGTCTACTTGTTCGGGGCCTTGCAGGGGAACCGACAGGGCCTGACTTATGACGCGGAGTTGTTGTACATCGGCGCGATTTTCCACGACCTCGGGCTGACCAAGTCGTACCGGAGCGCGACCGAGCGTTTCGAGGTCGACGGCGCCAACGCGGCCCGCGACTTCCTTCGGACGCATGGCGTCCCCGAGGCGTCGATCGACGTCGTCTGGGATGCCATCGCCCTGCACACGACGCCGGGGATCCCGAAATGGAAGAAGCCCGAGGTGGCCCTCGTCACTGCGGGCGTCGAGCTCGACGTCCTGGGCATCGGCTATGACGACCTGTCTGACGAGGTCCGCGAGCAAATCCTGGCGGTTTTCCCCCGCGTCGACTTCAAGCGGCAGATCATCGAAGCCTTCGCCGGGGGCATCGCCCACAAGCCGGAGACCGCGTTCGGGAACGTCAAGGCGGATGTCCTGGCCAAGCTTCTGCCAGGCTACGTCCGGCCGAACTTCTGCGACATGATCGCCGCGTCGCGGTTCCGTGACTGAGCCGGTCACCGGCGTGGTCCAAATCTCTGCCCGGTCGACTCCGCCAGCGATTCACCACAATGGCACAAAGACACAAAGAGCCGAGGGAGAAAACCCGAAGGGAAATCGATTCGCTCGGGATCTTCGGGGTTGTGTCTTCGTGGGGACGTACCAGTGTGGCGAGAGCAAAGGGGAAATTGGCGAATAGACGCGATTGGATTTCAGGCGATCGAGCCAACAATCAAACAGGAGTTGTGCCCGCCGAATCCGAAACTCGTGGAGAGGGCCCGGCGGACGGGCCTCTCCCTCGCAACGTTCGGGACATAGTCGAGGTCGCAGGCCGGGTCGGGGGTTTCGTAGTTGATGGTCGGGGGGACGACGCCGTGGGTGATGGCGAGGGCTGAGGCGATCAACTCGACGGCACCGCTGGCGCCGCAGAGGTGCCCGGTCATGCTCTTCGTGCTGCTGATGGCCAGGCGGTCGGCGTGCGGGCCGAACGCCTTCTTGATGGCCCGGGTCTCGACCTTGTCGCCGAGGACGGTGCTGGTGGCGTGGGCGTTCAGGTAGTCGACCTGGTCGGGCGGGATCTGCGCGTCGTCCAGGGCGTTGATCATGGCCCGGAGGGCGCCCCGGCCCTCGGGGTGGGGGGCGGCGATGCCGTAGGCGTCGTTCGTGCGGCCGAAGCCGAGGAGCTCGGCGTAGATCCGGGCCCTTCGGCGCTTCGCGTGTTCCCACTCTTCGAGCACCACGACACCGGCGCCTTCGCTCAAGACGAACCCGTCGCGGTCGCGATCGAACGGGCGACTCGCCCTCTGCGGGCATTCGTTCCGCGTCGAGAGGGCGCGGGCGGCGATGAATCCGCCGAGGCCCATCACGGTGATCGAGGCGTCCGAGCCCCCCGTGATCATGACGTCGGCCTCGCCGCGCTGGATGATCCGGAAGGCTTCGCCGATCGCGTCCGCCGCCGAGGCACACGCCGAGGCGACCGAGGAACTCGGCCCCATCAAGCCGAACTGGATCGCGACCGAGGCGGGGGCGGCGTTCGGCATCATCTTCGGGATCACGAACGGGCTGATCCGACGCGGACCTCCTCGCAGATAGGCGTCGTGCCCGTCCTCGAACTCGTGCAGGCTCCCGATGCTGCAACCGAGCACGACTCCACGACGATAAGGATCTCCGGTTGCTAATTCGAGTCCGCCGTCCCTGATCGCCTCGGCCGCCGCCGCGACCGCGAACCGAGAGCACCGGTCCATCCTGCGGCCGGCGCGAGGGTCGGGCAGGGCGTCGACGTCGAATCCCTTGACCTCGCCGCCGAACCGGACCGGGAAGGCGCTCACGTCGAACTGCTCGATCGGCCCGATCCCGCTCCTCCCTTCGCAAAGCCCCTTCCAGAATTCGGCGACCCCTCGGCCGAGCGGGTTGACCGTCCCCAACCCGGTCAGCACCACGCGACGGTTCCCGCTCATCCCCTGACTCATGACCCTGCCTCCGCGGATTCGACGCGATCGTCCGTGCACCCGCCCCACGCATCCGACGGAGGATCCATCAGAATCCCTCCCGACGGACGCCCTGTTCGTAACGACGCTCGGGCCCGTCGGCCGACGAGGCCCGAGGATTATATTGCGAACGTCATTTGAAACAAGAGGAGTGGACAGATACCCCGTTGTCACAGCGAACGCGGGCTTTCTCTCGACAAGAGACCTTGCTTGATCTTCGAAGTCTAGGCGGTTGAACACAGGGAGGTCATGAGTCGGGCCTTGATTCGGCTTTGATTTTTGATATCGACGGCGTCATATCAAAGTGAGAAGGGCTAGATGGGCGATGCCCACCCTACGAGAGATTCTTGCCTTCCGCGTCGGGTGGGCATTTCCTGCCGAAGTTCCCTCAGGTCTCGTGCCTCGTCGCCAGGAGGGCCGAGTACACGACGACCTCGTCGAGAAATCCGGCGCGGGCGAAGGCCGACATCTCGCGACGGATGTCGAGGGCGAGCTCGTCGGCCTTGGGCCCAATCCGCGAATGCGCCACGCTCGACATGGACTGGAGCCTCAAGACGAGCTCATCGAGCGAAACTCGTCGACGCTCGAACACGCTCACTCGCTCGAGCTGGGAAAACGGCGACTCGAGTAAGACGGCCTCGTGCGCGGCCCATTTCGACCGGACCGACTTCGCGACGTCGTCGGCCGCGTAGCGCATGACTGTCTGCTGGAAGGGGGCGTACCAGGCGTTGTCGGGCAAGCCCGGATGCTCGTCGTGGAGCAGGACGACGGCGCCCGCGGGCTCGATCATCGCATCGAGGCGTCGCAAGGTCTCGGCCCGGTCCATCCAGTGGAACGAGCGACCCATGGCCACGACCTGGAATCGTCCGAACTCGGGACCGAGGTCGTAGGAGCTCCCCTCGACGAGCTCGATTCGGTCACCGTATTTCTTCGCCAACTCGGCCGCGAGCGTCAGCATCTCGGGCTCAGGGTCGACCGCGACGACTCGACCGACGAAAGGAGCAAGCCCGACGGCGACCTGACCGGGGCCGCAGCCGAGGTCCATCACACGGTGGGAGGTGTTGAGCTGGCCGATCTCGGCGATTCGCCGGAAGAGTTTGAAAGGGTAGGCCGGGCGGCCTTGGATATAGCTCGCGGCCGCCGACTGGAACCGCCTCGGCGTGAAAGGGATGACGTCCATGGGGTGAAGAGTCCGGTCGGGGAACGGTAAGGTTTCTCGGCGCTCGGCCGGAGCGGACTTTTGGGGTCCTTCGTTTCAGCCTTGCACGGAGCCGACTTCGAGGGGGGGGCGTGTTTTCGAGGGAACTCATCCCGTCGGTGCGGCACCCCTTTTCCAAAGCGTCGTTGGGACGGACGTCTCTCGGCGCCACTGTTCAGGTTGAATCCACATCGAGATGTTCGTGATCTCGAGTCTTGCCCGTCAACCGGATTGTGGGGGGCAATGACCTTCGGGCTTGGCCCGCGTCTGCGCTGGGTCGGACCAGTTATTTGGGCCTTCTCGATACCGGTGGGAGGTGACCACCCTACGAAATCCGGGTGAATTGCTCTCTGGATTCCCATATTTTCAATCGTAATCGCTGACATCCCGTTTACGCAGAAGCTCTCCGTTCCGAGATCTCAAAAGAGGGATTTCCTTGAGGCCATGATGATCCAGATTGGACGGAGTGAGACCTGGGGCCGGATCCTCTCCCGAGACTATTTCCCGGGAGTGGCCCAGCATCTTCATTGGTTGCGGACCCCCCTGGGAACCCTGGCCCTTGTGGCCTTAATCTCCGGTGTTTGCGGGATCGTCCTTCACGGCCAAGCGTTCGTCGTGTTGATCGGGATCGTGGCCGTCATCCTCGTCGGGGTCGGATGGCCCTGGGCTCAGGTCTGGGCCTTGCGAGGCTCGTTGGACTTCGAATCGGAGCGATGCCGCGAAGGGGAGTCGGTCGGCGTTCGCCTGCGGATCCGCAACCGAGCGCCTTGGGGGGCCTGGGGAGTGACGTTGTCGCGGGGTTTTGCCCCCTCGGGCAGGGCGGATTCGGCGGCGGAGTCAAGGGTCCTCGGGCTGGCGCACCAACCCGGCTTCCGGACGTCGGAGACACGCTGGCGTTTCACGCCGGTCTGCCGGGGGGCGTATCCGCTGGAGACGCCTAACCTCTCGACGGGGTTCCCGTTCGGGATCCGCGAGGCAACATGCCATCTGCATAACTTAACGCAGTTGCTCGTCTGGCCCAGGGCGTATCCGGTCGGCCCCATACCCGAGGCTTCGGGCCAGGTTTCCGAAGGGTTGGCGTCGTGCCAGCATCCCGGTACCTCGGGCGACGTCATGGGGGTCAGGCCCTACCGCCGAGGGGACTCGCTCCGCAGGGTCCACTGGCCGCAGACGGCGAGGCACGGGCAACTCGTGGTCTGCGAGCTCCAGTCGCACTCGGCGTCGAGGGTCCAGGTCGTCCTGGATACCCACGCGACTTCGCATACCGGGCAGGGGGCGGACAGCTCCCTCGAATGGGCGATCCGAGTCGCCGCCAGCTTCTACGAGGGCTGGACCGAGCAGGGCGCGACCGTCGAGTTGGTCGTTGAAGGTCGGGCAATCCCCGCGGCCGGCGGATCGACGGCGGTGCGGCGGGCTCGAGGCCTGGATGCGTTGGCTCGGGTCGAGCCCGGGGGCATCCTTACGCTCGACGACCTCCTCGAGATGCCCGAGTGTCGACGATTCCGCGGAGGACTTCGGGTCGTCGTCACTACTGACCTGGGAATTCGCTCTCTCCGGAGGAGACGAAACCTGGAATCCGAGGCCGATCGGTTCGTGGTCCTTCGGGCCTCGGGGTTCGGACCCCCGAACCGCTCCTCTCCCGCGAGCGGGATCGAAATCCGACCCTGGATCTGGATCGATGATGCGACACGGGTCCCGCAAAGGCTCCGCCGCGCTTGGAAGGAGGGCTCGTCGAATGGCTGACGTCGAGGACCCCAACGTCAGGCGCGTGACGCTGTTCATGGTGCTCACGTCGACCCTCGCGCTCGAGTTGGCGCTCGCCGAACCCGATCGTGTGGTCAGTCACGTCATCATGACGACGCTGGGTATGCTCATCGCCCCCACCTTGATCCTGGCCTTGGTCTTTGATCGGAGGCCGGCCTCCCGGCGAACATGCGGGCCAGTCGGCACGTTATCGGTCCCGTCGCCTTTTGCGATCATGTTATTGCTTGGGGCCTTCCTGCTGCCGGAAGCCGACGCGCTGGTTCGATTCTGCTGGCATAGGCGGCCGGCCATGCTCGAGATCCTGCTCCTCGCCTCGCTACGCAACCTTGGGCTTGGGCTCGCGGTGTTGTCGAGGCGACCGGTCTGCTCTCGGCTCTGTGCGCTCATCAGTCTGTTCTTGATCCTCGTGGCCGCCTCGCTGGGCGAAGGGCGACTCCTCCTCGCCCTGGTTGGCCTCCACGCGGTCGGCGGGACCACCTGGCTGATGCTGGCGTACTGGACGCGTCTCGACTCTCTGAATAGGGAGGAGGGCTCAAAATCGAAACCAATTCCTTGGGGGGGAGGCTCGGCGTGGATCCTCGGGGTCGCCGTTTGCGTCCTCGCAGGCGTAGTTATCGGGCCATCCCGGGCCGCCACCGCTCTCTTCGATCTGGTCCCGACTTCGGGAGGGACCGAATGGAGTGATCCCGAGGCTCGCGGGGGCGTCAATGATGGCGACAACGAGGTCAGTGCCAGCGAGAACCCACAGAGCGTCGGTTTCACTCAAAGCGAGATCTACCTCGACACCGACCGTCCCAGCCTCTACGACGCCTTCAACGAAGCCTACGGCGAGCCCACCAAGCGAAAGACCGAGCGGATGATCGCCCTGGGCCCCCAGGAGGTGAAGGAGCAGCAGGAACGCCCGACGGAGAACCTCCACTCCGGCCGCGAGTTCTCCCTGGTGCGACGCAAGCCGGAACGTCCTACGCGACGTCCTCGCGAGCGTGAGGCCAAGTCCCTCGTGTATGTGAAAGGGCCAACACCGCTTCACCTTCGGCTGAAGTCGTATGATCACTTCGATGGGCATACGTGGCATGAGGAGGGCCACTGCGGCGTCGACTGTCCGCTCGAGAAGGTCGGCCGCAGCTCGTGGTTTCGCCTGGATAGACCGGCTCCGTCCATTTTCGGCGAGACCGTGGCCCACGCGATCCGGATTGGGACCCTCGACTCGAGCGCCTTGCCGGTCCCCGGACACCTGGACCGATTCCGGGTCGGCAGCGTCGACCGCGCCGACTTCTTCGGCTGGGCCCAGGACGGGATCCTCACGATGATCCGGCGGACCGTCCCTGCCGGGACGACGATCGAGACCTCGGCGAAGGTCGTCGACCCGAGGCTGCTCGATGGGTATGAAGACGTCGCGCTCCCCCGCCCGGGCGATACCAGGGTGGACCCGGCTCTCATCGCGTTGGCGCGTTCGTGGGTTGTCGGGAAGGGCAGGGGATGGGCCCAGGTCGCCGCGGTCGTCGAGGCCTTGCGAAGGTCGTACAGGCACGTACCAGGCGAGGTCGTGGGCGACGGCGAGCTCAACCCCGCGGTCGAATTCCTCCTGCACTCGAGGCAGGGGCCCGACTACCTTTTCGCAACCTCTGCGGTCCTCCTGCTCCGGTCGCTCGGCTATCGGACCAGGCTCGTGAGCGGGTTCTATGTCGACCCTCGATCTGTCGACCTCCGCACTGGCTACACCCCGGTCGTTCGCCAGGACGTCCATTTCTGGGCCGAGGTAATGCTGCTCGGCGGGACCTGGGTCGCGATCGAGCCGACCCCGGGCTATGAGCTCTTGCGGCCAAGTCCCGGCTGGGGCGATCGATTCGTCGCGGCGCTGGGCTCGGCCGCGCGTCGGGCGGCGAGGCATCCTTTCGAGTGCGGCGCCAGCGTGCTGGCGGCCCTCTTGATCGTCCGGTTCCGCCTGCGAGGGCTCGACGCCATCTCGACGCTGGCGTGGCGAGTGACCGGCGGCAGGGGAGGGCGTCGGGGCACCCTCGCGACCCTTGCCCTTGTGGAAAAGAGAGCCACTCGGGCGGGGCGGCCGAGGCCGCCGGGTTCGACCCCGGCGCGTTGGTATGCGCCGCTGGCTCGGGGCTTCGCCGGAGAGCCGGAGGTCGAGCTCGCAAGGTTGGTACGCCTGGCGGACTGGGCTCGTTACTCTCCCGAGGGCACGCCACCCCCCCTGACTCGCTCTGATCTCGATATCCGATCGACGTGCCGGTGCGTCGTCCGAAACTGGACCCTCGGGCGGTTCCGCGCCTGGAACATCCCCCCGACCATGGAAAGGCCATTGACCTCGTGATTCTCGACGCGACCCAGACGACGGAGGCCGAATTCGGCGCAATGGACCTGATCCGCTCCGCCCTGAATTCCGAGCTTCGCGGCAAGGCAGCCGTGAACGAGCAAGTCCTGGCGTGCCTGCTCGCTCGGGGGCATCTCCTGATCGAAGACCTGCCGGGGCTGGGCAAGACGACCCTGGCCAAGGCGCTCGCGCGGGCCATCGGAGGGAGGTTCGCTCGGGTCCAGTGTACCCCCGACCTCTTGCCGGGCGATGTTACCGGCTTCCGCATCTTCGACCAGCAGACGAAGGCCTTTGAGTTCCTGGCGGGGCCGGTCTTCTCCGACGTCCTGCTCGCGGACGAGATCAATCGCACGACCCCCCGTACCCAAAGCGCGTTGCTGGAGGCGATGGGTGAAAGGCAGGTGACGATCGACAACGTCCGGCACGTGCTGTCCGAGACCTTTTTCGTGATTGCGACCCAGAACCCTGTCGAACAGCACGGGACTTATCCACTCCCCGAGGCCCAGCTCGACCGGTTCGCCATGAAGCTCCGGATCGGCTACCCCGAGAGATCCGACGAACTCGCCATGCTCGAAGCCGCGGCCGGTCCCGACCGAAAGATCCCCAATGCTGGCGTCGAGTCGATCGGTGCGGAGACCCTCCGAGCCTTGCAGGCGAGGGTCGCGCGCGTTGCGGTCGGCCCCGCCGTCCGGGACTACCTGGTCGGGCTCGCCCACGCGAGCCGCAACCACCGGCAGGTGACCCTGGGCCTGAGCCCCCGAGGGCTCCTGGTCTGGCAACGCTTGGCCCAGGCGAGGGCCTTCCTCGACGGCCGGGTCTTCGTCACCCCCGACGACGTCCTGGACGTCGCCGGGCCGACGCTGGAAGTCCGGCTCGGGATCGAGCCGGAAGCGACCTCCCGCGTCCTGACTGAAATCCTCGACTCGGTCGTCGTCCCCACCTGAGGCGAGGGAGCCGAGGCGTCGACAACACGCACCACACCAGGAGGCCGGCCCATCGCCGGCCCTTTCCTTCGGAGGAGGTCTGTCCCGATGGTTCTGAACGCGGAGGAGATCGTGGGTGGCGTCGTCTTGAGGACGATCCAGATCGTCGTCGAGTCGTCTCAGTATCTCTTGACGGGTTTCGTGACCGCCGGTGTGCTCCGAGGCATGGTCGGCCAAGCTCGACTGAGGGCGTTCCTGGGTTCGGGGGGATGGACCGGGCCGCTCAAGGCGTGGCTGGCGGCCCTGGCGTTCCTTCCCGTCTGCGCCCTAGGAATCTTGCCGGTCCTGGGCGAGCTCCGACGTGCGGCGGTCCCCCGTCGGATAATCCTGACGTTCGCCCTGGCCGCGCCGGTGCTCAACCCGGTCTCCTTGATGTACGGGGTGTCCTACCTCGGTTTGCCACTACTCGCGATGCTGCTCGCCGGCCTCTTCGTCGTGTCGGTGGGCGTCGGCGAGGTTTGGGCCGGACTCGGCTCGCGGTTGGATCCGGACTTGCCGACGAAGCCGGAGGCCGAGCCCTTGCCCGCGACCGGGCTGGGGCGTCTTGCCGCGGCGGCGATCCATTCCGCCCGAGTGGCGACCGGGCCTGTGATGGTCGACGTCGTCGCGGGGATCCTGGGGGCGACCGTGCTCGCCTCGTTGCTCTCGCCCTCGTACCTGGCCGACACCATGTTCGTGGGCGATCCCCTGGCGATCCCGACGATGGCCGCCGTCGCGCCCTTGAGCTACCTCACGCCCGACCAGGGGATCACGGCGATCCCGGAGATGGTCAAGTTCCGCCAGTCGCCGGGGGCGATGTTCCTGCTCCTCGTCCTCGGCGTCGGGGTGACCCTTGGCCATTTCACCTGGATCGGGCGGAACCTCGGACTCCCTGCGCTCGCGCTATGGACGGCATTGATCCTCGGCCTGTCGATCGGCTGGGCCTACGCCGTCGACTCGTTCATCCCGCCCGTCGGCACCGTCAACGCCGACAACGACCACTTCGGCCGCCTCGCGAATCCCTACCCCCCGAACGAGGGACTCGCCGCACTCCCTGCCAAGATCGGGCGTGAGCTCCAGGGCGCGAGCACCTTCCGACTCTTCACGACCGCCGCCCTCGGGGCGCTGATCCTCGGTGGGTTCGCGTGCCGCAAGGTCGGCGCTCGACTTTCGTGCGAAGCTTACGCGACGCACGTGCCTGACGAACCCAACCTCGACGCCCCGGTCGCCTCATCCTCGATCTGGAGTCGAGAGCTGCCGACGTCGTGGGGCAGGGGGCTGGCCGGGTTCGGTGCGCTCGCCGTCCTCCTGGCCGGGGCCTTTGCCTATTATCCAAGCCCCTTCGAGGTGTTCCAGGACATCCAGATCGTCAAGGCCGACTTCCACGGCGAACTCGGTGCCAGGGACCGAGCCACTCCCCTTTATCATCTCGATCTTTGGAACCGACTCGTCGACAAACTCCCCCTCGGTGCCACGATTCGCCTCCACCCTCCAGGAGCCGATTCGCTCCGCCAGACCCGGGAACTTCACGACGCGATCCATTCCCTCCGTCTCGCACTCGAAAGGGGGGAGATCGGTGAAGCCAAGTCGATCTTCTTGAGGGCTCAACGTGCGACGGAAAGTTGCCGACGATCCTATCTCGGGCCTTGAAGGTCTATGGTATAAGGTTAAGAAAGGAGTCGGTCCGCGGGTCGAACAATGGCGTGGGATGGCGCCATCAAGGTGAGCCTCAAGACGCTGGAGATCGGCGGCCAATATCAGGGCTTCTTCCCACAGCCTATGATTCGCAGGAACTTCGAATGGGTGCCGATCGGTGACGACCACTTCGCGGTCTCGTCGTCGATCTACCCTTCCACCACACTGACCCGTTCGGTCGGGTCCTCAATTCCCAGGCGATATGCGAGCAGATCTCCATCGTCGGTGCCGACGTGATATTCGACAACGTCGGCGTCAGTCGTGTTTGGTAGATGATTTTAGCTTCTCTATGTGTATTGGTTGTTGTGATTTCTGATGTTTCGATGGTCCCTGTAGCGTGAGGCGTCCCTTGAGAGTGAGCCGACGTTCGATCCTCGCTGGTGTATCCCTCGCCGCTGGCCAAATGTTGGGACGGTCCGGACCTTTGGCGGCCGGTGAAGCTCGCGGCGAAATGGACTGGAAGAAGGCTCGGGCCTTGCGTGAGAGGGATACGATCGCGTTCGTAGCCCCAGCGGGGCCGTCGGATCCGAACCGCGTGGAACAGAGTCGGAAGAGTCTCGAGGCGATGGGATACCGGGTCCGGGTCCCGAAGGACCTGTTTCGGCGGGACCGTTATCTCGCGGGGTCGGACGACGCTCGGGCCAAGGAGCTCAACGAGGCGATCCGAGACCCGGAGGTCCGGGCGGTGTTCCCGTGCCGGGGCGGATATGGCTTGATGCGGATCCTCGACCGCGTCGATTATGAGGCCATCCGGAAGGACCCGAAGATCATCACCGGGTACTCGGACCTGACCGCGTTGCATCTGGCCGTCGCCCGACGCTCACGCGTCATCACGTTCCACTCGCCGATGCCCGAAAGCGCCTTGTATCGCGTCGACGGCGAATACGCCTACGCTTCGTCGGTTTTTTGGAAGACTGTTCGAGGGGAAGGGTTCTCGGGGAACGCAAGAGACGGAGTCGTCGTCGACCTGCCGGAGGGGCGGCCGAAGCCTGTTTCCCTCGTCGGGGGGAAGGCCAGGGGACGAGTGGTCGGCGGGAACCTCACGCTGATCTGTGCCACGCTGGGGACACCTTATGCGCTCGAAGCCGATGGCAACATCCTGATCGTCGAGGACACGGGCGAGGCGGCGTATCGGATCGATCGCTACTTCGCCCAGCTTCGCCTCGCCGGAGTCCTCGACCGTATTGCCGGACTGATCGTCGGCACATTCGACGACACGGACGAGAAGGCCGTCGAGGTCGTCGTCCGAGAGTATGCCTCTCAGCTTCGGGTCCCCGTCCTGTTGAATTTCCCACTCGGCCACACGCCGTTCAACGCGACTCTGCCGCATGGCGGGTGGATCGAGCTCGACGCGGACTCCTCTCGAGTCCGGTTGCTCGAAACCCCAGTGGCCCTCGACTGAAAAGGCCTGAGCCCCGCGCGGTGCTGTGCGAGTCTGAGGCGTGGGGGCGCCACTTCGGCTATAATGCTGGAATCCTGAGGGACACAGCGCGGCCGAGGTGACGCCGCTCCGAGTGTCGGGACCTGCTCGGGGACGTTCTCGAACGTCCTGGCAGGTTGGGCCGACGTCGGCCCCGGTGGCGTCTCGGGGGTTCGCGAGGGGGCGATGAAGGCAAGGACTACGATGAAGGATGTGGCGAAGCACGCCGGTGTTTCGCTGCAGAGCGTGTCCAACGTCCTGAATGGACGGACCTCCCAGGTCGGGGAGGAGACGCGTCAACGAATCCTGAAATCGATCGAGGACCTCGACTACCAGCCCGACGCCCAGGCCCGGGCGTTGCGGTCGCAGAGCTCCAACACCGTCGCGTTCCTGACGATCGACCCCGCCTCACGCTTCCTGGCCGACCCGTTCCACGTCGCGATCGTCAGCGGGATGATCGACGTGTTGCGGCGGCACGACTACTCGCTCTTCGTCAACGGGCTCGAGCCCGAGCAAGCGGGGGAGGGGTTTCGTCGCCTCGTGCACCAGCGACGATTCGACGGCGCGGTGGTCCACCTCTCGGGGACGGCGGAACGCCGGCAGGCCCACGTCAAGGAGCTCGAGGAGAGTGGCTGCCCGTTCGTGCTGGTCGAAGAACGGGTGAAGTCGCCGAAGGTGGCCTGCATCCGGGCTGACGACCGGAGCGGGGCGGAGGCCGCCGTGGCCTACCTCCGATCTCAGGGGCATGATCGCATCGCCTTCCTGGCGACCGACCGCTCCTGGCCGGCGGTCGAGGAACGTCTCATCGGCTACGACGCGGCCATGCGGGCCAGCGGCCGGCGCTGGAGTCGCGTTTGGAGGGTCGGCCACGAGACCTTCGAGGACGCGAGGGAGACGACCGAGATGGTCCTCCGCCGCGACCCGTCCGTCACCGCGATCCTCTGCGCCAACGACGTGCTCGCGGTGGGGGCCCTCCAGGCCGCTCGCCGGCTCGGACGTGTCGTACCCTCCGACTTTGCCATCGTCGGGTTCGACGACTTCGAGTTCGCCCGCTTCGTCGACCCTCCGCTCACGACCGTCGCCCTTCCCGGCTACGAGATGGGAGGCAAGGCGGCCGAATTGCTCCTGGGCTACTTCAAGGACGGTGCCTTTTCCTCGCTCGACGTCGTCTTTCCCGCCTCTCTCGTCCGGCGCGGAAGCGCCTGACATGACTGCCGACTGACGCAATTTCCCCCCTCATAATCGAAAGTTGACTCCGACGTTGAGGACGCGACGTTGGCAGGGTCATCTGTTTGACCGTGCCCGGCCCTCAACGTGCAGGAGTTCGCGGTGCAGGGCCCCTATGAGCGGTCCGAGCGGGGCTTTGCTGTTGGAAAGGATCACGCACCCACTCCGCGGTTCCAGGAAGCCGGAGATGTGGGACGTGAAGCCATACGTGCTCCCGTTGTGTTGGATCTCACGCACGCCGTCGACCGTCCGGACGCCCCATCCCAGCCCGATCCCGTTGGCCGTCGGGCGATGGGTCAGGGTGATGGCCGGGGTGGATTCCTCGAGTTGGGCCTTGAGGTCCAGGAGCATGTCGTCGAGATCCGAGAGGATGCCGCCGGCGGGCCCGAACTGGTCCAGGTCCTGGTATGGGGCGACCTTGCCGTTCTCGAAATGTCCGACGGCCGCGAGTTGTCGCGCGGCCGCGTCGGGCCCGTAAGACGTGTCCTTCATCCCGAGCGGGACGGTGATGGATCGCGCAAGGAGTTTGTCATACGGCTGCGAGTAGGCTCGTTCGAGCGAGAGGCCGAGGAGGGCAATTCCCCAGTTCGAGTATTCCATCCGGTCTCCGGGAGGACCGGGCATGCGGACGTTCCGCAAGGCTTCGAAGAACCGCTGCCGACCATAGTTCCATTCCGGCGTGAGCGGCCGGGCGCCGGGCTGAGTTCCGACATCGTCGGGGAGAGTCGGGAGCCTCGAGGTGTGGTTGGCCAGGTCGCGTAACCGGATCGGCCGACCCTGGAACTCGAGTCCGGGGAAGGGCTCGACAAGGTAATTTCGGACGTCGTCGTCGAGGCCAACCTTGCCGTCAGAGACCGCCTGGGCGAGCAGGGTCGTGGTGAACGTCTTGGTGATCGAGCCGATCTCGTAGCGGGTCTGCGAGTTCGGGAGAGCCTTTTCGCCCCGCCCTGTCTCGCCGTAATGAAAGGCATGAGTCGACCCGTGTCGGATGATCCCAATCGAGAGGCCGGCCGCGCGCGGGTTGAGGAAATACGCCCTGGCTGCGGCGTCGACGGCGCGGTCGAACGGGGTTGTCAACGGATTGTCGGTGGGGACGGCTCGTTCCTGGCGAAGGACCTCGACCGGGGCATTCGCCAGGCCGATCGTGTCGAACTGTTCGGCTGATCGGACCTCCAAGGTCATGAGCATGTCCCGAGCCTCCATCTCGAGTCGATAGGTGACCCGGCGACCTTGCTCCGAAGTGCAAACCCATCGGAGGATGTTGCCGCCATTTCGATTACGCCGGAAGAACCGGACGAAGGTGCGTTCGTCGAGCGACTTCTTGAAGGCGTCACCGGCAAGGGCGTAGATCCCCCCGAAATTGTCCGCGTTGTATTTGCGTGCGATCGTCTCCATCAATCGGTCGGCATCCACGCGGGATTCGGTGGGAGCGGCAAGGGAGATTGTAGAGTTTAGGAGGAGGAGAAGCGTCCGCAAGCTCTTGAGTAACATCACGATTCGAAGTCTCGGGTGGAGGGATGGTCACCAGGAGCGCGTCGGATCGGACACCGACAACTGGCCCCGGGCATGCTGGCTTCGACAGGGTAAGCCTGGAGGTCGTTCGGGTCTTGTTTGCTCGAAGCGCCGCATGGGATTTGGTGAGCGCGGGATCGAAAGGATCGCACGTCGACACATCAATCTCGATTGGCCCGAAACGTGGGCGGGCGTCGATCAACCCGTTCTCATGCAAAAGGGCTCGACACCATTTTTTGGATTTATCCAGAAAGGATCGTTCCGTCGCTTGACAGGTCCCTGGGCGGTCGCTAGATTCGCTTTAACGTTAAAGAAGCGGGCAGCATCGAGCTTTCCCATCGATCGGCCCGGGTTCTTCGTCATCAAGTCCCGGTGATTGCCCTAGCCTCTTGGGCGTTCGTCCCGCCTCCGTCGACCGTACGATCGATTCTGACCATTGCGGACTCTCCGGCCCTCGCACGACCCAGGTCGTCGGCGTCACCCCCACGTCCCCGGAGTTCTCAGATGAGCCTCAGGCATCGGCGCGGATTTACCTTGATCGAGTTGTTGGTCGTGATCGCGATCATCGCGGTCTTGATCGCGTTGCTACTCCCCGCGGTGCAGTCGGCGCGCGAGGCCGCGCGGCGCATCCAGTGCGTGAACAATCTGAAACAGTTGGGCATCGGGATGCACAACTACCACGACACGCTGGGCTCGTTCCCGCCCGGGGCGCTGAACAAGAACGGGCCGTTCGACACCCCGAGGCAGACGTGGATGGTCCACCTCTACCCGTTCATGGAGGCGACCAACGTCTACAACAACTTCAACTTCAGCCTGACCGGCCCCCCGTTCGGGCTCCCCTGGTACAACACGGTGAATTCGTTCGGGCCGACCGCCATCACCGGGGTGACGATCGCCACGCTGCTCTGCCCGAGCGACGGCGTTGCCAACGCCCCATTCAAGCAGAAATACCCGGCCGACGCCCCCGATAATCTCACGAACTACCTGAGCCGCAGCAACTACCTGGGCTTCTTCGGCAACAACAATTTCTACCAGGCGTACTACAAGACCGCCGATCATCTGCCGGCCGCGTTCGGCTTCAACACGGTCACCAAGATCTCCAGCTTCACCGACGGCACGAGTAACAGTATGCTGATCGGCGAATACCTGACTGGTAGCGGCGAGGCGAACGACGGCCGAGGCTGCCTCTGGGGCGACTTCTCCGGCTTCAGCCAACTCTACACCCAGCTCACGCCCAACAGCTCGAGCCCCGACCTCCTCTATCCTTCGTACTGCTTCAATTACCCGTCCCGGAATCTTCCCTGTGCGGACGGGACGGGCGGTGGGACGGACCAGGCCGCGACGCGGAGCCGGCATCCCGGCGGGGTGAACGTCCTGGTGGGTGACGGCTCGGTCCGCTTCTTCAAGAACACGGTCAACATCGCCGTCTGGCGAGGCCTGGGATCGATCAGCGCCGGCGAGGTCCTCTCGGCGGATTCCAATTGAGTTCAGGGACCATCGCGAATCGGCCGAGTTGAGTTGAAAGGACAACCATGACGCAAAGGATCTGGCCTCGCGCGACGGCCTTGCTGATCGGTGCGACCCTCCCCCTCGGCTGCTGGTCCGGCGACGGCCTGCAGCGGGCCCCGGTCCACGGAGAGGTGCGCGTCGACGGCGAGCTGCTCGAGGGCGGGTCGATCAACTTCTTCCCGGCGGGGACGGCCGAAGGGCCCTCCGCCGGCGGAGTGATCGCGAAGGGGCTGTACAACATCCCCGAGGCAGGGGGGCCGGTCGTCGGGCAGAACCGGGTCGAGATCCGGGGGGTCAAGAAGACCGGCCGAATGGTCCCCAACCACATGGCCCCGGGGACCATGCGCGAGGAGCTCGTCGAGGCCCTCCCGCCCGACGCCAACACCAAGAGCAAGATCGTCCGCGAGGTCGTCGCCGGCTCGCAAGCGATCGATTTCCCCGACCTCAAGGGCATCCCCGCACCCGCCAAGAAGGAGAAGGGGAAGTCGGACGCCTCGAAGGGCCGTTGACGGCGCGAGATACCCGCTCGGCGATGGTCCCGCGATGGAACTCCTCCCCAGATCATTGGCGATCCCCCGAGAATACCACCCATGAAAACGCTTCGAGTCTTCTACGCCGTCCTCGCCTGCGCGGTCGGCCGCGCCGGGATGGCGGATGCCCCTCGGCCGACGGTCTTACGCGACTGCTCGATCCTCGACGTGGCGAAGGGCGAGATGCTCCCCGGACGGACCGTGGTCCTGGTCGACGGCAAGATCCGGGCCGTCGGGACGGCCGACGCCCCCGCCGAGGTCCCGGCGGGGGCGGTCTCGATCGATGCGAAGGGGAAATACCTGATCCCCGGCCTCATCGATGCCCACGTCCACCTCGTCCACGTCCTGGCCTGTACCCACATGACCGGCGAGACGATCCTCCCGTTCTTCATCGCCGCCGGCGTGACGTCGGTCCGCGACACCGGCGACGAGGTCGTCCCGGAGACGTTCGTCGCGCGGTTCGCCGACGAGCACCCCGAGAGCAGCCCACGGGTGTTCATGTGCAGTCCCTTGATCGACAAGGATCCCCCGTTCCACAACTACGAATCCCCCGCGATGGTCTTCGGCAAAGCCCTGACGGACCCGGCGAAGGTGCCCGCGTTCGTCGAGGACATGGCCGCCTGGGGGGTGACGTCGCTCAAGATTTATGTCGGGGTCCCGCGCGAGATCGGACGGTTGGTGATCTCGGAAGGGCACAAGCGCGGGCTCAAGGTCATTGGACATCTCGGCAACTACGCGGCCCAGGATGCCGTCGCCGACGGGATCGACGTGCTCGAACATATCTGGGGCGTTTGGGACTTCATCATCACCCCGGAAGAGCGTCGTCGGCCTGATTTCCGCTCGACGCTCGACCTCCACAATCCCAAGGCAAATCACCTGATCGGCGAGATCGTCAAGCACGGGACGATCGTCGACCCGACGTTGGCGGTCTTCCGCAACATGATCCTCCTGCCGGATTTGCCGGAGATCTACGGCCATCCGGACAACAACGTCATGCCCGCCCGTCTCCTCAAGCTCTGGAGGGACGACACGGCGAAGCTCAACCTCAGCCCCGCGACCCTCCCGGCGCGTCGGGGTGAGTTCGCCAAGTATCAGGAACTGACCGGGATCCTCTACCGGGCCGGCGTGACCCTCCTCGCGGGGACCGACACCCCCGAACCGTACTGCCCGCCCGGTACGTCGCTCCACCAAGAGTTGGAGATGCTCGTCGAATCCGGCCTCCCGCCGGCCGCCGCGATCCGATGCGCCACGCTGAACAACGCCAAGGCGCTCGGGCAGGAGGCCAACCTCGGGACCATCGAACCCGGCAAGGTCGCCGACCTCGTCCTCCTCGACGCGAACCCGCTCGAGAAGATTGCAAACACCCGCTCGATCGCGAAGGTCTTCCACAAAGGCATCGCCATCGACCCGGCCGAAGTCATCAAGCTCGCCCCGAAGGAGTGAGAGGCGGTCCCGAAACCCGGCCTTTTTTTCTTAAAACCGGGTCGGCTCATGGGACGAAATCGGTGCGGAAAGCCTTGTAGGGTGGGCATTGCCCACCAACATTCCGGGGGGCCCGGTAAGCAGCACCACACATCGAGAAGCGAGCGGATCACGCATCGGCGACTTTGCTGCCCCTCAATCGTCACCGGGAAAGTCTGGAGGACAATGCCCACCCTACGGGATGACTCAGGCACATGTTTATCCCTTGAGTCAATCGGGTTTCTGACCCAGTCAACCCCGACGACCGCTCGCGGGTTCTCGTCGCCAAATCCCACAGAACCCCGATTTTGAAGGAAGAAATCGGGTTTCGGGACAGAGTCTGAGCGAGCCACAGGGGTCTTCCTTGAAAATTGGCAGGGCGTGTGGCATGATACTTTAACGTTAAAGAGGCTTCCAGGAAGGTCGTCGGACTGTGACGATGACTCCGAACATCCCCAACCCTAGGGCCTTCCCCGACCTCGTCCCAAACCACCTCGGAGGCCCCGGCCGATGGTGCTCGGGAGTGCCGACTGCGAGAGAGTCGGCATTCCCCAAAGGGCTCGGGACCCACTCCCTCGATAGCGAGCGCGAGTCCCTGACGAAGGCGATTTATGATGATGCAATCGATAAATAAGGGTGCGAGACTCGTCGGGCCGGTTTCTCGGATCCCGGCGGGACGCGCCGCCCGTCGTAGGACTCCGTGGGTTGTCCCTTGTCTGCTCCTGGTACTCGCCTCGACAGGAGCGTGTTCGGAAGGCCGAGCCGCGGAGCCGGTCAACTACACTCGCGACGTGAAGCCGGTCCTGTCGCACCGCTGTTACTCCTGCCACGGCGCCCTGAAGCAGAAGGGGGGCCTGCGGGTCGACACGGGCGAATCGATCAGGAAGGGGGGAGAGGGGGGGGCTGCTGTTGAACCCGGCAAGTCGGCCGAGAGTCTGCTGATCGAACTGGTGACGGCCGGGGAAGGGACGCGGATGCCGCCGGAAGGGGAGCCGCTCTCCGCTTCGGAGATCGCGCACCTGCGCCGTTGGATCGACGCGGGTGCCAAATCGCCGGAGTCCGAGGAGCCGCAGCCGGATCCTGCCAAGCACTGGGCGTTTGTGGGGCCGACCCGGCCGAAGGTACCGGCCGACGTCGGCAGGGGCCATCCCTCGAATCCGATCGATGCGTTTCTCGAAGCGGGCTATGGCCGGCTCGGTATCGAGCCGGTCCCCGAGGCCGACAGGGCCACCCTCCTCAGGCGCGTCGCGCTCGACCTGACGGGCCTAGCCCCCTCCCGCGAAGACATTCGGGCGTTCGTCGACGATGATTCCGAAGACACCTACGAACGTCTCGTCGATCGGCTCCTCGCGTCGCCGCGATTCGGCGAGCGCTGGGGTAGGCATTGGATGGATATCTGGCGGTACAGCGACTGGGCCGGATTCGGTGCCGAGGTCCGCGAGAGCCAGCCGCACATCTGGCGCTGGCGTGACTGGATCGTCACCTCGCTGAACCGCGACAAGCCGTACGACGCGATGATCCGCGAGATGCTCGCCGGCGACGAGATCGCCCCCGACGACCCGGACACCCTCCGCGCCACCGGATTCCTCGCGCGGAACTGGTACAAGTTCAACCGCAACACCTGGCTCGACGCCACGGTCGAGCATACGTCCAAGGCGTTCCTCGGCATCACGCTCAACTGCGCCCGGTGCCACGACCATAAATATGATCCTTTTACACAAGCGGACTACTACCGGCTCAAGGCCTTCTTCCAATCGCACGACGTTGCGACCGACCGACTCCCCGGCCAGCCCGACACCACGAAGGACGGCGTGGCACGCGTCCTGGACGCACACCCGACGGAACTGACGTACCTGTTTCGCCGAGGCGAGGAGAGCCAACCGGACAAGGACCACCCCTTGACCCCGGCCGTCCCGGCAGTCTTCGGCGGCGAGGCCGGTATCGCAGTGGTCTCGCTTCCCGCGACGGCCCGGTATCCGGCCCTTCGTCCGCACATTCGACGTGAGGCGATCGACGCGGCCGAGGCAAAGGTCGCTTCGGCATCCAATGCGCTTGGAGGAGCCAGACTCGCCGAGGATCAGGCTCGGGAGCAGCTCGTCCGATCGATTACCCGACTCGAGGGCGGGAATCCCGATCGCGCCAAGATCGAGGTGGATGTTGACGTGGCCGGTGCCAAGGTACTGGCGTGCTCGAGGCAACTGTCGTCTGCGCAGGCGGCCCTGCTGACCGTACGGGCCAAGATCGTCGCCGACCAGGCTCGATATGCGGACCCTCCCGACTCGAAGCGGGCCGACCTTCTCGCGATCCAGGCCACGTATGCCGAGCGGCAGTCGGCCGTCCTGGCCGCCGAAGCCGAGGTCGAGCATCGGCGGCATGCCGTACTGGCGTCGAAGGCGTCGCCGAAGGGGCAGGCGGAAGATGGGGAGGCCAAATTGGCCGCGGCGAAGATGGCGCTCGCGGCCGCGGTGAAGGCCGCGAGCGCGGGCCCTTCGACCGCCTACACCCCCTTCGAACCGGCGCGGCCGGCTGTCAGCAGCGGTCGTCGATCGGCCCTGGCGCGTTGGATCACCGACCGGAAGAACCCCCTCACCGCCCGGGTCGCGGCCAATTATGTTTGGGCTCGCCACTTCGGCAAGCCGCTCGTCCCGACCGTCTTCGACTTCGGCGCGAACGGCAAAGGTCCCACGCACCCCGAGCTCCTCGATTGGCTGGCCGTCGAGCTGATGGACTCGGGCTGGAGCCTCAAGCATCTGCACCGGCTCATCGTGACGAGCCGGGCCTACCGGATGCAGTCGTCGGCCCCGCCGGACAGCCCGGCGATGCGCGTCGACCCCGAGAACCGCTCGGTCTGGCGGATGAATGCCCGACGCATGGAGGCAGAGATCGTCCGGGATAATGTGCTCCAGGTCGCGGGCGAGCTCGACCCCACCATGGGCGGCCCCGACTTCGACCAGACGCTCGACGCCAAGGTCCCGAGGCGGAGCCTGTACCTCCGCCACGCCAATGAAAAAGTCTCCACATTTTTGAGTATTTTCGACTCGGCGAATGCCGTGGCCTGCTACAGCCGAGACGTCAGCATCGTGCCTCAACAGGCACTCGCCCTGGCGAACAGCCCGCTCGCACTCGGACTGTCGCGCATCCTCGCGAGGAAGCTCGCCGAGGGCCTCCAGGATTTGCCCTCAGCCGAGGCTGCCGACCGGTTCGTCGTCGCGGCCTGCGAGCAGGTCCTGGGCCGGTCGCCCACCGATGCGGAACGGCTTGCCTGCGTCCGATACCTGGCGAAGCAGGAGCGGCTCCTCTCGGACCCTTCCCGGCTCACGCCGGTCGACGACGGCCCGGCCCCGACGACCGGCCCTTCGCCCGAACCTCGGCAGAGGGCCCGCGAAGACCTCGTCCACGTGCTGTTGAACCACAACGATTTCGTCACGATCCGTTGACCGGTCGCTCTCGGGAGGACTCGATCATGAACCGGAGACAGACCGATCCCACTCGACGTGCCATGCCTCGACGCGCCTTCCTAGCCGACGTCGGCATGGGGTTCACCGGGTTGGCGCTGGGGGCGATGCTCCACCGCGACGGCATCGCCAAGGCCGGAGAATGGGCCCCGCCGGACGGCCTTCCCCACTTCGCGCCGAAGGCCAAGAACGTCATCTGGCTCTTCATGATCGGCGGCACGAGCCACATGGAGAGCTTCGACCCCAAGCCGGAGCTCAACAAGTACGCGGGGAAGACGATCGCCGAGACCCCCTACAAGGCGACGCTCGACTCCCCCTTCGTCAAGAAGAACCTTCGCGAAGTCGTGCCGGGGATCGTCTCCATCCAACCGACGATCTTCCCGATGCAGGTCGGCTCCTCGAAGCGGGGGCAGTCCGGGATCGAGGTCTCCGACTGGTGGCCCAACTTCGGCGACTGCGTCGACGACATCTCGTTCGTCCGCTCGATGTGGACGACCGACAACAACCACGGCGCCCAGCTCCAGTTCCACACCGGCCGGCATGCCCTCGAGGGGGTCTTCCCGACACTCGGCTCGTGGGTCCACTACGGGCTCGGCTCGCTCAACGACGAGCTCCCCAGCTTCGTCGTTTTGGGAAGCCCCCTGGCCGACTGCTGCGGGGGCGTGAAGGGCCACGGGGGCCACTACCTCGGCCCCGAGCACGACGGCGTCCGGCTCGAGGTCAACCCGGCGAACCCGCTCCCGTTCGCGAGGCCGGAGAAGTCGGTCTACCTCGAGGAACAGGCGGGAGAATTCGAACTCCTGAGAGAGTTGAACGGGCTCTCGTCGGCTCGGTATCCCGACGACTCCGCCCTGCGGGCCCGGATCAAGTCGTATGAGCTGGCCTTTCGGATGCAGATGTCCGTCCCCGAGGTTGTGCGGCTCTCCAGCGAGTCGACCGGGACCCGGACTCTCTATGGGCTCGACCACGACCAGACCCGTCCGTTCGGCGAGTCGTGCCTGGCGGCCCGGCGTCTGGTCGAGCGGGGCGTCCGGTTCGTCCAGATCTTCCACGGCTCGAACGGAGGGGCAGGGGCCTGGGATGCCCACAGCAATCTGAAGAACAGCCACGCTGCACTTTGCGGCCAGGTCGACCGGCCGATCGCCGGGCTCCTCAAGGACCTCAAGCAACGCGGGCTTCTCGACGAGACCCTCGTGGTCTGGGCCACCGAGTTCGGCCGGACGCCGGGGGCCCAGTCGAGCGACGGCCGCGACCATCATCCGTACGGGTTCTCGATTTGGATGGCCGGCGGCGGTATCAAGGGAGGGGTGGTCCACGGCAAGACCGACGAGCTGGGATTCCACGCCGTCGAAGACCGCCACTACGTCACCGACGTCCACGCCACGGTCCTTCGCCAGCTCGGCCTCGACTCGAGACGGCTCGAAGTCCCCGGCCAGAAGCGGCTCGACATCGACCATGGCAAGCCCATTCTCGAGATTATCGCATGATTGAAGAGGAATTCGAGAATCGATCCGGCGTCCCTCGTCTGGGAGGTGAAGGCGATGAGGGCCTCGGCCGATTGTCGCTCCCCTCGACGGGCGAGGCGACGATCGCCCTGCCGAGCCCGAGTCGCTACTTCGCCGGGACTCTTGGAGCGGGGGACGAACAGCCCTCGCATGTCCGCCAGATCGTCCTGGGGTGGCTCTGCGTGGCGACGGCGATCGCCTATGTCGACCGAGGCTGCATCAGCGTTGCGGAGAAATTGATCCGCGACGACCTTCGGCTCTCCGCTTCGCAGATGGGCCTGGCGATGAGCGCCTTCTTCCTGACGTACGCGATCTTCCAGGTCCCTGCGGCTTGGGTGGATCGGACCTATGGCTCGAGGCGGGCCCTGGTCGCGTTCGCGTTCGCCTGGTCGCTCGCGACGACCCTGTGCGGCCTCGCGATGGGATTCGCCCTACTGGTCCTCGCGAGGCTCGCGATGGGGGCGGCGGAGGCGGGGGCGCTCCCCTCGGCAACGGCCACGCTTGGCCGATGGTTCCCGGCCGCGAAACGGGGGATGGCGAGCGGAGTCCTCACGAGCTTCATGGGGGTCGGAGGTGCGATCGGGGCGGCCCTCTCCGGGGTCATCCTCGAGGTCGCCTCGTGGCGTTGGATGTTCGCGCTCTACACGATCCCCGGCCTGGTCTGGGCGGCCGGCTTCGCCCGCTGGTTCCGGGATCGACCCGAGCAGCATCCCGCCGTCAATCGGGCCGAGCTTGCCCTCATTCACGCCGGGAGAGGGCCGGAGCGGGAGCTTTCGCACACGCTTCGACCTTTGGCTCAGTTGCTTACGGACCGCGCCCTGATCGGACTCTCGCTCCAGCAGTGCTTCCGGGCGGCCGGGGTGATGTTCTACCTGAGCTGGTTCCCGACCTATCTCCGCGAGACGAGAGGGGTCGTGATGTGGGAGTCGGGGGTACTCGCGAGCCTGCCCCACTGGGCGATGATGTCCGGCTGCTTCGTCGGCGGCTGGCTCTCCGATCTCGTCCTGGCCCGAACCGGAAGCCTCCGGCTCGCCCGACAAGGGGTCTCTGCGGTGAGCCTGGCCTTGGCGACCGGCTGCATCGTCCTTGCTCAGCCGGTCTCGAACGCCTGGCTCGCCGTCCTGGTCCTCAGCCTCGGGGCGTTCGCCGCGGCGATGGCCGGTCCGGCAGCGTATGCCCTCACGATCGACCTGGGCAAAGACGACACGGCCCGGTTCTTCGGGATCATGAACTCGGCCGGGACGGTCGGCGCGATCCTCTTCCCCCTCGTCGTGCCCGAGATCGTCAAGTCGACCGGCTCGTGGGAGGCCGTCCTCTTCCTGTTTGCCGGCATCCACATCCTCGCGTGCGTGAGCTGGCTCATCTTCAACGCCGACTCCCCGGCGACCGCCGAAGCCGAAACGGAGGCGCCGGGCTTGTCATGACTCGATTCGTCGACTTCCCCCAGAGTCTTTGCCACGTCGGACTCTCCCGAGGCGACGTCACTCCGCCGGTCGGGATCTACCACCGGATGTGGGGGGCGGCCCCCCATGACCGTTCCACGGGGGTTCATCGTCCGCTCACCGCGACGGTCCTCGTGTTCGGACCCGAGGACGCGTCTTCGGAGGAACAGACGCTCATCGCTGTCGATCATTGCCTCCTTTTCGGCAAAGAGAGTGCTCGGCTGTTGGTCGCGATCGCCGAACGGGCGGCGGTCGATCCCGACCGGCTCCTCATCGCGTTCTCTCACACCCATGCCGCGGGCTTGATGGACAAGACTCGCGCCGATCGGCCCGGCGGAGAATTGATCGGGCCGTACCTCGAGGATCTGGCCGAGCGGCTGAGCTCGCTCATCCTCGAGGCCCGTTCCCGCTGGCAGCCGGCGACGCTCGGGTACGGACTCGGGCGCTGCGGCCTCGCCGCCCACCGCGACTTCCTCGACGAGGATGACGGGCGGATCGTCGTCGGCTTCAACCCCGACGGCGATGCGGACGACACCGTCCTGGTCGTCCGGATCACGGGAAGCGACGGCTCGCCCGTCGCCACCTTGGTGAATTACGCCTGCCATCCGACAACCCTCGCCTGGGGGAACTCGCTCATCAGTCCGGACTACCCCGGCGCGATGCGGGAAGTCGTCGAGCGTGAGACGGGTGTCCCCTGCCTGTTCCTCCAGGGGGCCTCGGGGGACCTCGGCCCTCGCGACGGCTTCGTCGGTGATCCGGCGGTGGCCGACCGGAACGGCCGGCAGCTCGGATACGCGGTGCTGTCCGCCCTGGAGTCGCTCCCGCCGCCCCTCACGAGATTCGAGTACGCGGGCATCGTCGAATCCGGGACCGCGATCGGGACCTGGCGGCATGGCGCGGTCGACGAGGCCAGGTTGAAGGCCCTGGAAACCTGGCGACGGGAGCACGCCACCGTCGACCTCCCGTATCGGTCGGGACTCCCGAATGCGCAGGAGGTCCGCCGCGAACGCGCCGGATGGCAGGCGGAGGAGCGGGACGCCCTCGAACGCGGAGATGTCGCGCGGGCCGCCGACTGCCGTGCGTTTATCGAGCGGGCGGACCGGCTCCTGGTCCGGCTCGACCTCCCGCCGGGGCCGGCCTACCCGTTCGCCATTCGGCTCTGGCAGGCCGGCGACGTGGTCTGGCTGGCCGTGGAGTCGGAGCACTATCAGTATCTCCAGCGCGAGCTGCGCCGGCGCTACCCGTCGACCCTGATCGTCGTGATCACGCTGGTCAATGGCAGCGGCCCGGTCTACCTCCCGACCGCGTCGACCTATGGGCGCGGGATCTATCAAGAACGGGTCGCCATCCTGGAGGCCGGCTGCCTCGAGGCGCTGACCGACGCAGCATCGGAACGGATCGGGGTGTGGCTCCGCTCCGAGTCCAGGCCTGCCTAACTCGTCGAGGACTCTCATGGACCGTCCGATATCGAAGGCTCTCTTCGAACGAAACCGACGAGTCATCCCGGGCGGGATGGTCTCCTTGAATCGCCGGGTCGAGCCGGAGATCGCCTTCGTCCGAGGGCAGGGGGCCCACGTCTGGGACGCGGACGGGAACCGCTACATCGACTACCACGGCGGTTTCGCCCCGTTCCTCCTCGGCCACTCCGCGCCCCAGGTCGAGGATGCGGTGCGGAAGGCGATGGTCGAAGGCTGGACCCTGATGGGCTCGGGGACCACCCCCTGGGAAGGGCGGTTGGCCGAGCTCCTCTGCGAGTGCGTGCCCACCCTCGACAAGGTCCAGGTCACCACGACCGGCTCAGAGGCCACCTACCACGCGCTCCGGCTCTCCCGGGCGTTCACGGGCCGCGACCACGTCGTGGTGATGCAAGGCGGGTACAACGGTTGGCACGACGAGGTCGCCTGCAACGTCATGACGCCATTGGAACGGCTCGGGCCGCGGACCGTTTCGGGCGAGAACCCCTTCGTCCCGCTCTCGGCCGGGATGCCTTCGCACGTCGCCTCGCATGTTCACGTCGTCGAGTTCAACGACCTCGAGGCCGTCCGCCGGGCGTTCGAGGCGTATCCCGTCGCCTGCTTGATCACCGAGCCGATCCTCCAGAATATCGGCGTGGTGATGCCGCGTCCGGGGTTCCTCAAAGGCCTACGGGAGCTCTGCGACCGGCACGGGGTCGTGCTCGTTTTCGATGAGGTCAAGACGGGCTTCCGCCACGACCCGGGCGGCTACCAGGCGATCGCCGGGGTCCGGCCCGACCTTTCCACCTTCGGCAAGGCGATCGCCAACGGGTATCCGATCGGCGCGATCGGCGGGAGGGCCGAGATCATGGACCTTTTCGACCATCCCGACGCCGACCGTCGCGTGATGATCGCCGGGACGTTCAACGGTCACCCCGTCCCCGTGGCCGCGGCGATCGCGACGATGGAGACGCTCCTCAGGGAACGGTCGACGCTCTATCCTCGCCTCGAGCGCCTCGGGGCCCGGATGCAGGCCGGTCTCGAACGAATCTTCGATCGACTCGGGATCTCGGCGGTCGTTGCGCGACAGGGTTCCGCCTTCTGCGCCTACTTCATGGACCACCTGCCCCAGGACTGGCGCGACCTCGCCAAGCATCACGACATGGCCCTCGACGCCCGCTACCGTCGCGCGTTGATCGACCGCGGCGTCTACCACTTCCCGCTCCCCACCAAGCAGGGGAGCCTCTCGGCCGCCCACACCGAAGGAGACGTCGACTTGACGTTGGAGTTGACCGAAGAGATTCTCCGGGCAGATCCGATTGCGTCCGTCGCGAGGTCCGCACGCCCATTCGGCGTCTCCGAGGCTGATCTCGAGGAGGTCACGCTTGCGGTTGGTTCCACCAGCCCGGGACTGGGCGTCGGCGGGCGCGAGTCTGACCTGAAGTGAGCTGGAATCGAGAGATCGCTCTTCCCGGTTTCGCGGGAAGTTCTGATGGGGAGGTCGGGACATTTCGAGAGTATGATAACTCGACGGTCGGACGATCCCCGGATCCGTCGCGGGGGTTGGCGTCCGACGCTTTCGATTCCCGTGAGTCCGACCCGCTCGAGACTGGTGTTGGCCTTGCCTCCGGATTCCAGAGGGAACCCCCCGTGAAAATTGTGAAGGTCGAGACCCTCGTCTGCAACGCCCGGATGAGGAACTGGGTATTCGTGAAAGTCATCACGGACCAGCCCGGGCTCTACGGTTGGGGGGAAGCGACGCTCGAGTGGCACACCCGCGCCGTCGTCGGCGCGATCGAAGACCTTGCGGAGCTCGTGGTGGGGGAGGATCCCACCCGGGTCGAGTATCTCTGGCAGATGATGTACCGCCAGCACTTCTGGCATGGCAACGGGATCGTCCGCGGGACCGCGATTAGCGGGATCGACATCGCCTTGTGGGATATCATGGGCAAGGTCCACGGGGTCCCTTGCCACAAGCTCTTCGGCGGGCCGGTCCGCGACTACATCCGCCTCTACAGCCACCTCGGCGGGGGCAAGATGGAGAGCTTCTACGAGACGAAGCCCGAGGACGCCTCGCGATTCGCCGACCTCGCCTGGCGGGCGGTCGCCGACGGCTTCACGGCCTTCAAGGCGATGGCGGTCCCCGAGACGATGCCGCTCGAGGGCCTGAGGCCGCTCCATTATGCGGAGGCGTGCGTCAAGGCGATGCGGGACGCCGTGGGCGACGACATCGACATCATGGTCGATTGCCACGCCCGGCCGTCTCCTCGCATGGGGCTCCGATTCGCCAAGGCGCTCGAACCCTACGGCCTCTTCTTCTTCGAGGAGCCGTGCTGGCCGGAGACCATCCAGGACATCGCCCTGATCCAGCGTTCGGTCTCGACGCCGATCGCCACGGGGGAGCGGCTCGTCTCGCAGCACGCCTTCCGCGACCTGCTCGAGCAGCGGGCGTGCAGCGTCCTTCAGCCCGACATCACCCACTGTGGCGGCCTTTCCGAAGCCAGGCGGGTCGCCGCGATGGCCGAGGCGTACCGCGTCGCGCTCGCCCCCCACAACCCCCAGGGGCCGGTCAGCACCGCCGCCTCGCTCGAGTTCGGGTTCGCCACCCCCTCGTACATCATTTGCGAGACGGTCCACGAGGACGTCCCTTGGCGACAAGAGGTCGTCCGCGAGGGCTTCACCGTCGAGAAACTAGGGCGAATCGTCCGGCCGAGCCAGTTGCCCGGCCTCGGGATCGAGATCGACGAGGATGTCGTCGCCAAGCACCCGTTCCAGCAAGAACTGCCGCAGCGCTCATTCTATCCCGACGGGAGTGTCGGCGATTGGTGATCGTCTCGGATGAGTGATCGTTCAAGTCGATCGTCTTGGATTCGTCGGCGAGGTGCGTCTCGGGGAAACCGGTCGGGAGGCGTCGCATGGGAATCCGGTTCGCCTGGCCTTTCGGGGCCCTGTTGATCTCGAGCCTCGGGTGGGCCCCGGCGTTCGCGGACGAGCCCGTTGGGTTCAACAAGGACGTCCGGCCGATCCTGTCCGACGCCTGCTACCACTGCCACGGTCCCGACAAGGCCCAGCGCAAGGGGGGGCTCCGCCTCGACCTCGAGGCCGAGGCCCGGAAAGCAATCTCCGCCGGCAACCTCGACGAGAGCGAGGTCCTCCGAAGGATCACGTCCGAGGATCCCGACGAACGGATGCCTCCCCCCGACTCGGGTCGCTCCCTCACGTCCGGCCAGGTTGAGACGATCCGACGTTGGATCCGCCAAGGATCACCTTGGGAGGCCCATTGGTCGCTCGTCCCGCCGAGGCCTCGGACGCCTCCCGACTCGCCTGGCGGCTGGGCCAGGAACGCGATCGACGCCTTCATCCTGGCAAAGCTCCAAAAGGAAGGGCTTACCCCTTCGCCCGAGGCTGACGAGGTCACGCTTCTCCGCAGGGCGACGCTCGACCTGACCGGCCTGCCGCCGAGCCTCGAGGATGTCGATGCCTTCCTCGCAGACCACTCGCCCCGGGCCTACGAGAAAGCCGTGGATCGACTGCTCGCCTCACCCCGGTTCGGCGAGCGGATGGCCGTACGATGGCTCGACGCGGCCCGGTATGCCGACACCAGCGGCTACCAGACCGACGGTGAACGCTCGATGTGGCGCTGGCGCGACTGGGTCATCGACGCCTACAACCACAACATGCCGTTCGATCGGTTCACCGTCGAACAACTCGCGGGCGACCTCCTGCCGAACGCCACGCGCGACCAGGTGATTGCCACCGGCTTCAACCGCAACCACCGGGGGAATTCCGAAGGGGGGATCATCCCCGAGGAATACGCCGTCGAATACGTCGTCGACCGAGTCGAGACCACCGCCACGGTCTGGCTCGGGCTCACCGCCGGCTGTGCCCGTTGCCACGATCACAAGTACGACCCGATCACCCAGCGCGAGTTCTACAGCCTCTACGCCTTCTTCAACAACATCCCCGAGCGGGGAAGGGCGATCAAGATCGGCAACTCGCCCCCTTATATCAAGGCCCCAACCCTGCGACAACAAAAAGAGCTCGACAATCTCGATCAGCAGCTCGCAACGATCGAACGTGATGATCGGAAGCTCGAGTCGTTCGTCGCTCAGTCGCAGACCGAGTGGGAGCGTTCCGTTGCCTCTGGCCCGCCCATTCGCTGGGGGGCCGAGCGAGGGTTGTTAGGGCACTACCCGCTCGACGACCGTTTCGAGGATACCGGCCCCTCCGGGACGTCCGCCAAACCGTCCGGCAAGGCACCTGGCTTTACCGAAGGTGCAATCGGTCGCGCCGCGACGTTCGACGGCTCGGGATTTGTCGAGGCTGGCGACACCGGCGATTTCGGGTTCTTCGACAAGTTCTCGATCGGGACCTGGATTCGTCCCGACGGTCCGGTCGGTGGTGGGATCGTCTCGAGGATGACCGACGGCTCGATCCCGGAAGGGTATATCGTCTCGCTCGAGGAAAAGACGATTCGGATCGGACTGTTCAAACGACCGCTCGACGACGCCATTTGGTTGGAGTCTCGCCGACGTCTCGAGCCAGGCGACTGGCACCACGTGCTCTTCACTTACGATGGATCGAGAATCGCCGGCGGTGTCCATCTCTTCATCGATGGAGTCGATGAACCCCTGAGCGTCGTTCTCGACGACCTCAATCAGTCGTTCCAGACGAAGGCCCCGTTGCGGATCGGGGTCGGCGGGGGAGGGACGCAGAAGCCTTTCTTCGGCGCGATCGACGACGTCCGGATCTATAACGTCGTGCTCGACCAGGACGAGATCGAATCTCTGGCGGTCCGTGAGCCCATTAACGCCATCGCCGCCATCCCTCAAGCGGCCAGGTCGAGTGCTCAGGCGAGAGTGCTGCGGCTCTACTACCTCGAGCACGATGCCCCCAGCCTCGCTCGTAGCTGCCGCAAGATATGGCTCACGTTGAGGAAGAGTCGGCAGGCGCTCTGGGATGAAGTCTCCACGACGATGGTCATGCAGGAGTTGCCGACCCCTCGGCCGACATACGTGCTCGCAAGGGGTCAGTACGACAAGCCGGGCGAGCGCGTCGGGCCGTCGATCCCCGCCTCGCTCCCTCACCTTCCTGCTTCGACGAAGCCCGACCGACTGGCCCTCGCCCGTTGGGTCGTCGACCCGTCCCACCCGTTGACCTCCCGTGTGGCCGTCAACCGAGCCTGGCAAATGCTTTTCGGCACTGGTCTCGTCAAGACGGCCGACGACTTCGGCTCGCAAGGAGGATGGCCGAGCCATCCGGATCTGCTCGACTGGCTCGCCCGTGAGTTCATCCGAGACGGCTGGGATATGAAGTCCATTTTGAGGCTGATGCTCACGAGTGCGACCTATCGCCAGTCCTCAAAGGTGACAACCGAATCCTGGCACAAGGATCCTGAGAATCGCCTGCTCGCCCGAGGGCCGCGCTTCCGCCTCTCGGCCGAGGCGATCCGCGATCAGGCCTTGGCGGCCAGCGGGCTCCTCGTCGAAGAGGTCGGCGGACCTTCCGTGAAGCCGTATCAACCCGAGGGGCTCTGGAGCGAGCTGGCGGAGGCCCGTTACGACCGCGACAACGGCCCGTCGCTCTATCGACGGAGCCTGTACACCTTCTGGAAGCGGACGATCGCCCCTCCGTCGATGATGACGTTCGACGCGTCCGGACGCGAGACCTGCTCGGTCCGAGAGTCCCGCACGAACACACCGTTGCAGGCTCTGAATTTGATGAACGACGTGACGTATGTCGAGGCGTCTCGCGTCCTGGCCGAACGCGTGATCGCCGAAGGGGGCGCAGGGCCTCGAGAACGACTCACTCATGCCTTCCGACTGGTGACCGCCCGCACCCCGGCCTCGGACGAGCTCGAGATCCTCGCAGGAGGGCTCGAGGAGCATCTGGCCTACTATCGCACTCACCTCGAGGCGGCCGAGAAGCTCGCCGGGGCCGGCGAAGCCCCGCGCCGACCGAACCTCGACGTGGCCGAGGTCGCGGCCTACACGACCGTCGCCGGACTGCTCCTTAACCTCGACGAGACGATCACCAAGGAGTGACGAATGGACCCGTTCGAAGAGCTCCGGATCCTCGAAAATCGCCGACGGTTCTTCGGCCGGGCGGGCCTCGGCGCCATCGCCCTGGCGACCCTCACGGGCCAGGTCCCCGGCCTGGCGAGCGAACCCGAGAAAGCGCAGGGCGGGTCGAGCGACGGGGGCCTGCCGGGGCTCCCGCATTTCGCCCCCAAGGCCAAGCGGGTGATCTACCTGTTCCAGTCGGGGGCCCCCTCGCAAATCGATCTCTTCGACGACAAGCCGAAGCTCGAGCAATACCGGGGCACCGAGCTGCCGGACTCGATCCGGAACGGCCAGCGCCTGACCGGGATGACCTCGATGCAGTCGAGCTTCCCCGTCGCCCCCAGCCGCTTCCGGTTCGCCAGGCACGGCGAGTCGGGCACCGAGCTCAGCGAGCTCCTGCCGCATATGGCCAAAGTCGCGGACGAGCTCTGCATCATCCGGTCGATGTACACCGAGGCGATCAACCACGACCCGGCCATCACCTTCTTCCAGACCGGTGCCGCACTCGCCGGCCGACCGAGCATCGGCTCCTGGCTTGCCTACGGCCTCGGCAGCGAGAACCACGACCTCCCCGCCTTCGTTGCGATGATCTCGAAGGGGACCGGCAACCCCGAAGACCAGCCGCTCTACGACCGGCTCTGGGGCAGCGGCTTCCTGCCGTCGAAGTATCAGGGTGTGAAGTTTCGTTCGGTTGGAGATCCGGTCCTCTACCTCTCGAATCCGGAAGGCCTCCCTTCCTCGACTCGCCGGCGCATGCTCGACGACCTGGCCCGGCTCAACGCCCGCAAGCTCGAAGAGTCCGGCGACCCCGAGGTCTCGACCCGGATCGCGCAATACGAGATGGCCGCCCGGATGCAGACCTCGGTGCCGGAGCTGATCAACGTCTCCGACGAACCCGCGCACATTTTCGACCTCTACGGCCCCGATTCACGCCGGCCCGGGACCTTCGCCGCCAACTGCCTACTGGCCCGCCGCATGGCAGAGCGCGGCGTCCGCTTCATCCAGCTCTTCCACCGGGGTTGGGATCAGCACGTGAAGCTCCCCACGCGGATCGTCGGACAGTGCCGCGACACCGACCAGCCGTCGGCGGCCCTCCTGATCGACCTCAAGCGTCGCGGCCTCCTGGACGACACCCTCGTCGTCTGGGGCGGCGAGTTCGGCCGAACCGTCTATTGCCAAGGGGATCTGACGGTCGACGACTACGGCCGCGACCACCACCCGCGCTGCTTCTCCCTCTGGCTCGCCGGCGGCGGCATCCGCCCCGGCTACACCCACGGCGCGACCGACGACTTCTCGTACAACATCACCAAAGACCCGGTCCACGTCCACGACCTCCACGCCACGATCCTCCACCTCCTCGGCATCGACCACACCCGCCTCACCTACGCCTTCCAGGGCCGCCGCCACCGCCTGACCGACGTTCATGGCAAGGTCGTCCGACCACTTCTCGCTTGAGAAACATCCGCACAAATCCGAAGAGTTCATGTCATTATGTATTGACATAAGATGAGATTGAGAATCGTTCGTGGCCCAATGCATGGCATCGAGCCACGGCGTCGGCGAATCTCAGGATCAGACATGGACGATCGAATTCATGGGCGGTAGAAACGCGCGGTGGTAGAGAATGTGCGTTGCCCCTGCCCGTTGTAGTAGACCATCCATCGCACGCCGTTACTGTCAGGGTCCGCGAAGTTCAAGTTGCTGTCTCCGAACAAGAAGAACCTCGTGTCATTGACTGGTGCCCCAATCGTCGTTTGGTATAAATAGCCCGTGATCCCCGTCGTGGGATCGGTAAATTTTCCCACGTAACTGAGCGCCGCATGGTAGAAGTCCACACTCCGACGATTGTCCGGAAATGGCAGCTGTGCACTTAGCATGAACATGCCTTCGGCAGTTGATGATGTGATCTGAAACGACCCGAACTGATGGATATAACCATAGGCGGGCGTGGAGACCGACTCGACGATGCTTCGCGTAACGGTGACGGTCTTTCCCTGCTCGGTTTTGACCTCCGCTGGTGCCACCAACGCGCCCGCTTCTTTGACGAAAGGCGGGGCGTTTCTATCGACTGAGTTCAAGTCCAAATTGCCAGGAACGATACCAGCCGGCCTGCCGGGCGTCAGGGCGTTTTGCGGAACTTCATCCGGCAATTGGGCCATCGCGGTAATCGCCACGACCGTGATTGCTGCGAATCCTAAAATCGCGAAATACTTACGCTTCATGATCTCGCTCCACTCGAAATAAAAAAAGACATGCGGATGCCGATCACGCGAAGGCACGTCCGCGGGAGCAGATCGTATTTCCGGGCGACTCAGGAATCAAGGATAATCCCATGTCGTCTTTGACCGCCACAGTGGGCGAATGGGTCGGCCACGTTCGTAGGTCATTCAGTCGAGAAAATGCCTCCGGCAAGCAGAAGAACCTCCGGCAGACGACTGGCTGAGATGCCTGAATCATCCGTCAGAACCGCCGCTTTCCTCAGCTTATCCGTGTCCCTCTTTTTGAGGTATTTCTCCCCCAACGGAGTGCGGCCATTCCGCAAACGAAAACTCTGTCATTCCAACAGACGACCCATGCCGATCAGCTGGATCAGGGCGAGACGATTGATGATCGACGCCGAGACACCATGACCGAGATGGAACTCGAAGAGTTGGGGAGAATCATGGCGCGGTAATCGTCCTGAGCCTCGTAGCTGGAGATAGCGAAGGCAAAAGGAATCAGTCGGTTGTGGGCTCGCTCCTGTGAAGTCGACTCATGAGCTTTCTTCTTGCGGCTAGGATCAATGTGCCTCATGCCAGCAGGGCCTGGTGGAGCTTGGCCTTGCCCTCGACCCCGATGAGACGCTGCTCCAGGCCCTGGTAGGAGTAGGTGAGTTTCCAGGGATCGAGGCCGAGGAGGTGGAGGATCGTGGCCTGGAGGTCGCGTACGTCCATCGGGTTTTCGGTGATGTAGTAGCCGATCTCGTCGGTCTGGCCGTAGGTCTGGCCCCCTTTGATGCCGCCGCCGGCGAGCATCATGGTGAAGGCATAAGGGTGGTGGTCGCGGCCGATGTAGGGCTGGTTGGGTGCGTTGTTCTGCTGCATGGGGGTGCGGCCGAACTCGCCGCCCCAGACGATCAGGGTGGAGTCGAGGAGCCCGCGCTGTTTCAGGTCGGTGACGAGCGCGGTGATGGCGCGGTCGATCTGCTGGACCTTGATGGGGAGGATGTAGGGGATGTGCTCGCCGGGGCTGACGCCGTGGTGGTCCCAGCCCCAGTCATAAAGCTGGACGAACCGGACGCCCGACTCGACGAGGCGGCGGGCGAGGAGGCAGTTGTTGGCGAAGGCGGCGTCGTTCCCCTTGTAGGCGACGCGGGGGTCGGCGGCCGAGTCGGAGTCGGGGACGAAGCCGGGGCGGGCTCCGTACATCTCGAGGATGTGCTTGGGCTCTCGGGAGATGTCCATGACCTCCGGGGCGGCGATCTGCATCCGGTAGGCCAGCTCGTACTGGGCGATCCGGGTGACGGTCTCGGGGTCGCCGATCGACTCGGCCTGCCAGTCGTTCAGGGTCTTGAGCGTGTCGAGGATCTCGCGACGGCCCTGGCGATCCATGCCGGCGGGATTGGAGAGGAAGAGGACGGGGTCTCCCGGCGATCGGCACTGGACGCCCTGATAGACCGAGGGGAGATACCCGCTCCCCCACACGCTCTTGCCGGCGTCGGGGGTCTTGCCGCCGCTCGTCAGGACGACGAAGCCGGGGAGATCCTGGCTCTCCGAGCCGAGCCCGTAGGTCGCCCAGGAGCCGAGCGAGGCCCCACCGAACTGCGAAGTCCCCGAGTGGAGGTAGAGCTGCGCGGGGGCGTGGTTGAACTGGTCGGTGTTCAACGACTTCACGACGGCGAACTCGTCGATGACGCGCGGGAGGTGGGTCCAGACCTCGCTCAACTCGACGCCGGCCTGGCCGTGCCTCGAAAACGAGAACGGGCTGCCGAGCATGTTGGGGACGCCCTGGATGAACGCGAACCGCTTCCCCTTGAGCAGCTCCTGCGGGCAAGCTTTCCCGTTGAACTTCCGCAAGGCCGGCTTGTCGTCGAAGAGGTCGAGCTGACTGGGCGAGCCTGCCATGTGCAGATAGATGACGTTCTTCGCTTTCGCCGGTAGTCGAGGGGGGCGAGGGGCGAGCGGGTGGTCCGGGTCGGGGCCTTCTTCGGAACTGGAGCCTTCGCGTTGGAGCAGGCTCGTCAGCGCGATCGCACCAAGGCCGACCCCGCAATGGCCGAAGAAGTGGCGCCTCGTGACTGCCTTGAGGTATTCGTTGCCGAGTTCCACGATCTGTGCTCCCAAGCGTTGGCTTCGCGTGCAGGCGACCCGAGTTCAGCCCCTGGTGAGGAACTCATCAAGGTTCAGGATGGCGTTGCAGACCGAGGTGAGTGCGGCGAGCTCGGCGACGTCCCAACCCTCGGGCAGGGGGCCGAGCGGGTCGGTGGCCAGGGCCCGGGCGGCCTCGAGGTCGGTGCGGTAGAACGCGAGGCGATGGTCGTAGAGCGACGCGAGCGCCTCAATCTCCCTCGACTCCGCGGGGCGGCTCAACGCCCGCCTGAGGGCCAGGGACACGCGATCCCGGGACGTTGCGCCGGCTTCCCGGACCGTCCGGCGTGCCAGGGCCTGCGCCCCTTCGATGTAGGCCGAGTCGTTCAGGGTCACGAGTGCCTGGAGCGGAGTGTTCGTATTCAGCCGACGGATCGAGCAGAACTCTCGGCTCGGCGCGTCGAAGGCGGTCATGGCCGGGTACGGCGAAGTCCGCTTCACGAAGGTATAAAGCCCTCGACGGTATCGGTCGTCGCCCGTGCTGGTCTTCCAGGTATCGAGGTTGTACGTGCTCCGCCAGATCCCCTCGGGCTGGGGGGGCATGACCGACGGCCCGAACATCTTCGGGCTGAGCAGGCCCGAGACGGCCAAAGTCGCGTCGCGGATCATCTCGGCCTCGAGACGGAAGCGAGGGCCACGCGCGAGGAGTCGGTTGAACCGATCCTTCGACGCGAGCTCGTGCGAGACCTTCGAGGACTGGCGGTACGTCGCCGACATCACGATCCGCTTGCAAAGATGTTTGAACGACCACCCAGTGCGCTGGAAGTCGAGCGCGAGCCAGTCGAGCAGCTCGGGGTGGCTCGGTGGCTGGCCTTGCGACCCGAAGTCCTCCTGGGTCTCGACGAGCCCTCGGCCGAAGAAGTGGGCCCAGTGCCGGTTGACGGCCACACGCGCCGTCAGCGGATTGCCCGGAGCCAACAGCCAACGAGCCAGCGCCAGACGATCGGCCGAAGTCCCCTTGGGCAAGGGGGGGAACGACGAGGGGGTGGCCGCATCGACCTTCTCGCCGGGGTCGAGGAAGTTCCCACGGCGATGGACCTTCGTCTCTCTCCTCTGGCCCTCGGAGAGCTCCTTCATGACGGGCGTGCGGACCGCGTTGAGGATCGCGTCGACCTCGCCGCGGAGTCTGGCGATCTCTTCCCTGGCCGGCTTCGTCTCGGGGGCCGTGTCCGCATAATGCCGTACGAGCTGCTCACGCTCGTTGGTCGATCGGGTCGCCGAGGGCTTGGTGAGGATGCTCTCGATCGGGGCGGGGAGGGTTTTTCGAAGCGGAGCATCGATGGCGTCCGAGGCGGAGATCCGGAATCGGCCGATGCTGAACCCTGGGTAGGAGAACTCGAATTGGTGATCGAGGCGGACCACCAACTCGCCACCCTCGGGGATCGTCGCCGCCTCGGGGAGCCGGAAGACTGCCTGGTGGGGCTCACGCTGTCGAGGGGAAACCGCCCAGCCTAGTTTCTTGGGATTGGTATTCTTCAGCGTGGCCGAGACCGGGTAATTGTCCTGCGCGAAGTCGGCGTCGGCCGAGGCGAGAACCCATGGGACCGTACTTCCGTCCTTCTTCCGGATCGAGAGGTCGATCCCCGAGAGGACAAAGTTCCCGTCGTTCGGAGAGCGGCCGACGCCCTTCTGCGGGAGCGACGGATCGGGGATCGCCTCCAGGCGGATGGAGCCGACGCGGTGGGGGACGTTCGCGAAGGTCAAGGTGTAGGTCTCGCGAGCTGGTCCCTTGCCTTCCACAAGGATCGAGTCGTCGGGGAGGAGCTTCATCCTCGAGTCGCTTGCCGCGTCCATCCGGGCCGGCTTGAGGATCGCCCAGGCGATGTTGGGCCCGAGCTCGCTCTCCCAACGCTCGACGGCGGCAAGTCGCTCAGGAGTCGGGGCGTGGAGCTGGCCTTCGAGCCGGGTCATCTCGGCGCGAATCCTGGCGATCCGACCTTGCTGCTCGAGGTTCGGGAAGGAGGTCACGGGGCGGTCGTCAGGCTTGTCGCTGTCCTCGGTCTGGTTGAAGAAGGCGTAGAACTGGTAGTACTCCTTGTGCGAGATCGGATCGTATTTGTGGCTGTGGCACTTGGCACAGCCGATCGTGAGGCCCATCCAGATCTGCATGGTGGAGTCGACGCGGTCCTTGACGGCGGCGATGCGGAACTCCTCGTCGTCCGTCCCACCTTCGTCGTTGTTCAGGGTGTTTCGGTGGAAGGCGGTCGCGAGCTGCTGTTCGGCGGTCGAGCCCGGCAGGAGGTCGCCGGCCAGTTGGTCGATCGTGAACCGGTCGTAAGGCATGTCGGCGTTGAAGGCCTCGATGACCCAGTCGCGATAACGCCAGCCCGTTCGCTTCTGATCCTTCTCATAGCCTTTCGTGTCGGCGTAGCGTGCGAGGTCGAGCCAGACTCGGGCCCAACGCTCACCGTAGGCCGGGGATTGCAAGAGCCGGTCGACGAGCGACTCATAAGCGTCCGGTGCGCGGTCGGCGACGAAGGCCTCGACCACGTCCGGCTCGGGGGGCAAGCCGGTCAGGTCGAAGCTGACCCGACGGGCGAGGGTATACCGGTCCGCCTCGGGGGAGGGGGCGAGGTTCTCTGCGGCGAGTCGTGCTCGAATGAACACGTCGATGGGATTTATGGTTCCCGTCGAGGAGATCGTGGGAAGGGGTCTCATTTCGGGCTTTTCGAAGGCCCAGTGCGACTCCCACGTCGCGCCCTCCTGGACCCAGCGCCTGAGCAATTCGACCTGCTCGGCGGGGAGCCGCTTCGACTCGTCCCCCGGCGGCATGCGCTCTTCGGGATCGTTCGAGGTGATGCGGCGGATCGCCTCGCTCTCCTCGAGGGACTTCGGCACGAAGGGTCGGTTGCCGTCGTGCTCGCCGAGGGCGCCGTCCTTGAGATCGAGGCGGAGCTTGGCCTTGCGCTGGCCCTCGTCCGGGCCGTGGCAGGCGAAGCAGTTTCGGGAGAGGATCGGCCGGATGTCGCGGACGAAGTTCACAGGCTTGGTACGGTCTTTGAGGGACTGGGCGGCGAGCGAGGCCGGGCCGAAGGCGGTCAGGACGACGACGAGGCGGAGCGATTGCTGTCGGAAGAGACTCATCGAAGGCGACTCCCGTCGTTGTCCTAAACGCTCCATGACCACGAGGCTCGATCCCGCTCGTAGTGAATTGGGCGTTCGATCGACCTGTGCACAGCCTCACGATGTGAGGACGCGTCAATCCCTGCTCATTCCCGCGGGGCAGGTGTGCCCCGCGTCTCTTGCGGACTTCGCAAATGGCCGGTAGTCGGGCACTCGCGCCCCGCATCTGTGGGCCAAACATCTGCGAAATGCCGGGCGATCTTCGTCCTCGTTCAGATCCGCAGGAAAATCTTCCGCCGATACATCCAGAGCAGGATCAGCCAGAGGACTAGCAGCACGGCGGCGCCGTGGAGGAGCGGCTCGAGGTCGGGCCCGAGGACCTTGAAGACGTCCGACCCGAAGTGGACCGTGAGGGTCCTGGCGATGAAACGTTCAATCAACCCGCTCATGCAGTAGGCGGCGATCGAGTTCATCCCGACAACCATGAGCGGGAACGCCCAGGCCCGCAGCTTCAACAGATCGACGACCGAGTAGAAGAAGGCGAGGAAGAGGAAGCACCAACCGCCGCTGAAGAGGACCCAACTTGGGGTCCAGATCCGCTTGACGATGGGGCAGACCCCGAAGGCGTCGAGGGCCCAGCCGGACGCCAGTCCGATCACGCCCGCGGCCACGAGCCAGGCGACCTTGGGCCAGGCCCGGCGGTCGCTCGCCAAGACCCCTCCGGCGAGGAGCCCGAGGATCATCGTGCCGAGGGTGGGGATGAAGCTCAAGGTCGAATAGCCGCCGCCGTTGTAGGAGAACGGCGACTCGCGCGGGAACAGGTTCATGATCCAGCGGTCGGCGGCCCAGGCCGCGTTGCTGTTCTTGTCCCAGTGGGCGGCGAAGCCCTTGAGGTGGTGGGGCCACTCGGCGGGGACACCGACCTTGGTGTAGTCGAAGTTCGGCCCCGGTAGGGGATAGGCGGCGAAGGCGGCCCAGTATCCCACGACGATCAGCACGAGCGCAATCCATTGGTCGCGTCTCGGCCTCAGTCCGAGTGCGAACAAAAAGACATACCCGAGGCCGATCTGGGAAAGCGTATCCTCGAACGTAAAGTACGTCTGGCGGCGTCCGACGGAGCGTAATCCCACGCCGAGGAAGATGAGGATGAGGGCACGCCAAGCGGCGTGCGCGACCATCTTGAGTTGCGACTGCCCTCGAGCCCGACGGCTGGCGAGCGAGAAGGGGAGGGCGACCCCGACCAGGAATGAAAACGAGGGTTGGATCAGGTCGTGGAGCGTGCAACCGACCCACTCGACGTGTTCCTGGTGATGGCAGAGGAGCTTCCACACCGGGCTCTCGGGCCGCGTCGCGGCCACGGCGCAGAAGCTGAGGACCTCTCCCATCATGAGGAACATCACCAGGCCACGATAGGCGTCGATCGACCCGAGTCGTGTCGGGGGCGAAGGCGGGGGCAGGGGTGGGGGCGGTGGCGGTTGTTCGGGTAGGTTCATTGGGAGTCGCTACCGGTATTCGGGGCCGCAAGGGGGAGACCATCCGAAAGGGATTCTCGGACGATCATACGAGACCCGAATCGGTTACGCATCACTCGACCGGTACATCGGTGCGACGCATGGAAGCGAGGCACGGATCCACGATCCCGGAGCATTGCAGCTCGGTTCACCAAAGGAGGCAATCCGGCCGTGACGACACGGGACGGGTCTGGGCCGCGGAGAATTGGGTGGCGTCGGAAGGAGCTGATCGATCGTGCGGAGAGGACGTGCAGGGGTCCGGGTCGGGGCTCCCGCGTCGCTGCGTCGATCGATACCCCTTGCAAAAGACGCGCCGATGGTTAGGATAGCTGGTTTGGCTCTCGGATGCCGCCGTATTTCGGTTGGGATGCGGCGCTCTGATGCGCCTGCCGGGGATACCTGGCGGGTGGAGGTTCGCGCCCTGGATATCGACATCGGGAGCGCCCGAGGCGAGGGAGAGAGGGACGGATGGCCGAGTTGATGACCACCGATGTGCGGACGCTTTTAGATCGCCAACCGTTCGACCAATCGGCCGTGGCCGATCTGCGCGAGGTCCTCGGCCGCGACCCCTCGCGTTATCGCACGCTGCGAGACGCGGTCGCCGCGATGCGAGACCGCGAGAAGGCGGCGATGACGCCCGACATCTACCTGCGGCTCGGCGTCGGCGAGGTGCTGCTCGGCAGGTTCACGAGCGGCCTCGAATTACTGGCGAAGGCCGGGGCAAATGGGCTGGCCCACTTCCATCGAGGGATCGCCCTTCAGAACCTCCAACGTTGGAAGGAAGCGGCTGAGGCGTATTCCGAGTCCGCGACGGCGGGATACGACTCGAAGCAGGCGGACCTGCACCGCGCCGGGGCACTCCGCAGGGCAGGGCACGTCGACCAGGCGCAGGAGATCCTCGCGGGCCTCGAGAAGCTCTCGGGCAGCTCCGCCGAATATCATTATCAGCGCGGGAGCTTGCTGGCGGCCGACGGCGAGCTGGCTCTGGCGGCGGTCGAGTTCGAGAAGACCCTGAACTTCGACCGCGAGCACACCGGGGCCCTCTTCGAACTCGCCTACATCAATGATCTCTACGGCAACGACGAGACGGCGGTCGAGTACTACAAGCGCTGCACCCAGCGCCCGCCCGTCCCCCTGGCCGCGCTGATCAATCTCGGGATCCTCTATGAGGACGAGATGCGGTTCCGGGACGCGGAGACCTGCTACAAGCAGGTCCTCTCCTTCGACCCGAACCACCCGCGCGCCCGGCTGTTCTTCAAGGACTGCCGCGCGAGCAAGGACATGTACTACGACGAGGAGGCCGAGCGCGGGTTCACCGTGCTCCGCCAACTCCTCGAGATCCCCGTCACCGACTTCGAACTCTCGGTCCGCAGCCGAAACTGCCTGCGGAAGATGAACATCCGGACGCTGGGCGACCTCACCCGCACCACCGAGGCCGCGCTGCTGGCGAGCAAGAACTTCGGCGAGACGTCGCTCTCCGAGATCAAGGAGATGATGACCTCGAAGGGGCTCCGGCTCGGCATGGCGCTCGAAGGGGGCGAGCGGGCGGCCAACGACCTCCGCTCCGACCCGATCGAGGAGCTCTCGCAGGAAGAGAAGGCGCTGCTTGCCAAGTCGATTAGCGACCTGAACCTCTCGGTCCGGGCTCGGAAGTGCATGACGAAGCTCGGCATCCAGACCGTGGGCGAGCTCATCGTCCACACCGGTGACGAGCTGATGGAATGCAAGAACTTCGGCGTGACCTCGCTGAACGAGGTCCGCGAGAAGCTGGCCGAGTTCAACCTCAAGCTCAAGAACGAGTAAGCCGCCGCCGTTGTCGCGCCCCGTTCGATTCCAAACGCTGAAGGTCGACCCCGCCTCGTCCGCGAGGCGGGGTCGGCTTTTCACGCCGCATGGGACGGTGGAGACACCCGTCTTCATGCCCGTGGGAACCCAGGCGACGGTCAAGGGGATCACCCCCGACCAACTCGTCGCCTCGGGAACGTCCATGCTCCTCGCGAACACCTATCACCTCGCGCTCCGGCCCGGGGAAGAGGTGGTCGCGAGGCAGGGTGGGCTGCATTCGTTCATGCGCTGGGACGGGCCGATCCTCACCGACTCCGGCGGGTTCCAGGTCTTCAGTCTGGCGGCGCGTTCGAAGATGACGGAGGCGGGGGTCGCGTTCCGCTCGCACATCGATGGCCGGCTGCTCGACCTTACGCCCGAGCGGGCGACCGCGATTCAGCAAGCCCTCGGCGCCGACGTGGCGATGTGTTTCGACCACTGCCCGGCCTTGCCTGCTTCGAAGGACGAGGTCGCCGCGGCGGTCGGTCGGACGATCCGATGGGCCCGGCGCTGCAAAGAGGCCCACACAAGGGCGGATCAGTCCCTCTTCGGGATCGTCCAGGGGGGGACGCACGCCGACCTCCGTGCCGAGTGCGCCGAGGCGCTGATCGGCCTCGACTTCGACGGCTACGCCATCGGCGGCGTCAGCGTGGGCGAGAGCCGGGAGCAGGTCCGCGAGGCCCTCAAGGTCTCGACCCACCTGTTGCCCGAGGACCGGCCGCGCTACCTGATGGGGGTCGGGCGGCCGCAGGACATCCTCGATGCGGTGGCAACCGGGATCGATATGTTCGACTGCGTACTGCCGACCCGCAACGGCCGGAATGCCACTTGCCTCACCGCTAAGGGGGCCGTCAAGCTCCGCAACGCCTCGCACCGGGACGACGACGGTCCCGTTGAGCCCGGCTGCACGTGCTACACCTGCCTGAACTTCAGCCGCGCGTATCTCCGCCATCTTTTCATCGCCAAGGAGATGCTTGGCCCGATCCTGGCCTCGATCCACAACGTCAGTTACCTGCATCGGCTAACCCGCGAAATCCGCGAGGCGATATCCGAGGGACGATTCGTCCGGTTGCGGGCGGAGATGCTTGAAGCGTTGGGACCCTAGCGGTTAGATTGCAGGGGAGGGACTCGCCCGGGGCAACTCCGGTCGTCTTCCCCGACGCGCGGGTCGGTCGCGAACCCTTCGAAACGACTGAGACATCACGGACCCCAGATATGCCCGACTTGTTCGTCGCGATCCCCCTGGTCTTCGCCCAGAACGCCCCCGCCGAGAATCCGAACGGGGCGGCCGGGGGCCTCGGACAGCTCTTGCCGATCCTGGTGATCGCGCTCTTCTGGGGCTACTTTCTTCTATTCCGTCCCCAACAGCAGCAGGAGAAGAAGCGTCGCGAGATGATCGCCGCGCTCAAGAAGAACGACAAGGTCCTGACGTCGGCAGGGATCTACGGCACGGTCATGTCGGTCGATAGCGACCAGGACAAGGTCGTCCTCCGTGTCGACGACGATCGCGGTGTGAAGCTCGCGTTCAGCAAGGCGGCCGTGGTGAAAGTCATCGACTCCGCGACGGAGAAGGCCGGGGAATCGACCTGACGTCACGCGCCGGATCGGCCTTGGAAGCCGGGGTTTCCCGGAGGCCCGAGGAGTGTTCTCTTCCCGAGTCGAGTCGGGAGAGGCTTGGTTTCTCGCTCCCCCGCACGGGGCTCGTGTGGCAGGATTTCCCAAGGAGTGGCGCCCGAGTAAGGACGTGCAGGTACAGCGACCGCCGGGCCGCAAGGAACGACCATGAAAAAGTTTGGTGGCAAGTTCGCTCTCATCGGCGTCACGACGCTCCTCGGCTTGTTGGCGCTCTGGCCCCCGACCGAGAAATTGAAGCTGGGTATCGACCTCTCGGGCGGGACCATCCTCGTCTACGAGGCGAATAAGGAGAATCTCAACGCCAGCTTCAACATGGACGAGCTGATCTCGGCCTTGAAGCATCGCGTCGACCCGGACGGGATCAAGGAAATCCCGATCCGGAAGATCGGCAGCAACCGGCTCGAGATCATCCTGCCGGCCGACGAGGACGTCGATGAGGTCAAGCGACTCCTGACCGACGTCGGCGCGCTGGAGTTCCGGATCCTGGCGAACCGCAAGCACGACGGCCAGGTGATGGAACGAGCCCTCGGCCCCAACGGTCGCGTTCGACCCCCTTCGCGTTACACCTGGGCCCGACTGGGCGAAGTTTCGAACGGGACCAATCCCCAGTTCACCGACACGACGATCGTCGACCCCGCGCAGGACTGGAAGAAGAACCTGTACTCGGGCATCGAGGTCGAGCTGTCGGGCAAGGATGCGGCCGGGGCCGATCAGGCGGCGTTGGTGAAGATCGAGCGGAACTCCTCGAACACCCTCTTCCTCGCCCAGCCCCACAATCTTCGCTCGATCACATCCTACCGCGTCGACTACAACCCCAGCGGGATCCGAGGCGGAAGCCCGACCGACACCCGCCCGAGCGACCCGATCATCCGCGAGGACCAGGTGGCCCCCGGCCGGATCGAGCGGTCGATCCTCTGCAACGTCGATCGGCAGGAAGTCAACGGCTCGCTTCTCGCTCGCGCCTACTCGACCCAGGACGAACGGCTCCAACCGGCCGTCGGCTTCGTGTTCAATCGCGAAGGGGCCCGCAAGTTCAGCGCCTTGACCCGCGAGCACCTACCTGAAGAGAACGACGCTTTTAAATATCAGCTTGCGATTCTCCTCGACCACCTCGTGATGTCGGCCCCGTCGATCAACTCCGAGATCCGGGAGTCGGGCATCATCGAAGGGGGCGGCCAGGGCTTCAAGCCGAAGGAGGTCGACTACCTCATCAAGATCCTCCAGGAGGGGAGCCTCCCGGCCAGCCTCAACCACAACCCGCTCCAGGAAGAGAAGGTCGGACCGACCCTGGGTGAAGACACCATCGCCAAGGGCGTCCGCGCGATCTGGGTCTCGATGCTCGTCGTGCCGATCTTCATGGTCATCTACTACCGGTTCGCCGGCGTGGTGGCGGTCATCGCCCTCGTCCTGAACATGGTCCTGCTGATCGGGACGATGGCGTTCATGCAGTCGACGTTCTCGCTCCCCGGCCTCGCGGGCCTCGCGCTCACGATCGGTATGGCGGTCGACGCGAACGTGCTCGTGTTCGAGCGCATGCGGGAAGAGAAGGAACGAGGCGCGAGCCTCGCCCAGCAGATCCGCAACGGCTTCAACCGTGCGTGGGTCACGATTTTCGACTCGCACGTCACGAACCTGCTGTCGAGCATCGTCCTCTGGTGGGTCGGCACCGAAGAGGTCAAGGGCTTCGCCTTGACCATGATCATCGGCATGCTCTGGAACCTGTTCACCGCGGTCTTCGTGTCGCGTGTGATCTTCGAGTTCTGCTTCCATCAGGGCTGGATCCGCAAGCTGACGATGTTGAAGTTGATGGACAAGACCAACTACGACTTCATCGGCCCGCGCCACTACTGCATGGCCGCCTCGACGATCGTGATCCTGCTCGGGCTCGGGGCCTTCTTCGCCCGAGGCCGGACGATGTACAACATCGACTTCACCGGCGGTACGCTCGTCTCCATCCGACTCAACGAGCAGGACTCCAAGGTGAAGTCGCTCGGCGAGTCGCAGAGGGCCAGCTTCGTCCGCGAGCAGGCCCGCGACCTCCCCGACGTGACCGTCGAGAGCCTCAAGGTTGGGCAGGACAAGACCCTCAATCGGTTCAACATCCGTACGACCGATCAGGATCCCAATCGCGTCCGAGAGACGATCCTCAAGGCGTTCGGGACCTCGCTCGAACGCGTGATGATGACCGCGGGCGAGGCCAAGCCCATCGCACCCGCACCCGCACCGGCGGCCGAGCCCGGCAAGACCGCGGTCCAGGATCGTTTCGCTGGGGGCCGTCAGTACCTGTTGAAGTTCAACACATTGACCTTCAATAGCTCGCTCCCCCCGGCCCAGGTCGTCTCGACGATCTTCGCGAACGAGGTGCTCGACAAGGCCAAGATCGCCAACCCGAACTCTCGATTCGAGATCATCAACCCGCCCTCAGGGTCGCCCGCCAACACGCTGCTCCTCCGAACCGACCTCGAGCCCGAGGTCGCCCAGAAGGAGCTGACGACGCTGGCCACCGCATTGCAGAACAATCGTGACATGCTCTTCGAGCGGATCACGAACTTCGGCGGGACGGTGGCGAGCGAGACCCAGACCCTCGCGTTGATCGCGACCGTCGCGAGCTGGTTGATCATCATCGCCTACCTCTGGCTGCGGTTTAAGTCGCTGACTTATGGTCTCGCCGCGGTCATCGCCGTCGTCCACGACGTGTTGATTACCCTGGGCGCGGTGGCGGTCAGTTACTGGCTGTCCAACATCCCAGGCGTCCGCGAAGCCCTGCTGCTCGAGCCGTTCAAGATCGACCTCCCGATGATCGCGGCGTTCCTGACGCTGATCGGCTTCTCGGTGAACGACACGATCGTCATCTTCGACCGGATCCGCGAGATCAAAGGGAAGACGCCCCACCTTACGGCCAAGATGATCAACGACGCCGTCAACCAGACCTTGAGCCGGACGATCCTGACGTCGTTGACGGCCTGGCTCGTGGTGGTCATCCTCTACATCCTCGGCGGCGAAGGGCTCCACGGCTTCGCGTTCGCCCTGGTGGTCGGCTTCTTGAGCGGGACGTACAGCACGATCTACATCGCCACCCCGATCTTGATCGACTGGATCGGGACCCCGACGACCCCGCAGACCAAGTCCAAGAAGGAACTGGCCGCGTCCCGCTAAGTCACCCGCCTCGAGGGGCTCGTCGCGGGCCCAACCGCGATGAGCCCCCGGCGCGACGATCGTTCGAGATCATTGAGGGCCACGTCTCCTTGACTGGGGGCGTGGCCCTTTTCCCTGGCCCGATGACGCTGGCTGCGTGTGTAGTCCGGGCGTCGAACATCACCCCGCAGCGGTCGCGTGCGGGAAATGATGCGGAGCGGCTGCGTCAACCGCCCCTCGAGGCGATGGCGAGAGTGCCTTGGGCGCCGGCGGCGGCATGAGGGGAACCGGCTCGGGAACACCGATGTTCGGGAGGCCGACTTCCTGCGGCGAGCGCCTGCCGAGAATCGCGTGTTGGGCCTGGCCGAATGCCGACGCCTTGCGACGGCGCTCCGAGGGGTCGTAGCGGGTCCCGGCGACCAGGCCGTAGAACGTCATCCCGCTCCCGCAGATCGTCGACCATGCGCTGGTGTTGAGGCCGAAGTGCCGAGCGCAGAGATTCGGATCAATCGGGGTGAGTGGCCGGGTCTCCGGCCATCCGAAGGACCTTCGCGCGTGAAGCTCGGTCAGCACGGCCTGCGCGAGGGCGATAAACCCTCGGAGCGAAGGGTGCATTGTATCCTGGAAGAGATGATCATCCAGGAGCCCGTGAGGGGCGATCGTCCGAAGGACGGCCTGGCCGTCGATGAGGATGCAGGCGCGGCGCCGGGCAACTTCTCGGTAGACCTCCTGGAACGCAGTTGGGCATCGCAACGGTAGCCCGTCGAGGTCGCGGGCGGCGACGTCGTGCCGGTAGGCTTCGTCCCACTGGCCAGCGACCTCCAGCATGCGCGCCAGCCGGTAGTGCACCTCTGCGAATCCAGGCTGGCGCTCGAGAAGGGAACGGTAGCGCCGGAGCGCCTCCTGGGAGTCGGTGGCCTCGAGCGCCCGCGCCTCGGAGAACGCGAGCGTAAAGGCCTCGCGATCGGAACGACGCGTTTCGCGTGGGAGGTACGAGCGATTGGGCTCGAAGTCCGAGTCGTTCGCCGGGGGAACCACCAGGATGGGAATGGCGCCGACCCGCCCGGCGTACCCGACAAGGGTGTCGATGCGCCGGCGAAAGTCGGCCAGCAGTGCGTCGTATTCCGAAGGGGTGTAGGCCGGGGCATCCACCAGTGCGCGGTGACCATTCACGGGAGGGGGGATGGCGATCCGGCACTTGTCGGCGGACTCGCGGATCAGGCCGCAAAGCGGTGAGATTCGCTCGAGCTGACCGATGATGAGGCGCCAGGGGGAAGGCTGGATCTCGTCGACGTAATAGTCGAGGTCGCGCGACCAGGGGAACCGCGCGGAGAACTCGTTGTGTCCGCAATAAATGATGAGCACATCCGGTTTTCGCCCCAGTCCTGCCAACCTCCGATGCTGCGCCTCCAGGGTTTCGCCGGACACGGCGATCATGTCGAGCCGGAACGTCTTCTCGGGGATCGCCTCCTTGAGTTTCCAGGCGACCATGTGGCCGACCGAGAGCCAGGCGTTGTAAGGGAAGCCCAGGGCGCTCGACTCTCCGACAACCGCAATGCTCACCTCGTCTTTTTTGGAAACCTCCTCGAACGTCTCGGGTAGGACCACCTCGTCCGGCGGATGCGGCAACTTGCCGGCGTCGGATTGCCCTTGCGTGAGTGCTCCGGCCGGGACGGCCGTCGCGAGCCGAAGGCGGCTCCGCAGCGCGGCCGAGGCGACCTCGGAGACCGCCATGCTGATCGCGAGCGAGGCGCAGAGCAAGAGTCCGCGGGCCGTCAACGGCCGGCGCACCCCGCGCCTTCGGCCGTCCCTCAGACGCAAGGCGAGCGCCGGGATCCCCAACAGACAGGCTGCCAGGGCGACAAGGTAGGACGCTTCGAGGGCGAGCAGAAAACCTAACCCTGCCTGCCAGAACACCGCCTTGGGAATATCGAGTACGGCTCCTGCGAGATAAAAATGGACGAACAGATAGCCGAGTGTGGGGATGAGGGCGATCGCCGCGAGTTTGCCAATCCTCCTCAAGCTCCAAGTCCGAGCCGGCTGCACTTCGGGGGTTCCGGGTGTTTCTGAAGTGTCTGGCATATACGGGCCTGTTTATGATAATGCATCAACCAATGGTGCGGCGAGCGTCCCGGCCAGGACGATGAGGGACCCGAGCAGGAGGTTTCGATCGTCGGCGATGTCGTTGAACGCCACGCCATCCGCCAGCGAGGGATTCATCATCCCGCACCGGACCGGCGCGTTGCGCGCGAGGTGGAGCACGACCTCCTCCGTCGCCAATTGGAGATTTGTCGCCAGATCCTTCTGCGGCAGGTCGAGAGCCGAGTCCGGCCGCTTTGGCAAGTCCCACGGGCGAAGGCGAACGCGTGGACTACGGCGAGTTCATGAAAGGAGGCGGAACCCCCTACGATGGCAGTCATCAGCGAGATTCCCCAATCGGGAAACACGCGAAAACGGCCCGGACAGCGCTGGGACGCCTGCACGGGACGTCCGCCGCTGTCCCTCCATGAGGGGGGAGCCATCAATAAAACGAGTTTGCCCGATGCCGAGTATTGCGACAAGGGCGCTATTCGGAGGCGCAGGAGCTAGAGTGTGCTGTTCCCCGCGAGAGTCACCGAGCGGATCTTCTCCGCAGGGAGCCAGACGACCTTTTCTTCGCCCGGCTTTACTTGGCCGATGCCTACATTCGTGAAGAGCCGGCTCACGACGGGAAGCTGTGAAAGCTTCGACGGATGGCTTTCCTTCCGCCTGACCGAGGAGACGGTCAGTGCGAGGCCCTCAGCGGTGGCCTTGCTGATCTTTCCGTGGTAGATCAGCTCCACGACTTTCTTCTCTCCCTTCGTCTCGGCTTCGAGTGCAACTTGGCATTCTGCACCTACCGGCAGAGTCGAAGGATCGGCGATGATGCTGGTGACTGTGATTCGATGCCCACCGGCTTGCGGGGCCGCTGCCTGGACAGTTTGACGTCCCTCGCCGTCCGGGGGGACTGCCTGTTGAGCCGGCCTGGCGGAGGACTTTTGCTCTTCGGTCGATGAGTTTGGAATACCAGCACCGACCAATGCCGTTGCCAGCAGAACCCCCATGACGACTTTGATCTTGGACAGCAGCATGGTCTTCATGACCTCCCTTGTCAGGGCTGCAACTTCGGCAGAGACGATCCCCGCCGACACTGCTCTCCTTGCCGCGATCAGGCTTGCGGCCTGAGCCGTGGATTCGTTGAGCTTGGGCGATATGCCGGCCGATGCAGACGCCTGGGCCAGGAATGCCCCCAACGAGCCAACCGTGAGCGTCATTCCGGGCCGAGTCAACCGCTTCGCGAGCATCGCCTTGGCCCTGGCTAACCGACTCGAAATTGTCCCAACAGGCAACCCGAGTTGCCTCGCCGCGTCTCGGTGGGTCAGGCCCTCCAACTCGCAGAGGACGACCGCAGTACGGTACTTCTCGGACAGACAACCCAACTCTCGGTCGAGGGCCTCGCTCAGGATATTCCGCGCGTCGTCGAACTTCGCCGTCGGCTCCGGCGGATCCGGGACCTGTCCCTCCCGAATCCGCCGCTTTTCTCGCATCGACCTTGCCTTCCTGGCTGTTTGATTGGCGACCCCATAGAGCCAGTTGCCGAGCTTCTCTCGCGGGCTGACCGAAGCGGCTTTCCGGGCGAGCACCAGGAACGTGGCCTGGAAGGCGTCCTCGGAGTCGTGTCGATTGCGGAGGATCCGTTGGCAGACGCCCCAGACCATCGGCCCATGGCGTTGGATGATGGCCTCGAAGGCGTCGGCCTCGTGCCGCTCCACGAAGCGTCCCAGCAGTTGCCCGTCCGAAAGGCCACGGATGGTCCCAACGCGGAAGAGGGTGCCTAGGTCCTTGGCTATCGCATCCATGTCACCATCCTTCATGGCTCCTCCACGAGGGGACTACTTTCTCTCTATGTATTACCCGGGCCAGCCTGTTTTCATCCAAAGTGTTCCGGCCCGGTGCGGATTCGCCCGAGGAACTTTCCCAAACCTCTCACCACCCGACCCATACTCGTCCGGGCAAAGATGCTCTGATTCGAGGCATTAGAAAAATGGATAATGTATTGATGGGATGGCGGATTCCATCGAGAACTTGCCAGTCCACCCGCATCTCTCCCGCGTCAGCGCGATGCTCTGCTTCACGGGGTGCGGCTTCTACGGCAACAAAACGAACCGGTACAAGAATGCCGGGATGAGTTTATTCCGCCAATGCAGGATCAAGCACGCCCGAAGGATCTCACTTCGGGACATCGTTTCGTTGATCCCAATCAATGTCATCCCTGAGACGTTGCCGCGCGAACAGTCCAACAGCAGGAGCGATCACCAAGAGGACCAGCACGGTGAACGGGTTGATCCGGTCGTCGGGCCAGGTATAGTTGTTCCTGTCTTGAATCAAGGTCCTAGCATCATCGGCGAACCTCAGCACGACGGCCGTGAGTGCCACCGCGATCATGAGCGATCGGATTCTGATTTGAGGCATGAGCTTCTCCCTCAACCAATCCTATCGGAGTGGAGAAGGGACGCCAAGTCGGGTTCGGGCGAGGGGTTCGAATCGGAAGGTTAGGGCAGGTCGCCTTTGGATCGTTCGTTTCCCGCTCGAGCTTTCTTAAGCCGTACTCCCTCAACGAAACCGTACCACTTGAGACCTTCGGCCTCAGCCAGGGAGCCGATCGCGAAGGACCTGGCCGCCGAAGAGCGGGATCACTTCGCCGTCCACATCGACCAGGAGCGCTCCCTCGGTGTTGATCCCCCGCCCGACGCCGGTCACGATGCGAGGGCCGAGGGCGACCCGCAGTCGCTCTCCGCGCAGGGTATCGAGTTCCGACCATCGTTCCGCGAGGGTGACATCATCCGAGGCGAGCCGTCTCAGGCTCGAATCGAACCGTCCGAGGACGCTGTCTCGGATGGTCGAGAGGTCGTCGCGGTCGAGTGGACTCGACGCGAGCTCGGCGAGGGAGACCGCCATCCCTCGGATCTGAGGCGGGGCTTCAGTCGTCCGGGTCAGCACGTTGAGGCCCACGCCGACCGCGATCCGGAGCTTACCCTCGATGTCGATCCGCTCGGGGAGGAGGCCACCAACCTTTCGCCCCCCGACTTCGACGTCGTTCGGCCAACGAATCCCGGCCGAGTGCGGGAAGATGACCGGGGTGGTCGCCTCAACGACCGCGACGGCGGTCGCCAGGGCAATCCTCGGCTCGTGATCGGGCCTCAGCCCGTACGTCCGGGGGTCGATGACGACCGTGAGCGTGAGGCTCCCTTCGTCGGACCACCAGACATGTTCACCACGGCCCCGGCCTCGGGTCTGTCGGTCCGCGGTTACGACGAGCGGGAGGTCGTCGAGGCCTGCCAGGACGAGCTCCTTGGCGAGGTCGCTGGTCGACTCGACGGTCTCCCGATGGATCCACGTCCGCACGAATGTTGGGCTCATGCGCTCTCCCTCGCGTCGCCGAGCGAGGAACTCGGCGGACCCAACACGTCATCGAGGGATCGAGGGCCGAGCTCGGTCGTTGTCGAGCTCGACCCTTACCTCTCGCTCTCATTCGCTGCCGAGCTTGAGCAGGAGCTCGCCTGCCTTCACCTGCTGACCGACGACGGCGAGGAGTTCGGTGACCCGGCCTGGGCGTTCGGCGTAGAGGGTCGTCTCCATCTTCATCGCCTCGATCGAGAGGAGCTTCTGACCTTTCCGGACGGCGTCGCCGAGGTGGACCGCGACGCCGACGACCAGGCCCGGCAGCGGGGCCGCGATCTGGTTGGGGTCGTTGGGGTCGGCCTTCGGGGTCTCTCGGACGGCCGAGGCGAGCGAGCGGTCGACGATCTCGACCTCGCGAGGCTGGCCGTTGAGCTCGAAGAAGACGGTCCGCTTGCCGTCGGCGTGGGGTTCGCCGACCGCGACGAGTTTGACGATGAGGGTCTTGCCGGGCTCGATCTCGACGAGGTTTTCGGCGGCGGGGTCGGGGCCGTAGAAGAAGATCGAGGTCGGAAGGATGGACGTGTCGGAGTACGTACGTTGGTGCGCGGCGAGGTCCGGGAAGACGCGGGGGTAGATGAGGAGGCTGAGGGCGTCACGATCGTTCGCCGGGCGGCCGAGGAGCGCCGAGGCTTTCTCCTTGGCGGCCTCGAGATCGGCGGCGGGGAGATTCGCCCCAGGTCGCTCGGTACTCGCCGGGCGTCCTTTCAGGACACGCTCCTGCAGGGCAGGGGGGAAGCCTCCGGGAGGCTGGCCGAGCCGGCCTTCGAAGAGCTCGACGACGCTCTCCGGGAACGCGAGCTCGCGCTCGGGGTCGACGGTGTCGGCCGGCGTGAGGTTGTTGGCGACGAGGAAGAGCGCCATGTCGCCGACCACCTTCGACGACGGCGTGACCTTCACGATGTCGCCGAAGAGGATGTTGACGTCAGCATACGCCTTGCAGACCTCGGGCCAGCGGGCCGCGAGGCCGAGCGCCTTCGCCTGTTGGAAGAGGTTCGTGTACTGGCCGCCCGGCATCTCGTAAGCGTAGACCTCGGCCGAAGGGGAGCGGAGGCCGGTCTCGAACGGGGCATAGAGGGTGCGGACCTCGTCCCAGTACCGGCTCAGCTCGATCAACGCGTTGGGCTCGACGCCGGTCTCTCGGGGCGTGAACCGGAGCGATTCCACGATGGCGTTGAGGCTCGGCTGCGAGGTGAGGCCGGAAAGCGAGGCCACGGCGCCGTCGGCCACGTCGAGCCCGACGTCGGCCCCCTTCAGGATGCTCGCCGCCTGAGCTCCGCCGATGTCGTGGGTGTGGAAGTGGACCGGGATCCCGACCTCTTCTCGGAGTGTTTTGACGAGACGCTCGGCAGCGAACGGCTTGCAGAGCCCCGCCATGTCCTTGATGGCGATCAGGTTCGCGCCCCGGCGCTCGAGCTCCTTCGCCATCTCGACGTAGTACTTCAGGTTGTACTTCGTCCGCTTCGGGTCGAGGATGTCGCCCGTGTAGCAGATGGCGGCCTCGCAGAGCGCCCCGGCCTCGCGCACGGCGTCGAGGGCGACCTCCATGTTGGGGATCCAGTTCAGGGCGTCGAAGACGCGGAACAGGTCGATCCCGGCCGCGGCCGACTCCTTCACGAAGGCACGGACGAGGTTGTCGGGGTAACTCGTGTACCCGACGGCGTTGGACCCTCGGAGCAGCATCTGGAAGAGGATCTCGGGGATCGCCTCGCGGAGCTGTGCGAGGCGGTCCCACGGGTCTTCCTTCAGGAACCGCATCGAGGTGTCGAAGGTGGCCCCGCCCCACATTTCGATCGAGAACATCCGGGGGCAGAGTCGTGCGTAGGCCTCGGCGACCCTCAGCATGTCCCGGGTCCGGATCCGGGTAGCCAGCAGCGACTGGTGGGCGTCGCGGAACGTCGTGTCGGTGAGCAGCAGGGGCGTCTGCTCGCGGACCCAGGCCGAGAACGTCTCGGGGCCCAGCTCCTTGAACAACCGACGCGACCCCGGCGGGGGGACGACCGTCGGGTCATACGCGGGCGGGACGGGTTCCGGGAGCGAACAGTACGACTCGGGCCGAGTCACGCCCGGGAAGCCGTTCACGGTGACTTCGGCGGCGAAGGTCAGGATCTTGGTCGCGCGGTCTTGCCGGATCGGGAACCGGAAGAGCTCCGGCGTCTCGTCGATGAAACGCGTCGTGCAGCGGCCGGCGAGGAAGTCGGGATGGTTGATGACGTTGAGGACGAACGGGATGTTCGTCTTCACGCCGCGGATCCGGAACTCCTGGAGGGCCCGTTCCATTCGCTTGACGGCGTCCTCGAAGCGTCGGCCGCTTGCCGAGACCTTGACGAGCAGCGAGTCGTAGAACGGGGTGACGATGCCGCCGGTGATCCCGGGTCCGCCGTCGAGCCGGAGACCGAGCCCTCCCGCCGATCGGTAGTGGGTGATCCGGCCGTAGTCGGGGGTGAACTTGTTTGCGGGGTCCTCGGTGGTGATCCGGCACTGGAACGCGTAGCCGAGCGTCTGGACCGAGTCCTGGCTTGCGATGTCGATCTCCGGATCGGAGAGCGACGCCCCCTGGGCGATCAGGATCTGACTCTTGACCAGGTCGATCCCCGTGACCATCTCGGTGACGGTGTGCTCGACCTGGATCCGGGGGTTGACCTCGATGAAGTAGAACTTCCCGCTCTCGTCATCGAGCAGGAACTCGACGGTCCCTGCGTTGTCGTATCTCACGTGTCGGCCGATTCGCACGGCGGCGTCACAGATTGCCTCGCGGGTCTCGGGAGCAAGGTTGTAAGCCGGGGCGATCTCGATGACCTTCTGGTGCCGGCGCTGGACTGAGCAGTCGCGTTCGTAGAGGTGGACGAGGTTCCCTTGGCCGTCGCCGAGGAGCTGGACCTCGATGTGCTTGGCCTTGCGGATGAACTTCTCGAGGAAGACGTCCGGGACCCCGAACGCGGCGCCCGCCTCGCGCCTCGCCTGGTCGACGGCCTCGTCGAGCAGGTCGGCCGACTCGACGACTCGCATCCCTCGACCGCCACCCCCCATCGAGGCTTTGACGATGATCGGATAGCCGAGCGTTTCGGCGACTCGACGCGCCGACTCGCCGGGCAAGACCGGCTCGTCGCTCCCCGACAGGATCGGCACACCGGACTCGTTCGCCAGCTTCCTCGCCGCGACCTTGTCGCCGAGCTGGTCGAGGATCTCCGGCCGGGGGCCGACGAACGCGATCCCCGCCGCCTGGCAGGCCCGGGCGAACGTCGCATTCTCGGAGAGGAACCCGTATCCCGGGTGGATCGCGTCGACGTTCTTCTCCCTGGCCAGGGCGACGATCGCGTCGATGTTCAGGTAGCTGCGGATCGGCTCCCCGGGCTTCCCGACCTGGTAGGCCTCGTCGGCCTTGAGCCGGTGCATCGCGAACCGGTCCTCGTGCGAGTAAATCGCCACCGTTCGAATGCCCAGCTCGTGGGCCGAGCGGCAGACGCGGATGGCGATCTCGCCACGGTTGGCGACCAACAGCTTACGAATCTCGGACATCGAACCATCCCGGTGAAGGAGCCCAGGGGGAGGCACCACGCGCACGATCGAGACCACAAGGATACCAGATATTATCGAGACTTCGAAATTGCTATCGACCCTGTCGGTCGAATCGGAGTTGCGACTCCGACCTGACCGACAGGGTCGATAGTTCCTGAGGCGTCATTTCATTTAGAGGGTCGAGCGCCGACACAGAAGCCGTCCCCCGAAACCCGGTCTATTCTTAAAACCGGGTTTCTGCGGGAGTCATCGACGACATCCCGCGGGGGTGTCATTCGTGTGTTCGTGTGGACGGTGCGGGAAACTCGGTTTTTAAGAAAAGACCGGGTTTTGAGCGCGAGAGTCAGACGCCCTCGGTCTCGACCGGGTTCACGAGAGTCCCGATCCCCTCGATCGTCGCCTGGAGGACGTCGCCGGGGCGGAGGTAGGTGTCCGAGGCGGAGCCGACCCCCGAGGGTGTGCCGGTCGAGATGATGTCGCCGGCTTCGAGGGTGACGAACCTCGAGAGGAACGAGATGATGGCGGCGATGGGGAAGATCATCTGCCCGGTCGAGCCGTCTTGCTTCGTTTCGCCGTTGAGCTCGAGCCGGACGGAAAGATTCTGGGGGTCGTCCACCGAATCCGTCGAGAGGATGCAAGGTCCTATCGGGCAGAAGGTGTCGTGCCACTTGCCGTGGAGCCAGTCGAAGAAGCGGTCACGCTCGCGAGGCTTCCGGTCGGGGTTCGGCTTGAACTTGCGGTCGCTGATGTCGTTCACCACCGTGTAGCCGGCGACGTAGGAGAGCGCATCGGCCTCCTCGACGTCTCGGCACGTGCGGCCGATCACGACCCCGAGCTCGCATTCCCAGTCGATGTGATCGGGCGAGATGCTGGGGAGGACCACCGGGTCTCCCGGGTGGGTCAGCGTGGTCGACGGCTTCATGAACACGTAGGGGAACGTCTCGTCTCGCTCGACGCTGGTGCCCCCCCGCTCGACGATGTGCTCGGCGTAGTTCCCCGCCAGGAGGAGAACCTTCCCGGGCCGCTCGATCGGGACGAGGATCCGGACGTCGCCGATCGGGATCGACAACTCGTCGAGGGCGACGACGTCGAGGTCTTCGACCCATTGGGCGAGGTCCCGCGCGGCATAGTAGGATGGGCCGCCCGGCGGCAAAAGGTCGAGGAGGTCGTTCGTCGAAGGGAGGAGGAGCTCGAGCCCGACGTCCTCGCAGTAGGCCTCCGCCGCCTGGTCGATCGGGATGACGCGATCGTCGGCATAGAACCCCGTTAGGATCACGTCGTCGAGGCTGAAACGGCAGAGTCGCATTCGAGGCGCTCCGGGGTTTTTAAACGAAACATTCCTTCAAATATTTCGACGATCATCGGCCGGCGGCGCGGGGGATGGCCGGGCGGCCGCCCGGTGGATCGACGTGCGAGGGCACGAGAGGGGTCGATTCTCCCACCGGACGCCCGCCGGCTCAAGGACCGAGCGGCACGGCCCGCCGGAATGATCGGCCAGGCCGAAAAACTTCAAAGATTGATGATGTGAAAATGTGACGATATTGATGGGCCGACGGCCCGCGTCGCGTCCCGGCTCATGACCGGCGCGTGGCGAGCAGGCTCGCCTCGAGGTCGTCGAGGCGTGCCTCGAGCTCGGTCAGGGTGGTTGGGCTGAGCGTGAGGTCGCCGAAGCGGACTCGGTAGAAGGCGTCGACCACGAGGCGCGGGACGTCGGCGACCGGCTCGGTGCCCGAGCCCCGGCCGGTCAGGAAGACGGCGGCGCGTCGGGCGAACTCGGACTGGGTCTCCGCCGGAGGTCGCTCGAGTCCGTACTCGGCGAGGAGCTGGGCCAGGCGCCGGTAGAAGACGACGCCCGCCGAGAGCGAGGCCGCGTCCGGGTCGTTGCCGCGGACCCAGCGGAACAGCTTCCGGAAGGCCGAGCGTCCCAGGCGGAAGGCGATGGCCAGGAGCGACAGCGCGGCGAACGAGACGAAGAATCCGCGGATGCTGATGAACTGATCGACGTCCTTGAACGAAAGCAAGTTGGCGATCGTCGGCCAGATCGCCTGTCCCATCATCGCGAACCCGCTGCGGGCCTCGCGGATGAGCTCCTGGATCGGTTCGTAGATCAACCGGCGCTGGCGATCGGCGTTGTAGCCGACGATGAAGAACGTCCAGATATAGCGGATCAGGTCGGTGATCTGTCGGAAGTTGGAGCCGAACCCGCCGACCTTGGCCAGCGAGTTGGTCCGCTCGCCGGCGGGGGTCGGGTCGAGCGTGAGCCAGAACGGGACGCGCTCCGCCCGGACCCGCTGCATGCCGAGGTAGGCCTCGCACCAGCTATGGGCGTGCTTCTGACGGACGTTCATGACCTGGGCGATCTCGTTCCAATCCCCCCCCTTGAACCCGTTCACCATCCGCGCGGGGATGTCGATCGACCGGAGCAGTAGGGTCAGGGCGCTGGCGAAGTATTCGCAGTGTCCTTCCTTGCGGTTCTTCAAGAAGTCTTCGATCGGGTCGAGCGAGCGGTCGACCCGGGTCATGCGGAGCGTGTAGCCGAACTGCCCCGAGTCGCGGAGAAAGGATTCGACGGCCCTGGCACGGGCGGCGACGTCCTCCGGGGGGATCGCCTTGACGATGGGCTCGGCGATGGCGCGGAGGCGGATCTTCAACTCCTCGGGGAGCGCCACGAGCTTCTCGAGTCGGTCGGCGCTCGGGACGGCCTCGCCACGCTGGGGCTGCGACTGGTCGAGATCCGAGAGGACGTGATAGTCGTAGGTCCCCGGTCGGGTCTCCGGCCGGACGATGGTGCCGTCGACCGAATTGATCTCCGGGTCGGCGCGTTGGGGGGAGCCGATCGAGACGATGGGCCGCAGGCCGAACAGCACGGCCGAGTCGTTCGCCTCGAGCTTGATCTGCTGGAGGACCGTCCGGGAGAGGTCGGAGTTCCCGTCGGAGAGTCGAGACAGCGTGGTCGTGTGACGTTCTTGTGCGTGCCAACGCCCCTTGTCGTAGTTGACCATCGTCACACCTCTCCAGAGGGGTTCTCCTCCGGGCCGGTGCGGGGTCTTGTCGGCGTTGAACATCTCGACGCTCATCACGATGCTGTCGTTCTCGAGGATCTCCCCGAGCTGGCCGAGCTGCACCTCTTCGTCGAAGCCCGTCAGGTGCTTCGCCATCGGCTCCGGCCCGCGCTGGACCCTGCCGGCGATCCCTCGGCGGGGCATCGCCATGAAGATGATGCCGCCGAGTGCGAGCGTCAGGGCCAGGACGCGGAAGGCCGAGAGGATGAACGGCAAGTCGAGGAGACCCGGGTACGGCTCCGCACCGGCCATAGGCGTCGGCCCCGAAACGTCCTGGTCGCCATACCGCAACGCGTCGCGCCGAAGCGAATACAAGGCGAGGACCCAAAGGCTCAGGAACGCCCAGCAGAACAGGACGATGCCGACCATGTCGCTCTGATTGATCACCGCGGCGATGGCGACCTGGGTCAGTCCGAGGCCGAAGATGAACCAGTCGTCTTCGTTGGTCTTCGTCAGGAAGACCTTGATCAGCACGAGGTAGATCAGGAAGTGCGAAAGTGATTGGAGCAATTGGGTCGGGTCGAGAGAGTACTCGACGAAGACGAGGCCGATCGAGACCAAAGCCAGGGCGTTGACGACGGATCGCGAGAGCCCCAGCTTGGGGTTGCGGTCCACCGTCAGGAACGCCAGGACTCCCGAGAGCGCGACGCCGATCGGGAAGAGGAACCCGAACTTGGATTCGGTGTCGTCGACGTTCAGGGAGAGCGTCGCGAAGAAGAGCATCGCGTAGAAGCTGATGCGGTAGAGGTTGAAGAAGATCATGCTCGTTCGTCCTCCCCGTCGATGGATTCGGTCGGCGATCGGTCGTCGGGATCCGGGCTATCGGACTTGGCGGTGCGATCCATCGAGGTCGAGGACGCCTCGGCGAACTGGATCAGGTCGTTGAGGTCGCCGTTGGAGGCGTCGAGCGAGACGACGCGTCCCATCAGGCCTCGCGACGACATCCCCGAGAGCCTCGCCGATCGCTCGGCCTCCTCGATCAGGTTGACCGGGCGGGTCGACACGATGATCAGCACGGCTTCCCGGAGGGTCACCGGTGGCAGCGCATCGAAGAGGGCGGCGAGTGTCCCTTCAGAGGATGGTCGCATGACCGCGAGCTGCTCGAGGAGCTCGTGGAGGAGCTTGACCGACGCGGGCCCCTGGCGGACGCCGGGGGTCGGCCCCGTCCAGCCCAGGAGCAGTCGCTGGCCCTGATGGCGGCACGTCTCGAGGCAGACGGTCGCCGCGAATTGGATCGTCTGCTCGAGCGACTCGCGCTGTTCCGGCGTGACCTTGCTGCGAGGGAGCCAGGGGTCGAGGAGGATCGCCAGATCCTGCTCGTTCTGCTGCTCGAACTCCTTGACCATCGGCTGGCCAAGCCGGGCGGAGGTCCGCCAGTGGATCCAGCGAGGGCTGTCGCCGGGGCGATAGTCCCGCAGCCCGTGGTATTCCTGCTGCTGGCTCGAGCGGTCGTGGCGCTGGCCTCGCCTCGTCTCGACGGCCTGACGCTGCACGATCTGCCAGCGTCGGCTCAACTGCCCAACCCTCGGATAGACCACCAACTGGTCGGGCTCGGCCGTCGTCACCCGGCGCTCCAGGAGCCCGAACGGGGAACGAGTGACGGTGTCGAGGGTCCGAAATCGGTACTTCCCCCGCTTGGGGCCGATCCCTTGCCAGCGCTTGCGGTCGCGCCCTCGACCCGGGACTCGCGGGAAGAAGACGAAGGGCGCCAGGGTGGTCGAGCCGGAGACGACTCGGTCGACCGGGATCACGTCGTCCTCGACTCGGAGGGCCAGGGCTGCCGACCAGGCCCTTGCATTCTCGAGGGTGTAATCGATGAGGAACGGGTCGCCCGAGAAGACGTACGGGGGAACTCGGCGCGAGACGTGGAGCTTACGCAGCATCGACGCGCTCGCGAAGATCGACGCGACGATCGGGCCGGCCGCGAGCCCGGCCACGAGCAGGATCAAGTTAACCTGCTGGTAGAGGCCGACGAGGAGCAGCAGGCACCAGACGCCGATGTACCAGATTCCCTCGCGCGTCCAGAACAGACGCTGCGTCGGCCAGAGGCTGAGCAAGACTCGCCGGCCTATCCTTCCGAAACGACCACGAGGCTCCATCGGGCGAAACTCTCCCCTGGGATGAGGCCGGCGAGCATATGCCGGCCCTGCGTCTCGGTCGACGGTCTCTTTTGAAAGGGTTCGAGCCGGAGATGGGAGGCTCAAGCGGGGACGCGGAGCCGGTCGACGATGTCGCGGATGATCGCCTCGGCGGCGCCGAACTCGCCCGCCTGGAGGAACGACTTGCCCACGACGCGGTGGGCCAGGACGGGGATCGCCAGGGTCTTGATGTCGTCGGGAACGACATAATCGCGGCCCGAGACCAAGGCTAGGCTCTGCGCCGCGCGGTAGAGCGTGAGGGCCCCTCGGGTGCTGACGCCGACGTGAAGGTCTTCGCCCTTGCGCGTCGCGTGGACGATGTCGAGCAGGTAATCGGCGATGGCCTCGTCGACCCGCACGTTTCGCACGGCATGCTGGAGCTGGAGCACGTCCTCGGCGGTCAGGGCCGGCCGTAGCGACTCCACCGGCTCGCCCGTCCGGTGGCTCGAGAGCACCTTACGCTCCTCCGAGCGCAACGGATAACCCATTCGGAGCCGGATCATGAACCGGTCGAGCTGGCTCTCGGGGAGGACATAGGTTCCCTCGAACTCATAGGGGTTCTGGGTCGCCAGCACGATGAACGGCGGTTCCAGCTCGTACGTCTTCCCCTCCACCGAGACCTGGCCGTCGCCCATCGCCTCGAGCAGGGCGCTTTGGGTCCGGGGGGTGGTCCGGTTGATCTCGTCGGCCAGGATGACGTTGGCGAAGATCGGGCCCTGCTTGAACACGAACTCGCCCGAAGCCGCGTTGTAGACGCTCGACCCGAGGATGTCGGACGGCAGCAAGTCGGGCGTGAATTGGACGCGGCGGAACGAGCAGTCGATGCTCGCGGCCAGGGCCCTGGCCAGGAGCGTCTTGCCGACGCCCGGCACGTCTTCGATCAGGACGTGCCCCTCGGCGAGGAGCGCGACGACGGCCAGCTTGATGACTTCGGGCTTCCCCAGGACGACCGAACCGACGTTCTCCAGGAGCCGGTTCAACAGGGCGGACAACTCATCAACGTCGGGCGCGGCAACATCGGAGGCCTGAGGTGAATTCATGCGGTGTCCTTGGATTCAAATCGTTGTCGAGGGGGTCCGGGGCGAATGCGCCATCGACAGGCCTCGGGCACCCTCCGTGGACCACAGGCGTCCCATCGTTAGTATAAACAGGGGGGCGGTCGATTCCAACGGGCCGATTCGACGTCGCTCCGAATCCTCGCCGGGGTGCCGAGGGAATGACGTTTCACCCTGGGATTGTCGGAAATTTCTACCCGATCACGACTTACCCGTGATGGTCGACCTCCTTTTCAGGGGTCGAGTGCGGCGTATGTCCCCCTCGGCCCGGCCTGGAGCCCTGCCGGGACGAGATTCGGGTCCACTCGGGGCCGATGTTGTGTTAGGGTGCGACCTGTCGGGGTGCTAACCAGGAGGCCGCACAACGGGCCTGGAGAAACGCGATGGCGGATCCCACGCGACATATCCTCCTCCTCTCCGGCCGCCTCGGCGCGAGGCAGCATGGCGGCCCGATCCGTGCCTTCGTCGAACGATTGGCGACCCAGGGGATCGGGGCCCAGGTCCTCTGCCTCGACGACGAGGACGGCGCGGACGCGGACGAACGCATCGTCGAATGCCCAGGTCTCGCCCACCGCTGGCGGCAGGCCCTGGCCGTCCGTCGGCTCGGGATGGGGGGGGTGATTCGGACCCCGGACCTGGTCCATGTCCTCGACTCCTCGGTGGGTTCCGCGGGCCTGGCCCTCGCGGAGCACTGGCGACTCCCGTACGTCCAGACGATCGAAGAATATCTCGGCCCTCGAGAACGGCTCCGGGTGAGCCGGCGCTGGTGCCGCGGGCTCGTGGTCGTCGGCGAGGAACTCGCGAAGGACCTGGTGAAGAGTTTCGGGGTCCCGCGCTCTTACCTTTCGGTGATCGCCCCGGCGATCACCTCGACCGGAATCCTCTCACCTTGTCAGAAACGCCCGAATCACATCCCCGTCATCGGGACGGCCGGCCCGCTGGTGGCGTCGTCGGGATACGCCACGTTCCTCGTGGCGGCCCGGAGGGTCGTCGACGCGGGGATCGACGCCGAGTTCGTGATCTCGGGGCAGGGCGAGGATGAGATCGACCTCCGCCGTCGAGCCGCCCGGCTGAAGATCGCGGACCGGGTGACGTTCGCCGACCAGCCCGGCTTCGGGCTTCGATTCTGGAACGTGCTCGACGTCTACTGCCAGACCAACCTGGTCCCGACGATGGGACGAACCCTTGCGATGGCGATGGCCTCGGGCGTGCCTTCGATCACCTCCGACATCGAGGGGGTCCGGGCGTTCGTGACGCACGACGAGACCGCCCTCCGCGTCCCCCCCAACGACTCGACGGCCCTCGCGAAGACGATCCTTGCACTCCTCGCCGACCCCGAACGGGCCGCCCGCCTCGGCCGGCAAGGACGCGAGGCCGTCCTCCACGTCTTCGATCCCGACGAGGAGGCCAGGAACCTGGCCTCGCTCTATCGGACCCTCATCGATGGGGTCGACCAACGGGTCGCTCAGCCGGCCCTCTCGGTCTGAGCTCTCGCCAGCTCGGCCGAAACCCGCCGTTCGTACACGTTCGCCCAGCAGAGGAAGTCGTAGAACGACAGCAGGGTGCAGAAGACCATGCCGGGCTTCCCGTCGAGGAAACCGAGTCGGACGACGTAGGCGTAAACGAAGCGGATGAGCGGGCGCATGGGGAGCCGCAGGTAGATCTTCTTCAGCATCCGCTTGAACCGCTTGCCCGGCCCGATCGACTTCGGGGTCGGCTCGTTGAGGAAGCGGTCGAACATCTCGGCTTCCCAGCACGCATACCGGTTGTGCTTCTCGACCCAGGAAGCGATCGACGGGTAGGCGTAGTGGTCGAGCTCGTGGACGAGCCGCTTCGCCTGGCCCTGGAGCTCGACGTGCTCGTGCGCTTCGTTGTCGCCGGTCTGGGCCCCGGGGCGGACGGGCATCTTCTCGTAGCGCCCTAACTGGTGCTTGAAGAGGCGGAGGTTCCAGGCCTCGGCATAGCCGCAGTGGCGGATCCGACGGCCGAGGAAGTAGTATTTCATGTTCAGATAAAAGCCGTCCGCCTCGTCGTCGCCGGTCCGCCGCGTGATCTCCTCGGCCAGCTCCGGCACGACGACCTCGTCGGCGTCGACGATCAGGACCCATTCGTTGCGGAACGGCAGGTTCTCGAGGGCCCAGTTCTTCTTCTTCGGGTACGACCCGTTGAACTGGAACTGGACGACCCGGGCGCCGAAGGCCTCGGCGACTTCGACGGTCTCGTCGGTGCTCTGGCTGTCGATCACGTAGACTTCGTCGGCCCAGTCGAGCGCGGGGAGGCAGCGTCGGAGGTTCTCGGCCTCGTTCTTGACGGGGACGATGACGCTGATCCTGGCCTTGGGCCCCGGCGTCCGAGCGGGGTGATCGCCCGCGTCCATGTCGTCGGCCAATGGGTCGTAGGTGTTAAGTATCGTCACAGGAGTCATCCTTCCACGGTCGTCGTACCATAGTCAGTCCCGAAACCTGTTTTTTCCTAAAAAACGGGTTTCTGATGCGGTCAACGTTGCCGACCCCTGGCGGTCACCGTTGCCTTTCCCACTCAGAAACCCGTTTTCTCGGAAGAAAACAGGTTTCAGGACAGGTCCTCAATCCCAATCCTCGGCGTCGCGGACGAAGTCGGGCGGGGAGCCTCCGTTGCAAACCCATCCGTAGATCTCGGCGAGCCGACGGGCCTGGCGATCCCAGGTATAGTCCCGTTCGACCAGCGCCCGTCCGACGGCCCCGAGGGTCGCGCGTTCCGAGTCGGTCCGCTCGAGGAGTTGTCGGAGCCCTTCGGTGACCTCCTCGACATTCGGGGCGACGACGATCCCTCCCCCGGCGTCGGCCAGTTCCGGGAAGTGGCAGGCGGTCGTGATCATGACGGGGAGTCGGCAGGCGAGGGCCTCGAGGATCGCCATGCTGAACCCCTCGCTGTAGCTGGGGAGCACGAAGGCGTCGGCGGCGGCCCAGACTTGTTGCGACCGCTCGCCCGAGACGTGGCCGACCCAGGTGACATCCGAAGACAACCCGGCCGCCGCGGCCCGGTCGAGGAAGGGCCCGAGGGCGCCGTCGTCGTTGCCGGCCATGAGGATGTGCAGGTTCGGATGGTCGGCCTTGAGCGTGGCGAAGGCCTCGGCCAGGAGGTCGAGCCCCTTCTTCACGTGGATCCGGCCGTAGAAGAGGAGCAGGAACTTCCCGGCCAGCTCGGGGAATTCTTCTTCCAACTCGGCGCGAGGGGGCAGGGCGTCGAAGGGGGCGAGGTCGACTCCGTTCGGTACGAAGCCGATCGGCGTCTTCGGGGCGATGGCCCGGAGGTGGCCGATCTCGGGGCGCGACAGCGCGTGGAGGCAGGCGGCGTTCCTCAGGTTTTTTCCTTCGACGAGCGCCGTGTAGATCTTCTTCTTCAGGGCCTTGTGGCGCATGGCCCAGGGCTCGGCCATGCCGTGGGCGGCGACGAGGTAGGGGACGTCGGCCGCGAGGCAGAGCCGGGACCCTTGGCGTGTCTGCCGCTGCCAGAGCCCGTGGATGTGGACGACTTCCGAAGACCTAACGACCGCCTCGAGGTCGGTCTCGGGCCCGCGCAAGGTCACCCCGCCCGGGAGCGAGGTCGTGCCGAGCCGGGAGGGGGTTGGGGTCACGATCGTCACCGGCCCCCCCTGCGAGGCCTGGGCCCCTGCCATCCCGAGGATGCTCGGGACCATCCCACCGTCTCGGATCGGGTCGAGCCCGTTGCAGAGGTGCAGCCAACCTTCGCGGAACTTCCTGCCGGCGACGCTCGCCGACGGCTTGGACGACGGGGACGCGGGGGGCGAGGATGCAAGATTCATCTGAGAGTCCTCCAAGGCGAAGTCGGGAGTCGAGGGTCAGCGGCTGCCGGCCAAAAGCGGCTCCCGCCCGCGCCTGGGCGAGACGGGGATCTTGGCTTTCTCGATGGCTTCCAGGGTTCCCAAGGCGAATCGTTCGGGACCCCACTCGGAGACGACCGCCAGCGCCTGGTCTCCGAGGGCTCGACGTTCGGCTTCCGGCAATCCCGCGATCCAGGCGAGTTTCGAGGCGAGCCCGTCGACGTCGCGGGGGTCGAATCGCACGCCGGTCCTCGGCCCTCCGTCCGGCACGAGCGTCTCGGCGCAACCGGCACGTTCCGAGACGACCAGAGGGAGGCCGCACGCGGCGGCTTCATTCACCACGAGTCCCCAGGGTTCCATGAGGCTCGGGTGGACGAAGGCCGAGGCGAAGGCGTACCAACGCGACAGACCATCAGTCTGGAGGAACCCCGGCCGGTGGATGGCATCGGCGAACCCGCTGGCCTCGATCGCCTCGCCGATCTCGCCCGAGGCGGGTCCGTCGCCGCAGAGGACGAGGTGCCAGGGATGAGGGGAGTCGTTCGCCCTCCGATATCGCGCGTAAGCCTCGACGAGCCTGACCAGGTTCTTCTCGGGGACGAACCGGTTGACGGCGAGGAAGTAGGGGGCGTCGGGGAGCCCTTCACGCCCGTCGGCCGCCGCGCGGGCCCGCTCGGCTTCCCGGGCATAGAACTCGTTGTCCACCGCGTTATATCCCATCACGATCCGGTCGCGGGGCATGCCCAGGTCGACGAGGTAATCGCGGTGTCGGGGCCCTCCCACCAGTGCGCCCGAGCAAAGGCGGATCCGGCGACGTTTGATCGTCTCCTTCCACCAGACGCGGGCATGGTCGATCGACTGGCTCTCCGACATCATGATCGCCGGCCTTCCGGCGTTCCTCGCCCACGCGAGCATCGCCAGCGATTCCGGTCGGACGTACCCCACGACCGCCAACGCATCCGGCTGGTCCCGATCCAGCGCCTCTCGGATCGCTTTCCTGCAAGCGGCGGCGGGGATGGATTCCATGGTCCGATCCGGGAAGAAGGTCGTCCACGCGAACGACTCGTCAACCCGGGCCGTCTCCCACGCGTACTTCCGCTCCGTCCCGGCCATCTCATAAGCAAACAGCCGGCCTCCCGATCGCTCCAAGGCCGCCGAGAGCGCGCGGAGTCTCGCCAGGTGGTAGGGGCCGAAGTTGGTGAAGCAAATCGCCAGGTTCGATTTCAAGGAGGTTGCCCCTTCCGACGGACTTTTAATGACGCGGTAGGGGGACGGGACCCCCGAGTTGGTCGATCGAGGGACTATTTCAATCGACGAAGGAACGCCGCTCGCCAGGTCATCGTGGGCCCTTCGACAAGTAACCCGAGGGCAAGCCCCGTGGCGATACCCACTCCTGTGCACACGACCCAGAGGATCCGCCAATCGATCACGAGGCCACACCGGAGAATGAGCGAACCGAGGAGCATGATGATCGGCCCGTGGAACAGATACGTGGGGTAACTCGCGAGGCCGAGAACCCGGATGAATTCCGACCATCTTGCCGGTGTGCGGACCTCGGGATTCGCGTGGTCTTCGTCCAAGAATCTCAGAAGCATTAGTGAGAATGCGACGCCGCAAGCCAGAAAAATGATCTGATTTGGCAGATCATGTTGGCACCTTAGATAAATGATCCCAAGTAGGAGAGGCAACCAGGCGTGCGCGAAGACCCTCACGACCCGGTATCCAAGGAGCGTCCGCGAGTAACTCGCGACCAAGGCCCCGAGGAACCAGTTGATCCCCAGCCCGAAGAGGAGGCCGATCCCCAGTACGAACGGGGTGTGCGCGATCGTCGTGTAGAGGATTTGCATGAAAGTTGCGATGACCACGCACAGGACCATCCCCAGCGGCGCCGGGGCCATCTTTCGGCCGAGCGGACGGCTGGCCAGGAAGCCGTAGAAGATGTAGTACGCCACCTCGTTGGTGATGCTCCAGGACGGGCCGAAGGCACCGAACGTCTCCGTGAAGTTCTGGATGATGAACACCTGGGCGAGGAAGACGAGTGGACTCAATCCGTTGGGCCAGACGCCGGGGCGTGCTCCGACCATCAAGACTTCCGTGAGCACGGTGAAGAGGAGGGCTGCGTAGTAGAGCGGGAGGATCCGCGTGAATCGCGCGATGAGATACGTGCGAAGCGGGAATCGTCCGGAGGCGCCAAGGCGTTCGACGGAGAGATGGATGCAATAGCCGCTGATCACGAAGAATCCCATCACCCAGTAAATGCCGTGTTCGAGCGACAAATAGATAAGTCGGTCGAGAGAGGCGGGGAGGGCTCGGAAGGCGTCGGGGCGCAAGTCCCGGCAGATGTCGAGGACGTGCGCGCTCACGACGAAGAACGCGAAAAGGCCTCGGCAGATGTCGATTTTTTCGTGCGCCGACAGCCCGAGCCGCGTGCGGGTCGCCCGGGCCTCGGCGGCGGGCGGACGCTCGGTCGCTCCGAGTGTATTGTTCGGCAGGATGGCTTGCGTCATGGGAATTCGTTCCGGTCGATCAGAGGTCTTGGGCTTCGGGCTGGCCGGCGGCCACCTCGCTACTCCTCGACGGCTTCGGTCGGGGCGCGGTGGGCCGCTCAGGCGGGTGCCGCCGAAAGCGACGGGACGAGCGGGGCCGAGAATTTGTTGACGACCCAGAGGATGATCATGATGGGCATCGTGGTATAGCCCCAGTTGTAATAGAACCAATTCATCGGGTCGTCGCCTACAACCATGAACCATGCGTTGATATACGTGACTGACCAGAAGACCTGCACGAACGGGGAGTCGGGATACTTTTGGAGATATTCGTAGGCCGTTCTGACGAGGAGGGACATGACGCCGATGACGATCAGCGTCCCCCATGCGCCGCCGTTCAACTGTGTCGCGCCGAGGATGCCGATCGCGGGGCCAGTGAACGTCATGTCCCGCTCCAACTCGGACCCCGCGATCCAGGCCTTGATCCAGGCTTCTCGCCCGTAGAGGGGCTTGTCGACCCAGATCAACCGCGGGATGAACGTCGAGACGATGCGGAGGTAATTTGCGCCGTAATCATATTCAGACTTGAGCGGAACTGTGTCCATCATGAGGAGGAATCCGCCGTACTCCTCGGTCTCGTAGGAGATGTACTGGCCTCCGCCTTCGTCCTCTAGGTCGATGTTGATATTCTTGAGGATGGAGTCGGGGCGGATCCCCGTGAGAAACTCAGCGAACCCCGAGAAAGACCGGTCGTGATCGCGGTCGTTTCGCCAGCCGATCGCGATCGTGACGGCCAGGGCGCCCAGGAAGGCCGTGGTGAACAGGACCGCCCACGACGGCCGAGACCGTTTCGAGATGTAGAAGGCACACGTCGTGGCGAGAACACCCATCACTGACAGCGAGCGTTTCCCGTTGAACATCCAAAGGAAGGTGAAAAACCCGCAGACGGCGAACCCCGCATAGAGGTACGCAGGGCGGAATTGTCCGCCGGCGCGCGCGGACACGAGGAGTAGGATGCCGCCGATCAACATCACGTATGGGAAGGAGCGGAAGATCATCTCCTCCCCGAGGGGCTCGTCGGCGTTCGCCTGGCCCGCTCGGATCATCATCCCGCCGCAGACCAGGCCCCAGACGACCAGGAGCGGGCTGAGGGCGTTCACTGTGCCCAGCGACCATCCGGCCGGCGGGCGTGGGAGAATCGACGAGAGGGGCTTGGCCAGCCCGCAGTGGTAGACGACCAGGAACCAGAGGAGGGCCCAAAATGACCTCAGATTGGCTTCCGTGACCAGCTCGGCTCCTCGAATATCGATCGCCCAATCGTGGCGGGTGATCGCTTGCACGACGTAGACCTGAACGAAACCTACGAGGAACAGCCAGACGGGAGCGAATGGATCGAACCGCTTCGTCAGTACCTGGACGAGGAACAAGGCGACGATGACCGCCGAGCTTGCACCGACGTAGTAGAGTTCCATGTTGGCCCCTCCTTGGAAATCCTCCGTGCAGCGCTTCAACCGGTGATATCGCGAGCCACCCGCGTCACGGCGGCGTGATATCTCGGCCAGTCGAAGGCCTCGGCACGCGTCCGGGCCGAGGCTGACATCGCCTCACGGAGGCCCGGATTGTTCCCCAGTCGTTCCATGGCCTCGGCGAGTCGTTCGACGTCTCCGGCGGGGACGACCACGCCGTCGAGGCCGTCTCGGGCCACAGCCCCCGACTCTAAGGTGACGACACTCGGGAGGCCACACGCGAGCGCCTCATAGGTGACGACTGCGGACCCTTCGAAGAGAGACGGGAAGACGAACACGTCAGCCGACGCCATCAGACCGGGCATCTCCGAATGTGAGACGCGTCCGAGGTGGTCGACCTCGTCGAGATAGCCGAGGAGCGGGCCCGGATCGCTGGGCAAGGCCCCGAGGAGCTGGAGACGCCAACCGGGCCGTCGGATCCTCCGCCAGGCCTCGAGCAGGTACTTGATCCCTTTGCGCTGGGTGATGCCACCCGCGAACAGGAACGTGCAAGAAGACGTGTGTGGTTTCTGGGGGGCGGGCTTGAACCGATTCGTGTCCGCGGCGTAGGGGACGACCACGACTCGGCTCGCGGGCGTCCCAAAGCGGACGAGGGTTTGGGCGATGTGCTCGGAGGGGACCAGGATCCGATCGGCCAACTCCAGGTCGCGCAGTCTCCTCTCATGGAGCCAGGTCAGTTCTTCCCGATCGAGAGAGCCGTCGCCTAGGTAGATCGGGAAGAAATCAGGTGAGCGCTCGGCCTCCCGCTCGAGGACGACTTGTTCTTCGCGGACGTCGCCATGGACCATGCTAAGAATCGTCGGGATCCCCATCGTACGGCAGAGTGGCAGGGTGTATTGAGAACCCACGTCGCTGAAGATCAGCAAAGATGCGGGGAGTTGACTCCCGATCTGCCGGGCGATGCCCCGGTCGAATCTCCGGGTCCGCCACCGGGCCATCGGCCCTCGAAGTCGCGAGCCTCGGGAGGCCAGGTGATTTTCGATCCTCAGCGAAGCGTCGTAATCCCATTGGGACCGCACCCGACCGACAGGAATCTCGGGATCGTGCCGTCGTCGTAGGTTGCGTTGCAGCCGCGAATACGGCGCCGGCGCGAGCTTCCGCCCCATCGCCGAGAGTGGCCCTTCGCCCCGGTAGTAGTATGCGGTGAGGAATCGATCAAGCATCCCGGCGCGGGAGAGACCGACCACCGCTTGGTATGCGGGGGGTCGTGCGTCCGGGCAGGCAACCAATACGGGGGGGCAGGGTTGTGAAATCATGGCGGCGGCTCGATCATCCGTGGAGCCCGACAAAGGTGGCGCATCCTTCGAGGAGCATGCTAGTCGGCGGCCTCGAAGGTCGTCAAGTGGCTTTCCTTGAGGCCCGAAAAACGAGAACCCTCTTCGAGAGGGTCGATCCCCACCGTCTGCCTAGGCGGGGTCTTCATATGGGGTGAATTCTCGTGTCGGTAAATTCTTGTGCCTTTATGTATGTCGGGGACGCGCCGCCCCCGTCAGGCGGTCGACTCGCTTCGGCCCCCGAATGCTCGCCCCCGACCAAGCGCGGGTGCGTCGGAGAAGGAACCCGACGGACGTGGTTCGGTAATGGGGGCCCGATCGTAGGCGACTCGGTCCTTCAGCTTGAGAATCGGGCTCTCCACGAGATGCCAGGAGAGGATGGACAGTGCGAGCGTCGCCGTCAAACTGATAACCATGCCCACCATCCAATAGCCAGGCGTCGCTCGTGGGAGGACCGCGAAGGTGTAATGGATGATCGGGAAGTGGTAGAGATAGACCCCGTAACTGATCGTCCCCAGCCCTCGGAGAGGCTTCCAACGTAGGGGGGCGAGCGCCTGTCGGCCCGAGAACTCGACCACGATGGCCACGATCAGCAATGAGATGAGACCAACGGCCAGGACCTCAATCGCCGGGGCTTCGAGCAAGTAACTCAAAGGGAGTTGATACCGGCCCGTCCACCACCCGAAGGCCAGGACTCCCAGCAGCGCGACCAGGACCGCCGCCGAGACGTAGAGCCATCGCCAATCGAAGACTCGTACTCTTGGATCGTCATGGCTGGCCTCGCGATTCCCCATCGTGGCGAGCAGGGCCCCCAGTGCCAGCCCGTCACATCGGGTGATGAGGAGCGAGTGGGGATATCCCAACAATCGCGCGACGATCGACCCGAGGATACACCCGAGGGCGATGGGACGGAGCCGGCACCGACCCACTAGGAGGAGTAAACCGGGCCAGATGAGATAGAACTGCTCCTCGACGGCCAGCGACCAGGTATGGTCCATGTCCAACCAACTCGGCGAGAAGATCTTACCGCCCAGGCTGGAGACCGGTTCGAGGTAAAAGGGCGCGTTCTGGACGTAGAACGCGAAAGGGAGCCATTGTCGAAGATTCGGATGCTCAAGAACGACGAGCAAAAGAAGTGTCAAATAGTAAATTGGAAAGATGCGGAATCCGCGCCGGATGTAGAACGTCCGAAGGAAATGGGGTTCGTCCATCTGCGAAAGCACAATGGATGTGATCAAGAACCCCGACAGGACGAAGAAGAGGTCGACGGCCGCCCAACCGTACGGGAGGAGTTGCGGGCTCAGGTGGAAGCCAACGACCGTCAATGCCGCGAGACCGCGGAGACCATCCAATTCGCGTATCCTTCGCATCCCTGCCTCCCATCCTGCGTCCGAATCCTGGTGTCGATCTCCCTGCATTTTGTGAAAATCCGATTCGTGGTCAAGGTCGGAACGCGTCGACCGCCGGGAACCGTCCCCAGTATTGATGGCTCGGAGAACGACGTCTGATCGTTGTTGTCCCGTCACTTCGACGGTGTCGAATGGCCCGATTTCTTGTAGGTATCGAAGGAGTCCGGATGTCGTCAAGTGATGGCGGTCTGGCTCACTGATCGGGGATTAGTCGCGTCTGAAACGCGACAGTTGGCGTGTGGTCAGCGGCCAGGGGTCCTCGCGATTTCGGAGACCGGAGATCTAGGCTGGATTCCCAGCCTTCTCAAGCCCATAATAGCCGCCGGTCGCGGCGGACCCTCCCTCGAAGCCCCCCGGCCTGGCTCAACAACGGATGTGACATCTCCAGGGAACGGATCGCTATGATTCGACAGAGCATCAAGGATCTTTACTTCCAAGGGGTCCGCTACCTCTCGCTGCCCAACTACGCGTACAAGAAAGCCAGATACGGTTTTGGGAAACCCGCCCGGCCCGAGGGGCACTACCTCCATCTGGGCTGCGGATTCAAGTACCTCGACGGGATGATCAACACGGACGGCAACGCCTTCCGGAAGATCGACCTCTGGCTGGACTTGAGGAACGGCCTGCCTTTCCCCGACAAGAGCTGCCGGTTCGTATACTCCTCTCACACGATCGAGCACCTCTTCCCCTACGAGGCCATCGCGCTTCTCCGTGAAGTCCGGCGTGTCCTAACCCCGGACGGGATCGCGCGGATCGCCGTGCCGAGCTTCGAGTACGCGCTCGAGATCGCCCGCGGGCTCCACGTCGAAGACTGGCCCCGCGCATTCGCGGACCCGGCCGCGCAGGCGATCAACTACCTGTTCTGCGACGGTCAGCACAAGTACGCGTATAACTATGACGTGCTGTCGACGTTCGCCAAGGAAGCCGGGTTCCGCGAGATCGTCAATTACTCCGAGCCGAACGGCGTAAAGCCGAAGGCGTATGGTGCGGTGACGGTGGGGGATGAGCCGGCCGGGTCGTTGATTGTCGAACTCTCTGCCTAAGCTAATGCCACCGCATTCACCAAGGTTCCACCCGAGGTCGCTTCGGGTGGGATCGGAATCAGGTTTTCGGGTGTCGCTTTTGAAAAATGTCGAGAATATTAATAAGTGTCGCATTCAATATCATTGAAATTTGCTTTCATTTTGTTTGTGCTCGTCGTCGAGCCGCGCGAGGCCGCGTTCTCAACGACGATATTGCGGGTGTAGAGTGTTTCTCATCCGCATATCATAAGAGAGATCTTGTTTTCACGGGGACCGTGGGGATGTTTTCCCCGTCCGAAATGCCGACGCGGAGCGTCGAGGACGGCATTCCTACGGGGCCGTAGGGACGAGTGTATGAGCCGCTTGCAATTGTTTTTCGAGAAATAGTATGGATCCATGCGCACTTTAATTTTTATCTGATCTGGGGCGGATCACCCACGAGTTTTCGGGAATCAAACGACTTCGCTGAGCGATCCATTACAACCTTGAAGCGCCAGCAAGTGACTCTCCCTCGAGTTTCCGAGGTCTCGATTCACTCGCTGGCGCTTCGGGCTTGTAACGGACGGATGCCACTCGATCGTAATCGCTCGAGCTTAAGGCATTAAGGGGCGGGGTTGCCTGGGAAAACCCCTGAAATGATGTGCCCTTGAAGGTCTTCCGGGATGTTCATTTGGAATGCTTGTAAGATCGTCGGTGTGACGTCCATGAGCTGCATCCCTTCGACGGGGCCGGTCGGGGTGACGTCGGGGCCGTTGATGATGATGAGGCCGTCCTGGGCGTGGTTGGCGTCGTCGGGGCCGGTATCGTTTTCGAAGGTGTGGATCTGGCCGGTTCCGACGGTGCCGACGGAGCGCCAGCGGAGGTCGCCGAAGTAGACGAAGAGGTCGGGGGGGGCGGGGCCTCGGACGGTCTTGTATAAGGCCTCGGGCTTGAGGACGCGGGTGCCGATGGGCCGGCCTTCGGGGTCTCCCAGGGCTTCGAGTTCGGCGATGAGCTTGTTGCGCATCGGCTCGTAGTCTTCGGGAGCGATCAGTCCTTGGGGTTCGCGGCCCCGGACGTTGAGGAAGAGGCGGCCGTAATAGCCGCCGGAGCCCCAGGCGGTGGTCTTTTCCCAGTCGATCTTCACAGCTTCGAGACGGGAGGGAGTCGCGGGGGGCTCGCGGAGGACGAGGTAGCCTTTCTGGATCAGCCACTCGTTGAGCGCGATCCCGCCGTCCATGCACTTCGCGCCGTGGTCGGAGACGACGATCACGTAGGCGTCTTCGGGGACACCGGCGAGGAGCTCGCCGATCTTGCCGTCGACGTGGATGTAATAGTCTTCGATCACCGACTCATAAGGGTTGCCCGGCTCGTAGCGATGGTGGGCGGGGTCCATGTATTGCCAGAAGGCGTGGTGGACGCGGTCGGTCCCCATCTCGACCATCATGAAGAAGTCCCAGGGCTTGGTCGCCATCAGGTGGCGGGCCAGGGCGAACCTCTTGTCGGTCATCCGGACCAGGGCATCGCGGATCTTCCCCTTGTCGGGGGTGCGGAAGTCGCTGACGTCGAACTCGTAGGGGTGGACGTCGGGGAAGCTCGCGATCTCCGCCTTCAGCTCGGGCGGGTGGGTGTAGTTCGACTGGATGGAGGGGGTCAGGAAGTCGGTGACCATCAGGCCATTGACGGGCCTCGGGGGGTAGGTCTGGGGGACGCCGATGAGGATGACCTGCTTGCCCGCGCGACCCAGGTAGTCCCAGAGCAGGGGCTCGCGCACGGCCAGGGATGTCGCCGTGGTCATCTTCTCATAAGAGCGATCGGCGCGGTTGCGGAACCCGTAGTAGCCGAGCGTCCCGGGGTCTTTGCTGGACATCATCGACATCCAGGCCGGGACGGTGATCGGCGGGTCGCAGCTCCGGAGTTTGCCCCAGAGGCCTCGAGAGCGCAGGGCGGAGAGGTTGGGCAGTCGGTCGGCAAACCGCTCGAACATCAGGCTCGGCTCGGCGCAGTCGAGACCGATCACCACGACCTTGGCTTCCGCTCCCCGCTTCATCGTCGTCGCCTCTCCTTGGGCGGGCGGGGCCGAGGCCCCGCCCGTCTGGGTCGATCCGTCAGTTCGTGCTGAACCCTTGCACGAACTTCTCGCGCCGGGCGAGCTCGTGGTCGTGCTCGATCATCATCCGGACGAGGTCGGAGAAGCTCACTTCGGGCTTCCAGCCGAGGACCTTCTCGGCCTTGCTCGCGTCACCCAGGAGGACGTCGACTTCGGACGGCCGGGTGTACTTGGTGTCGAACTCGACGAAGTCGCGGTAGTCCAGGTCGAGGTGGGCGAAGGCGACCTCGAGGAACTCGCGGACGGAGTGGGTCTCGCCGGTGGCGACGACGTAGTCGTCGGGCTGATCCTGCTGGAGCATCATCCACATGGCGCGGACGTAGTCGCCGGCGAAGCCCCAGTCGCGCTTGGCGTCGAGGTTGCCCATGACGAGCTTGCGCTGGAGGCCTTCCTTGATCCGGGTTGCGCCGAGCGTGATCTTGCGGGTCACGAACGACTCGCCGCGGCGGGGGCTCTCGTGGTTGAACAGGACGCCCGAGCAGGCGTAGAGGTTATAAGCCTCGCGGTAGTTGACGGTCTGCCAGTGGGCGTAGAGCTTGGCGCAGGCGTACGGGCTGCGGGGGTGGAACGGGGTGTCGAGGGACTGCGGCGGCGCGGCCGAGCCGAACATCTCGGAGCTCGACGCCTGGTAGAACCGGACGGGGTGGGTCCGGTGGAGGTTGCGGACCGCTTCCAGGAGCCGGAGCGTCCCTAACCCGACGACGTCGGCCGTGTACAGGGGCTGGTCGAACGAGACGCGGACGTGGCTCTGGGCCCCGAGGTTGTAGACCTCGTCGGGCTTCACGGTCTCCATGAACCCCGACAGGCTCGAGGCATCGGCCAGGTCGGCATAGTGCAGGAAGAATCGGTCGCTGACGCTCGAGTCCCTGCCAAGCAAGTGGTCGATGCGTTGGCGATTCAGGCTGCTCGACCTTCGGACGAGCCCGTGGACCACGTAGTCGGGCTTGGAGAGGAGGTATTCGGCGAGATAGGAGCCGTCCTGGCCGGTGATCCCCGTGATCAAGGCGTGTTTCATGGAAGAAGGATCCTGTTGGCGAGAGGGGCCGGCCGAAGCCTCTCGGGCGTAGGTCGCCGTTCGGGCTGAGCGCGGACTTGAGGACTCAAGGGATGTAATACTCGGCGCGGTCTCGGGGCAAGATCGGTTCGAGGGCCACGAGCAGCGACTTCGCGAAGTCCTTCAGGGCTTCGCTGTTGGGGTCGCTGTCGATGGGGCAGAAGACCTCGACCGTCATCCCCGACCCGCGGGTCGTGCGTCCGTGGCTGCTCCGGCTCGTGATCGGTAGCCGCCGGACATAGCGCTCCATTCGACCTTCACCGAAAATGTAGTACCAGAATCCGATCCCTTCCACTAGTTCTCCCTTGGTGTAGACAAGTCGCGTCATTTCTTGCGATTTGTCCGGGCGATATTCGACCGGCAAGACCCGACATTGCGACTCGACCTTCGACCAGCCGCCCGACGGGAGGCAGATCTCGGGGGTATGCCGGAGATTGAGCCCCTCACGCGAGTAGTTGATCCAGAGCGTCAGGCGATGACTCGGATCATCTCGGCGTTTGTACACGCGATTGAGGAACTCGGTGGTCTGTGCTTCCTTGATGATTTTTTCATCGACCGGTTCGTCGTAGCCGACCCAGTCTCCCAGTTCCATCGGGAGAGAATTCAGCGACTTCTCCAGGAGGGGGCGTTCGATGTGGGACATCGACTCGAGGCCGGCTTGCGCCCCGTAACCGAACGTGAGGATCGCCGCGCAGATCGCCACTCGTCGTACCGGTGACATGGTGAATTCCTGGGGAGGGTTGAGTCGGCCCGAGCGAGTCGACTCGGGCCTCGAATGCTCCGTCATTCCGAACTCAAAGGGGCAGACGCTCGGTCGAAGATCCGGGAAACGGGCCCGGAGTGCTCGATTCGAGCGGTCCCGACGACGCTCGATCAGGCTGGGGTCGGACCGGAGGTCGAGGACTCCGGGGCCGGCTCAAACAGGGCGGCGACCTGGTCGAGGATCCCACAGACCCCGCGGAGCAGGGACAGGCCGACCCCCATCATGAGCAGGCCTTCGACGGTGTGGTAGGTCCCCGCGGCGAAGGACGGGTCGACATAGTACATGATGTAGCCGGTCAGGATGACCCGCATGACGTTGGCGGTGATCGCGATCGGGATGGCGGAGCCGATCACGGCGAGGCGGTACCAGGTCGGCCGCGAGGACAGGTAGGCGACGGCGGCCGTCAGGGCGAGGAACCCCGTGAGCTGGCGCATTCCGCTGCAGGCTTCGGCGACGAACATCTGGATCCCCCCCGGCAGGGTCATCATGTTCCCTTCGCAGAGGACGGGGACGTCGGTCAGGTTGAGCACGACGGTCGCGATCCGGCTCGCGAAAAGCTGGAGGGGAGACGCGATGCTGGTGTAGAGGGCGAGCGGCAGGGGAATCATGAAGATCAGGAAGAAGAGGGCGAATCCGAACCGACGGATCGCCTCGACCCCGGCCGTCATGGCGCAGATCCCGGCGAGACCCACGAGGAAGGCGAGGTCGCCCGCGAACGGGATGGGCACGAGCTCCATGACGAGCCGGCCGAAGATCGCGATGGCGAGCAGGAAGAGGCCCAGCCCCATCCCACCCCGGACGACGATCGGCCCGCACTTCGCGGCCTGGTGGACGAAGTAGAGGCTGATCAGGGGTACGAGGAAGCCGTGGCTATAGTTCTCGTTCGTCGACCACTCGCGGACGAGGTGCTCGAGGTTGACCCGGAAGATGAGCCCGAGGAGTCCGAGGCAGGCAAGTGCCCCGAGGAGTGACCATCGGCCCCGGGTACCGTGATCGTTCCAGAGTTCGACGAGGAGCGCCGCGAGCCCTTCGGGGGGATGGGCCGCCGAAGGGGCGGGTTCGGGTTCGGGGAGCAGGGGCGTCGTCGCCATCGTCGTGATCCTTGGGCTGTTGGTCGGGCAAGCAAGTCTCGGGCGTGAGGCGAGGCCCCGCGGGCTCGTCCCACGTTGGGAATCAGCGTTGGGTCGTCGCGCCTTAGGGCCGTCGGCCGCCGTCGCGTCTCATGAGGTCCTGGGCGTGTCGAGCGACCAGGTCTTTGGCGTCATGTCCCCTGGCGGCGTCGAGGGCTCGCCTGTGCTCCGAATCGTCGTTCACCCTCTGGGCCAGGTCCGCCACGTTCACCCACCAGGAGCGCTTGACGAGGTCGTCCGGCATGAGGTCGATCGCCTGTCGGTATTTCTGAAGGGCCTCTTCCGGCCGCGATTTCATCGCGAGGGCCTCGCCCACCGCCGCGATGTGGAGCGCCGAGGGGAACCCGGCCGGCGCCGGCTCGTCTTTCCTCTCGACGATCGACTCGAGGGGTTTCTCCGCATCGTTGCCCCCGCGTTCCATGAGGATCCGGGCCGTCACGAGGTGGACCGGAGCGAATGCGGGGAGGGCCTCGGACCACTCGTCGAAGGTCCAGGTTTCGTCGGCCGCCATGTCGCGGACGACCAGCCCGATCAGTTCTTCACCGGGGAGGTGGTAGCGGGGGATCTGGGGGTCGTTGTCGAAGACCGGTGTCCCGAGTCGGGAGAGCTCGGCCTTCGAGGCCATCTCGAGGGCTTCGCGGTAGAACTTGCGGGCCACGTCCTTCTTCCCGGCCTTGAGCCACTGGTGACCCGTCCAGGCGAGGGTGACGACGTCGCGGCTCAGCCCCAGGCCGACGAGGAGGGGATTGGGCGGGTCGCCGACGCTCGGCCGTCTTGCCTTGGCGAATCGTGCCTGGGCCTGGAGCGGCGAGGCATTGACGGCGGCCTCGGTGAACACGCGGGCCCGTTCGTCCTCCGAAGGATCGGCGGCCGCCCGACGCTCGAAGTACGCGGCCCAGACCGAGAGATTCGCGCCGGAGGATCGCCACCAGGAGCCGACGGGGGGCGGTTCGATCCCTTCGGGTAGCGGCTTCGCTTCGCCACCGCGTGCCAGGGAATTGGCGACGACGCCGGTCGACGACGCATCACGTGTCCATGCCCGCGAGGCGACGAACCCGAGGGTTCCGACGCCGAGGGTGGCCACGACCATGGGGAACCAACTGAGCCAGAGGGGGAGCCTCCAGGATGCGGGTTCGCGCGACTCCGTCGGGGTGGGCTCTGTCAGCGGCTTGCGGGCCGAGGGACGTGTCGGTGCGACGCGGGCAGAGACTGTCTGGTGCGCGGCGAAGATGTCGCTGGCTCTCGGCCACTCCCTGGCACTCTCCTCGGACGTTCTCGCTTCGGGTTTCGCGTCCTCGAGCTTCCGACTCGGGGGTGCTAAGAGGTCCGGGGCCAGCTTCGAGTTCGGTGCCGACGAACGTCGCGGTTCCCCTTCCAACGGCGTTGGCGTCGGCGTCGGTTTCCGGCCATTTCGTCGGGATGAGGGCGCTTCGGTGCCGTTGCGCCCGTGGCTCGACGTGCCAGTGTCGAAGCTCGAGGATTTGGAACGAGTTGACTCTCGCGTTGTCGACGTACGGGGGTCGGTGTAATACAGACCGCGATCGCGCCTGGTGGCCGTATCCGGTTCGGCCTTGGAGGATGCCGAAGCCGATCGTTGGGTGTCGACGCGGCTCGATGGGTCGACCTTACCTGTCTTGAGTGAGGCTTTCGCCTCGAGGTCGTCCGGGATCGACGCCGAGTCCGACGTCAGCCTATGGGACTGGGGCGGCAGCTCGATCACGATCGGCGGACGCAATTCCTTCGCCGGGCGATTGGCGGCCGGGGCCGGCTCGATCGTGACGTCGTCGACGGACGTGACGATGGTGGCCTCGACCACCACTTCGGTGTCGACCTCGTCCTCGACCGCGGGGCTGGCCGAGGTCTCGTCGCCGAATTCGAGTTCGACTCCGACGCCGTCCTCAACCACAGGCTCAGATGTGAGCACGCCTTCGACAACGATCTCGGGCTCGGACGAGACTTCGGCTTCGAGAATCACCTCCGGATCGAACTGAGCTTCGAGAACGACCTCAGGCTCGAGCGCGACGGAGACTTCAGTTTCGACGAAGACGACTTCGGATGTCTCGACAGGAGAGTCCACATCCTCGAAGGTCGGAGGCGCGACGAAGTCGGTGGGCTCCGAAACAGGCTCGACGAAGGGAATCATCAAGGCGTGAGACGTCGAGGGTACCGGTTCTGGTTCTGCGACGGGAGTTGCCACCACCTCGGAGAGTTCCGAGTTCGGCTCGACCGATGTTGGAGGTGGGACCGCTGCGGGGTGTGTCGGCGGCGTGGCGTCCGACAACGGTGGTACTGGGGCCGTCCTCGAGACGGGTACGATCGATGGTCGGGGAGGTGTCGTGTTCGGCGGGACCGGCGGGGTGACCGGCCTGGGCTCGTACGCCTTCGAGCGGTTCGTGAACTCCCGGATCCGTTGGGTCGACGGTGTCCGAGACGCCGGGTCGTCGATCGGCCGGGCGCGATAGTTCCCCGGGCTTAGGGGAGTTGTCGGCTTCGGCGGCGTCTGTGGGGCGCTCGCCTCCTTGGCGTCGCCTCGAGAACGGATCCGTTCCCCGGCCGCCTTCCAACGCTCTTCCCAGCGCCGTTCGGCCTGGTTCAATCGGAGCCGGCTTGCGCTCTGCTCGTGGCGTTCGCTCCAGCGTTCGAGGCGGTCGCCGTCCGGGGACGCCGGGATCGAACCGGTGGGGCGGACGTTCTCGGAAGGCGCTCGCACCTCGGCTCGGGGCTCGTTCCACCGGTTGTCGACCGGGGACGCGGACGCCCTGGGCAGGTCGATCGGGGGCCTTGCCTGGAACGATTCCCAGTCGGGGGCGGACGCCTGGGTCGGGCGGAGCGTGAGCCAATGGGTCCCGATTCGGAACGGGACGTCGAAGGGCAGGGGGCAGGACGAGGCGACGGAATGACCATCCATCGACACCGCCCCGGTGGGCCGGGTCGGGACGAGGTGCCAGATCCCCTGTCGACGCTTGAGCCGACACTCTTCGTCGGCCAGTTCGGGCTCGGGAAGGCGAACTTCGCAGTAGGAGGCGCGGCCGATCCGGACGGAGACCCCGGGGATTTCCACGACGCGGATCGGGTCGGTGTCTCCAGCTCGGATGTGCAGGCAAGCGGTTTCCGGCATCGTGGGAATCACTCCTCCTTGAAGCATGCCGAGGTGAACGGCTTACCCACGTTCGACGAACAGGTCCGTGCCGCCGGCGAGCCAGCGATTGCACGCGCCGGCGAGTGCGCTCGCGGCGATGGCGATGGCGGCGAGCTCGACGGACCAATGCACGACCGAGAAGAGACTAAACGCCGAGGCGGCACCGATCAAGCCAAAGGCGAGTGGACGATCCGCGGAACCCACCCGTCCGATGGCCCCTGGGACCTTCCAGAGGCACCAGAGCAGGCCGATCGCGAGGACCGCCATGCCCGCGACGCCGGATTCCGCCCACCACTGGAGCAGGCTGCTGAGGGCGGTGGTCTGGGATTCGTCCCGGGTCTTGTACGAGGGGAAGATCGCGGGGAAGCTCCCCATTCCGGCCCCGAGCCAGGGGAAATCGCGAACGATGGGCAGCGTGTCGGCCCAGACCCGGGGTGCCGACCGAAGGTTCTCGGCCGAGATCGGGGGGGGCGAACCGGGGATCCGCTGGAGGACGTCGTGGAGGACGACTCCTCCTCCCATCCCCAGCAGCATGACCGCCGTCATCCCGAGCCCGGACCATCGTAGGCCCGAAGGCCAGGCGCTCGGTAGCCCGACCAGGATGAGTCCGAAAGCAAAGGGAAGGCTGACGAGCGGCCCCCCGAGCATCCCGACGAGTCCGGCCGCCGTGAGCGAAAGGAGAGAGACCAGGACCACGAGCCCGCCCTGGCCTGATTGGGCAAGGCGCACCGGCAGACGTTCCCGGCTCCCTCTCGGGGCGACGAGTTGCAGGACCGTGGCCAGCGAGAGGGGAAGCCCGATCGCGGCGAGGGCGAGATAGGCGTCCGGCCCCCCCAACATCGTGCCGATCAGCGTCGGCCGGTCGGGCGTCGTCGAGGGGCCGCCGGCGACGCCCTCGGCCGGCGGCGGGGCGATGCGGAGGACCGTCGCGTTGGGTGTGTTCAAAAGCTCATTGGTCGTGGGCCCCCACGTCGGGTCCTGGCCGGGCTCCATGACGCCGTAGAGGCCCGACGACTGGCACGCGACCTGGACGACGACGATCGCCGTGTTCACGAAGAAGGCCAGCAACACGCTCCCCCAGACGAGGTAGAGTCGGCGGAGCCTGTCCGTGTATTGGGCGACGCCCCAGAACAGGGCGAGGCAGACGGTGGCCCCCGCGACCCATCGAAGCGTCGCCGAACGATCGACAGAGACGGGCGAGCGAACCGACATCGGTTCGGGCAAGGCGAGCGCGGGGTCGGTGGCCCTGGCCCTCGCGGAGAAGAATCCCAGGGCGTAGGCGTCGTGCGACTTCGGTGAGAGGAGGCCGGCCAGGCGGGGGGGCAGCGGGGCCAGCTGGACCAGGCCGATCGCGATGGCGAGAAGTCCCAGGAACGTCAACGGGCTCTTGAGCACGCGCATCCGGCCTTCGAGCGCGATGCGGATGAGGGCCGTCATGACGAAGACGAGGGTCAGCACCGCGATCGCGGTGGGGGCCCACCAGACGGCCCCCCCAAAGGCGAGCGTCGTGCCGGCCACGAGGAGGGCCAGCACGACGGCCGAGAGTCGATCGGTGTAACTCAGGAGGCGATCTCTCAGATTCAAAGGTGAGTCTCCGACTCAGTTCCGCGCCGACCCTGCGAGGGGCAAAGCGGTCCGTCCGTCCTTGGGGGCCTCGAGTCCGCCGGCCGCCCCGACCTTGCGGCCCGAGCTACCCCCGTCGGTATAGCCGTAGGGGGTGTCGGGCCCGTAGCTCGACCAGTTCTTGAGCTCTTCGTTGAGGCCGTTGAAGACGACCCCCGCGATCACGACGTGCGACTGCTCCAGCATGGCCTTGGCGTGCTGGAGCGGCCGGAGCTCCTGCGAGCCCGACCGGACCACGAGGATCGCCGCGTCGACGATCCGGCCCAGCATCCGGCAGTCGGCCAACCCGAGGATCGCCGGGCCGTCCAGGATCACGCGGTCGTAGTGGTTCGAGAGACCGAGGACCAACTGCCGCAGCTCGAGGGTGCCGAGGATCTCGATCGGCACGCCACGGGTGTCGCCGGTCGGCAAGAAGTCGAGGTTGGCGATGTCGGACCGGACCACGGTACGCTGCCAGGGGAGATCACCCCGGAGCACGTCCACGAGGCCGAGCTGGCCCTCTTCGCCGTTGTCATTGTTCTGGAAGACGCCCCCGAGACTCGGGCGCCGGAGGTCGACGTCCATGAGCAGGGTGCGTTCACCGGCCCGGGCGCATGTCGCGGCCAGATTGAGGGCGGTCGTGCTCTTCCCTTCGCCCGCCTTCGCGCTGGTGACGAGGAGGCTGATGAGCGGCCCTTTTTTGTCGGAGACGCCAAGGAGGCTCGCTCGCAGGTTGCGATAGGCATCCGCCTCGATCGAGTCGGGGATGCCGGGCGTCCAGAGGTGCCCGCCCCGGTGAAGCGAGGCCGTCCGGCGGATCCGCGGGACGACGCCGAAAAGTGGCAGGCTCAGGCCGGTGGCCAGTTGCTCGGGCTGCTTCACCGAGTGGTCGAGGTGCTCGAGGAGGCAGACCAAAACGATCCCCAGGCCGAAGCTCAGGATGACCGCAGCCGCGATGCTCAGGGCACGCTTCGGGCGGATCGGGGAGGTCGGCTCGCTCGGCGCCGAGAGGACGGCGACGGGGACGCGCCTCGACTGGGCGACCGCCTTGAACTCCCAGAGCTTCGTCATCATCGCGTTGATCTGCTCGGTCTTTTGTCGCTGCTCGTCGAGCATATCAAGATATTTTTGATGCTCGGGCATCGAGGCCCGCAACTCCCCGAGCAATTCCTGGGCGAGTTGCTCGTCCTTGGCGATCTCGGCCCGCTTGGCTTCCAGGAGGGACTCGTGGAGGTTCGGCCCTTCGTCATTGGGCAGCGGGGCGTTTTGGAGCTTCTCGATTCGATCCAGGACGTCTCTGAGCCTGGCGGAGAGGGCCCGCACCGAGGGGTCGGAGTTGTAGCCGCGGATCTTGCCGTGCAAGGGTTCCAATTTGGAAGTCAATTCCTCTCGGGCTCGCTCGAGGTCGCCGAGCTTCACGTCCCGCCGCTCCTGCGCCAGACTGCGCTTCGAGCTCGGCATGGACTGTGAGAGGAACGTCTGCTGCTGGAGATCGGTGAGTTGCGACTCCTTGTGCGCCATCGAGCCGATCTTCGTCTCGTACTCCGTCTGCTTCAGGTTCTTGCCCCCCGGCCCAATCGTCCCCGACTTGGTGAGCATGTCCTCGAGCAGCTTCTTGTGGTTCTGGAGCTCACCCTTGAGGGTGTCGATGCTGCTCTCGGCGAACGACTGCGAGGTGTTGATCTTGCTCGTGATCTCGTTGCTCGCGTCTTCCACGAAGAAGTCGAGCATGAGCTTGAGCTGCTTCGTGACCCGCTCGGGGTCGCCCCCTTCGAGCGAGACGGTGTATTGATTCGTCGTGGGGATCGGCCGGAACTGGAGGGCGCCGATGAGTTCGTCGGCCGCATCGGGGGGAGGGGCGGCACCCTGAACGAGGCTCGGATCGTTGATGACCCGCTCGGCCAGGGCCCGACTCTTGAGCATGGCGACCCGGTTCTGGATGTAGTCCTTGCTCGTTTCGGACGAATCGTTGCCGCCGAAGGATTTGGAGATCAAGGTCTTGAGGTGATCGTCGAATCCGGGGGCCGTGATCTGGATCACGGCCTTGGCGCTGTAGACATTCGGCTGCCTCGCCGTCCAGATGGCCCCGAGGATGCTCAGGGGGACGCCGATCGCCAGCACGGCCCAAACTCGGCGTCTCAGGGCCCGGATATAGTCGGCAGGGCCCTTCGCTAACTTGGACGACGGATGGGGGACGGGGTGGCTCGGGAGGCGCGACGGGGCGGCGTAAGGTTGTAGTCCGTCCATGGATCGGTCCGCTCCTAATATCAAAGTCGGCTGATCATTTTTCCCCGAGGGAGGGGTGGTGCACCACCGGCCTCGACTCCCAACCGAGTGCCGCCCGGATCCAGCTCATCGAGCTTCCCGGCAGCGTCGGAGTCGGGGAAAGTGCAAGGACGGATCCGGTCGGTGACTTGAGCAGGGCGCCGCTGGGGATTGGGTCGGGGGTCACCGGAGAGCGATCTCCAGGGAGTCGGCCCGAGTCGGCGAGGGCATCGCCGTCGACCTCAGCGCTGATCATTCGCTCCACCTTCTCGGCCGTCGACGTCGACAGTTGTTGCAGGAACCGGAAGGCGATGTCGGCCGCCAGCGTCGAATCGGTCGATTGGTGCAGCGTGACCGTGAATGAGATGTCCTTGCTGGTGGAGAGTCGAAAAGTTGCGGAAGGGCCCGACAGGATGGCCCGGACCTCGAGCTGATCCGACGAATCGGCGTCGTCTCCCGTGAAGACCTCACGACCGTCTCGGGTGCAAGAGATCTCGAGCACGTCGCACCCCAACGTCCGGGCGGTCTCGATCAGGAGGTTCCGGATGACCGACCACTGCGTGCAGAGTTCGATCCGCTGGATGGTCTCGTAAGTGACCTTCGCCGCGAACCGTTCCTGCCGGCCTCGGGAGAGGCGGGCCTGGAGTTCGCCGCGGAGGTTGGTCAACTCGTCGAGCCGGCTCGTGAGGATGAGCAGGAACGCCAGACAGCCGGTGATCCCGAGCACGAGGGCGAGCATCTCATTGCGGAGTGCCACGCCGAGGAGGACGACACCGCAGAGGAAGCCCGAGAAGCAGTAGAGCAGGAGCGCCGCCTGGCGAGGATTCAGGCCGAGGCCGATCAGCAGGTGATGGACGTGCCGTCGGTCGGCCGAGCTGAGCGGGAGATTCCGCACCCAGCGTCGGAAGATCGCCATCGCGGTGTCGGAGATCGGCAAACCCATCGCCAGGATCGGGAAGAGGATCGAAAACGTCGATGGGCCCTTGAATGAGCCCTGGACGCCGATGATCCCGATCAGGAGCCCGATCATCAGGCTGCCGCTGTCGCCGAGGAAGATGCAGGCGGGGTGCCAGTTATAAAGGAGGAACCCGGCCAGGCTCCCCGCGAGCGCCGCCGCGAGGATCGCCACGCCGACGTTCTGGTAATGGATCGCCACGAGCGTGAGGGTGCCGCTGACCAGGAACCCGACCCCCGAGGCCAGCCCATCCATGCCGTCGATGAGATTCCAAATGTTCATGCAAGCAAGGAACCAGAACAGGGTCACGAGCAGGCTGAGCGGCGAGACTTCGAGCGTGTGCCCCAGGAGCGTGAGGATCCAGGAGGGATAGCTCAGGTCGATGGTCAACCCGAGTGCGTCGAAGCCGTGGATCCGGACCCCGCCGAAGTAGAGCACGAGGACGGCGAACGTCTGGCCGGCCAGTTTCGTCCTCGGCCCCATCGAGCGGGTGTCGTCGACGAAGCCGACGAGGAGGATGATCAGGGCCGCGACCAGCACCGGCCACTGGCGAGGCCACCAATCGGCGAAGCCCGGCCAGTCGTTCAGATAGCCGCCGACGGCGACGAGGATCACTCCGATCCCGATCCCGAAAGCCAGTCCCAAACCGCCGAGTCGGGGAGTGGAGGCTTTATGGATCCGGCGGAAATGATCGGGACGGTCGATCGCGCCGGCCCAGACCGCGATCCGGGTCACCAGGGGAGTCGCCAGGACGCATCCCATGAAGGCGACCGCGAAAATCAGCAGCAAGGTGTTCGAGATCATCATGGACAGGAGCTTCCTCAATGCCCTCGATCAAGTGGCCGTCGGCCCTGTTACGGTCCTGTCACCCAAGTCCGTCGACTGCAAGTCGTGCCCGAGGGCCGTTGTCCTTCTTATACGTTGCCCGAGGCGTGGTGTAACACACTTGGTCACGCCGACAGGAACGCATTGCCTTGTGCCGAAGAACAAGTCAGGTCTTTCAAGTTTGTTAACCCCCCTAGTCGTCCGGGTCTGGCTCCGGATTCGGGACGTTGCGGAAGGCGTGGAGAATTCAACGGCGGGGCATCGGACGGGCATCCTCTTGCGTATGCTCGAAAAAGCCTACGGCCAGGAGGTCTGTGATCAAGAGTGGAACAGGAATGACTCGCGGAGCTTGCGCAAAGTGACACGGTTTATGGCTCGTCATCCGTGACCCAACCCGGTATCAACCACCCTTGGTGTACATCATGTGGGCGGAGCACTCCTGTCCGGAGAAGTATGGACATTCGGTACTTTCCGGTCAATACCGGATTCTCCGGCACGTTGACCGAAGGCGACACGATGCGGATCCCCCCAACCGGACTTGACGGCGACCCCGTCGAATTCGTCGGAAGTCGTCTAACGCTCAACCCATCAACAGCCTAGGACGGGTCTCCGGAAGTGTCCACGCGGAGTGCGAGTGTTTTTCTGGCTGATGGCTCCGGACCCTCGGATTCATCTCGCGAGGCCCCGAATCACCGTGAGTTCGAGCCCGATCGCGTTTCCTCGAATGGTGCGAGGACGTGTACGGACACGCCGCGGCGGGGCCCCCAGACACGCGAAGTGCCGCTCGTGTGTTGCTCGACGTAGAGCGCCAAGGGATCCTTCGTCGCGTTGGCAAACGGCGTTTCGTCGACCACGAAGTAGGCGACACCATAGCGGCGGATCGCGTCGTCGATCGAACCCGGGGTTTCCGAGAACTCCAGGGCGTTCCGGCCCGTTTGCCAATAGAGGTCCGCGGGATACCGGCCAAGCACCGGCCCAGGACGGTCCCCGTACGCCGTGATCCAGGCGCAGGCTGAATCGAAGCCTTCGTGAGTCGCTTCCTGCGCGGAGGCTCGCCCTGAGGCCAGTGAATAGAGGGAATAGGGAAACGAGAGAAGGAGGATAATCCCCGAGGCCACGCGCTTTGGATGCTTGAATCCCAACCGCATCCCCCAGGCGGCGAGCCCCTCCATGGCCCCGAGAATGAGGAAGGGGATGAGCGGGATCAAGAATCGACCTGCTTCGGTGAAGGGCCAGAGTACGAGGAGCGGGAACGTCGCCAGCGGGATGAGGCCCGCGAGACGACGCCTAGGGCTGCGGATCAGTCGGACCCAACCCCGGCCGATCGGCACGCAGACGCCGAGGGCCACGCCCGTCGAGATCCACGAGAGCCGAGGGGATCGCGCGAAGACCGTGGCAACCTCGACGACCGGCCCCACGAGTTGATCGGGGATGCGTCGCGCGTAGAAGATGGCCTGGCTCGCGATGCTGGTGACCAGATCCTTGGGCGAGAAAAGGCCCGCCTGCGTCGTCCGGCCCGACCCCTCGAGCCAGAAGACCCAGGGCACGAGCAAGACGCCCACGACGATTGTCGACGTCGCCAGTGTCGCCCATCGTCGGGCGATCGCAAGGTCGATCGCGATCGCCACGAAAAGGCAAATCCCGACGTGGCGAGTCAGGATGGCGGAAGCCAGCAAGCTACCCAGCACGAAGCCGCCCCTCGGGCCCTGACGACTTGCCCAGGGGAGGATCGTCACGATCATCGCCCCAAGAAGCAGATACAACGGCTCCGACTGGATCGTCCCCCCGATCCGTCCCCAGGTCCAATTGATGGCCAGCGCGAGTCCGAGGAGCGTCGCCGTCTCGGGAGGATAGAGCGAGCGGAACCATCGCGTGTAGACGAGGATCGAGGCCACGGTGAGGACGACCGAGAGCCCGTGGATCATCCCCGTCGATGGCCCGAAGGCCCGAAACAGGAGCGCCAGGAGGAGGGGATAGCCCGGGGGGAAATGGGCGTGTGGTGGCCTGTCGGGGTGATTCAACTCGACGTAGCCGAGCCCTTGGGACAGTCCCAGCCCGAGCATCGCGTAACCGGCTCCGTCATATCGGGGCGGGGATGCGAATCGGGTATTCAGGCCGACGGACACGGTGGCCAGCAAACCGATGACGACCCCGATGACGAGCGGGGAGGTCGTGAGACGTCGCCGTCTCGGAGCAGGGGGCTTCCCAGGTGATTCCATGCCGCAGGATCCCGTGAGTTCGTTGGCGGGCATCGTACCACGATCGACCGCGAAGGGTGTGCGGGCCGCATTGTCTCTCGGCCTCGATCCTCCGGGTCGGACTGCGTCACCGGATTGACGTCTTGGGTTCGACCGTTCTATGGTCAGGGCGATCGTGGCTCGAAGTCATCATCTCGTCCCGAGTTTCCGGAATCTCCCATGACGCACCAGGTCAAGACCGACGACCGGGTGGCCCCGACGTCGGCCATCCGCTCTCATTTCCCTGCGCTGGGCCGACGAAGCGGTGCAAGCCTCGTGGCCTATTTCGACGGCCCGGGCGGCACACAGGTTCCGCAACAGGTCGTCGGGGCGATGACGAATTATTTGCTCAATCACAACGCCAACACCCATTGGGCCTATCCGACCAGCGAGGAGACCGACCAATGTTTGGCGGAGTCGAGGCAGGCGCTGGCTGATTTCCTGAATGCGTCCCCATCGGAAGTCGCCTTCGGCGCGAACATGACGACGCTCACGTTCCATCTCGCGCGGTCGCTGGGTCGTCGGCTCGGGCCCGGCGACGAGATCGTCGTCACCGAGCTCGATCATCAGGCGAATTTCGCCCCCTGGCAGGCCCTGGAGCGTGAGAGAGGGATCACCTTGCGGGTGGTCAAGCTGCGTCCGGAAGACGGTATCCTCGACTGGGAGGACCTCCGTCGGCATCTCAATGATCGGACCCGGATCCTTGCGATCGGCGCGGCGTCCAATGCGCTCGGGACGATCAACGACGTCAAGGAGGCCGCGAGGCTGGCCCACGAGGTCGGGGCGTTGGTCTTCGTCGATGCGGTCCACTACGCGTCCCACGGCAGCGTCGATGTCCGTGCCTGGGACTGTGACTTCCTCGCCTGCTCGGCTTACAAGTTCTACGGGCCGCATGTCGGCGTCTTGTACGGCAAGCAGGATCTATTGCAGTCGATCGACGTGCCGAAGCTCAGGCCGGCGCCGGACTCGGCGCCGGAACGTTGCGAGACGGGAACCCAGAATCACGAGGGCATCGTCGGCGCGGCGGCGGCGGTAGACTTCCTCGCCTCGCTCGCGGAAGGCCCAACGCGTCGGGCTCGGCTCAAGGCGACGTTCCAGGCGTTGCACGACCGGGGCTCCGCCCTGGTCGCACAACTCTGGGAGGGCCTCTCGGGCATTGCGTCGATCAAGCTCTACGGACCACCCCCTTCGGGGGCTCGGACGTCGACCGTCTCGTTCACGGTCGGCGATCGCCCATCGGTCGACGTGTGCCGGTCCCTCGCCCGAGAGGGCGTGTTCGCGAGTCACGGGGACTTCTACGCGACCATCGTCGTCGAACGGCTCGGCCTCGCCCAGCAAGGGCTCGTGAGGATCGGCTGTGCGTGTTACACGACCCCGGAAGAGATCGAGCGGGTCATCGCCGGTGTCCGCGGCGTCGTTGGCCGGGGTTCCTGAGGAAACCGACGCCCACAAGCCCGAGATAAAGTGACGAAAGGCGATGGTGAGAGCCCTCCTCGATTTGAGGTGGAATCTCGCGTCGATCGTTACGCGGCGACGAGCCGGCGACTTCGATATCACCGACTCGTCGTCGATGGGCTGGTGATGTTCGCATCTGGCCGCGAAGATTGCGAACGCCGGGTCCCAGGATCTGAAGATGAGCCGCCAGGCGGTTGTCTCGAGAGGCTTGAAAGGGCATCTTTCGGGCTGTCGGCAAGACATGAGGAAACCTTGAGGAAAAATGCCGGCGAGTCGAAAAATCGAGGTTTACAGTCGGCGAGGTGTTGAGTATCTTCCGCACCGCTCGACCTCACCTTGAGCAACTCGACAGTACCAAATGCAGGATTGCACCATCGATTTCAGGAGGAACACAGATGCGAATGGTACGCAGGAAGAGCGGGTTGTCGACGCTTGTCATCGCGATGGGACTCACCTTCGCCGCCGGCTCTGATGCCTCGGCGAGCACCCTGATCCAGTACAGCACGAGTGGCTCGATCGACTCCTCGGGGGTTTCGGGCACTCCCGTGATCAGCTTCGGCAGCATCGACTCCGCGACCTTCACCCCGACGTCCTACTTCAGCCTCGGCAACTTCCAGGTGGCCTCGCTCCAGCCCGGGCAGACCACGACCTACACGCACACCCCGTTCAAGATCACCCTGGTCGTCGACCAGGTGAACGGCGTGACGCCTGATCCCAACCAGTCGCCGATCGTCCTGACCGGCTACCTCGACGGGAAGATCACCGGCGGCGACAAGTCCAGCGTCCAGGCGACGTTCGACCCGATCGGCTCGATCCAGTTCCAGACGGGGAACTACCAGAACACGCTGACGATCCCCGACCTGAAGGTGACCCTCGTGCCATCGACGACCAATGGTGGCCGCACGACCGCCGAGGCGAGGATCAGCACGATCTCGACGGTCAAGCCGGTCCCCGAACCGACCACGGCCGCGCTCTTCCTGACCACTCTCGCCGGCCTCGGCATGCGTGGTCGCCTCCGCCGTCGCGCCGCCTGAGCCTCGACTCGACCTGGCCATTCCAGGTCTCGAATCTTCTCTCGCCCGGGGACGACTCTCCGCCTTAGGTCGCGGATGAGCCGTCCGAGGGGCGGGGGGACCATCGACTCCGGACCGACCTTCCTCAACGATTCCCCGCCCCAACGAGGAAGAAAAGCCGGCTCCTCGGTTTCGACTTGCGATCCCACTGACTAACCCTCACTCGGCCTATCCGCCACTCGGTCGAGTGTCGGTGTTGGCGATCAAGAGTGGGGGATTTTGTTGTTGAAAGAATCTGAGATCAATACATACGCCACCGCGACCGTGCGACGAGAAGTTCGTCGCACGGTCGCGGTGGCGTCTTGGCGTCCAGGGCTCAGTCTCGAAGCCAGGTTCACCAGCGAATCTTGGCCGGGAAGAATTCGGCGATGAGGTCCTGGTAGTAGGGGGTTAGTGCGGCCACGTCGGGACGTGCGTGCCCCTTCGAGTAGAGGTCATACGGGTTGAACGCGCGGACCCAGTCGAGCATGCGGAGGTCTTTCGGGGTCATCAGGTGGGTGTATTCACCCGCCCGATGCCCGGCGTAGAACGAGTGATAGCGGATCATCGCCAGGCCTTCCTCGGGGAGGTAGTCCTTGACGACGTGGTACAGATATTCGTCGTGCCCCCAGGAGAGGTTGACCTGGTCGAGTCCGCAGTGCTCCGAATAAATCCCGCAAGGCGTCTGGTATTCGGCGACGGAGGAGTCCGGGTTCTCGGAGAAGTACTCGGGGAAGACGATCTCCTCGGAGTAGCGACACCCGACGGGAAAGGTGTCGCCGACCACGGCCCACTGGGGCTCGCCGAAGAGGCAGAGCACCTTCCCGAGGTCGTGGATCAGTCCCGTTAGGATGAACCAACGCGGATGACCATCCGCTCGGATCGCCTCGGCCGACTGCATCAGGTGTTCGATCTGCGAGAAGTCGGTATCAGGGTCGCTGTCGTCCACGAGGGTGTTGAGGAATTCCATCGCCTCCCAGATTCCCATCTCGCGCCGGGTCTTCGCGAGATACTCGCGCTTCTTCCCCAGGACGAAGTCGAGAGTCTGGTACCGATGATTGAGTTGGTAGAATTCGCGCACTCCCGCCCGGACGTTCTCGCGGTAGTTGCGGAACTTCGAACGCTTCTCCTCCTCATCCGCGTCGAGGGGTACGTGGGCCGACTCCCAATCGTCGAGGTCCACCAGGGGACCAGCCGACACGTTCTGCGCTGACGACTCCGACATTGGAAAGACTCCCATGACGTGGCGTTGAGGAGTGACAATCCGAGCGAATCCCCTCGGCATCGAGGGGGATGATATCCGATCGAGGCAACCTCGGAGGGCCCTTGCGGAAATGGGTAGAGGATCCCCACCAACCCTCTTTCGATCGTAGTCGTTGCCCGAAGAAATCGCCAGGGAGATCCTGGTCGGCAGCGATCCGGCCACCAGGCGAAGTCGTTGGAATCGGAATGGACAGAGCGCAATGAAAGAGACCGTGAAAACCCAGGTTGAAGGGTTCCCACGGTCCGTGTCGAAGCTCGATCGTCGGAAGACCGACGAGACGATTCGGATCAGCGCTTGGAGAACTGGAAGCTCTTGCGGGCTTTCTTGTGCCCGTACTTCTTTCGTTCGACCATACGCGCGTCGCGGGTCAAGAAGCCGTGATCGCGGAGGGCGGTCTCGAGGTCGGGGCGGTGCTCTTTCAGGGCACGGGCCAGGCCCAGGACGACGGCACCCGACTGGCTGTGCTTGCCGCTGCCGCGGACGTTGACGAAGACGTCGATCCGGCCGGCCATCTCGGTCGTGGTGAGAGGGGCGCGGACGTCGCTCTGCTGGATTTCGAGGGGAAAGTAGTCATTGACCTCGAGGTCATTGACCATGAACTTGCCGGTCCCTTCGCGGATCCGGACGCGGGCGACGGCCGTCTTGCGGCGGCCGGTGCCCCAGATGTACGGTTGTGCTGCCGTCGCGGCCATGGGTAAGTCAGTCCTCGAAAGCCGTCAAAAGGGAAGGGGGCGATGGAGCGGCCACCCTCGCTCAAATCCTGAAAATCTCGAGGGCTCGCCTTGCGGCGAGCCGGAAGTCGCTCAGCCCTCTTCCGATGTCGGTTCCGGGGCGGGGAGCCCGGGCTCGGCGGCCGGGGCCGTGAGCTCGGGGGTGGTCGGAGGAACGTCGGAAACCGGGGTCGTGACCTCGGGCTCGGCGGCCGCCTTGGCAACCTTCTTCGCGGCCGGGGCCTTCGGGGCCTTGGGGACCGGCTTGGGAGCGAACAGGGCGCCCGAGGAGGCGGGGCGGCCCGAGATCGCTTCCAACGGGATCGGCGCCTGGGCCTGGTGCGGATGCTGCGGGCCGACGCACAGCTTGAGCTTCCCAAGCATGTGACGACCGATCTTGTTCTTGGGCATCATTCGCTGGATCGCGAGATGCAAGATCCGGTCCGGCCGACGCTGGAGCAGCTTCCAGGCCTGCTCTTCCTTCTGCCCGCCCGGGTGGCCCGAGTAGCGCTGATAGAACTTCTGCTGCCACTTGTTGCCGGTGAAAACGACCTTGTCGACATTCGTCACGATGACGAAGTCGCCCGTGTCAATGTAGGGGGTGTACGTGGGTCGGTGCTTGCCCATCAAGATTGGTGCGATCTGCGCGGCGAGCCGGCCCACGACCATGTCGGTCGCGTCGATCACGTACCAGTTCTTGGTCAGTTCCCCCGCCTTCGCCTGATAACACTTCATGAACGTAAGCTACCTAAACTGACGTCGTGATCTCTTGCTTCATTCCACGAAGCGAAACGCCTATCTTATCGACGGTTTGCGTACCGTCAAGGTCGATTCTGGCCTAGAGCGAGTCGGCCGAGACGACTTCGCCCCCGTTCTTCGTGCAGAGGGCATGAAAGTTGGCCGGGTTCATGGTCGGGACCTTGAGGAAACGAACGGAACCATCGGCGAAGAGGCTGTTGTTGCCGCCGGGATGATAGCTCGAGACCTTCGACTGGGCGAGGTTATCGAGCGGAATGTCCTCGGGTTTCGTCCAGACGACCATTCCCTTGGATTCGACGATCGCGAGCGTGTTGGCCGTCCCGTCCGTCATCGAATCGAACCTGGTCCCGGTCGTCTCGTCAAGGAAAGCCCCTGGGCCGACGATCGCCTGATACTCGGTCAGGCCGCTCGTGTCGCTCTCCGGCATCGGGACGCTTGGGCAACGGAAAGTCGAGGGCATCCTCGCGGCCAGCGGCTGGTTGTGTGGGCTGTCCCAGGGCTCATCGAGTTTGAATTCGTTGTAGAGCGGCTGTTGTTCGAGGAAGGGGAGGATGGCGACCCGCCAGCTCAGGAGCGGCTTTCCGTCGCGGTCCGTGCTCGCGGCGGGGGGAAGCTGGCCGTAGGCCGATTCATAGTTGTGCAGGGCCAGGCCGATTTGCTTGAGGTTGTTCACGCATTGCGCCCGCCTTGCCGCCTCCCGGGCCGCCTGCACGGCCGGCAGCAGGAGGGCGATCAGGACGGCGATGGGGACGAGAGTGCAGCTCACGCCGCCCAGGACGATCCCGGTGATCGCGATCCCCTGTCCCTTCAGTCGACCTCGGCTCTTCTTGATGTCGCTCAAGCCGAGGAAGCCGAAGACCAAGGCGGGGACGCCGGTGAGGAGGTTGCAGAAAAAGCAGAGCCCGAGAACCAGGCTGGCGATCGCCTTTCCGCTGGTCTTCGGGGGGCCGCTGAAGGGACCCACGGCATCATCCGGGAATAGTCCGGACTTCGGGCTCTCGTAGGGTGATGCCGAAGGGTGCGGGATGATCATCTCCCGGCCGCACTGTGGACACCGTGCTCGGCGCCCCGCGTGCTCCTCGCCCACCTGGAATTGCCTACCGCATTCGCAAGAGACAGGAATCGCCACGGGGATGCACTCCGTTTCAAGACGGTCAACGCGCGCGAAGAAGTCCAAGGCTGGGCCGGATCCGATCCTAGTCGGATGCCCTCCTGAATTCAATCGATGTCAAGTTCGACGTGGTGATGGAAATCCCCGAGCCAGTCCCACCTGACGATATTCGCCGAGGGTGATTTCCCTGCGTAGGAACTTGGCAGGCTCGGGGCGAATGATCCCGAGCCGCGAGACGGCCATGAAGGCCGTCACCTCGGCCGAGAAGTCCTGCGGTCGGGTCGGCCTCTCGGCTCGAATTGGGCCGCGATCAACTTGGATCCCTGCCCCCGAGAGAACGTCGACCGCGTGGGTGGTCAGCCTCCGAGCTTGGCCTTGACCGACTCGAGGGCCTTCTCGAGAGCGGCCGGGATCTGCTCGGGATTCTTCCCGCCGGCCTGGGCGAGGTCGGGCCGGCCGCCGCCGCCGCCGCCGACCACGGGCGCGACGTCCTTGAGCCAGAGGCCGGCGTGCAGGCCTCGGGCGATCAGGTCGGGGGTCAGACCGGCCGCAAGCTGGACCTTTCCCTCGGCGACGGAGGTCAGGAGGACCGCCAGCCCGGTCCCGGCTTTGCGCCGGAGGACGTCGATGAGCTGCCGGAGCTCGTCGGGGCTCGCGTTTTCCAGGGCCTGCGCCACGACGGAGACGTCGCCGACCTTCGAGGCCGTCGCGAGCATCTCGTCGGGCGAGGCTTTCGGAGCCGCGTCCGTCCGACGCTGGGCGGCCTGCTTCTTGAGGGCCTTGATCTCCTCCAACAGGGCCGACACGCGCTCGCCGACGAGTCCCGGCGGGACGCGAAGGGTCGAGGCAACCTCGGCGAGCACGGCTTCTTCCTGGCGGACGTGCTCGAGCGCCGCCTTGCCCGTCAGGGCGGTGATCCGGCGCGTCCCTGCGGAGACCGACTCCTCGCCGATGATCTTGAAGAGGCCGACCTGCCCGACGTTGTCGAGGTGGGTGCCGCCGCAGAGCTCGCGAGAGAACTCGCCCATCTGGACGACGCGGACGACCTCGGGGTACTTCTCGCCGAAGAGCGCCATTGCGCCGAGCGACTTCGCCTGCTCGATAGGCATCGTCGACCACGAGACCGGTTCAGCCCGAAGGATCCGATGATTCACGGTTTCTTCGACCGCGTGGAGTCGCTCGCGGCCGACCGCCTCGGGGTTGGCGAAGTCGAAGCGGAGCCGGTCGGGCTCAACCTTGCTGCCCGCCTGCTGGGCGTGTTTGCCGAGGTGGATGTGGAGCGCGTGGTGAAGCACGTGCGTGGCCGAGTGGGCCCGGCGGATCGCGTCGCGGCGGTCGTTGTCAACTTTGGCGTGGGCCGTGCTGTTGAGCGAGACCGTCCCCTCGACGACCTTGCCGATGTGCAGGGTGAAGTCATTGTCCTTCTTGGTGTCGGTCACCTGGAAGACGAACGAGTCACCCCGGACCTCGCCGACATCGCCGACCTGGCCACCACTCTCGCCGTAGAACGGAGTGCGGTCGAGGACGAGGGCGACGAGCGCCCCGCCGTTCACCGTGGCCGAGTCGGCCAGCCGGTTCTGTTCGAGGATGCCGATGACGGTGCCGTCAGCCTCGGTCGTGGTATAGCCCAGGAACTCGTTGCCATGGTGATATGATGATTTCAGAACGTCGAGGGGGCCGGTACGGAAGACGTCGGCCGCCTCGTCATCTCCTCGAGAGATCCCGGCATGTTCTTCCTGGGCCGTCTTGAAGGTGTCCAGGTCAACTCGCAGGTTCTGGTCCAACGCGAGACTTTCCGTAATCTCCACCGGGATGCCGTAGGTTTGGTGGAGGTTAAAGGCATCAGCGCCAGAGACGGTGTCCGATCCTGCGGCCTTGGTCTTGCGGAACAGGTTATCCAATCGCTTCAGACCGTTCTCGAGGTTCTTGAGGAATTGCTCTTCTTCCTCACGGATGACGGTCTGGATCCTCGGCACACTCTCTTTGAGCTCGGGGTAGGGACGAGCCATGACCTCGGCCACGGTCGGGACGATCTTGTAAAGGAACGGGTCCCGGTGGCCCATCTGGTAGGCGTCGAGCACAGCGCGCCGGAGGAGTCTGCGGAGGACGTAGCCCTCTTCTTTAGCGGACGGCTGGACGTTCTCGTGGATGCAGAACGCCAGGGCTCGCGAGTGGTCGGCCATCCGGCGGATCCGGATCCCGTTCGGGTCGGACGGGACGTACTCAACCCCGAGCTGGTCCGCGACGGAGGCCACGATCGGCTTGAAGATGTCGGTGGCGAAGACCGTGGGGACCCCTTGCAGGCACGCGGCGGCACGCTCGAGGCCCATACCCGTGTCGATGTTCTTCTTCGGCAAAGGTTCGAGCTGGCCCGGTCCTATCCGGTTGAACTGGGTGAAGACCAGGTTCCAGATCTCGACTTCCTTAGGGCCGTTGCCGTGGTAGAAGATCTCGGAGCAAGGGCCGCAGACGCCGTTCGGGCCGTGCGTGGGGGCGCCCGCCGGCCAGAAGTTGTCGTCCTCTCCCATGCGGGTGATCCGCGAGGTCGGGACCTTGATCTCGTCGTGCCAGATGTTGAAGGCTTCGTCGTCGTCGAGGTAGACGGTGATCGTGAGACGGTTGGGGTCGAGCTTCAAGCTTTTGGTGAGGAATTCCCAGGCCCAGTGGATCGCTTCGCGTTTGAAGTAGTCGCCGAAGCTGAAGTTCCCCAGCATCTCGAAGAACGTTTCGTGGAATGCGGTCTTTCCGACGTTCTCGATGTCCCCGGTCCGGATGCACTTCTGGCAGGTCGTCGCGCGGGTGAAACTGGGATCTCCCAGACCCATGAACTCGCGCTTAAACTGGTTCATGCCGGCCGGGGTAAAGAGGACCGTGGCGTCCTCTTTCGGGACGAGGACATCGCTCGGCCGTCGAACGCAGCCTTTGGAAGCGAAGAAGTCGAGATAGAGTTCGCGGAGTTCGTCGGTAGTCATCATGAAAGGTCGATGGTCTCTGGCGGCTCGAGGCCGGTGATTGTGAAGGGGGCGGGCTGAATCAAGCGGCCCGAGAGGCCCCGAGTCCCATTTCGCGGCACGATCCCGATCGAGCGAAGGCCTCGACCTCTCGCTGGACTCCGGGTCGACAAAGGGTTCTGGTCTTGGGTCAAGGTGCGGGAACAGTAATCGGCCCCGCGTCAGTTTTGAGCACAACGGGGCCGTCACGGTTCGCGACGGCGGCGGCGAAGTCGCGGGGGTTGCGGACGTTCTTCTCGTCGACGGCCCGGATTACCTGCCCCCCCTTGAGGCCGGCCTTCTCGGCGACGGAGCCCGACTCGACCTCGACGATGGCAACCCCCCCACCGGCCATGGCCTTCAAAACGTCCTCGCCGAAGGCGACCTGGGGCAACGTGCTCGTGTAGTCAATCCGGAGGCCTCGCCAGGCGGTCGGTCGGTTGGTGGCGATCACCTCGCCTTCGACCCGCAACTTGGCCACCTCGGCGACGCGTTCCATCCGTTCGTCGCCTCGGATGAGCTTGAGGGTGACCTTGGCCCCCGCGGGGACGGCGTTGATGGCCAGGATGAGGCTGTCGATCCCCGTGATGGCGGTGTCGTTCACCGCGGTGATCAGGTCGTTGGCTCGGACGAGGGCGTCGGCAGCCGGCGTCCCGGCCACGGCATCCTTGACTCGGCTGGTGCCCCCCTCTCGATGGAGCTGGATCCCGAGGAAGCCGTACTCGACCTCCTTGCCCTCGCGAAGTGCCTCGACGGCCCTTCGGCCGAGGGCGTCCATCGGGATGGCGTATCCGGCCTGCGCGTCGTATCCGGCCGCATTCGCGCTGTTCGAGGTCAGGCCGACGAGCTCTCCTCTGAGGTTGACCACCGCGCCCCCGCTCATGCCCAGGTTGAGCTTCGCGTCGAGCTGGAGCAACGTCGGGTAGTGCTTGAGGGCCAGGTGAGGTGGCTCATTCGGGGAGGGCTCGAGGCGCCTGGCGACGTTGGAAAGGATCCCGAGGCTCGCCGAAGGCCGGCCGTCGCTCCTGGCCGCGTTGAAGGCGTTGCCGAGAGCCACGAGGAACGCCCCTTTACGCAGGGCGCTTGCGTCGCCGATAGTGAGGGGCTTGAGCTTCGGCGCCGGGGCGCCCGGCACCTCTCGAGGCGCGATGACCGCGAGGTCGCTCCTGGGGTCGGCCGCGATGATCTCGGCTTCGAATTCGGGGGCGCCGAGGGCGCGGACGTGGAGCCGGCTCGCCCCCTTGACGACATGGAAGGCGGTGAGGATCTCGCCCGACCCGCCGACCACCACGCCGGAGCCGTAGTCGAACATCAGCGTGTCGGGGCTGAGCGGCCCGGCGGGTGGGAGCGGGTTCCGGCCCCGGATCGCCGTGGTCGCGTCATTCTCCGACTTCTCGCGGGCGACGGCGACCACGGAAGGCTCGACCCGCTCGATCGCGTCCGCGACCGCGTTCTCCAGGGCGGAGACGAGGTCCGTCGGTGCCGAGGGGGCGGGGGGCGCCCCCCACAGGAGGAGGAGCGTGGCCACACTGACCAGGTTCGACATTGGCATTGACCTCGTGCCCGACCCGGGAGCCTCGTCCTCAAGTATGGGATTCATGACGTCGTTGAGGACGGCCTCGCGCGGGTCCGCGCCTCATCGTATCTGGTGTAGTATCATTTTTTCCGAGCCGAGTGGCGAGAGCAACCTCAAGAATGAGAAACCCCTGCGGACGAAACAACCTCGATCGGCTCGACGGAGTTGACTTCGGAAAGGGTTCCTTGAATAGTGATTGCATTGGGGCAACACCGGAGTCCCGCTCGGGATTTCGGTTGCGACGACTCCCCTCTCGGCGCATCCTCAGCCGCGATCGTTGCGCGTGGCCCTCGCCGCCGTTTTGAAGATGACGGAATCGCTCAAAACAAAACTTCACGCTCGTGTCGGCCACCCACTTTCGAGGGAGCCTCAGGCGATGTCGACGTTGCCCTTGTCAAGCCGCTTGTGGAGTGGACAGGCCAAGGAATGGGGCCTGTTCCTGATCGGCACCCTCGTCGTCCTGTGGGCGGCATCCTCGACCCGAGGCTGGGCGCAAGAGCCTCCCAAGGTCGCGCCTCCTCCGGCCAAGGACGCGGCACCGGCCAAGGACGCGGCACCGGAGCCGAAAGAGGCAGCCCCCGCTGAGGCGAAAGAGACCCCGGCCCCGGCCTCGGCCGCCGCCGCCGAGGCGACCCCGCCCAAGCCGAAGTCGCTCCTCCGCTGGGCGTTCGATGCGTCGGGACCGATCGGCGTCTTCCTCCTCTTCCTGTCGATCTACTTCACCGCCGTCGTGATCCGGCTCTTCATGGAGCTCCGCGTCTCCGAGGCGGCTCCCCCCGCGCTCATCGAAAAGATGGAGGCGGCGATCCGTGACCGGAAGTTCCAGGAGCTCTACGACGCCTGCCGGGACAACGAGTCGTTCCTCGCCAAGGTGGTCCGGGTCGGTGTCGCCAACCTGCCCAACGGCCGCGCGGAGGCCAAGGAGGCGATGAACGTCGCCACCGACGAGCTCGTCACCGGCATGGAGTCGAGGATCAGCTACCTCGCCATCATCGGCCAGCTTGGCCCGATGATCGGGCTGGTCGGGACGATCTGGGGTATGATCATGAGCTTCCAGGAGATCGCGACCGCCGCGGGCTCCCAGCCCAAGCCCGAGAAGGTGGCCGAGGGGATCTCGACGGCCCTCTTCATCACGCTCGAAGGGGTCGCGCTCGCCGTCCCCGCGATCTTCTTCTTCTCGTTCTTCCGCAACCGGATCGCGGTGATCACCATGGAGGTCACCAAGGTGGCCGACCGGACGATCGCCGCACTCGTCCAGGCGGCCAAGCAAGTCAAGGCGAGCTGAAGGAGGCGTCGACATGTCCGCCTCGATGAGCAGCGAGACGAAAGCCGAGCCGAACCTCACCCCGCTCCTCGACGTCGTCTTCCAGTTGATCACGTTCTTCATGCTCGTGATCAACTTCAGCGACCAGAACTACGACCAACGCGTCCGGCTGCCGGTCGCGGGGTCGGCGAGGCCGATCGAGGAGGGGGATGCCTCCGCGACCGACGACCGACTCGTCCTCAACGTCAGCCGCGACGGCCACCTGCTCATGGCGGGCGAGGACATGCCGCTGCACAAGGCGAAGGGCGAGATCAAGCACCAGGCCGACCTCGTGAAGTTCAACATGAAAGCCGCCGGGGTCAAGCTCAACGCCACCAAAGACCTGCCGACGACCATCATCCTCCGCGCCGACCGCGATACCGACTTCTCGGCGATCTTCGGACTCATCCAGGCCTGCCAGGCGAATGGGTTCCGGAAGTTCGCCCTGAAGGCGATGAATGCGCCCTGAGTCAAATCGAGATTGACTCGCGCCGACCCTTCTGGGCTCTTCGTCCCTCGAGGCCTGATTCGGGAGCGTCCCCTTGAGTCATCGAAGAAAGCGACGGGAGGAGAGCCTCGACGTGCCGATCACGCCGATGCTCGACATGGCGTTCCAGCTCCTCACGTTCTTCATCCTGACCTACCACCCGATGCCGACGGAGGGGCAGTTCGCCATGAACCTGCTCCCCGCGTCGCCGGCCACCGACATCAAGGCCGAGTCGCCGGAGTCGGCCCCGACCGACGCCGACGTCCCCGCGTCCCTCAAGACCCTCCCCACGACGCTCCGCGCGGGGGAAGGGGGAATGCTCGGTCGGATTACCCTCGGTGACAACGACATCGCCCTGACGTCCGACGACCTCGGGCCCCTCAAGAAGGAACTCGACGTCTACTTCACCGACCCCAACCTGCCCTTCGACCAGACCCTGATCAAGGTCGACCCTGATTTGAAATACTCGGCGTTGATGCAAGTCATCGACGTCTTCTCCCGGGCCTTCTCCGACGCCAAGAAGGAGCCCAAACTCAGCTTCGCCGAGCTTACGCCGGAGGAGAAGAACGAGCCTTGATCCGATGAAATACGGAATGAATAAAAACAAGAGAAGGCGGATTTAACCGCAGATGAACACAGATTGGAATTAAAAAATTCTTGAATAATTTCTTTGTTTTAAGAATATCTGTATTCATCTGCGTCATCTGCGGATAAATCCGCCTTCATTGATCCATTGCCAGGTCGTTAAAATGAATTCGCCCAACACGTACTTCCGGGGCACGGAGTTGCCGAGGTTGCTCGTCCTGACGGTGATCCTCGCCGGCGGGATGGCCTTCCTCTGGCAGTATCTGTACTCGGGGCAGTTGGTCGGCGAACCCGAGGCCGTCGCGGCCGTCCCAATCACACCGATCGTGCCCGACCGTTCGGTCGAATTCGAGACGGTCACCGACAAGACCTCGCTCGGCCTTCGCGACATGGCGGCGTACAAGAAGCTACTGGACCAGGCGAAGGGCAAGACACCCGACGTCCTCGCTCGTGAGAGCCGCCGCGACGTGCTCTCGATCCAGGTCTGGGAGCGTCCCAAGGACTATCGCGGGGTGCCGATCCACATCCTCGGCACCGTCCTGCGGGCGATGACTTATGAAAGTCAGTTGAGTAAGACCGGCCGCCTCTACGAAGCCTGGATGGTCACCTCCGACAGTCAGCGCAATCCCTATGTCTGCGTCTTCGAGGACGCCCCCAAGGGCTTCCCGATCGGTGACAACCTCTCGGAGCGCGTGGTCTTCAACGGCTATTTCCTGAAGTTGATGAAGTACCGCTCGGGCAAAGACCTCGGGTTCTACACGTCGCCGGTGCTCATCGGCAAAATCGGTTGGTCCCCGCCCGAAGTTCCCAAGGGAGGCGAGCGAGGGGGAGCCAAGACCTGGATGGCGATCGCGGTCGGAGCCATGTTCGTCCTCTCCTTGCTCCGCTGGATGTCGGGCCTTCGGCGCACCCTGGCTATCCGCCAACGTCCCTCGCTCCTCCACGAACGGCCGAACGAAGAGATCTCGCCCGAGGCGCTCGCCGCTTGGGCCGACGAACAGGCCATGCAGAACGAAGAGGATCCCGAGGGGGACGAAGGAGAACCACCTCTTCCCAGGTGATCCCTCACGCCGTCCTTCGGGAAGATTAAGGGACATCGAGGACGGATTGCGTCCGGCGATCGAGCAAGCCGAGGGGCCCGGCCGAGGAAGATGATCGAGGCGGGGAAGCGACCGGAGGCATCGCGGCGATCCACTGACGGATCAAGGCGACACCCTCGTCGTGGACGAGGCGTTTGCCGAGCTCGGGCATCATGACGCCGGGATGGGTGGAGGCGATCCGATACGCAAGGATCGACTGATCGGGGGCGCCAGGGACGATGTCGTAGGCGAGTCCTCCCGACCCGATCCCGGCGGCGACCGGCGTCTTGCCGATCCCGATCGCGGTCGGGTTCTTCTGCGATGCGAGCAGGTCGAGCCCCGAGTTTCTCGCGGGCCCCTGCGGGCTGTGGCAGTGGGCACAGTTGATCTCGAGCCAGGCCCGGGCGCGGGCGTTGAGGTCTCCCGTTGACGGGTCGTCCCAGACGGCGGATCGAGGTGTAGCGGACGGGGCAGGGGCCTCGGTCAGGGCTCCGAGGCGTGTCCAGTGGGTCAACTGGTTTTCCATCGCGCCGGAGACGAGGGCCTCTCGGTTGAGGTGGCGAGCCTTCGGGCCGATGGGAGTCATCGACTCGCCCGACGTGTGGCACCCTTTGCATTGGTTCGCGTTGGGGACGATGTAGTTATTGGTCCGAGGCCGACCGTCGTGGTGGATCCAGGAGACGTCGACCAGGTCGCCGGCCACGTCCAGCGTGGCCTCCGTTTGCGACTCGTCCCAGAGGTAGGGGAGGCCGACCCAGCCTTCTGGTTCGTGTTTGAGGATCCGAGTTTCGATGAGCCGTCGCCCTTTGCCAGGATCGCGCATATCGACGGGGTATGCGAACGTTTTCGCGATCACCGTGCCGACGGGGAACTTGAAAACGTCTTCCTCGCGGTAGGTGGCATGCGAACCGCTTGGGAGTTTGACGAAGCGGAATTTCTCGGCGTAATCGCTGAAGAGGGGCGTGTTGAGCTCGTAAGGGATGACCCCGTCGGCCGGTGTCTGCGCCTTCGCGTCGGCGAACAGGCCGTATTGGGACAGCTTCGGGAAAGGCCCGGACGGTCGGGCGTCCTGCGCGTTCTTGGGGGCGCAGGACGTGACGAACACGAGAAGGAACCCGAACCAACCCACGAATGCCGAAGTCCTCGTCACTGGATCCCCTCGATCGAAACGGGAGCCAGGGGAGGGTGGGAGCCCTTGTACGGTTCCAGGCCCCGATCGATCTTCGGGACCGTTGCGGCGGCCGATGATGTGCCGGAGGTTGCGGCCAAGGTCGAAGGATCAAGGCTGGCGATTCGGGCGTTGCCGTTGTCGTGGATCTTGAGGGCCAGCGACTCCGGGAGCTTGCCGTCGACCAGCGACTTGGGGTTGGCGAAGCCGTCGTAGAGCATGTCCGGTACGGGGATCCCCACGACCTTGACCAGAAGTTCGCCGATCGCGCCGCCCGGCTTCTTTCCGTTCGAAGCGAACTGGTTGTCGTGGATGTGGATCGTCTCGCAGAAGGGGTCGTACTTCTCGTCCTTGATCGGTCGCTCGGTGATGAGGTAGCTGAGGACCGAGAGGCTGATGTTTTGATTCTCTTCGAAGGTATTGCCGAAGACCTCGACCTGGTCGTTGGCCATGATCATGAGGCCGGTGCCGGGTTGGACCGTGGCGACGATGTTCCCCTTGGGCGCGAAGTTCGCGTGGTTGTTCGCGAGGATCTTGTTCTTGAAGACCCGACACTGCCGGCCGACCTTCGTGGGCAGGTCCGGGAGCGAGAAAATGAGGATACCCCCGGCGTTGTCGGTGGCGAGATTCTCGTAGACATCCGCACGTGTCGAGTTTTCGATCTCGATGCCCGCCACGTTCTGCCGGGCCGTATTTCGCCTGACGATGATCCCTTCGGACTGGCCGACGTAGATCCCGGCGTCGGATGCGCCAGCCACCGTACAGCCTTCGATCAGGACATCCTTGCAGAGAACGGGATAGAGCCCGTACCCGCCGTTCGACTCCTTCGCCCCGCCTGTCCACTCCGCACGGACGTTCCGGAAGATGATGCGCTTCGTGCCATTCGCCTTGATCGAGTCGCCCCGAGCGTCCTCGACCGCGAAGTCCTGGAGGGTTACGTCCTCTTTACTCGTCACGAGCAACCCTTCACCCCCCGTCCCAGGCCCCTGATCTTTGAAGACGAAGATGGTCTTCTCCGGCCCTTGGCCGCGGATCGTTATGTGGCTGACGTCGAGGGAGAGGGTCGTCTTGAAGGGGAACCGGCCTTCCCCGAATTCGACGACGTCGCCCGCCTTGGCGTTGATCAGGGCCGTCTGCGCCTGTTTCGCGGCGTCGGGACCGGCCTCGATCCGACTCACGTTCTTCTTGGAGGCGGCCACGTCTTCCGTCGGCGTCCCACCCGAGCATCCGACGACCATGCCTGCAGAAACCCAGAGGATTGATGCACGAAGATCCCCGAGACGCACGCCGGCCTCCTCTCGTCGCCCGTTTTCAATTCTTAAGGGTGTCGCGCGTTGACTAACGATCGACTCTAACCCGGCTGGCGCCGCCGGTCTATCAGTTGCCGTACCTTCAGCCCTGTGGATTGGGGTAATGTTGGCAGGATCGTCTGGCTTTGATCGCCGGGCTTGGTCCTGATTGAACCGGATGTGGTCAACTCCGGACGCTGCTCGTCCATCTCCGCCGACATTTGACAGGAAGCGTGCCCTGACGCGATTAGACACGGCTCTGAGATCCGATGACGTGAGGTTGAATTCCGCAGGATCGAGGACTCCATGATTCCGACCGTCCACTCGATGTTTCCGTCGTGTTCGTGTCTTGTCCCCTGCAAGCGTGGCCAATTCGATCAACGGAGGCTAAGGACTGAACTGATTCGCATCACGATCGACAGCGTTATCCTCGGAGAAATCCCTCGAGCAAAGATGGATTTTCTTTTGGCAAGTGAGGATGATGTCTAAACAATATTGATTTAGCGTTGGCTTGGGTGAATTAGTACAATCAAACGAATTGATCCGTTAAGAAGCAAGTTCGTCTCTAGCCTGCAGGAGAGTCGGAATGATCGCCCGAATCGAGATGGTCGTGTTTCTTTGCTTGAGCGGCCTGTGTTCCCGCTCGACGACGCTACGGCCGCCCCTATCCAAAAGGAGGCAAAGTTGGAAATCCGCCTCGGCGACTCGAAGCCCGGGGATGGACTGAAGGAAGAGAAAGTCGAAGGAACGACATAAAAAATTTATGGTCACTCGACTGCGATTGTCACCGAGGAAGGGATTGAACGGGCCTACTCCAGTTTCGACGCGAGTCAAGAAACGGCCCTTGGTCTGGGCTTCACGGCGGAGGGGGCCAAGAAGATGGCCGCGGCCACGGAGAAGCACAAAGGAAAACTGTGGTGATCCTCGTCGATGGCAAGGTCGTTGTGTCGTTGAAGATCAACAACACGATCAAGGATCGGGCGGTCGTGTCCGGCCTGTCCGAGGAACATACAAAGCAGATCGTTGCCATCGTGAAATCGTGGGATTAATCCCGTTAGAATGTGCCAGCCAATGTCCATCCGCATGGTATCGTCACGATCCAAAAAAGACCCACGAGTCGGCCGAGTCGATCCGCTAAACTCGGCTGGGCTCGCCAGCGACCGTTGGCCCACAGGACCAACCAGGCCGCCGCGACGGCGAAGCCCCCTTCTCCACGGCGAAACGTGAGGGCTTCACCGAGCTCGACTTGAAATCGCGTCGAGATGGACAGTCCGGGGATGAAGTTGTGACTGGAGATCGCGTAGTTTAGTGGCCCGGCGATCAGCACGGTCATGACGACGACGCCGCAGGCGACAAAGCCCGGTTGGCGGGCGAGTCTACGGGCCGGCGGACAGGGCGGGGTGAGTGCGAGCGCCACGGTGGTAAGCGTCCAGATGAATGTCACAGGATATGTAAATCGAACAAAAAGTATGGATAGCCATTGGGCCTTCGCATAGTATCCGTATTTCCCGGTGATGATCGAGAACGCCGTCACCGCGGTCGGGATCACTCCTTCCGGCAGGACCCAAAGGCTGACCGCGACCCCCGCGACCACGATCATGAGGTCGAGCAGGGTCAATCGACGGTGATGAGCTGGTGAGGGTGTTGCCTGGTTTTCTGTAATCATGATGATTTTTTAACTCATGGCGATATCGATCATGTCATCCCTACGAAGCCAGGCTTCGGTGCGAGTCGGCGATGACGTTTGTATAACGATCGACGACATGGTCCGCCTCGGAAACCTTTGGGTCTCACGTCGAGGTCGGGTTTTGGGTCGGTCGCTCACTCGGCGATGAACAGGGACGCACGTACCGAGGTCCCGAAGCTTGTGGGCCCGTGCTTGACCCATCTTTCAATCCAATCCTAATTGTGTCACCGAGCGCCGTCGACGGGAACCCAATAGCTTGGCGGGATTCACAAACGCCACCCCTGAATGCAAGCGGCCTGGGCGGTGGACCTAGAGGGCGACTTGCGGTAGTGTGGTTTGGGTTTGTGGGGCGGCCATCGGTGAACCTCGCCGGTACCCACCTTGATTTGAACGTCGACACGCCGGTCGCCGAGATCCTTCCCCGTCCTCGCCGGATGCGAGCCCGCCGAGACGACCATGCACCGCGAATATCATCCCGCCGACATGCATCACCTTCGCGCCCAGGCGATCGAAGGCGGGGGGGCGTCTTCGCTTGTCGATGATCGTCGGTCGCTCTACCTCCTGACGGCCGTGTTGGGGCTCCTGATCGGGGCGGACGTGCTGTTCGATTGGCTCGGGTGGGAGCCGTGGCGGAAGCCGGGCGGGGTCTCGCTCGTGATGGTGGCCGCGGTCATCGGGGCCGCGAGGATCGTTTATGGGGCACTCGAGGCCCTCGTGCATGGGCGGATCGGCGCCGACATCGCCCTGGCGCAGGCGTGCCTGGCGGCCTTGGTGATCGGGCAGCCATTCGTCGCGGCCGAAGTCGTCTTTATCGCGTTGGTCGGCGAAGTCCTCGAGGCCCTCACCTTCGACCGGACCCAGCGCGAGATCCGTAGGTTACTCGACCAGACGCCCCGCACGGCTAGGGTCCGTCGAGACGGTATTGAGCTCGAGGTCCCCGCCAACCAGGTCGTCGAAGGGGATCTGGTCGTGGTCCGGCCTGGCGAGCGCATCCCCGTCGATGGTCCGGTGGTCGCCGGACGTTCGACGGTCGACCAGGCCGCGTTGACCGGCGAGTCGATCCCGGTCGACAAGGGGGAAGGCGACTCGGTCTACTCGGGGACGGTCAACCAATTCGGTGTGCTCGACATCCGGGCGGAGAAGGTCGGGCACGAGTCGACGCTCGGCCAAGTCCTCCGGCTCGTCGCCGAGGCCCAGCATCACAAGGCGCCGATCCAGCGGACCGCGGATCGCCTGGCGTTTTACTTCTTGCCCGTCGTGGAAGTCGTCGCGGGCCTGACTCTGGTGGCGGGATATGCCCTGGGGTGGCCCGACGTCTGGTTCCGGACGGTGGCGGTCCTGGTGGTCGCATGCCCTTGCGCCCTGATCCTCGCGACCCCGGCGGCGATCCTGGCGAGCATGGCGTGGCTCGCCCGCCATGGAGTGTTGATCAAGGGGGGGGAGGCGCTCGAACGCCTCGCGTCGTGCAACACGTTTGCGTTCGACAAGACCGGGACGCTGACGCGAGGACGGCCGGAGCTGGCGAGCCTGGTCCCGCTCGAAGGTTGGGACGAGGAAGGTCTGCTCCGCGTCTCCGCCGCCGCCGAGTCGTCGATCAAGCATCCCCTCGCGGAAGTCGTGACGCAGGAAGCTTCGAGAAGGGGACTGGTCTTCGAGGCCGCCAACGACGTGATCGCGCTCCCCGGAGCCGGGGTCTCGGCCCGCTGCCGGGTCGACGGCGAACGCATAGCCCAGGTCCTCGTGGGCAATCGGCGACTCCTCGAAGAACACGGGATCGAGGTTGGACACGAGGTCGAGTCGGCCCTCGAGGCGCTCGACGCGAGGGGTGAGACCCCGTTGATCGTCGTCGTGGACGGGCGGCCGGCCGGGCTCATCGGGGCGCGAGACGGGGCAAGGCCCGAGGCGCACGATGTCGTCCACGACCTCGAGGATCTCGGCATCACCGAGATCGTGATCCTGACCGGAGACCGCGAGAACGCGGCGAGGGCAGTTGCTCGGAAGGCACATATTTCGACGCTCGTCGCCGAGTTGATGCCGGCCGACAAGGCCCGCTGGGTCGAGGAGCGGCAGGCGGCCGGGCGTCGGGTGGCGATGGTCGGCGACGGGATCAACGATGCGCCGGCGCTCGCGAGGGCGGACGTCGGAATCGCCCTCGGCGGGATCGGCGCCGACCTCGCGGCCGAGGCGGGCGACCTCGTCGTCCTGGGCGACCCGTTGCGCGTGCTCCCGGATCTGGTGCGGCTGTCACGTTCAACGGTCGCGATCATCCGCCAGAACATCATCGGCTTTGCGTTCGGGTTGAATGCGTTCGCGATGGGAGCGGCGGCGCTCGGGATCCTCGGGCCCGTTGCCGCGGCGATCCTCCACCAGGCCGGCTCGTTCCTGGTCTTGGTGAATTCGATGCGTCTGCTCGGTTTCGGCGGCTGGTCCTCGCTCGTGCCGACGCGCTCGCTGCGGTCTCTCCGCGAGGTCATCGCCCGGTTCGACGATCGCTTCGACCCCTCGTTCGTGATTCACCGCGTCGCCTTGCGCTGGCGAGGTCTCGTGGCCCTGGTACTCGCCTCGATCGGTCTCGTGCTCGCGACGAAGGGCTGGACGACGATCCGTCCGGGCGAGTTGGGACTTCTCCGGCGCCACGGGCGTTTTGTCGCCGTACTTGCGCCGGGATTGCACCTCCGCTGGCCGCCGCCCATCGAACGGGTAACGCGAGTCTTCCCCGATCGAGTCCGGTCGGTCGAGCTCGGGTTCCGCTCGAAGCGCGTCGAGGCCGAGGGGCCGGTACGTTGGGAATCTCGGCATGACCGAGGCGTCGTCGCGCTTGCGGAAGACGAGTCATTGCTCCTGACGGGCGACGGCCAACTCGTGGAGCTCGCGGCGATCGCCCAATACCGCGTCGACGGTTCGCGGACCGAGGCGCTCCGGTCGTACGCATTCGGGGCCGAAGATCCCGAGAACGCCCTACGCACCCTCGCCGAGTCGGTGGTCCGTTCCGTCGTCGGCCGGCGCGGGTTGGACGACCTGCTGACTTCGGGCCGACATGCTTCGGAAGAGGCGGCGACGAGACTCCTTCAGGAGCGAGTCCGCGCCTATGGTCTCGGACTGGTGATCGTCGGGGTTGCGTTCCAGGATGTTCATCCTCCGCTGCCGGTCGTCGACTCCTATCGAGACGTCTCCAGGGCCGAGAGTGATCGGCTGCGACGGGCGATCGAAGGAGAGACGTACGAGTCCAAGACGTTGGCCGAGGCCCAAGGTCGCGCCGAGGCGACGGTGAACCGGGCCCAGGCCGACCGGACATCCCGCGTCGCGATCGCTTCGGGGCAGTCCGACGCCTTCCTCGACGAGCTCTCGGCGCGTGCCCCGTTCTCAAACTTGACCGACCACCGGCTCTACTGGGAGTCGATTGCCACGGCCCTCGCCGGGAAGCCCAAGGTGGTGCTCGACCCCGACAAGACGCGGCACCGGCATCTCATCCTGCCGGATGTCCCATTGGGGGCCGCCTTACCCGCGTTGGCTGTCCCGACGAATCCCGCCTCGACCGAAAAGGGAACGCCATGAACGCCACGCCCGGGTCCTTGCGATGGGCGCTCTCGATCGGCCAATCCATGGCCGTGATCCTCATCATCAGCCTCTGCGCCGTGCCGCTTACCATGGCCATGAAGATGGGTCGAGGCGAGTATGTGTTGATTGCCGCCCTGGTCGATGCCGTCGTCTTCCCCGCCGTCGCCACGCTGACTCTGCTCTTCACGATGCCGTCGAGCGCCCGGAGGGACTGGTGCCTGATGGCCCTCTGGGCCACGCCGATCCTCTCCGTCGGGGCACTCCTCGCATGTTCCGTCCCGGCCATTCTCCTTGGCGTGTATTGAAGCGATCGCCCTCGAAGTCGGCGGATGACGTGTCTTGGCCCTGAGGACTCCCCGATCAACCTGGAATCGAGCCCGACGAGCGAACTTCTCCATGAGACGGTCGATCCGATGGATGCTTGTGATGTTGGGGCTCGCGGTGCCGTCGGCGATCGCCTGGCGATCGGCGGTCGTCGTCGACGAGACCCAGTTTGTTCTCATCACCGAGTTCGGCCGCCTGGTCGCGATCCTCGGGGATACTCCGGGAGAGACGGGGCTCTCGTGGAAGTGGCCCTGGCAGTCGACGGAGGCGATCGATCGGAGGCTCCAGGTCTTCGGTCCGCCGGCGCGTGAGGTGATCACGGGGGATAAGCGGAATCTGGAAGTTGCTAGTTACGTTGTCTGGAGGGTCGACGAGCCGGCGCGATTCCTGGCGTCGGCGGGGACCCTCGACGCGGCGGAGGCCCGTCTGGATGAGCGAGTCGCCGCGGCACTCAGCAACGCGATCGGGAGGCGGGATCTCGCGTCGATGGCCTCGACTGACGCGAAGGTCTGGACGCTCGACGCCCTGACGTCCGAAGTCCTCGCGGCCGTCGCTCCCGCGGCGAAGACGGAGCTTGGCGTCGACGTCATCGATATTCGGCTTAGGCGGTTCAACCATCCGGTCGAGGTCCGTCCGGCTGTCTTCGAACTGATCCGCAGCGAGCGCCGGCAGGTCGCCGCGACGCTCCGGGCCGAAGGGGACGCGAAGTATCAGACACTGACGAGCCAGGCCGACCGCCGTCGCGACGCGATCCTCGCCGAGGCCGACGCCGAGGCGGAGAGGGTCCGCGGGCAGGGGGAGGCCGAGGCGACTCGGCTCTACAACAAGGCGCACGCGCAGGACCCCAAGTTCTACGAGTTCCTGAGGACCCTCGAGACGTATCGCGCCCTCCTCGATGAGAAGGCGACGATCGTCCTCTCGTCTGGGAGTCCGTTGCTCAAGCTGCTGACGCAAGGGCCTTCGCAGGAACTCCTGGACGAACGACCGCCGGCGTCGACTCCCGGCTCGGGGGCGAGCAGGATGGAGCGGACGCCGTGATCTCGTGGAGATGGATCCTGACATCGTTGGGCTTCGCGGCCCTCGTCGGCTACCTTGCCACGGGCCTGTTGGTCGTTGCGCCTGGCGAAGTCGTGGTCGTGCGACGACTCGGCCGCGTCCTGCCTCGGCCCTTAGTGCCTGGCCTCCACTGGGGTGGTCCTTATGGGGTCGACCTGACGACGCGGATTCGCACCGATGCCGTGCGACGGCTTGAGGTTGGACTCGTGGGCACACCCGGGCCCGATGACGATCCAGGGGCCGGTGAGTACCTGACGGGCGACCTGAACTTGCTCCGTGCCCGAGGCGTCGTGCAGTATCGGGTCGAGGACCCGGTCGCCTTCACGCTTCGGGCCTCGGAGACGGAACCGCTCCTGGCCCATCTTGTCGAGGCGAGTCTGACCCGGACGCTCTCACGGAAAGGGATCGACGCGGCGTTGCGTCACGGTCGTGCAGAGGTCGCGCTCGACGTCGAGGCCGAGATTTCCCGGACCGTCGACCGCGACCGGTTGGGGATCGCCATCCTGGGTGTGAGCCTGACCGATGCCCGGCCGCCCAGCGAAGTCGCCCCCGACTTCGCCGCCGCGCAGGCCGCCGAGAGCGAGCGCGAGCGTCGGATCAACGAGGCGAGGGCCTATGAGTCCACGACGCTCACCGCCGCCAAGTCGTCGGCCCTCGCCAGGATCGAAAAGGCTCGGGCCCGCGCCGATCGTTCCGTCGCCCTGGCGAAGGCTGGAGCCTCTCGCTTTCTCGCGCTCCTCGACGCAGCCCGTCCCGCGAGGAGCTTGACTGTCAAACGTCTCTACGTTGATGCGCTCCTCGGCGTCTGGCCCAGGGTGAAGCGCAAGCTCGTACTGAGCGCCGAGGAGCCCGTGGATCTCAGCCTTTTCGGGGTCGAAAAGTAGAGACCGCCCTTCACGAAGACCTGTGGGTTATGACCCCCAATTCGCTGTGCGGCCGAAGGACTCGGGTGCCACGAGGGACGTAACCGACGTCGTGAGCCCAGCGACTCTGCGGACGCGACCTGTGCCCAGCGACTTCGTGATCATGTCGAGTGCATCAGAAACCCGGCTTTGGACAATATTAGGATGCGTTGAGGCCGAAAGGCCGATGACGACCACAAGCATCTCGAAGGCACGTTCTTCTCTGACCTTTCGACGTCGAGAGAACGAGACATCATAGCCCAACCGTCCCTTATTAACCCGGAGTTCCAGGGCCGTTTTTGACGCAAACGCCGGCACGCCAAGGCGTTAACTGCGATTTCGAGTCGGAATTGTAGCCAAAATCCGTTCGGAATATTGTTGACGCTCTCGGCACCTCGGCGTCAGATCTCCGATATGGGTCGAAAACGACACGCCGTTCATGTCGCCAAAGTTACGAACACCATCAAGGGGGTCGTCTACACCAGCTATTACCTTCGACGCACCTTCCGCCAGGACGGCAAGGTCAAGCATGAGACACTCGGAAACCTCTCCGATCTCCCGCTCCATGTCATCGACCTCCTCAGCCGCTCCCTCAAGGGCGCGGCCTTCATCCCCGCCGCCGACGCCTTCACGATCACCCGATCCCTGCACCATGGCCATGTCGAGGCCGTCCTCGCCATGATCCGCAGCTCGGGCTCGACGAACTGATCCGAGTCCACATCGTGCTGTCGCAACTCAATCCGCTCAGGAGCGAGCGGCGTTGTGGGCTGGCTCTCAGGCCGCCTTGGCTATCGGGATAGGCGCCCTTCGAGGCAAGGCGACCCTCGGTGGTGATGCTAATTACTCGGAAATGAAGAATTTTTGAATTGTTGGTGCAATTTCTGTTTTTATCGACGACTTCCGGAGGGAGGGCCCCCTTCTTCCCAGGCGTCGAGATCGCACCAGGGGCCTCGGCTCCGGAAGGTGGGCGGGGGGAGTTGCTCGGCGAGCCGGATCGCCTCGTCGCGGCCGATGTCGTCGCGGCGGCGTCCCCAGCCCCGGAAGATCCGCACTCCTCGGCTTCTCGAGAGGATCTCGCGCCTCGAGCGTCCTTCGGGGGCGTCGGGCCATACGCCTTCCTGCTCGTGGAACTCGAAGAAGACGGGGAGGAGTTGCGTGATGTAAGACCAATAATCGGGATTGTCGGTCTGGATCGCGAAGAGCCCCCCGGCGGTTAGTCCGCGATGGACGGACGCCAGGAAGCGCGGGGTCACGAGCCGGAGGTGGGCCCGCCTCGGATCGTGGTAGGGCTGGGGGTGGTAGAGGTGGACCTCGGCGACGCTCGACTCGGGGACGTATTCCGCCATGAACGTCTCCGCATCCTTGACCGCGAACCGGACGTTGTGCAACCCCCTCTGATTGGCCCGGCGCGTCGCGTAGCGGATGACCACGGGGAGGATGTCGACGCCGACATGGTTGGAGTCGGGGCGTTCGAGGGCGCTGAGCAGGGTATACCGCCCGTTGCCGCAGCCGAGCTCCAGGATCACCGGTGCCGATCGGCCGAAAATTTCGGACCAGTTGAGGGGAGCCGGAGGGTAAGGGAGGCGCTTGATTGCCGTTCGGGCCCACTCCGCCTCGGGGAGGATCTGACCCGGGATCGGGACCCCAAACTCCGTTTCGACTTCGCCCGGGTTCGGCATGGAACTATTCGCTCGGATCGATGTGGCGTGTCGCACGCTTGGGCGCTTCGCTTTGAGGAACCCTCGAGGTTTCCCCAATCTTGCCAGAGTCGGGGCATCGTCGGCAAGCGTCGCCGATGGGCCAACAAGGCCGGCGTTTCGAGGGGTTCCGGGCGCCCACGGTTCTCAACTCGGGCCGGCGGAAGTTATCCTGAGAGGCCTTGGCGGCATTGCGAAACGAGCGGACGGCTAGGGTGTCGGCCGTCGGCTTCGAGGGTCCGCTGCGCGAAAGGGCGAAGTCGAAGATGTCCGAATCCTCGATAGTACCGGCCTTGCTGGCGGTGATCGCCGAGCGGAAGGCGAATCCGGCGGACGAGAAGTCGTATGTCGCGTCCCTCTTGCGTAAAGGGGATCCGAAGATCGTCGGCAAGATCGCCGAGGAGGCCCTCGAGGTCATCGAGGCCGCTTCCGAGCCGGGCGAGGACGGTCGGGCCCACCTCGTCAGAGAGGCCGCCGACCTGGTTTTCCACGTCATGGTCCTGCTCGGCCGCCACGACGTCCCATGGGCGGAGGTCGAGAGCGAGCTCGCGCGACGATTCGGGATCAGCGGGATTGCTGAGAAAGCGTCGCGAGCCCCGTCGGCTGAGTGATCACCGACTCGCCAGGGACTGGCGGTACGAACCGACCCGGTTCCCGCGGGTAAGGTGATGAGGCTGGGCAGGGGGATGTCGATGCCGGACGCGTCAGAAACCCGGCTTTGAACAAAAAGCCGGGTTTCAAATGTTCGGGATCTCGCCCTTTGTTACGGCGAGACGTGGAGGGTGGCCATGACGTCGAGCGGCGGTTCGCCGGGGAGGTTGGTGGTGATCCGGAAGGGATGGCGGAGGTCGCCGCGGGTCTTCCCTTCTTCGGGGCGGTAGCTGATCGAGAGGACGTGCACCGTCTTGGGCTTCGGGTCGAGCGGGCCGACGCGGAAGCCGTCGGTGGCCCCTTCAACCGACTGGATGAGGAAGGGCTTCGTGCCCATGACGAGGATTCGTCCCTGCACCCCGCCCGCCGAGGCCACGTTGCCCATCGCAAGTAGGCTGGGCTTCGCGGTCAGCTCGCCTCGGACCATGCCGGTGATCATGATCGGGATGCTGGGGGACTCGGCGTCGTTGGTCAGGATCCGGATCTCATCGCGGATCATGCCCGCGGGGGCGTCGGGCCTCAGCGAGACGGTCAGCACGTAGCCGACGCTGGCGCCGTTCCGGGCGGTTTCCTGGAGCTTGGCGTTGATGGCCCGGCTGGAGGAGACCATGCGCTCGGCCTTCCAGGTCGGCGATCCGACGCGGTCGATCGTCAGGACCTGGCTGGGGGTCTGGCCTCGCGAGACGGTACCGAACTCGACGGTCCCGGGGTTCAGCACGACATCGCTGAGGATCAGCGACTGGACGCCAAGTCGCGCCTCGCCCTCGTTGCCACTGGCGGTCACGAGAGTGACGAAGAGGGTCGTGGCCTTGGGGCCGACGAAGTTCTTCGTGTCCATCTCGGCCTCGACGACCGTCGTCTGGCCCGGCTGGACGAGCGTGTTGCTCGCTCGTCCGGTGGTGCATCCGCACGAGGCGCGGACGTTCACGATCGTGACGGGCTCGCTGAGGCGGTTCGTCATCACGAAGTCGTGGTGGACCTTCGCTCCTCGGGGGACGGGGCCGAAGTCGTGCCCCTTCTCGGCGAAGCAGGACTCCGCCCAACCCGCCGCGCCCGCCGTGCTCGTCGAGACGCCAGTCCACACCACCGCCCATACCGCGGTCCTGATCCACAGACGGTGCATCGTGCCCTCCTCGCCTGCCTCGCGGTCCCCATTCGGACCGACCCGTCTTTCCCGCAGACTAATCACTCTCCTTCGTATCGACACGATTCTTAGCGGCGCTCAATCTTCCGCACCATCGAGGTCGAGGCGGCGGTGCGGGTGTCGCCCGGTGGAATTGGCGCAACTCGTTGATTTCCAAAGAGGTTGAAGCTGCCGAAGACGCTTGGCTCCCGGCCCTGTGAAGCTTCGGGGAGCACTCGTCGCTTGGCAATGCCCGAAGGTCGTCAGTATGCTCGACGTCTCGGGCAGATCCTGTCCGTGACATGCGAGGTGGAGGGGAGGGAGACGACTTGGACTGGCACGCGACGACGATCCTTTCGGTGAGACGTGGGGACCGGGTGGCGATTGGAGGCGATGGTCAGGTCACGCTCGGTACGACCGTGATGAAGTCGGACGCGGTCAAGATCCGGAAGTTGCTCGAAGGCAAGGTCCTGGTCGGCTTCGCCGGGAGTGCCGCGGACGGCTTCGCGTTGCTCGAACGGTTCGAGTCGAAGCTCAAGGACTACCCGAACAACGTCCCTCGCGCCGCGACGGAGCTGGCCAAGCTCTGGAGGACGGATCGGATGCTCCGCCGGCTCGAGGCGATCCTCGTCGTCGTTGACCCGAAGCACAGCCTCCTCGTCAGCGGCTCCGGGGACGTGATCCAGCCGACCGACGGGATCCTCGCCACCGGTTCGGGGGGCGGATACGCCCTCGCCTCGGCCCGGGCCCTCCTGGCCCATTCGACCCTGAGCGCGTCGGAGATCGTCCGCGAGTCGCTCCTGATCGCCTCGGGGATCGATATTTATACGAATGGCCATCTGACGGTGGAGGAGCTCCCGTGCGCGACCTGACCCCCCGGCAAATCGTGGCCGAGCTCGACCATGACATCGTGGGGCAAGATGCCGCGAAGCGGGCCGTGGCGATCGCGCTCCGGAACCGCTGGCGCCGGCAGCAGCTCCCGGAAGACATCCGAGGGCATGTCACGCCCAAGAACATCCTGCTCATCGGCCCGACCGGCGTGGGCAAGACCGAGATCGCCCGGCGGCTCGCAAAACTCGTCGGCGCCCCGTTCGTGAAGGTCGAGGCGACCAAATTCACCGAGGTTGGATATTACGGCCGAGACGTTGAGAGCCTGATCCGAGACCTGGTCGAGGCGTCGATCAGCCTGGTTAAGGTCAACGAGCGCGAGCGAGTGGCCGAACAGGCCAAGTCACGAGCCGAGCAGCGGCTGGTCGACCTCCTCCTTCCCACACCTCCGAGCCAGTGGGTCGATCCGGATTCCCCCGAGGCCGCCGAGGCGGCCGAGCGTCGCCAACGCTCGAGGGACAAGATGCGCGCGAGGCTCGAGGCTGGCGAGCTCGAAGACCGCGAGGTCGAGCTCACGCTCCCTGGGCGAGGCGCCCCGCCCGTATCGATCCTCGGCGCGGGGAACCTGGAGCAGATGGAGATGGACCTCCAGGGGATGTTCGAGAAGCTCGTCCCCAAGGCCCCTCAGACCCGGACCTTGCCCGTCTCCGAGGCCCGGCCCTTGCTGATCGCGATGGAATCCGAGGGCCTGATCGACCCCGATAAGGTGAACCAGGCGGCCGTGGCGCTCGCCGAGGAGTCCGGAATCGTCTTCCTCGACGAGATCGACAAGATCGCAGGCGAAGAGGGTGGGGGAGGGCGAGGCCCCGACGTGTCGAGGCAAGGGGTCCAACGCGACCTCCTGCCTATCGTCGAAGGGACCACCGTCACGACCAAGTACGGCCCGGTCAAGACCGATTACGTCCTCTTCCTCGCCGCGGGGGCGTTCCACCGCTCCCGGCCCTCGGATCTGATGCCCGAACTCCAGGGCCGGTTCCCGATTCGCGTCGAGCTCGATAGCCTGGGCCGCGACGACTTCGCCAGGATCCTCCGTGAGCCCCGGGCCTCCTTGATCCGGCAATACCAGGCGCTCCTCGCGACGGAAGGGGTGACGCTCGAGTTCACGCCCGACGCGATTGACACGATGGCGGACCTCGCGTTCCAGGTGAACCAATCCACGCAGGACATCGGTGCGCGTCGACTGCACACGATCCTCGAACGGATCGTGGAAGAGGTGAGCTTCGACGCCCCCGACCGCCCCGACAAGCACGTGACCGTCGACGCGGCCTACGTCCGAGCTCGCCTCGAGGAACTCGTCAAGGACGAGGACCTGAGTCGATTCATCCTATGAAACTGGGCCTTCGCTCTTCGTCAATCGCGAAGGACTGACTTCCCCATATTGCCGGCCGAGAGAGTCGAGGCCCCATGTCCGAGCCGACCGCAACCCTCCTGAACGCCTTCAAGATCGAGCACGAGGGCGTCTTGCGCCACGTCGCCTGTTTCATCGAGCCCGAACTGGCTCAGCGGGTCGGCATTGATTCTCGAGCGATCGTGGGCGAATTCACCCCCGACGACGAGGGGGGATTCGATGGCGAAGACTTCGAGGCGAACCCCGAGTTCGCCAAGGTGTTCGCCGACTACATGAACGACGTGGCCATCCTGAACCCCGACGTGATCCGCGAGGCGACCGCGCATCCTGGAGGGGCCCTCTTCCTCGTCGATCCACGTTACGACACCGAGGAGGGGAACGAACCGGCCCAGGTCGACCTGCTCGGTCGTTTCAGCGTCGATGACTCCGGGGCGATCGTCCCCGGCTCCTTCCGATACAACCCGCTCCATCGCTGGTTCGTCCCCGAGCGAGGCGCCTCGGGGGCCTTGTCGGACCGCTCATTCTACGACTGGCTCCATCCCGAAGCCGGTCCTCCTGGCACGATCTGACAAGGCAGAGCTCGAGGTCGAGACCTCGAGCCGACTCGCCCACAAGTGATCGCTTCGGCATTTGTAGGGTGGGCAATGTCCGCCCTACAAAAGTTGTAGGTGGCCCTGTCGTCTTGATGTGGCAGAGTTCGAGGCCAACGCCTCACACCGACTCGCCCGCGAGCCAGCCGGTGCTCCAGGCTGCCTGGAAGTTGTAGCCGCCGATCAGGCCGTCGAGGTCGAGGACTTCGCCGACGAAATGAAGGCCGGGCCGCAGCCGGCTTTCGAGCGTCGTCGACTCGACTTCGTCGAGGGCCACTCCTCCGCTGGTCACCTCAGCCTTGGCGAACCCGAGCGTCCCCGAGACCGGGAGCCGGATCCCCTTGATGTTGCCGACCAGGCGGTGGCGTTCGTCTCGCGAGAGGTCCGGCCCCATCCTTCCCAACGGGATCCCTGAGGCGCCCAGGATGGACTCCGCCAGACGTCGGGGGATGGGCTCCGGCAAGAGGCCGACGACGGCACGTCGCCCACTCCGACACAACGCCTGGAGCTCCTGGTCCAAAGCGTCGGCGCGAAGGGTGGGGACGAAGTCGAGCACCAGGTCGAGTTGTTCCGGGCCTTCGTGTCGCGCGACGCTGCGGCTCACGTCGAGGATCGCCGGGCCCGTCAGCCCGAAGTGGGCGAAGAGGACGGCCTCGCGACGTTCGGAGAGCGAAGGGCCGCTCGTCCCTCGGATCGACGCCAGGGCGTCGGGGATCGTCAGGCCTTTCAATCCGGGGACCCATTCGGGGTGGACCCGGATCGGCACGAGTGCCGGCTTGGGCGTGACGATCGAGTGGCCGAACTCGCGCGCCATCGCGTAGCCGTCTCCCGACGTCCCACAGCCGGGAAACGACTGACCGCCGACCGCCACGATGACTCGGGGAGTTTGGATCGAGCCGTTGTGAAGTCGGACCTTGAAGCCCTGATCGACGGAGGCGATACCGAGGGCGGGCGTCTCGCATCGCATCGTCGCCCCGGAACGCTCGAACCGTCGCAACAGGGCCGCCAGGACGTCCGTCGCGCGGTTCGAGGCGGGGAAGACCTTGCCGTTGCCCTCGATCATGGTCGAGAGCCCTTCCGCCTCGAAGAGCTCGACGGTCCGCTCGACGTTCAGGGCTCTCAAGGCGGGGCCGAGGAACTTGCCTCCCCCTTCGCCGAACGCCTGCTGGATGCTCTTCGCCCCTTTCGCCTCGCGAGGATCATACTCGTCGGAGATCGGTCCCGAGATCATCCGAGTGCTTCGCAGGCCGCGCGCGTTGGTGATGTTGCAGCGCGTCCCCCCCGAGATGAGGATCTTCACGCCTGGCTTGCGGTTCTTCTCGATCAAGAGGACGCGACGTCCCCGCTCCGCCGCGCGGAACGACGCCACAAGACCGGCCGCACCCGCACCGACAACCACTACATCAAAGTCGGGTTGGATCTCCATCTGATTGTTGGCATCCCGGATGCGTGAGAAGTGTTGTTGGAGTGTCGTCGTTTCAGGTTGTATCGACCATCGCGATTGTCTCCCTCGACTCGACGTCAAGGGGGGACTTGTCCGAGGGTCGTCTCATGGAGATGGTGGCCGGGATCGTCGTCCCGGCGTCTCTCCCGAAGTGTCCGCCTTCCCCCAACGACGCCTCTCCGGATCCTAACAGAGGTCGCAACGATGGCGGTAGCTTCGGCTGGAAAGCCAATCACGATACCTTCAATCCCCCCGGCCCGTCGGGACCTGTTCTCGAGACTTGCCGGCTGGACGATTCGCGCGACCGGCGGTCGCTGGGGATTTCTGAGCGCCCTCCCGGTCGTCATCGCCTGGGCGTTGGCGGGCCCGTCCTGCGGCTTTTCCTCCAACTGGCAGCTTGTGATCCAATACCGGGACGACCATCGTCACGTTCCTCATGGTCTTCCAGATCCAGAACGCCCAGAACCGCGAGTCGAAAGCCCTGCATTCTCAAACTCGACGAGCTGATCTTCGCCGTCAACAAGGCGAGGAATGAACTCATCGATATCGAAAACCTGACGGAGGACCAGCTCAACACGCTCCCGGAGCGATACACCAAGGTGGCCGAACTCTACCGTGAGGAGATGGATCGCTGTCCACCTTGTCCTGGTGATGAGGAGAGGCATGATGAGAATAATAAGAAATTCACGTTTTAAAAATTATTCTTTCAAAGAACTTCAAAATGTTTAGATGTAAATCGGGGCGGTAGCCGGATTCTGGTCGCAATGTGGAATGTATCGACAAGCGTGCTGTTGTCTTGCCTATGGGGACTGGTTTGGTCCGCTCTTGCCTGCCTGGTCAGCCACTGGGCGGGGAACTCGGGCAAGGAGGAGGCCGAGGACGTTGAACCGGAACGACGGCAAATCCCAGTTATGGTCCGCCGCACGGCAGCCGGCGCCGTCATCGCTCCAGCCGCCGCCCCGGAAGACCCGGAACGAGCCCTGGGCGGTGTCGGTCCATTGATAGATGTTGCCGTGTCGGTCGCACAGCCCCAGCTTGTTCGAGGGATAGGCACCCACCCGGGTCGGCCGTCTTCGATAGGGCCCCTTCGGTGCGTTGCCAAACGGGCGGTTGCCGTCGAAGTTCGACTGCTCCGACGAAAGGTCATTGGTCGGCTTGTCAAAATAGAAATGATGCGAGCATTCTTCTAAAGACGTGGCCCCTCCCCGGCAAGCATATTCCCATTCTGCCTCGGTGGGCAAGCGGTACCAATAGTCTCGTCCTCGTTCCTTTTCGTTCAGCTTTTTGAGGAATTCCTGCGTGTCGTCCCACGAAACGCTCTCCACGGGAAACAGTTTCAGCTCTTCATCGGAGATCTCCAGGACCGAGGTCCTACCGAGGCCTTTGCGGGAGAACCAACTGGGATTATTGCCCATGATGGCTTCCCACTGCCCCTGGGTCACGGGATGCACGGCGACCTCGAAGTCCTCCTTGATCTCCGTCTTCTTCGCCGAATCTGGCTTGCCGTCCCAGCCCATGTAGAAGGTCCCCTTCGGCAGGCGGACGAACGTCATCAGTATGCTGTCGTCACACTTCCGGACCGCATCGCCCGGGGAACAGTCCTTGCGACCGATGGTCACGTCCCGGCCCGGTTGCAGCCATCCCTTCCGCAGGTCGGACAGGAAGACGAGCTGCATCCGGGCATCCGCCGCCAGGGTCAGGCGGTCGTCGGGATAAAGCAGCATCTGCGGCCCGGGCCGGTCGGTGTCGCCGCGTTGGGAGTGTAACGTGATGGCGCCCTGCGTCTGCAGGATCATGGCGGCGGGAATGGCCGGAGCCAGGCTGCGATTCACATCCTCAATTACCGCCAGCAGCTCGTCGCGCAGTTCTCGTTGGTCCGCAAACTCGACGGGAATACGCTCCTCGGCCTGGTTGAGGATCTGTCGGGCGGTCGTGGTGTTTCCCGTGTGAGTGTCCTTGATCCGAAAAATGCTTATCAAAAAGTCACGAGCCTTCTTCGCCTTAATCGCTTCCCGTCGCGCCTTCTTCTCGCGGTCCAGGGCGATGGCGGACAAGGCTGTCAGTCCGATCATCGCGAACAACAGAACCCCCAACAACGCCGCCAGCGTCGGCCGCCGCTGTGCCCATTTCCAGCTGCGCTCCACAGCCCCAACAGGCCGAGCCCGGATGGGCTCCCCTGCTTTGAATCGCTCCAGGTCGTTGGCGAGTTCCTCGGCGCTGGCGTAACGTCGCGTCGACACCTTGTTCAGACATTTCATGCAGATCGTTTCCAGGTCGCGCGGCACTGATGGATTCAGTCGCCGCGGAGCGACCGGCTCGTCGGTCACGACCTGCTGGAGCGTTGCTGCCGCCGACTCGGCTCGGAAGGGCGGCCTGCCTGTGAGACATTCGTAGAGGATTGCACCCAGGGCATAGACGTCGGCGAGCGGTCCGACGTCCTTGATCTTGCCCTCGGCCTGTTCGGGGGCCATATAGCTTGGCGTGCCCAGTGAGACGCCGCTCAAGGTAAGACTGGCGTCGCCTTTGAGACGCTTGGCGAGCCCGAAATCGGTGACCTTGGGCGTGCCTTCGGGCGTGAACAGGATGTTGGAAGGTTTGAGGTCGCGGTGGACGATCCCTCCCCGATGGGCCGCATGTGTCGCCTCGGCCAGGATCGCCAGCAACGAGGCCGCCTCTCGTGCCGGCAGTGGGATGCCTCCCAACCTCCGGGCCAGATTCCCGCCCCCCACGAACTCCATCGCGAGATAGGGCAGCCCCGCGCATTCACCCACGTCATGGATCTGGACGATGTTCGCGTGCTGGACGGCGGCGATCGCCTCGGCTTCCCGGCGAAACCGCTCACGATCGCGAGGTCCGGCGTAGGTACCGGCCAGCGTCATCTTGAGGGCGACAAAGCGCCCCAGGCGCAGTTGCTTGGCCTGGAAGACGATGCCCATGCCGCCGTGGCCGAGCACCGCCCCGATCTCGTAGCCCGGGACGCGTGGCAGGGGGCGATCTTCTGAGGGATTCGCCGAAGATTGATCGTGCGAGGAGACTGGGAGCAGCGCATCGAGCTCATCACGTGCCCAGCAGATTTGCCGCCATCGCACGCGGACGACGGGCAGGAATTCCGGGCATGTTCGGCAGACCTCCTCCGGAGTCGCCCCCGAGTCGAGCAGTTCATCGAGCAGTTCTTGAACGCGGGGCTCGTCGGGCATCGCAGCCTCCCACAAGATCATGGCCCGGTTCGATCGAATCTGGAAGGGGCGGCTTAGGTCTTGATGGTCGGCGTGACGGCCGGGTCGAGGTCGCGGGACGTCTCGGACAACAGCCTGGACCGAAGGTGCCGTTGGCGATGCCCAGGATCTCCGCGGCCTCGTTGAAGGGAAGCCACCGGGTGCGGACCAAGTCGAGCGCCTCTCGCTCGCCCTCCATCACGCCGTCGATCACATCGACGTTGGCTGACCGTCCGGCGACAGACCGGAGTCGGCGCCGGCCGGCGTAGGAACTTGCACTTGCCCGAGTTCCACGGCCGCACAGGCAGGCTATCTAAGCGTCGGGCCGGGTCAATCCACTCCCAATCCTCGCTCCATGACTACGAAGGATCATGCCGAGATTCCATCGCTTGGCGCTCTTTTGGGGCTGACGAGCGAATCGGCCAGCAGCCTGAAGATTTCCGGCCGATCCGGGATTGTCAGGGTCAACCGCCTGCGACTCTCGTCCGTCGGCTCGATTCGGAGGAACCACGTGTCGAGAGGTAACTGCTCGAGGACCAGGTCGGCCCACTCGACGAGGCAAAGTCCGCCCGCCTGCCAGTAATCCGAGACACCAAGCGCTTCGAAGTCGTCCGGATCGGAGAGGCGGTAGGTGTCGAAGTGGTAGATGGGGAACCGCCCTTCGTATTCGTGGATGAGCACGAATGTGGGGCTGGCGATCGCCCTCGAGTCGACCCCGAGCGCTTCCGCGAGGGCCCGGACCAGGCGAGTCTTCCCGGCCCCGAGAGGGCCGATGAGGCCGATAACAGTGTTGGGCGCGACGCAAGCCGCGAGGGCCTGGCCGACCCGTTCGGTCTCGGCCTCCGACTCGACCTCGATCATCAATCCCTGGGCATTCGGGACCACGTGCATGGAGAGACCCCAAGGTCGGCCGGATCAGGTTAGGTGGTTGAAGCCTCGGGCCTCGAGCGGGACGACCGTCCCATCGACCTGACGGATCCTCAGACCGGGCTCGGCGACGATCGATCCGACCCGGTGGAGGACGGACGGGGCGGGGGGAGAGGCAAGGAGCCGATCGGCGTCGCGAGGGTCGACGGCGAGACAGAGCTCGAAGTCCTCGCCGTCATTGAGCGCATGGTCGAGCGGCGTCCGGCCGTCGGCGTGGCTGGCGGCCAGGGCGTCGGCATGGACGGGGATGGCTTCGGCGTCGAGGATCGCTCCGACGCCGCTTTCTTCGAGGATATGCCCGAGGTCTGAAGAGAGCCCGTCCGAGATGTCGAGCAGGGCGTGGATCGGGACGGCCTGGTGGAGTGCCAGGGCTTCCGCGACCCGAGGTTCGGGAGTGAGATGTCTTCCCGAAAGGCTGCCGCCGAGCGGGCCCGTGACGAAGATCACATCCCCGACCTTGGCTCCGCTCCGACGGACGGGGCCCCGTCCCGTCGCCTCACCGACAAGCGTCACGCTGATGACGAGCGGACCATCCCAGGCGTTGGTGTCGCCGCCGACGAGGTCGATCCCGAAGCGATCGGCCAGCGGCCGCATCCCGTCGTGGATCCGCTTCCCGAGTTCCGTCGCACCTTGGCGGGGCAGGGCGACGGCGACGACGGCCGCGAACGGGACGCCCGCCATCGCGGCGATGTCGGAGATGTTGACCCCGAGTGCCTTGTATCCGACGGCCTCGGGCGAGTCGTGCTCGAGCCGAAAATGGCGACCGTCCATCAGCATGTCGGTCGTGATCAGCCAGTCGGCGTCCGCCTTCGCCCGGAGCACCGCGCAGTCATCACCGATCCCCAACGCCGCACGCCCTCGAGTCGTCGAGCGTTCGCGAATCCAGGCGATCAGGCCAAACTCGCCGGTCGGTTGCGTCGAGCCCATCGGTGTCTCAGCGGTTGGATTGGCGACCGGCCAGGAAGGCCCGAGTTGCGTGCTCGGCGGCCCGCTCGAGGAATACGGCCGACTGGGCCATCGCCTCGTCCAGAGAGCAGGGGCCCGGGCAGATGCTAAACGACGCGACGATCCCTCGCGAGAGGACCTCCTCGGCGCCTTCCCCAATCGTCCCCGCGAGCGCGAGGGTCGGACATCCCAGCGACTTGGCAACCTGAGCGATCCCGACGGCGGTCTTGCCGAAGGCGCTCGAGGCATCGAGCGCACCTTCCCCGGTGAGGCACAGGTCGGCCCCTCGGAGTCGCTCGACCAAACCCACGGCGTCGATGACGAGTTCGACACCACGTCGGAGCGTACCGCCCGCGAAGGCGACCAAGCCGCCCCCGAGTCCTCCCGCGGCGCCGGAGCCCGGGAGATCGCGAATGGACCGTCCCAGGTCGCGTTCGACGATCCGGGCGAAGCGGTCGAGGTTGCGGTCGAGTTGCTGAATCAGCTCGGGCCCCGCCCCTTTCTGAGGGCCGTAGATCGCGGAGGCCCCGTCGGGGCCGCAGAGCGGATTAACGACATCGCAGGCGACGTCGATCTCGACGTCATCAAGCCGACGATCGTGCTCGTTCGTCTCGATCCGATCGAGTTGTCCGAGGGCTCCGCCGCCCGGACCGATTTCGCGTCCGTTAGCATCGACGAGCCGATACCCGAGCGCCTGACCGAGTCCGGCGCCTCCGTCGTTCGTCGCACTGCCGCCGATTCCGACGATGAGTCGGCGCGCACCGGCTTCGAGGGCGGCCAGGAGCAACTCGCCGGTCCCTCGCGTCGACGCTCGTGCCGGGTCGCGCTCCATCCGAGGGACGAGGACCAGGCCTGAAGCCGACGCCATCTCGATTACGGCCGTCTTCCCGTCGCCGAGCATGCCGAAACGCGCACGGACGGGTTGGCCCATGGGCCCCGAGACCTCAACCTCATGGAAGTTCCCGCGGGTCGCCACGATCAGGGCCTCGACGGTCCCTTCACCGCCGTCGGCCATTGGTATTTCGTCGATCACCGCGCCGGGCGCGGCAAGGCGTACCCCTCGAGCGATCGCTCGGGCCGCGTCGGGGGCCGTCAGGCTTCCCTTGAATTTGTCAGGCGCCACCACAACCCGCATCAACGGCAACCCTCAGGCATCGTCGAGAATCGTGGTCCCTGCCACGAGTTCCAACATACCGAATTGGGGAGGCCGCTCCAACCATTCCGGGGCGGGAGGTCCCGAGCCATCGGGGACTCGGACGAGACGCCGAAAAGAAGGGGGGAAGCGATTTATAAAGAGGAGAGACTGTCGATGATACGCTCAACGCATCATGCGAACGGCTCGGCCTTCAGACGGCACCCGCATTGACGGGCCGCTCTTCTTCCTGGGGGACAATCTCTTCGCGGTAGACCGTCACGTCGGAGGGAGCCTCGATGCCGATCCGGACCGAATTCCGGTCGATCTTCACGATGGTCACTCGGACGTCTTGTCCCACTTGAAATCGTTGACCGAGCTTCCTGCTCAGGACCAACATGGCTCTCTCCTCTTTGAAGAAGTGATGCGGCCTTGAAGACTCACTGAACTGCCAACAAAATACCCTGAAGACGCAGTTCGCGTGCCGCTTCGAAATAAAAGCGAAGAAGTCGTCTTTCGAGAGAGGTTAAGTGCCGATTTGCCATCGGGTTAATGCGAGAACGGGCGTCGGCAGGTTCGTTAACAATTCACGCGAAGTGTAAAATCGCTAACGGCCTTTGTAGTTTTTTCCTCAAGCTCGAGGAGAAAATGACCAACACGAGCACTCTTGTCCGGCGACGTCGGCGAGAGACCGATGGGCGGCAGGGGGGTGTCGGTTGATCGAAGAGAGGCGGGGAGTAAGAGCCCAGGCATTGGCACCGGTCGCGATGGTGCTGGGGATCCTGGCCTGGCTCTGGCCGATCGGACTCGGCGGGAAGATGCCGGTCGGCGGCGACGTGACGCAGTTCTCGTTGGGCCTGATGGCGGAACTCGGCCGGGCACTTCATGCCGGTCGGCTCCCCCTTTGGAATGCCCTCTGGGGGTACGGCTTCCCGGGGTTGGGCGAGAGTCAGATGGGGGTCTACTATCCACCCCACTGGCTGCTCTACGGACTTCTCTCCCTCGAAGTCGCCTACGTCGCCAGCCTGTTGCTTCATACGCTCTGGGGGGGGGTGGGAGCGTACTGGGCGGCTCGCCGGTTCGGCGTTTCTCCGACCGGCTCGGCCTTGTCGGGGTTCGCCTGGGCGAGTTCGGGATTCTACTTAATTCACCTTCCTCATCAATGGGGATATACGGTCGGGAGTTGGATGCCCTGGGCCTGGGGCCTGGGTTGGCTGATCGCGAGCGGCCGAGGGACGGCCCGGACACCCTTACTCCTCGCACTCGTCCTGACCTTGCAGGTCCTCCCCGGGCATTTCCAACTGGCGTTCTACACCCAGGTGGGGCTGATCTTCTTGTTCCTGAGCGGGGGCATCGGACTTCGGACGATACCTCGCCGGGGGATCCTGATGGCCCTGGCGATCGTGGCCATGCTTCCGCTGGCCGCGGCCCAACTCTGGCCGACGTTCCGACTCGCCCGACTCGCGGAGGGGCAGCGCGACCTGGGGTATCTCTCCGGATTCGCCGCGACGCCGCTTCATCTGATCAGTTACGTGGCGCCTGGCCTGTTCCAACGGTCGCCGCTGTGGCGGCCGCTCGTCTGGGATCCGTTCCACACGTCGCCCGAGGAATACCTCGGCTACATCGGCCTGGTCCCTCTGTTCCTCGCGGGGATGGCACTACGCCGCTTGCGGCAGGATCCGGCGGTTCGAGCCCTCCTTGTCGTCGCCCTAGGAACCCTGTTCCTGAGCCTCGGCCCCTATGCTCCAGGGTTTGAGACGTGGAGCCGAATCCCCGGGTTCTCCTTCTTCCGGGCACCCGGCCGGCTTTCGCTGGCGACCGAGCTGGCCCTCTGCCTTCTCGCGGGGAAGGGGTTCGACGCCAGACTGACATGGGCTTCACCTTCGAAGGCTCTGGCGCGATTCGCGATCCTCGTGGCCGTATGGATTGGGCTCGTCCTGATGCTCATCGAGGGGGCGCTGTTAAGCACCGAGCGTCCGGGCTGGCCGGCCCTGGCCGGTCTCTATACCCAGGCAACGAACCTCTTGCCCTGGCCCCATGTCGATGAGAAGAACCCGTCGGGACCGGGCCGCGACCCCTCGTTTCGTGACGTGATGAGCATGGCCCGCCAACCTCAGAACAACGACTTGCGAGTCCAGACGGCCCTGGCGCGTCAGGGCGAACGCGTCGTCCGAATGCCGGGCCGACGATTCGCCACCGAGCGTTTGGCCATCTACCGCCAGGAGTTGGTGGTGACGTTCTCGATAGTGATCACCCTCCTCATCCTCGCCCCGTTCGCAAGGCGACGCAGTGTCCTCGACGTGGGTTTGCTCGTCATCACGGGCGTCGATTTGTGGGCGGCCGGCCGCCATCGGGCGACCGACCTCGGGCCGATTCGGTCGTTGACTCAGCAAAGTCCCGTCCTCGCGAAGCTGTCGGAGCAATTCCGAGGCGAGCGTGTCCTCGACGTCTCGCGGAATCTCCCGATGGTCGCCGGGGCGGCACCGGTGTCATCGTACCGGACGCTCGACCTCCCTTCGCTACCGAGCGTGACCCGCAAGGCCGAGGCCCCCTTGGGCCGACCCGAGGCGGAGCCCGAGATCGTCGCCGCGATTCGTGCGTCGGGAGCCTCGGTCCGGATCCTTGACCCGCTTGAGTCGCCCAAGTTGTCGGCCAACAACTCGAGGCTGCCGGGATGGGATGCAAGGGAGATAATCCAGGACCCCGCGCTCGCGGGCTGGCTGCACGGCGCCGATTGGGTTGAGCAGCAGGGCCCCTTGGCGTCGGCATTCACGATCTGGAAGCTTCCCTCTCCAGGAGTCCTCGCATGGTTCGTTCCCTTGACCGACGGTCGGGCAGGGGACATCCTGAAAGCGTTACCAGGGCTTCGACCCTCCGTACCCGACCTGCTCATGGCGGCTAGCCCATTGCCCGCTCGAAGGGTGAACCCTGAGCGTCTTGAGGTCGAGCTTAAGGTGACGGGGAAGGGTGTCGTGATCGTCTCGCAACTCGCCGATCCTCAGTGGCGAGGCGCATGGATCGGGGACAAGGGCGAGGCTCCCGCGGACCTCCTCCCGGTGTTCAAAGGGCGGGGCGATCATGGTTGGCAGGGAATTGTGGTCCCCGGCCCTGAGGCGAGGACCTTGAGGCTGGAGTATCGGGCTGATGATGCCCGACTTGGGGCTTGGATCTCCGCGGGCGCGTGGTCCGTGTGGCTCCTGTCGTTCTTCTGGCTCGGACGTGGATCGAAGTCGACTCAGGAATTGATGCAATGACGGGCGTAGCGATCGTCGGCGCGACGGGGTATGCCGCGCGTGAGTTGATCCGAATTCTCTTGAATCATCCGGGGGCGAAGATCACCCTCGCGACCTCCCGGCAAGGGGAAGCCCCTCGCCTGGATTCGGTCCATCCCAGCTTGGGAGGGAGGATCGACCTCAAGTGCGAACCGTTCGACGCGGACCGCGTGGCCGAAAGGGCCCAGGTGGCCTTCCTCGGCCTACCCCATACGGCGAGCTTCGCGGTCGTCCCTGGTCTTCGAGAACGCGGGGTCAAGGTCATCGACCTGAGCGCCGACTATCGACTCGTGGACCCGCAGGTGTATGCCGATTGGTACGGCCACACCCACACCGACCCTTCGGGGTTGCACGAGGCCGTCTACGGGCTACCGGAGATCTATCGGGAGAAGATCCCGGGTGCGTCCCTCATTGCCAACCCCGGCTGTTACACTTCGACGAGCATCTTGGCGCTCTCGCCACTGATCTCCGAGAATCTGATCGAACGCAAGGGGATCGTCATCGACGCCAAGAGCGGGGTCTCGGGCGCGGGGCGAGTCCCGAAGCAAGAAACCCATTTCCCCGAGTGCAACGAGAACTTCTCGGCCTACAGCGTGGGGCGGCACCGACACACCCCCGAGATCGACCAGGTCCTCAGCGACGTCGGTCGTTCGCAAGGGGATGGCGTCGAGGTGATCTTCACGCCGCACCTGGTCCCGATGGACCGGGGGATCTTCGCCACGATCTACGCGACCCCGAAGGGGACGGTCACCGAGCACGACCTGATCGAACTCTATCGCTCGTACTATGCGCAGAGCCCGTTCGTCCGGGTCGTCGGACACCTGCCGACCACCAAGGATTCGGCGTTCACCAACTTCTGCGACATCACCGTCCGGGTGGTGCGCGGTAAGGTCGTCGTCCTGGCCTGCCTCGACAACCTCATCAAGGGGGCGGCGGGGGTTGCGGTCCAGAACTTCAACCTGATGTACGGCCACCCCGAGACGACGAGCCTTTTCGCATAAGCCTACGCAAGCTTGTTCAATCGCACTTCGCGACGCGGCGTTTTGCCGGGTGGGCAGTGCCCACCCGACACGAATCTTCATGTGGACTTACGCAAGCGTATTCGGTCTCCTTCACGAGGCAGGGCCGGGCTGAAAACAGCCCGGCCCTGTGTCTTTTCGTGATGAGAGAATCGGATCGGCGGAAACTCACTCCGGGCTCGAAGGCCCGAAGAGGTTGCTGCCGCCTCCGCCGAGGCCGCCTTTGAGCGGGGTCTTCCGCTCGGGCTTGGGGGGCTGCGGGGTCTCGTCCTCTTCCTCCTCCACCACGGCCTCGACCGGTGCGACGGTCGGGAGCGGGCGGAGGGAGAGGGAGATCTTCTTGGCGTCGGATTCGACCTTCAGGATCCGGACCTCAACCTCTTGCTCGGGCTTGACGATGTCGGCGACCCGTCGGACCCGGTTCGGAGAGAGCTCCGAGACGTGCACGAGCCCTTCGATCCCGGGCTCGAGCTCGACGAAGGCTCCGAAGTCCATCAAGCGAGTCACTTTGCCGGGGACGACCATTCCTCGCGTGTAGTTCTCGTCGACGCGGTCCCAAGGGCTCGGGGTGAGTTGTTTGAGGCCGAGGCTGACCTTGCTCGTCTGGCGGTCGATCTTGAGGATCTTGACCTGGACGCTCTGGCCGACCTTGAGGACGTCTCCGGCGTTCGTGACTCGCGACCAGCTCATCTCGCCGACGTGGATCAGGCCGTCGACCCCGCCGAGGTCGACGAAGGCCCCGAAGTCCTTGATCGATCGGACGAGCCCCTCGCGGACCTGGCCCTCCTCGAGAACGGCCCAGGTCTTCTCCTTCTGTTCTTCGCGTTCACGTTCGAGCAGGTCGCGCCGGGAGACGACGAGGTTGCGTTCCCGCTGGTTCGCCTCGGTGACCACGACGCGGAGGCGCTGGTTGACGTAGACCGACGCATCCTCGACCCGGTTGATGTCGATCTGGCCGATGGGGAGGAACCCGCGGATCCCGTCGACGTCGACGTCGACCCCGCCCTTGTTCGTCTTGGTGACGCGAGCCTCGACGATCAGGCCTTTCCGGAGGTTTTCCCAGTTGGCCTCGACCGCCGCGCCCTTGAGCGACAGGATGAGCAGGCCCTCATCGGTGTCGAAGTGGTCGACGACGACTTCGACCATGTCGCCGGGCTTCGGGATGTTCTCCCCGAATTGGTCGAGGGGGACGATCCCCTCGCTCTTGGCCCCGAGGTCGAAGAAGACGCTCTTGCCCCGGACCGCGACGACCTTGCCTTGCTGTGGCCCTTGTCGCGTCTCCTGGCCCCGCCCCCCCTTGGGAGCGTGGCCTCGTCCATTCTCGCGGGTACGTGACGAGGGGACGTCGAACTTCGAGGAGTCGAATCCGGCGAGTGCGGCCTCGAGCTCGGCCTCGAGCTGCTCGTCCCACTGTCGCTTCAGGGGGACCTCGCCCGAGGGACGTATCGGCCCTCCCGAAGTTACCGCGTCAAGCGCGGCATTGATGGCGTCGTCGGGATTCGGCTTGTTCGTTGAGGCGTCTGACATTGGGGAAGGTCCAGTGATCTCGACAAGGGATGCGGGCCGATTTCGGCCCTAGTCACGCAGCTCGAGGGTCGCCCAGAGACTCGGGTTCTCGCCCACGGGGAACTCCCGCCCGACCCCGAGGAACTGGTCCGTGAGGTCGGGATCGGACACCTGGTAGGCGAACCCGAGTCGTCGATTGGTCTCGGGGTCGAAGCCGTGGAGCGCCTCGGCCGAGAAGAAGATTTCGATGCGCCAGCCGTCGCGAGTGCGCTCGGCCTGGGAGCTGATGGTATTGGCGCGGGGGACGGGGGGCTCGGCGACGGCCCGAGAGATCGTGCGCCGGGCGACTTCGACGCTCAGGCTCGATCGAGGACTCGCCGCGGTCAACTTCGCGTCGAACCGGTGGCAGAACTTCGTGGCTCGGCTGACGTTCCTCGTGTCTCGGGTGTCGACCCAAACTCGGAGCCCATCCATCCCCTCCAGGCGGTCGCCGATGCCTGCCTTGCTCGACGTCCCCTTTGCCTCGACCTGGACGGCCAGGCCCTCGACATTCCAGGCGACGCGGACGTCCGCCCAGGAACTCCGGTCGTCGAGCGGAGTGAAGTCCGGCATCGAGCACGAAGCGGGGAGGTCGAGGAGCCTTCCCTTGGTGCCCGCCTTCGGGATCCCGTCGACGCGAGTGCAAGGCACGGCGAGGCGGAACCAGAACGCCTGGGGCAGCAGTTGTGTCGACATCGATTTCGCTCCCTCAGTCTTGCCGGGTGCCGGGTTCCGTCAGCTCTTGGGGTTCCCTTCCACGGCCTTGATTCGTCCTAGCAAGTTGACCATCTCGATGGCCGCCATCGCGGACTCGGCCCCTTTGTTTCCCGCCTTCAGGCCCGAGCGGTTGAGGGCCTGTTCGACCGTTTCCGTGGTCAGCACGCCGAAGATCACGGGGACCCCCGTGGCGATCCCCGTCTGCATGACCCCGGCGGCAGCCTGCCCCGCGACGTGGTCGTAGTGGCCCGTCTCGCCTCGGATCACGCAGCCGAGGCAGACCACGGCCACGTACCGGCCGCTCTCGGCCAGGGTGCGGGAGACGAGCGGGATTTCGAACGAGCCGGGCACCCACGCCACGTCGAGCCGGTCCTCGGCGATTCCGAGGCGAATGAAGCCGTCGCGGCATCCCGCCAGCAAGGCCTCGGTCACCGTGGAATTAAACCGAGCGACCACGATCGCGAATCGGCCGGAGGGCGGGGAGAAGTCCCCTTCAAAGGTCGTCATAAGGTGGTCTTGGCGTCGTGAGATTCGAGGTCTTGAGTCGGGCGTCGTCCTCGTTCGTGACGGGGGCGAAGCCTCGAAACCGGGAGACGACACGTCCGGACGGCCCGGACCGTGTTCGGTCCTGGGCCGTCCGGGGTTGTCCGAGAGATCCGCCCGAAGCGGATCAGGACAGGTTCATGCTCATCAGGAACTCGGCGTTGGTCTTCGCCTTCCGCATCCGGCCCGTGAGGAGCTCCATGGCTTCGACCGGGTTCATGTCGTTGAGGACGCGGCGGAGGATCCAGACGCGACGGAGTTCCTCGGGGTCCATCAGCAGCTCCTCGCGCCGGGTCCCCGAGCGATTGACGTCGATGGCCGGCCAGACCCGCTTATCGACCAGGCGACGGTCGAGGTGCAGCTCCATGTTGCCGGTGCCTTTGAATTCCTCGAAGATCACGTCGTCCATCCGGCTCCCGGTGTCGACCAGGGCGGTGGCGAGGATCGTGAGGCTGCCCGCCTCTTCAATCTTGCGGGCGGCCCCGAAGAACCGCTTGGGCTTCTGGAGGGCCGAGGCGTCGATACCGCCGGTGAGGATCTTGCCCGAGTGCGGGGCCTCGGTGTTGTAGGCGCGGGCGAGCCTCGTGATCGAGTCGAGCAGGATCACGACATCCCGGCCGTACTCGACCATCCGCTTGGCCTTCTCGATCACCATCTCCGCGACCTGGATGTGCCGCGAAGCCGGCTCGTCGAAGGTCGAGCTGATGACCTCGGCGGTCGGCCCCTTCACGGACCGCTCCATGTCGGTGACTTCTTCCGGACGCTCGTCGATCAGGAGGACCATCACGTAGGCGTCGGGGTGGTTCGTCAGGACGCTGTTGGCGATCTTCTGGAGGAGGATGGTTTTACCCGTCCTCGGTGGCGCGACGATCAGCCCACGTTGGCCCTTGCCGATGGGGGTCACCATGTCGACGACCCGCATGTTGATCTCATCCGGGCCCGTCTCGAGCTGGATCCGGCCGAGCGGGTGGAGCGGGGTGAGGTCGTCGAAGCCGACCTTCTCGCTCAAACGGTCGGGATCCTCGTAGTTGATTGCCTCGACCCGGAGGAGGGCGAAGTAACGCTCGTTCTCCTTGGGGGGGCGGATCTGCCCGGCGACGATCGCCCCGGTCTTGAGCCCGAACCGGCGGATCTGGCTCGGCGAGACGTAGATGTCGTCGGGGCAGGGGAGGTAGTTGTAGTCCGGGCTGCGGAGGAAGCCGAAGCCATCGGGGAGGACTTCGAGTGTCCCCTCGCCGAACATCAGGCCGTTCTGCTTGACCCGTTCCTTCAGGATCTTGAAGATCAGGTCCTGCTTCTTCAAGCCGGTGTATTCGACGACGCCCTCGGACTTGGCGGTCCGGATAAGCTGCGGCATCGTCATCTTCTGGAGCTCGGTGAGGTGGATCTCACCGCGCTTGATGTCTTCATAACGGTCGTGGATCGCGGCGTCGCCAAAGACATCCTCCTCCTCGTCGGGGAGGTTGGTGCCCAGGGGGCTTGCGGGGGCGCTCGCCGGCGGAGCGGCCGAGATGGGCTCACGCTCGATGCGAGGGGCCGGGGTGAATTCCCGATCGCGGTCCCGATCCCGATCCCTGTCGCGGTCTCGATCGCGGTCTCGCGAGGGGATGGTCGGTTCACGTTCGCCGCGCTCTCGGCTCGAGACCGCCAGGTCGTGGTCGCGGACTCGCTCGCGGGACGCCGCAACGCCGTCTCGTTCCGCCCTCACGGGGCCGCCGGCTACTTCGCGGTCGCTGCGGTCGCTACGATCCCGGAGTCGCTCGCGGACGGGAAGTCCCACTTCACGCTCACGCTCACGGACGTATCGGATCGGCTCGCGGTCGGCGGGGCGCTCCTGGGGATACGGCTCGCGCTCGATTCGTTCGCGGTAATCGTTGGTGACGACCGGCGGATCGACCGGTTCGGGCGTGGACGTGTTCGAGACGGGAGGGGTGGGGCCGGTTCCGTTCGAGTGGTCGGCGGCGGTCGAGGCGGGGGCCGGGCCTCCCGTAGACGAGGCGGCCTTGCGGATGCGGGAAGTGCTGGAGGACTCCCGGCGGGGGCGAGTCTCGTTGGCCATGGCGTTCGATTCTCCTCGTTCGAAATCTAGCGTTTTCGAAGTCGCGGTCAGCCGCCGGGCTACGGTTCGAGCCTCGGTTCGGGACCGACCGCGCGGGAGGACATCGAATCGTCCGGCCGCGCGGATGAAGGGGTCATGAGAGGCAGGTGAAGCGCTCGGGCATCACGGGCGCAAGTCAACGGGTCGGGCGGAACATACTCATCGAAAGAGTCGCAAGGCAGAATTTGGGGCGAAGCGGGGCGAGGGATCCGTTCATTTCCTCCGGTCGGCGATGGGTGGGTCGCGTCAAGTCTCGCGGGGTGTCCGGGGAGAGAGGCCGCGGGCCCCTGCGGGGCCCCCTCGGGGGGGCTCGGAGGGTCGTCGCGCCAGGCCGGGGAGGGACTCCCAGAATCGTCCTAGGCTGTGTTCCAAGGCGCCGGCATCGGCGTCATTGGCGATGACGACGTCGGCCTTGCTCCGTTTTTTCTCGGCGGGCCACTGCGACCGCTCGCGGGCGAGGAGCGTCTCTTCGGTCCAACCGCGCTGGGCTAGCAGGCGGGCCAGCCGTTGGTCCCGGGGGGTGTCGATGTAGACGACCCGGTCGCAGAGGTTTTCCCAACCCGCTTCGAGCAGGATCGCCGCGTCGAGGACGATCGCGAGGGCCTGGCCGCGCCGGACCGTCCGCGCGATGGCACGCTCGAACGTCCGACGCATCTTCGGATGTACGATCGTTTCGAGGTCCGCGAGCGCCGAAGGCGAGGCGAAGACGATCGCGCCGAGCGCCCGGCGATCGATCTCCGGGGGCTCTCCCGAAGCGGTTTCGGGCGAAAGGATCCCGGTGCCGAAGCGGGCGATCACCTCGTCACGGACCGGTCGCTGATTGATAAGGGCATGCCCGACCGCGTCGGCGTCGATCACGAACGCTCCGCGGGCCGCCAACGACGCCGAGGCCGCACTCTTGCCGGCGCCGATCTCGCCGATCACCCCGATCACGGGGATTGCGCCATGCTTCCAGGGGCCGGAAGGGCGAGACGGGCCAGGGCGCGAGCGAGTTGTCCGACGAGACCGCGAGTTCATGAACATCCTCGACTAACCTTGAGTCGAGCCGCGACGGCGATCATTCCGGACACGGATCCAAGCACTTACCCACCGCCGAGGGCGACGGCGCCCATTCTGAGCGGCGACAAGTGACACCCCACGGTCGCTCGGGACTTCGCGTGATGGCGCAGAGACCATCCCGAGTGAACCGGGATCCTGTCCAGGACGGGTGGATTAACGAAACGTTTGGGGTACGGGTCGGATCGGGGCCAGGCGGTGGGTTCCCGAGGGTATTACGTCGCCGATCCTTCTCGCCCGAGGCGTTCCACGGCTCGCACAGGCCGTAGAGGGAAGGAATCGGAACCGTGAAGGGGCAGACACAATGCGAGAGCGGATCTCTGATAGACGACTCAATCGTTTATACGCCATCCTCCGTATTTCTGCAACGGGTTTCATCGGACGTGGTTCATTTTTCCCACCAACAGTTCGAATCGAATCCTCACGCAAAGAGCCGCCAGGAAATCGCTCGTTCGACGCTCGCCCGGCCTCGATTCGGGCGTCGCGCCGAGGGTGCCATTCGTCATGCGACGGGACCTTCGGCGATGGCCTCGACGTCGAGCCAGTTCGGGCCGGCCGCGAGGTCGACGCGGAGCGGGACCTTGAGGTCCAGGGCCCGGGTCATGGCCTCGCGGACCAGGATTGCGAGCGAGTCGATTTCCTGCCGAGGTGCCTCGAAAACAAGCTCGTCGTGGATCTGGAGGAGCATCCGCGCCTGCAGTCCCTCCTCGCGGATCCGGCGGTCGACGTCGAGCATCGCGCGCTTGATCAGGTCGGCCGCCGAACCCTGGATTACGGTGTTCACGGCCGTGCGTTCGGCGAGGTTGCGGTTGCGTCCCGTCGTATTTTTGATGCCGTTGATCGGGCGGCGACGGCCGAGGATGGTCTCGACCCGGCCCGTTGCGAGCGCCTCTTCGAGCGTCCGCGTGATGAACGCATCGACGCCCGCGTATTCCTGGAAGTAGGCGTCGATGAACGCCGAGGCGTCCGACTGCGAGATCCCCAGCCGGCTCGCGAGCCCGAATGGGCTCAGGCCGTAGATCACGCCGAAGTTGACCGTCTTGGCGACGCGCCGCATCGCGTCGTCGACCGACGACTCGGAGACCTGGAAGATTCGCGAGGCGACCACGCTGTGGATGTCGTGGTCCTCGGCGAACGCCCGAGTCAACGCCGGGTCGCCGGAGAAGTGGGCGAGGATCCGGAGCTCGATCTGCGAGTAATCGGCCGTCAGCAGCGACCACCCCTCGAAGCCTGGGACGAAGGCTTGCCGGATCTGCCGGCCGTCCTCGGTGCGTACCGGGATATTCTGCAGGTTTGGGTCGCTCGAGCTGAGCCGGCCGGTGGCCGCGACCACCTGGTTGAACGAGGCGTGGACCCGGCCGTCGCCGGGGTGCACGAGTGCGGGCAAGGCGTCGAGATACGTGCTCTTGAGCTTGGTCAACTGGCGATGCTGGATGAGCAGTCGGGGCAGGGGGTGTTTTGCCGCGAGCTCCTCCAGCACCTCCTGGGCGGTGCTCGGCTCTCCCCCCGGCGTCTTCTGGAGCGACGGGAGCTTCAACTCCTCGAACAGCACCTGGCGGAGTTGAGGACCGGAGCCGATGTTGAACGGATGGCCCGCGAGCTTGAAGATTTCGGCTTCGATGGTCTCGAGCCGACCCGCGAAATCGGCCGAGAGCCTCTCGAGCATCGGGACGTCGACCTTGATCCCCGCCGTCTCCATCCGCGCCAGGACCGAGACGAGCGGCCTCTCGAGATCGGCGTAGAGATCCCAGAGCCCGTCTTCCCGGACCTTGGGCGCGAGGATCGACTCGATCCGCCAGGTCGCGTCGGCGTCCTCGCCGGCATAGTACGCGACCTTGGAGACCTCGACCCGGTCCATCGTGATCTGGGTCTTCCCTTTGCCGATCAGGTCGGTGATCGGGACCATGGCGTGGTCGAGGAGCCGGTGCGAGAGTTGGTCGAGGTTGTGGTTACGCTCGCCACTCTCGAGCAGGTAGCTCAGGACCATCGTGTCCGTGATCGGGCCGCCGATCTCGATCCCGGCTCTCTGGAGCACGAGCATGTCGTACTTGAGGTTCTGGCCGATCTTCTCGGTCGAGGTATCGGTCAGGATCGGCCGGAGGGCCTCGAGCGTCTTCGAGGCGTCGAGCGTCTGGTCCGTCGCGGGGCCGAGGACCGGGAGGTAATAGGCAACCCCAGGTTCCCAGCAGAACGAGAGGCCGACCAGATCGGCACGCAAAGGGTCGACCGCTGTGGTCTCCGTATCGAGGCAGAACCGGGGCTGCTGGCCGAGCGCGTGGATGAAGTCGGCCAGGCGCTCGGGCGTGTTCACGAGTCGGTAATCGGCGACCCAGTCCCTCGGTGGCTTGGCTTCGTCCTCGGGCAATTCGGCGAGGAATCGATGAAACCCGGACTCGACGCAGAGGGCCTTGAGCGCCTGTACGTCCGGCTTGGCGAGCCGAAGGGCGTCCCAGTCGAGGTCGAGCTCGAGGTCGTCGCGGAGGACGACGAGGGTCTGGGCCCGTCTCGCGGTCTCGGCGAACTCGCGGAGATTCTCCTTGCGCTTCGCGCCGGAGACCTTGTCGACGTTCTTCAAGAGGTTTTCGAGGTCGCCGAACTCCTCGAGCAGCTTGGCTCCGGTCTTCAGCCCGATGCCAGGGACGCCGGGGATGTTGTCGGACGTGTCGCCGGTCAGGGCGAGGAGGTCGACGATCTGGGCCGGGGTCACGCCCCATTCGGCCTTCAACCCTTCGACGTCGAGAAACTTCTGAGTCCGGAGGTTGAGGATACGCGTCTGATCGTCGAGCAACTGCCGGGCATCTTTGTCCGCCGTGCAGATCACGACGTCGAGCCCGCGCTCGGTGGCCCGGCGGGCCACCGTGGCGATGACGTCGTCGGCCTCGTTCCCCTCCGAGAGAAGCACAGGGACTCGAAACCCCTCGAAGACGCGGCGGATGACATCGATCTGCGGGACGAGATCATCCGGCATCGCGGCCCGCTGGGCCTTGTATTCCGGCAGGATCTCGGAGCGGAACACGGGCCGCCCGCCGTCGAATGCGGCGGCGAGATAGTCCGGCTTACGGTCGCGTATGAGGTTGAGCAGGTCGCGATAAATCCCGAAGACCGCCTGGGTCGGCTGCCCGCTCGGTCCCGTCATTAATGGGATGGCGTGAAAGACCTGGTAAATTAGAGAAAACGAGTCAAGAATATAAATCGTAGGCTTCGACTTCGACTTGGACCGAGGAGGCGGAGCCGGGTCGAGAAAATTCGACTGATGGGGATCGTGGTCGGTCATGGAAAAAGGAAGAAGGGATATGTGCCGGATTGAGGGGCGTCGAGGCAGGCTCGAGCGACCTTCACAGGGTATGTTGCCTCTGGGATAGTGTCAAGGGTTTGGCGAACTCGACATCCATTCAGGGATCCTCTCTCCCCCTGACAGGCGTCGTCGTATGGCAGGTCCGCAAAAGGGAACTTTCGGCGCGATTTTTCGTCCAAGTGTCAGGACTTCGAAGGTTTTTCTCGTCTTCTCCCGACATCGGCCGTCTCATGTGACATAGTTTCTGCAAACCGGTGGATCGACGGCGAAGTGCGCTCGAGGTCCCTCGGAGGGAGTGCTGACCTATGGCTGCTGCTAACGAGTCACAAGGGCTCAAGATCGCCGTGGCGGCATTCGTGTCGCTGACGGTTATCTTGGCCGTCACATCGTACTTCCTCTTCTCGAACTACTCGGACGCTACGGAGAAGCTCTCCGCCTCCGAAGATAATTTGAGAAAGTCGAAAACCGCGGAAGGCCTCATCCTCAAGCAATACGAGGAGCTGAAGGGCAACATCGGCTCGCGTGCCGAGGAATACGAAGCCGTCAAGGGCGAGATCAAGGCCGCCAACGACAAGATCAACAAGGAAATCGGCGAGATCGGCCCGATGGTGGTCGAGATGGTCGGCAAGGTCCAGGCGGCGGGGGGTAACAGCCCGGCCCTGGAAGAGGTGAAGAACACGGCCCAGAGCCTCCTGGCGTCGTATCAGGGCGAGCCGAACAAGAACTTCATCTCGTCGCTGGCCCGCGTCACCGACATGCTCAAGAACCAGGCGAGGCTCACCACGTCCGTCGCCCTGGCATACGTCGACCAAAGGCGTAGCCTTGAGTCGGTCAACATCGTGAACAAGCAGCAGCTCGACGTCGAGGCGAAGGCCAAGAGCCAGGCCCAGGCCGATGTGGCGAGCGAGCACACCAAGCACGACCAGGCCCGTGCCGACCTGCTGGCCAAGATCGACCTCTACCAGACCGAAATCAACAACAAGGCGACCGAGATCGCCACCCTCAACACTCAGCTCCGCCAGTTGCGGGAAGACTCGACCAAGAAGCAGTCCGACCTGCTCAACATCGTCCGCGAACACCAGGACGCCAAGGCGCAAGTGGAGACGATCCTCGACCGTCCGGACGGTCGGATTACCTTCGTGGACTACAACCGAGGTGAGGTCCGCACCAACCTTACCCACAGCATGGGGGCACGCCCCCAGATGAAGCTGACGATCTTCGACACCGGCTCACCCGGCATCCCGACCGAGCGGCCGAAGGGGACGATCGAACTGACGTTCGTCGGCGACAATTACAGCCTGGGCAAGATTACCAAGACCATGAATCCGGTCGAACCGATCCGCCTCGGGGACATCGTCTACTCGCCGGCCTGGTCGCCGAACGAGCCGATGCGGTTCGCGCTGATCGGTAAGATGGATGTCAACCGCGACGGGAAAGACGATCGTGCGGACCTGATCCGCATGATCACGGCCGCCGGTGGCATCGTCGACTACGACCTGCCGCCTCCCTTCATCGGCAAGGAGCAAGGCAAGCTCACCGGCCGCGACGCCTGGTACATCACCGACGATCGCCAGCCGCTGCGGAACTATGAACGCGACACCGAGGACCAGAGCACGGTCGAATACGCCGACTTCCTCAAGAAGCGCTCTGTGGCGATCCGTGAGGCCCGCGACAACGGCGTCCGTCCGATGCGGATCGAGCGCCTCCTGGCCTACCTCGGGTTCGACTACAGTGCGCCGATCCGGGGCCGTGTCGAGGCCGTCGACCGCTCCCTGATCAAGAACCTGGGGCGGGCCCGCCAAGACGCGACCAAGAAGGCCGAGACCCCCGCGGCTCCTGCCGAAGAGGGAGCGACTCCCGCGACCGAGGACATGCCGAAGGAAGAGGAGAAATGACCCGGAACGCAGACCCGGTCGCCTGATCCGCGTCCCGGATGTTCTCCTGGTATTTCGACGTTCCGAAGACGAATCAGAGCCTCGCACGGACCGACGTTCGCGCGAGGCTCTGCCGTTTTCTTGGCCTCAAGGGGCCGGGCAGGAAGTCCGTTCGCCAGGAGCAGAGGACGACGAACGGGACGTCAAATAGCACGACCCGGCGGGCCTTGGGGCACGCCGGGTCGTTTCATGAGGTCGGTGCGAAGCCGACGCGCGGGTCTCAACGCTCGGCGATGGGCTTGATGTGGCGGTTCGGCGGGCCGATGTAGCGAGCCCTGGGGCGCATCAGTCGGTTGTGGTCGAGCTGCTCGATGATGTGCGCCGACCACCCGGCCACGCGTGCCATCGCGAAGATTGGCGTGTAGAGCTCGATGTCCAGGTTCATGTAGTGATACAGGCGCGCGCTCGGCCAGTCGACGTTGGGGGGCAGGTTCTTCTGCGTCGTCACGGCCTGTTCGATCGGCTCGGCGATCCGTTCCCAGCGGTCGTCGCCCACCTCGGCCGCCAGCCGGGTACAGAACTCCTTGAGGATCCGGGAGCGAGGGTCGCCGGTCTTGTAGACGCGGTGCCCGAAGCCCATGATCCGCTCCTTGCGGGCCAGGGCATCCTGGATCCAGCGCTCGGCGTTGTCGGGTGACCCGACTTGCTCGAGGACCTTCCAGGCTTCTTCATTGGCGCCGCCGTGGAGCGGCCCCTTGAGCGTCCCGATCGCCGCGACGATCCCCGAATAGATGTCGGAGAGCGTCGAGACGGTGACGCGTGCCGAGAAGGTCGAGGCGTTGAGCTCGTGTTCGGTGTAGAGGACGAGCGAGAGGTCGAACGCGCGCCGCATGGTCTCGGACGGGACCTTGCCGTTGACCATGTTCAGGAAGTTGGCGGCGTGATCGAGATCATCGCGGGGCTCGACCAACGGGAGCCCGTTGACGATCCGCTCGCGGTAGGCGACCGCGGTGGCCATCTGCGCGATCATCCGCTCGGCCTTCCGCACGTTGGCGGCGTGGTCGGACGGAGGGGCGTTGACGTCGGGGTCGAAGTGGGCCAGGACGCTGACCGACGTCCGCAAGACGTCCATCGGATGGTTCGTGTCGGGAATCTTGCGATACAGGTCGATCAGGGCTTCGGGCAAGCTGCGGGCCGAGCGGAGCCGGGCGTCGAACTCGCGTAGTTGCGTGACCGAGGGGAGGTCGCCGTGGAGGAGCAGGAACGCCGTCTCTTCATACGAGACCGACTGGGCCAGATCCTCGATCCGATACCCGCGATACTCAAGCCCGCCGTCCCCTTCCTTTCCCTCGAGGTTGGCGATCGCCGTCTCATTGGCGACCACCCCCTCAAGGCCGGGGCGGTATTGATCCTCCGACACAGTGCTCATACAGAACTCCGCTTGAGGTTAGCCCGGAACGCGACGCGGGCCACGGGATGCCGGTTGGCGAGGGTGTTTCGGACGAGGCCCGGAGGGTCATCAACACGATGTCAATGGTCCGGACTGATTGGCCGCTCGTCTTCGGACCGAGGTCAGGAGTGAAGGGGGGGATTCGGCTTTCGAAAAGCTAGCCGATGTCTCGACCGTCGTCAAAGAAAAGAGGGGCCGCGACTGCCGGGCGGATCGACGCCGGTATCGCGCTTCCCCTCCCGCTCGAGGCACCCCGACTCCAGGGTCTTGGGCTCGTGGTCCGAGTCTCGCGGTCCCTCGGCCGGTATGGCTCCGTCGCGACACTTCGATCCCTAAGTTTAGAGCAATCGAATCCCATCTTCCATGATCCTCCCCAAAAGAAATCAGGAAGCGACCGGGCCGATGGACAAGACCGTTACTCCCTATATTGTCGGAACTCGGGCCTTCAGCACTTCAGGTCGCCCGACGGTGTCAGGATCATGCGCCCCGAAGCAGTTACGTTCACGCGACCTCCGGAGGATCTTCCTCGGGGGCCGTCCCTGCCGGTCGGCAGTTCCCGATTCACTGAACCCTCGGCCGCGGGGAGCGGCATCCCGCCTCGACTATTGCGGGGGAGGAGCTTCCTCCGGGTCTCCGAGCAGGAGCTGGAGGTCCGCCAGGTCTTCGGTCTCCAGCTTGAGCATGCGGATGGCGAGCGAGTTGATCAGCCCGAAGAAATTCTGGAGTGCGGAGATCCGGGCCTCGAGGTCGTCCAACCCGGGCTCCTGTCGCACTTTCGCAACACTTTTCTGGAGCACGACGAGGGTCGGGTCGAGCTCGCGTCGTTTGCGTTCGGCGAGGATCCGACGGAAGAGCGTCCAGACGTCGGTCTCGGCGCGATAGAATTCGCGGCGTTCTCCTTGGCGGTGAATCTTGTGGACGACGCCCCAGGCCATCAACTCCCTGAGATTCATGCTGACATTGCCTCGAGAGACCTGGAGCCGCTCCCTGAGGTCGTCGGCGGTCCAGTCGGTCCCCGAGATATAGAGCAGGGCGAAAAGCTCGCCCATCGTGGAGTTAATTCCCCACGACCGCGCCATCATCCCCCAATGCTCGACGAACTGACGGATGATCTCCGACGTGCCCGAAGCCGCCTGCGGGTCGGCATGCTCGCCCGGTTCCCAGGTCTCCGGTCGTTCGTTGTCTTCCGTCGACATTTGGACAACCTCGGCCCTGACGTTTCGAGGATGCAACCTGGATGACTCAGCCCAGCAAGGACGATTCAGGATGGCTCGGACGGGCCCCGTTTCCCGTCCCGGGCCTCCCCACGAGGGGTCGGTTAGAAATTCGGGAAAGCGACGGGAAAAAGGGGGGCGGGCCTCGCGTCTCCGCCTTCAGACGGAGTGTTGTAAGCATTCTCGCGCCGCCGGACAACCGAAATCGGAAGCTTCCCTCTCGCGATCGGGAAAATGCCGAGGGCTCTGGAGAGTTTTTCGGGTACAATGAGAGTGCATGCCCCATCGCGAGATTTGTCCGATGCGACCATGGGGCGTTGGTATCCACCGCCACCGTCGGACGATGTCTCCTTTGAGCTGAGGAGTTCTACCCATGCCTGAGACCGTGGTCCACTTCCAGATCCGGATGCCACCCGTCCTCCACGAACAACTGGCGAGTTGGGCGAAAGAAGACAAAGCCTCTCTCAACGCCCTGATCGTCGGGATCCTCGAGAAGGCGATCGAACAGCACGACGCCAAGACCGCGACCAAAGAGTGACGACGAGGCCGGCGGATCGCCTCGCCGCCCTTCTATTTCGGCGTTTGGTCTCCCGGCCACGTCCGAAGCAAGGGAATGCCCTCCTTCTGTAATTCATCCCCAAGTTTCGAAGATCTGCCCTTGAGTTCGTGGCCTTCATTCGCTATCCTCAACGGGCCGATTCCCCGATAGCTCAATCGGTAGAGCGAGCGGCTGTTAACCGCTAGGTTCTAGGTTCGAGTCCTAGTCGGGGAGTTTGTAAAGGGCCCGCGGCGATGAGCCGCGGGCCTTTTGCCTTCGGTCCGACTCGTGAGTTTCTTCAACCACTCGTCGGGCCAATCCAATCCTCAGTCGGCCTTTTGTCCCATCAATCCATTCCCCGATAGCTCAATCGGTAGAGCGAGCGGCTGTTAACCGCTAGGTTCTAGGTTCGAGTCCTAGTCGGGGAGTTTCCAAGGGCCCGCGGCGATGAGCCGCGGGCCCTTCGTTTTGACTCTGCCGATCGAGGCTTCTCAGGGCTTGTCAGGAAAGGTTACTGGGTCCTCGCAACCCGCGAGAGCCATGTGATACGGCTTCGGCTGAATGCTCGGACGTGCTTCGCTACTCGGCGGCCCTACTGGGCAGGCGTCTTCGAGGTCAATGCCGCCTTGTATTGGCCCTCTTCGATGAGTTGCATAAAGCGGTTGGTGTTCAGGAGCTCGTCGACGGCGTGTTTCTTGTCGGCCGCGCGTTCGTAGTAGGACTTGGAGAGGACGTATCCGAGCGTGTAGCCGAGATCCGCCGGGCGTCCATCGCGGCTGCCGTTATACATCCACTTCGAGAGGTCGGTCCCGTTCATCTCGTGCCGGAACTCGTCGAGGATATGGGCCTCGTGCTCACGGAAGTAACGCTGCCGCGTCCCCTCCGGCCCTGGCTTGGCCGAGGACAATTCCGTCAAGAAGTCGCAGGCCCCTTCTTCGAAGACCTTGCGGAGCAGGACGCCGCCGATCGGGTCGCGATAGCTTTGCTGGAAGTGCATCAACTCGTGCGTCAACGTGCCGGGGATCCCACCGGGGTCGCCGATCATCCTCTTGAGCCCGTCGGGCAACTCCTCCAGCGAGATACCATCATCTAATTTGTACATGTCAAGGCCGATAAAAACGCCCAGCTCCGTGACCGACCCCGCCGAATTGAGGACGCCGATCATCAAGTATCCATGGGGGAAAATCGCCCGGGGATAATGGGTCCGGAATCGTTTCATATTGGCAATCGTCTGCTCCTTGATCGAATCGAGTCGAGCGGGTTCGAATCGATCATAGAGAGCCTCGTAATACTTCGGATAGGTGACCAACGTCGTCTGGACCAGGTTGTCGACGCTCATGTAACGGTTCGCGTAATAATCCCGCAGGGCGGGCGACCCGCTCAGAATCCAGTCGCCGAAGATCTCCCTCGCGCGAGGACGGTCGTCGCGAGCCCGCTCGTAGGCCTTCCAAAACGCGACGGCGTCTTCCGTGTGGACCTGGAAGTGCTCGACGTCGCTCATTTGGTCTCGCAGACGCTTGATCCTTCCCTCGATCCCAGCCCACGCGGGATGGGATTTCAGACCCCCGAGGCTCGGATACTTGGTCACGACATTCGGGTTCTTCAACCCGTAATCGAACGCCTGCTCGAGGGCCCTGACCGCTTCCTCGGCATGGCCGCCATCGGCCCACGCGGAGGCCTCATACAACTTGAGAAGGGATGAGTGAAGGCGTTCATTACTGCTAGCGAACAGCTTTGCCAAATCGACGAACTGTTTTGCTTCGGAACGACGATCCAACTCTCCGCCGATCTTGGTGAAGTCGGGCAGTTCGCCAAGATCGGCCGCGTTGGCCGAGATCGCCAGCAAGCCTGTAAAAACAATAGATACGATCATGATGTTATGGAACTCGATCACGAGATTCGGGGCGATCGAACCAGGGTTGGGCGTTAGGATCGCCGATCCGGAAAGAAAAAACACCCTGTCGAGCCTACCAACCCGAGAAGGGCGGAGTCGAGGACGATGATCCGCACCTCGAGACATCCCCTCGAATTGCGGGTGTGCCGGGTGGGACTCGTCGAATCTCCGCGCGAAATTCTCCCGGCTCATGGGGCGAGATCGGAGCCGAAGTCATCCCGTGGGGTGAGCATCGCCCACCCGTCTTTCCCGGTGACGATCGAGGGCAGGAAAGTCGTCGACTCGCTCTGCCCTCAATTTGATGGCTAGTGACATCTACCGGGCCTTGCGGAACGCTGGGGGGCAGTGCCCACCCTACAAGGAGCCAGCACCGATTTCGCTTCATTACAACAGTTAACGCAGGCATATCGCACAAAGCGAACGGTTTCGCCCGAACATCAAGGCCATCGACCAATTCTTCTGTGTGCGATGCGGCTGAGAACCGCTGTAGCCATTCTTCCACCGCTCGTCCATGTCGGTATCGTCCGTCGTTCGAGCAATGGACATGAGAGTCTCCAGAGTCGTGTCCCACTCGGCGACGCGCTCGTCATCGGAGATCGGGAGCTTTTGGCCGGCCTCTTGGGGAGGCGGGCGGGCGAAAACGCGGGAATTGCGACCTTAGACGTATGAATTTGAGAGATTCATGAATTGGTAAGCAAGTGGAGGGATGCGAACAAACTTTGCGGAAACGATAGGATAACGACGAGCGGCCCTGCGGGGTAGTCCTAGGACTACCCC